>NZ_CBVJ010000095.1 GCF_000513275.1 Paenibacillus gorillae | reverse complement strand
GCTTCGCTAAATTGGCGCATCGAGCTCGAATACAACTAAATAAGGAACTTGCTGCGTTAACTGTAGCCACGAACCTAGTTATATAAAATAGCGAACCAGCTTCGCAATGTAACGAAGTCAAGTTCGCTAATGAGCAGACAAACTGGTGGGGTATCGCCAACAGCGAACTAAATTTCGCTATTCGCGAACCAAGGTTCACGGAAAGCGAAAATTGCTTCGTTGCAGCGAAAAAGTAACTCACAGGTCAAGTGCATAACGAACCTAGCTTCGCAAAATAGCGAACCTGCTTCGCTAAAGTGTGGCAGGGCGCTGCAGCAAGGTAAATAGCGAAGTTGCTTCGCTGAAATGGGGTAACCAAACTCCAGGCACAGAATAGCGAACCTGCCTCGCAATGTAACGAAGCCAAATTCGCTAATGAACGGTCAAACTAGTGGGGGATCGCCAACAGCGAACTAAACTTCGCTATTCGCGAACCAAGGTTCACGGAAAGCGAAAATTGCTTCGTTGCAGAGAAAAAGTAACTCACGGGTTAAACGAATAACGAATCTGGATGCGCAAAATAACGAACGTGTTTCGCTAAATTGGCGCATCGAGCTCGAATACAACTAAATAAGGAGCTTGCTGCGTTAAAGTGGTGCATCGAGCACTGACATAACTAAACAACGAGCCTATTCCGCTAAACAGCTCAATAGGATGAAGCAAGCGTAAGAAGACAGCTAATCGAAGAAAATTGTAATCGTAAAACAGGCTTTGCCGATAAGACGGCAAAGCCTGTTTATTCTGAACTGGTTAAGGTTGGGGGCGGCAGGGCAGCGGAGCGTTTCGAGCTCAGGATGACATTTTGAAGATTCTATCCATCTGAAGGCGCGCGAAGCGAGTTTAGAGATGGAATCAAGAACGGCAGCCTGAGCCGAAACGCGCAGCGAACCGGTTTTCCCGCAGATACGCTCCCCCTAGAACGCCCAATTGCCGTTCAACAACACAGCTTCGCGCTGCCCATCGGCTGTGATGCCGTAAATGTTCAGCTCGCCTGAGCCGATCATGAAATCCGTATGTGCCATGCTGCGGTTTAATCCTTTCGCAGCCAGCTCCTCTTGCGACATCTTTGCTCCACCCTCCACGCAGGAGGCATAAGCGCTGCCGACGGCGAGATGGCAGGAGGCGTTTTCGTCGAACAGCGTTTTGTAGAACAAAATGTTCGAGTCCGAGATCGGCGAATGATGCGGAACGAGCGCCACCTCGCCCAAATAATGCGAGCCCTCGTCGGTCTCGATCAGCCCTTTCAGCGCTTCCTCGCCCTGCTCCGCAGAAACGCTTACGACACGCCCGTTCTCGAAGGTGAACGAGAAGCGGTCGATGACATTACCGTTATAGCTCAGCGGTTTCGTGCTGGAGACTGTACCGTTGACGCCCGTGCGAAGCGGGGCGGTATAGACCTCCTCCGTCGGCAGGTTGGGCACGAACAGCGTGCCCTGCTCATTGCTTTTGCTGCCGCCCAGCCATACATGGCCCTCCGGCAAAGCAATCGTCAGATCCGTACCAGGGCCGGTATAGTGCAGCTCCTTATAGCTCTTATCATTCAAGTAAGCAGCCTTCTCTTTCAGGACGCGAATATGAGCCTCCCAAGCGGCAATCGGATCAGGCTGGTCGGCCCGCACCATGCTGAAGATTGCATCCCAAAGCTTGCCGATCTGCTCCTCCTCGGGAACGTCAGGAAATACTTTTGCCGCCCAAGCAGCGGAAGGGGCAGTAGCCAGCGACCAGCTGAATTTGAAGGCTTGGGCATATTGGCGGTATTTCTCATTCGCTTTGCGAAGCACCCGGTCGGTGCTATTGACGCGCTCGATCGGCACGCCGCGAAGCAAGTCAGGATCAGCAGTGCTGATTGTAATCGATGCCGCGCCTTGCTCGGCCATTTCGAGCTTTTCGCCGGCAGACCATTTCGGCTCCTCCAGCAGCGACGCCTCCGGCGCCAAATCATATTTGATACGCGAGACGGCGTCGTCATGCCAGCTCACTTTTACCTGATAGGCACCGGCTTCATAGGCTTTTTTAACGACAAGCCGCGTAAGCTCGATGGCATCCACCGATGCATTCAGCATGACGGATTGTCCCTGCTGGACGTTGGCTCCGATGCGTACGATCAGTTCGGCGTAATTGGACAGCTTTTGCTCAAAACTCAACATGAAGATCATCCTCTCGTTTACAATCTCTACGTCCATTATACCTTGCCCGGCGGGCGAATATAATAGGAGCGGCGCGAGGAAACGGGCGAACGGTTATGCTACAATGGAGGGAGCCGATTATGCGGCAGGCTGACATGCAATGCCGAACATGCGGGAGGCTGACATGCAATGCCATACATGGCAGGTCGCCGCTATACAATACCGTACCGTGCGATGAAGCAGCGCAAAGCCCAACAAAACGAACAAACGACCATTCCGGTATGATAAAAATAAAGGGGGAACCACATTGACTGGACAATCCGTCTGGCAGTCCCGAAAACAAAGCTTGCTTGGTTATATGAAGCAAAATGCAATCGATCTCGCGATGATAACATCGCCTACGAACGTTTATTATTTTACCGGCTTCTATTGCAATCCCCATGAGCGTTTTCTAGCGTTTACTTTAGACGCGGCAACGGGCGAGGAGAAGCTGTATATGCCGTTGCTCGACCTGCCGGAAGCGGAAAAGCATGCTGATCCGCACTCTACAGTGCCAATCTCCGATACGGACAATGCCTATGACGTGTTGAAAAAGTACACCACGGGCAGCGAGCGCTCCATCGGCATCGAGAAGGAAGCCGTGTCGGTCGCAAAGGCCGAACGGCTTCAATCCGCTTTTCCGGAAGGAAGCTTCGTTGATCTGGAGGCTTTCATTCTGTCGCTGCGGATGAAAAAAAGCGAGGATGAAATTGCGAAGGTGAGGACCGCCGTTCATATGGTGGAGCAGGTAGTGGCGCATACGGTCAGCAGAGCTGCCGTGGGCGTAACCGAAATCGAGCTGACAGCCGAGCTCGAATATCAGATGCGCAAGCTTGGAGCCGATCGTCCGGCCTTCGAATCGATTGTGCTCACAGGCGCAAGATCGGCGCTGCCTCATGGTGTGCCGGGACCTTATAAGCTGGAAAATGGCCATTTTCTGCTGATCGATATCGGCGTTCAGGAGGGTGGCTATTGCTCTGATATTACGCGTACTTTTGTAATAGGCGAGCCATCACAGGCGCAGCGTGACATCTACGATGCGGTGCTGACGGCCAACAAAGCAGGCATAGCGGCAGCGTGTGCCGGTGTCCCTTTGTCAGCCGTTGATCAAGCGGCACGAGAGGCGATTACGCAGCGCGGCTTTGGCCCGCTTTTCACCCACCGGGTTGGACATGGCTTCGGAATGGATGTGCATGAGCAGCCTTCGGTATCGGGTCAAAATCATACGATCATCGAGCCGGGGCTGCTGTTCACGGTGGAACCAGGCGTCTATGATCCTATTGTCGGCGGCGTCCGGATCGAGGATGATGTGTATATCCGCGCTGATGGTACGGCCGATGTGCTGACGAGCTATCCGAAAGAACTGACGATTATCGGCGGTTGATGTTTGAAAGATAGGAACCCAATAAGCCATGAACAGTTCCCCAACAACCAAGCGGAACCGATTCATGGCCTATTTTGGCTTAGTGGAACATATTTTTTAGAACCAGCATCAAGTTTGCCGGCTTCTCGGCCAGCCTGCGCGTGTAGTAGGGATACCACATGGTTCCATACGGCATGTAGCAGCGTATCCGATAGCCCTGCTTGGCAAGCGATGCTTGCTCATTCGACCGCAAACCGTAGAGCATCTGAAATTCGAAGGCGGATTTCGGCAGCCGGTTGCGGCGGGCGTATTCTTTTACCCAATTAATGATCGTATCATCATGCGTCGCAATCGCGGTATAAATGCCTTGATCGAGATGGAACCGGATGATTCGCTTGAAGCTGGATATAACGTCGCTCTTGCGCTGATAGGCGATGGAGGCGGGCTCCTTGTAAGCCCCTTTCACGAGCCGGAGCTTGACGCCGGCCTTGGCGAGGGTGCGGACATCGTCCATCGTTCGGAAAAGATAGGCTTGAACGACCGTGCCAACGTTCGTTAGTCCATCGCCGTGCAGGCGGGTGACGAGATCCATCGTACGCTGTGTGAACGGGGAGTCCTCCATATCGATTCGGACGAAAATCCGGTGCCCGGCAGCCTGCCGCACGACCGTGCTGATGTTGCGGTAGCAGGCCTCGCTGTCGATCGCCATTCCCATTTGCGTCGGTTTGAGCGACACGTTGGCATTGACCTTCCGCTCTGCGATCCCGTCAACAAGCCTGATGTATTCATCTCTGTAGCCCTCCGCCTCATCCAAATGCGTGATGCCCTCGCCAAGATGGTCCAGCGTAACCATAATGCCGCGGTCATTCAATACTTCGATCTGATGCAGCGCATCCTCCAGACGTTCGCCGGCAATAAATTTTCTCGCCAGCCTTCGTCCATACTTCAGCGTCAGCCGTTTGACCGGCTTGCTGCCGGAAACCGTAAGCATCACTTTCCGATAGAGCTCCGTGCCGTCCACCATCCTCTCCCGAGTTCAATCTTAATTAACAGCTGCTCATCACTATGTTATTCCGAAGGAGGCTGTTCCTATTATGCGAATTCCGTTTCAGAACGAACCGTTTACTCCGTTTAACGATGCGAACAATAATCGCGACTACGATGCCGCGCTGCAAGATGTCCGGTCCAAGCTTGGCCGGCATTATCCGCTTATTATCGGCGGCGAGCGCATCGAGACGGACAGGAAGGAAGCCTCGATCAATCCGGCGCGCATAAAAGAAACCGTCGGCATCGTCTCCCAAGCCGATACGAATCTAGCGGAAAAAGCGATTCAAGCAGCGGCGGCTGCTTTTGAAAGCTGGCGGCACCAAGCGCCGGAGGAGCGTGCCCGTTACTTATACCGGGCAGCGGCGATCATGCGGCGGCGCAAGCATGAGTTTTCGGCGTGGATGACGCTGGAGGCGGGTAAAACGCGTGCCGAGGCGGACGCCGACACGGCGGAAGCGATTGATTTTATGGAGTTTTATGCGCGGGAAATGCAGCGTCTCGCCCTGCCGCAGCCGCTGACGGCGCTGAAGGAGGAGGAGAACGAGCTCAGCTATATTCCGCTGGGCGTCGGCATCATTATTCCTCCATGGAATTTTCCGCTTGCCATTACAACAGGTATGACCACCGCAGCAATAGTAGCGGGCAACACGGTCGTATTAAAGCCCGCAAGCCCAACGCCAGTGATAGCAGCTAAGCTGGCAGAACTTCTGGAAGAGGCAGGCTTGCCGCCTGGCGTCGTCAATTATTTGCCGGGGCCAGGAAGCGAAATAGGTGATGCGCTGGTTGACCACCCGCTGACCCGGTTCGTCAGCTTTACCGGCTCCCGTGAAGTGGGGCTTCGTATCAATGAAAGGGCGGCCGTGACGCATCCCGGGCAAAAATGGATCAAGCGAGTCATCGCCGAAATGGGAGGAAAGGATGCCATTATCGTCGATAGCGACGCTGATCTGGAGCTGGCTGCTGACTCTATTACGGCTGCTGCTTTTGGATTTTCCGGGCAAAAATGCTCCGCTTGTTCACGGGCTATTGTTCATGAGGCGGTCTATGATACGGTGCTGCAAAAGGTAGCTGAGCGCACTCAGCGGCTCGTTATGGATGATCCGGCTCTAGCCTCTGCCTCAATTGGTCCGGTTATTGACGAGAAGGCGTATGCCAAAATACAGGCCTATATCGAAATTGGAAAAACAGAGGGACGCCTCGTAGCCGGAGGGGGCACCGGTAGCGCCGAAGGATATTATATCGAGCCGACGATATTCGCTGATGTTGACAGCGCTGCGCGAATTTCGCAGGAGGAGATATTTGGGCCAATCATCGCTGTTACGAAGGCCGGCTCATTCGAGGAGGCGATTGCGATTGCCAATGCGACTGATTACGGGCTGACAGGTGCGGTCATTTCCAATGACCGGTCACATTTGGAGCAGGCGCGGCGCGAGTTTTTTGCAGGCAATCTTTACTTCAATCGCAAATGCACCGGTGCTTTGGTCGGAGCCCATCCGTTTGGCGGCTTCAATATGTCGGGTACGGACTCTAAGGCGGGGAGCAGGGATTATTTGCAGCTGTTTATGCAAGCGAAGCTGGTGTCGGAGCGGTATTAACGACAGCCTGCCTATGTGTTTTTTTAGCAAAAGGCTATGATCCCGTCCATAATGATGGTTAAAATAGAGTTATTGAAAAGGATGATGTTATGGATGACGGGGAGCGATGCAGGTGTCTTTTTTCGGGCAGCCGATTATGCCTTCGATACGAGGGTGGAAAGATTTCGAAGCGCTAATCGCTTCGTCATATACTTATTTGGTGCTGCTCGACAGCCAGATCGGACAGTTGAAAAGCATTGTAGATGAGGCTTCGAGGCATGGCAAGCGAATATTAATTCATGCGGATTTGATCGAAGGGTTGAAAAATGACGAGCATGCGGCGCAGTTTTTATGCCAGCAAATTGCGCCGGCAGGCATTATATCGACAAGAGCAGGTGTCATTCAGAAGACGAAGCAGAATGGCCTGATTGCGATTCAGCGGCTTTTTCTGCTCGATACGAACGCGCTGGAAAAGAGCTATGCCGTCATTGAACGGGCACAGCCGGACTTCATCGAGGTGCTGCCGGGCGTCATGCCGCACATGATTCGGGAGGTTAAGGAAAAGACGGGGACGCCGGTTCTGGCCGGCGGTCTCATCCGGACTGCTGATGATGTCGAGGCCGCTATTGCTGCTGGGGCTGAAGCCGTAACGACTTCCAGACGGGAGCTTTGGAAACGTTATGCGCCGGGGCAAACGGGCTGATTGGGTTAAACATTTCAGGTACGAAGAGGGGATGACGGCATGGAACAGCAGGCGAAGTATATTTTAGCCTTGGATCAGGGGACGACCAGTACGCGGGCGATATTGTTCAACCATGCGGGCGAACCGTTCGCGGTTGCTCAGCAGCCTGTTACCTGTCTGTTTCCTCAGCCTGGCTGGGTGGAGCAGGATGCGGAGCAGCTATGGGAAACGTCAGTGGCGGTCGTTCGCGAGGTGCTGGCGAAGGAAGGGCTGACGGCGGACCGGATCGCGGGTATTGGCATTACGAATCAGCGCGAGACGACGATCGTCTGGAACCGGGAGACGGGCAAGCCGATTTATTCTGCTGTCGTCTGGCAGTCGCGCCAAACAGCTGACATATGCGAAGCATTGAAAAGTGCTGGGCATGATGAGCTGATCCGAGAAAAAACCGGATTGTTGATCGACCCTTATTTTTCCGGGACGAAGGTGAAATGGCTGCTTGATGAAGTAGAAGGGGCACGCGAGCAGGCAGAAGCAGGGCAGCTGCTGTTCGGAACCGTCGACAGCTGGCTCATCTGGAAGCTGACAGGAGGAGCGGTTCACGCGACGGATTATTCCAATGCTTCGCGTACGTTGCTCTACAATATTTATGAGCTGGGCTGGGACAAGGAACTGCTGGAGCTGCTGGATATTCCGGAGTCGATGCTTCCGGAGGTCCGCTCATCTTCAGAGGTGTACGGCAGTACGGACGCGGCGCTATTTGGCGGCGAAATTGCCATTGCTGGCGCAGCGGGCGACCAGCAGTCCGCTTTGTTTGGACATGCCTGCTATGACAAAGGGGAGGCAAAAAACACGTACGGTACAGGCTGTTTTATGCTGATGAATACGGGCCCGGAGCCGATTCAATCGGAGCATGGGCTGTTGACGACGATAGCTTGGGGTATCAATGGCAAGGTCGATTATGCGCTGGAAGGCAGCGTATTTGTCGCCGGTTCAGCTATTCAATGGCTCCGCGAAGGGCTTGGTATGATCGAGACATCGGAGGAAAGCGAGCGCCTTGCGGCATCGGTGGAATCGAGCGAGGGCGTCTACGTTGTACCGGCGTTTGTCGGTCTGGGCACGCCGTATTGGGACAGCCACGTGCGCGGTGCCGCATTCGGGATGACGCGTGGAACGACGCGGGAGCATTTTGTCCGCGCTACGCTGGAAGCGATTGCTTATCAGGTAAAGGATGTGCTGGAGGCGATGGAGCAGTCCTCCGGTATGCAGCTGAAAACGCTATGCGTCGATGGCGGCGCAATCCGCAATAATTTGCTGATGCAAATTCAAAGCGATCTGCTTCAGGTGCCGGTAGAGCGGCCGGCCATTAGCGAAGCGACGGCGCTAGGCGCTGCTTATTTGGCGGGCCTCGCTGTCGGCTACTGGGACAGCCGGGAGCAGATCGAAGGGCAGCGCAGCACGGAACGCGTCTTTGAGCCCGAGATCGATCCGGAGCGCACTGCCGAGCTGTACGCGGGCTGGAAGAAAGCGGTCAAAGCTGCGATGGCATTCCGGTAGACAACCGCCTTCCGTTCCGGTCGATAACGGCTGCAGGAACGGATTGAGCACCGTCAGACAATGCTTTACATGGAGCTGCAAGCGGCGAGATCCGGGCTGGCTTTTACAGGACGTTGTGTGGTAAGATGGCCTTACAAGTTTATAATCGGTCGGAGATTAGGAGAAACCGTAATAACCTCTCGTTTTTTGCGTAAGCAGAAGCAAGAGGTGTTTGCGGCTTCTCCTTTTTTGCATTCCGTCACTATAGAAGAAACGGGTGATTCATAATGGGAAATGCAAGTGAAAAGGTGCGGAATAATGAATCGGTGTTTAATGCGCTGTACAGAAATGAAGTGTGGGAGAGGATGCAGGGGGATACCTATGATCTGCTTATTATTGGCGGGGGAATAACGGGAGCCGGTATTGCGCTTGATGCGCAGTCACGGGGGCTGCGAACCGCTTTGATCGACATGCAGGATTTTGCGGCGGGCACGTCTAGCCGTTCGACGAAGCTGGTGCATGGCGGCTTGCGTTATTTGAAGCAGCTGGAAATCGGCGTTGTAGCCGAAGTTGGCAAGGAGCGGGCAATCGTCTATGAGAACGGGCCGCATGTGACGACGCCGGAATGGATGCTGTTGCCCTTTTACGCGGGAGGCACTTTCGGGCGGTTCAGCACATCCCTTGGACTTCGGGTTTACGATTTTCTGGCCGGAGTGAAGAGAAAGGAACGCCGCAAAATGCTGAGCGTTGACGCAACTTTAGCGAAAGAGCCGCTGCTGAAGCGTGAAGGAATGAAGGGCGGCGGCTATTATGTAGAGTACCGTACGGATGATGCGAGACTGACAATCGAAGTGCTGAAGAAGGCGGTGGAGCTGGGAGCGGATGCGATACCTTATGTGACAGCAGAGTCATTCATCTATGGCGGGGATGGGAAGGTCGCGGGCGTTCATGCGCGTGACAGCATCTCGGGAACGGTTGGGGAACTGCGTGCGAAGGCGTTCATCAACGCCGCGGGTCCATGGGTCGATAAGCTGCGTGAGAAGGACGGTTCGAAAAAGGGGAAAACACTGCATTTGACCAAAGGCGTTCATCTGGTTTTCGATCAGAGCCGTTTTCCGCTGACGCAAGCGATTTACTTCGATACGCCGGACGGCAGAATGGTGTTTGCGATACCGCGTGAGGGCAAGACGTATATCGGTACGACGGATACGAACTACAAGTCGGATATTGCTCATCCGCGGATGACGTCAGGGGATCTGCAGTATATTTTGAAAGCTGCGAACGATATGTTTCCGACGCTTGGTCTGAGACCGGAGGATGTAGAATCCAGCTGGGCCGGGTTGCGGCCGCTCATCCATCAGGAGGGCAAGGACCCTTCGGAAATTTCGCGTCGGGACGAGATTTTCGTCTCGGAATCGGGCTTGATCTCGATGGCGGGAGGCAAACTGACAGGTTACCGGAAAATGGCCGAGACTGCCGTCGACAAAGCTGTCGCGCAGTTGGCGGCGAATGGCATTAGCGGCATCGGGGCAAGCCGGACGAAGACGCTTCCGATGTCAGGAGGAGAGGTTGGCGGTTCCAGCAGTTATGAAAGTTATGCAGCAGGAATGGCAAAAGCAGCAATGGGGAAAGGCTTCTCGGCAGATGAGGCTAAGCGGTTAGCTGGGCGTTTTGGCTCCAATATGAAGCAGGTGCTGGAGCTGTCGGAAGAAGCGCAGGCGGAGGGAATGAAGCGCGGCATTCCGATGGGTGTCATGGCTGAATTACTGTATGCAATTCGTTATGAGATGACGGTAAAGCCGGTCGATTTCTGGATTCGCCGTACGGGCAATTTATTATTTGACCGGGCGAGGGTCATCCGCTGGAAGGAAACTGTACATGCTTACATGGCCGAAGTCTTCGGCTGGTCGGAGGAGCAAAGTGCAGCCTACGCCGCGCAGTTGGAAGCCGAGCTCGACCATGCCGTAGTTCCGGTTGAGGCGGATTAGGCTTTGTATGACAGGAAGTACGGGGAGAGGAAGCCCACTGACTGCAGGGTAGAGACGGTTCGTGCGAGGGGATGTTGCATATTGGCTGAAGGTCCCGGGGTTCAACTAATAGGGGCTTGCTGCTTCGCCGAAGTGTGTTTACTAAGCGGTTCCACGTGCACAGTGAAGCTGATACGTCAGGGTAAAATGCTGCAGTCGAGTATAATGATGCGTGGTGGCAGGTAGTATGAGGTTAGGTTTTAACTAACATTGGTTTGGCTGCGTTGTTACGCTCCGGCAGGGTGTGATGCTCTAGCGAAGCAGGTTCTCAATTTAGCGAACCCAATTGCGTTATAAGCGGCGGTTATAGACCAGTGTAGAGCTACAGCGAACCAAATTTCGCAATTGGTGAACCGTGGTTCATGAGTAGCGAAATTGGGTTCGCTGTTACAAATAACACCCTCCGCAGACGGCCTCCGAGCGAAAGTTACTTCGTAAAATAGCGAAGCAGGTTCGCTGTGAGGGTCATTCGAGGTTACAGACGGCCTCCGAGCGAAAGTTACTTCGCAAAATAGCGAAGCAGGTTCGCTGTGAGGGTCATTCGAGGTTACAGACGGCCTGCGAGCGAAAGTTACTTCGTAAAATAGCGAAGCAGGTTCGCTATGAGGGTCATTCGAGGTTACAGACGGCCTCCGAGCGAAGTTATTTCGCGAAATAGCGAAGCAGATTCGCTACCTGCAACTATGCGGAGTTTTGCAGGCAGCGCTGTTCGACATCAAACGAGCAATTCGTTTGAATACTAAATCCTCGAAAGAGGTTCGGCGTTTTATGCGCCGGACCTCTTTTTTTGTGCAGCACTTCCGAGGTTTATGTCGAAGGCAGGGGCCGAAGGAACCATTTTTCAGTGCGTGTCGAACCGGCAGTTGGGTTTTATATGAAATTAGACTCATATTTTACTGATTTTGGATGTTTTTATCCCTTAAGCGTCCAAAGTTATCCTTTTAATAGGCGCTGCCATTTTTAGATAATAGGGCTGAGAAGAGGGTGATGACACACAGGGTTTACAGTATTTTCGGTGCTTACGGTATCGAAAATTTTTATATCAAACCCATTTTATAAGGAGGTAATGATTTGAAAACAGGCGGTTTGTATGTCATGAGGCGTATGGTGTTGTTTGCTATTCTATTGGCTCTAGTATTGTCGATTGTACCGGTTCCGGGAATAGGCGCATCAAAGGCGGAGGCGGCTGACGCATCGTCCTACAAAATCATCGGCTACTATCCGGCATGGGGAGCCTACGGGCGCAATTATCAGGTATGGGATATGGACGCTTCCAAGGTGACGCATATCAATTACGCATTCGCGGATATTTGCTGGAACGGCATTCACGGCAATTCATCCCCCTCCAGTCCGAATCCTCAAACCTGGACCTGTCAAGACGAGAACGGCGTAATGAATGCGCCAAATGGGACGATTGTTATGGGAGATCCTTTTATTGACGCTCAAAAAACGAATCCGGGAGACAACTGGAATGATCCGCTCCGTGGTAATTTCAAGCAGCTTATTAAGCTGAAAGCAGCCAACCCGCAGTTGAAAACCATCATTTCGGTTGGCGGCTGGTCATGGTCAAACCGCTTCTCCGATGTGGCGGCCACCGCAGCTACTCGCGAGGTATTTGCGAATTCGGCCGTAGACTTCCTGCGCAAATATCAGTTCGACGGTGTCGATCTGGACTGGGAGTATCCGGTAAGCGGCGGTCTTGACGGCAATAGCGTCCGCCCTCAGGATAAGCAAAATTATACGCTTTTGCTCAATGCCATCCGGACAAAGCTGGATGCGGCGGGTACACAGGACGGCAAAAGGTATTTATTGACTATCGCATCGGGTGCGAGTCAATCCTTTGTTACGAATACAGAGCTTAGCGCGATTGCTCAGGTCGTCGACTGGATCAATATTATGACCTATGACTTTAATGGCGGCTGGCAAACGATCAGCGGTCATAATGCGCCGCTGTACAATGATCCCGCAGCAGCAACTGCAGGCGTGCCTAACGCCACGGTCTACAATGTAGAGGCCGGAGTTAACGGCCACTTGAATGCAGGTGTACCGCCAAGCAAGCTCGTCATGGGCACTCCATTCTACGGCCGAGGCTGGCAGGGTTGTCAATCAGCCGGAAACGGACAGTACAAAAACTGTACAGGACCAGCATCGGTTGGTACGTTCGAGGCAGGCTCGTTCGACTATTCTGATCTGGCAGCCAACTATATTAATAAAAACGGTTACACCCGTTACTGGAACAATGTAGCGAAGGTGCCTTACCTGTACAATCCGAGCAACGGACTTTTTATCTCTTATGATGATGTGGAATCATTCGGACATAAAACTGATTTTATTAAAAGTAAAGGGCTTGGCGGTGCGATGTTCTGGGAGTTCTCCGGCGACCGGCAGTCGGTGCTGCTGGCTAAGCTGAAAGCTGACCTGCAAGGGCCGGCAGCTCCGCCTGATACAATCGCGCCAAGCGTTCCTTCTGGAGTGAATGCGGTAAATGTAACGTCGACGAGTATTACGCTCAATTGGACGGCTTCGACGGACAATGTAGGGGTTAAAAACTACACCGTCTCCTACGGCAGCGGTACGCTTGTGTCGAATGGAACCTCCGCGACGATTAACGGTTTAACACCGAATACGGATTATACGATTACTGTTAGAGCTGCTGATGCGGCAGGCAACGTCTCAGCCCCAAGTGTGGCACTCATAGTGAGGACGACAGCACCTGTCGTGGATACGACACCGCCTAGTGTACCTGCGGGTCTAGTGGCATCTGGAGTAGATGCAACGAGCATCACGCTCAATTGGACGGCATCGACAGACAATGTCGGTGTAACAGGTTACACAGTCTCGTATGGAGCAGGCAATTCGGTGCAAGCGACAGGAACATCAGCAACGATTTCCGGTCTGACAGCCGACACGCAATACACATTTACGGTTAGAGCGTCAGATGCGGCAGGCAACGTCTCGGGTGCAAGCGCAGCGCTGACAGTGAAGACCTCAGCAGTACCAGCTTGTACAGCAACGCCTTGGACGGCAACGGGCGTATTCCCGGGGGGCCAACGGGCATCTTATAACGGCCAGCTTTACGAAGCAAAATGGTGGACACAGGGCGACCGTCCTGATCTGAGCGGAGAATGGGGAGTCTGGAAGCTTATTGGCGTGTGCGGCGGCAGCGGCGGTGGAGGCGGAACGGCAGATACGTCTGCCCCTTCCGTACCGGCCGGGCTGCAAGCCTCGGCAGTAAGCACGACATCCATTACGTTAAGCTGGAACGCCTCGACTGATAATGTTGGTGTCACTGGCTATACAGTTTTTTACGGCAATGCGCAATCGCTTGCAGCAACTGGCACGACAGCAGTTGTGAATGGCCTAACTTCGAATACAGCGTACACGTTCACAGTTGCTGCGAAGGATGCGGCAGGCAACGTCTCTGCACCCAGTTCAGCGGTGAGTGCAACGACGACGGCGAATTCTAATACCGGGAATACGGCAGCGTGGGCAGCCGGCATAACGTATAAGCCGGGAGATGTCGTGTCCTATGGCGGTAAAACCTATACATGCCTGCAAAATCATACCTCTATCGTAAGCTGGGAGCCGGCAAACGCTGCAGCCCTGTGGCAGTTGAGGCCTTAGAAGAGACACTACAAAAAAAGCCTTTTCCGCAATGCGGGAAAGGTTTTTCTATATTCTATAACAGGCAATTTAGTTGCGAATACTATACACCTTGCAGAGCGTTAACCGGCAGTCGTTTGCGGCGGGCGAGCAGCAGCAGCGGAAGTGCCAGCAGCACGACAAGCGCGCCGGCGACAAATACATCGTTCACACCCATCGTGAACGACAGCAGCCGCACCGAATCGGCAGATGCCGTACCAGCAGCGCCTCCTGCACGAATAATTTCATGGGAGTGGAAGGCTGCTCTACTCGACAACATAGAGGTGAACATGGCGATGGCGAAGGAGCTAAGCACATTACGTATCCAATTGTTGATTGAAGTGGCATGACCTGACCACTCCGGCGTAATCTCTTCCATAGAAGCGGTGCTGCTCGGTACCGAAGAGAAGCCGATGCCGATATTGCGAAGCACCATCGCCCACAGAATAAAGCTGTACGAGATGTCGACCCGAAGCCAGCTCATCAGGAAAAGGCCGGCAAAGATGAAGGCGATGCCAAGCGAAATCATTTTGACCGGACCGAGCTTCGGATAAAGCTTGCCGGCAATGGGACTGAGCAATGCCAGCAGCACCGAGGAGGGCAGCAAAATCAATCCTGTTTCCAGCGGCGTTGCGCCTCGTACGGTTTGAAGGAACAGCGGTGCAAGATACGTCCCGCTGTACATAGCAACTGTAATCAGGCTGTAAATGGACAGCATAATCGTGAACCGCCGATTGCGGAACACCCGCAGGTTCAGCAGCGGCACCTCCGCCGTCAGCTCGCGCCAGACGAATAAAGCGAGCAGTACAGCGCCTCCAACAAGCAAGCCCAATGTTTTTACAGAAGCCCAGCCCCAGCTATGTCCTTGGCTGAATGCCGTCAGCAGCGCCAAGCTTCCGAGTACTACAGTTAACAGACCAGCTAGATCCAATGATTTCGGGACGTTCATCCGGTAGTAGGGTATTAAAGTTTTTGTCAAAAGGACGGCAATGATACCCACAGGTATATTAATGAGAAACAACCAATGCCAGCTGGCATTCTGCAGCAGCCAGCCGCTGAAAGTCGGACCGATGGCTGGAGCAACCATTGCCGATAACGACCAGAGGCTAACGGCGAAAGGCCTGCGTTCTTTCGGAATCACTTGAAAAATAATCGTCATCGTACTGGACATAATCAATCCGCTGCATGCACCCTGAAGCATGCGGAATACGATGAGGGAAGGTGCGCTCCAAGCTACAGCGCATAGGAAAGAGAAGAAGGTAAAGCCGACGAGTGCGAATAAATACAGCCGTTTGTAACTAAATCTTCCGCCTAAATAGCCGGTTAATGGAGCCGTTACGCCAGTGGCCAGCATGAAACCGGTGACCATCCATTGCATCGTGCCTAATCCAGTATTAAAATGATCCATTAAGAGCGGAACCGCGATATTAATCGTTGTGGTCGCTAACACGGAGACGAAGGTGCCGAAGAAGATGGCGATCATAATCGGCCAGAAATGAATGGTTGAGGCTGAATTGCTGTTGGACACGAAGTTTTTCCTCCCTGACGGCCTGATTGATGATATGTCTATTTATACATATAATAATGATGTATCTATCGTAGTCCTGTGCGTTCGTTATGTCAATTTTGACATATGAATATAATTTCGCATGTAAACGGATTAATAAGCATAGGAGGCTCTCTAACGAATGAATACTCTATCTTACGGCCTTCTGGCACTGCTAAGCGTTGGGCCGCGCACCGGCTATGATTTGTCCCAACGCGTCAAACCGCTATGGCAAGCGGGCCATAGCCAGATTTATCCGCTGCTGTCGCAGATGGAGCAGTTCGGCTATATTACGTTTGAGCTGATCGAGCAATCGGACAAGCCGGACAAGAAGGAATACACCATTACAGAATCCGGACTGGCTAAGCTGAGCGAATGGGCCGGTGAGTCTGCCGGCATGCCGGTGCTTAAGGATGATTTGCATATTAAGTTGTATGCGATCTGGCTGGCCGAGCCTGATAAGGCGAGACAATTGCTGCAGGCACGCGCCGCTTTTTGCTTAAGTGAGCTGGAACGCTATCAGCTGCTGATGGATGGTGTGGAGAAGGAACGAGCCGGAGAAGGCGGAGAAAAATTTTTCGGACGTTATCTGCTCATCAAGAAACGGGTCATGGATGTGGAAGCGAATCTTCAATTTTGCAAATGGGCATTAAGCGAGCTGGGCAGTTGACAGTCTCGCTTTTTCTTTTCCCTGTTATTTTTAAGTTGCCGCGTTATTGCCGAATGCTATAATAAAAGCGCATACATTACCAAACCGGAACGGAATAACGGGGGAATGATCGTGTATAAAATCGTGCTGGTCGATGACGAGGCGGTTGTGCGTGTCGGCATCCGCGACAGAATAGAATGGCAGACGCTAGGCTTTGAATGCGCGGCGGATTGCGAGAATGGCGTTGAAGCGTTGGATGCCATTGAACGCATACAGCCCGATGTCGTACTGACCGACATCAATATGCCGTTCATGGACGGGCTTGAGCTGACGCAAGCGGTCAAAGCGAAGCATCCGGAAATGAAGGTCGTTATTTTGACCGGCTACGATGATTTCGATTATGCGCAGCGCGCCGTTAAGCTCAAGGTGAATGATTTCATTCTGAAGCCGATTACGGCTGCTGAACTAACGGCCGTGCTGCAAAAAATAAAAGCGGAGCTGGATGAGCAGAGAAAGGATAGGGAGGAGCTGGACCGGCTGCAGCGCCAGCTTCGGGAAAGTATGCCTGTACTCAAGGAGCGTTTTCTGGATCGTCTGGCAACATCCTCAATTCGAGAGGGAGAGCTGGCAGAACGGCTTACCTTTTTCGGGATTGAGCTGCCCGGTCCGGACTATGAAGCGCTCGCGATTGATCTTGATCTGCTGGAGCGGGGAGCCGGGCCTACAGCCGCTGCCGATCGGGAGCTGCTCCGTTTTGCCATCTATAATGTGACGCAGGAGCTTCTTAGCGAGGATGATACGGTATCCGAAGTTTTTCGCAGCCGTGAGGAAAAGGTGATGGCGGTACTATCGGGTAACCAGCCGGAGCTGCATGACCGGGCTCAGGAGCTGGCTGACAAAATTCGGCTCGCTGCTGAGCAATTCCTGCGGCGAACGGTATCGGTAGGCATAGGAACACCTGCTGTCAGCCTCCGGCATATTAGCGAATCCTGCCAAGCCGCCGTATCGGCGCTGGAGTACCGGCTGCTGCTTGGCGGCAATCGCGTCATTAGCATTTCCGACATGGAGCCGAGAAGCGGGCGTAAGGCTGACTATTCGCAGGAATATGACCGGCTGCTAGTCGCAGGCATTAAGACGGGTACAGCCGACGAAGTGGACCACGCCGTTGATACGGCGATCAATCGGCATCGCACGGCTATGCTCACCATCGACCAGAGCTACATCCGGCTGCAGCGCACCCTAATTGCAGTCATGCAGGCACTGGAGGAATTGGGCTGCGAGGAGGCAGACGTGTTTGGCCCCGGCGTCAATCCTTTAACGGCGATCTACTCTTTCCGCACGCTGGATGAAATAAGCGATTGGCTTAAGGAAGCGTGCCGCCGGGCCGTGAACAGCGTAGCAGAAGCACGTGACGACCAGTGCCGGCAGCAGATGAAGGAGGCGCTCGCTTATATTCACGATCATTATGGAGAGAGCGAGCTGTCGGTTAAAACGGTGAGCAAGCAGGTGCTTATGAGCGTCAGCTATTTCAGCGCTGCATTCAAATCCCATACAGGCAAAACCTTCGTTGAATATTTGACAGCAGTGCGGATGGACAAGGCGAAGGAGCTGCTGAAGTTTACCGGACTGCGGACGTACGAAATCGCGGCGAAATCCGGCTACCCCGACGCGCAATATTTTAGCGTATTGTTCAAAAAGCATACCGGCGACTCCCCGACTGAATATCGGCAGAAGACGTCCGCGGAACGAGCGTGATCGGCGGCTATGGATATTTTCAAATTTAAAAGCATTCAGACCAACATTGCGGCAGCTATCGCCTGTCTGATTTTGCTGACGGCAGTTCTGCTTGGCGTTATGTCCTACCAGTTGTCAGCTTCTTCCGTACGAGAGACGGCCCAAGACTATACAGCCGAGCTTATCAGGCAGGTGAATGCGAACATTCAGACCTACATTACAAGCATGGAAAATATATCGCAGCTGGCGCTGAACAACGAGGACGTCCGGGCGTTTGTCGCTGCCGACAGCAGCGCCGCTGAGGATAAGGGCAGCAAAGTATCGGACTATTTCCAATCCATCATCGTCTCGCGCAAGGACATTGCCTCCATCAATGTGTTCGGCTATAACGGCCGTTTCGTCTCGGACCGGAAGGACGCTGAGCTGAATCCGAATATATCGCTGAAGGAACAGGAATGGTACGTCAATGCGAAAAAGGCGGCGGGCCGAATTGTCGTATCCTCTTCGCATGTACAGCCTGTGTTTAAAGATGAATACGGGTGGGTCGTCTCCCTCAGCCGCGAGCTGTGGAGTCAGGATCAAAGGAAGGCGCTTGGCGTGCTGCTAGTCGACCTGAACTTTAGCGTTATTAACGATACGCTGAACAATATCGATCTGAGCAAGCGCGGCTATGTCTTTATCGTCGATTCGGCAGGAAATATCGTGTATCATCCGCAGCAGCAGCTGGTGTACAGCAATTTGAAGACTGAGAGAATTGACGAGGTGCTGAAGCAGGGAAGCGGAAGCTTCGAGCTTAACGAAGGCGGGCAAAGACGCATCTATACCGTTCAGGATACCGGCTTCGGCTGGAAAATCGTCGGCGTCTCCTACACCGCTGAGCTTATCGCGAATGAGCGGGAGATGCAGCTTTCTTTTGTCGCGGCGGGTATCTTTTGCCTGCTGGTTGGCTTGCTGCTTGCCTACTTCATCTCGCGGAATGTGTCCAAGCCGATCAAGCAGCTGCAGGAGCATATGAAAAAAGTCGAGAAGGGAACCTTCAACATTCGTGTTCCGATCGAGAATCCGAAGGAAATCGCCAGCTTGGCGCGTTCGTTTAATCTGATGGTCGTCCGAATCGAAGAACTGATGAACCAGGTTGTGCAAGAACAGGAATTTAAGCGGAAAAGCGAGCTGAGCGCTCTGCAGTCGCAGATCAATCCGCATTTTTTATACAACACGCTCGATTCGATTATCTGGATGGCTGAGGGGAAAAAATCGGAGGAGGTTGTACTGATGACCTCCGCTTTGGCCAAGCTGTTCCGCGCATCGATCAGCCGCGGGCAGGAGCTCGTATCGATACGCACGGAAATCGAGCATGTCGCCAACTATTTAACGATTCAAAAGATGCGCTATACCGATAAGCTCGACTTCCACATTGACGTCGAACCCGGCATTATGCAATACCGGACGTTGAAGGTGCTGCTGCAGCCGCTGCTGGAGAACGCCATTTATCACGGCATTAAGAACAAGGTCGGGACGGGTGAGATCATCGTCTCTGGGTTCGAGAGCGAAGGCTCGATCTGGTTTCGCGTCAGCGATAACGGCGTTGGCATGGACGGGGACACCCTCCGTACGATACTGGAGCCGCGAAAGAGTGATCATGAAAGCAAAGGAGTGGGCGTCGTGAATGTGCATGAGCGGATCCAGCTCTATTTCGGCAAGGAATACGGACTGTTCTATGAGAGCAGGCCGGGGGAGGGAACGACCGTCCTCGTAAAAATTGCCGTCATTGACGCTTCCTTCGAAAAAGGGGGACAAGCGCAATGAAACGCATGACACCGCGGATTCCGTTGGCAGTTATTATTGCCGTTCTTGCGCTAGCGGCCAGTATTGCGGTTTACGCTGTATTTCAATGGGCTGTTAACGTCAAACCGGATAAGCAGCCGCAGATTATCGTTTCCGTCAAATCAACCGAACAGATCGTCGATTTCTGGAAGGTGCTCATTGACGGGGTGAACGACGCGGCGAGCGAGTTCGACGCCAAAGCGAAGGTGATCGGTCCGCCGCAGGAAAGTGAGATTGATGTCCAGATTGCACAGCTGGAGCAGGCGATTATCGACAAGCCTGACGCGATCGTGCTTGCCGCGACGGATTATAATGGGCTTATTCCTGTAGCTGAGCGAATTGTGGCTGCAGGCATTAAGCTGATTACGGTAGACTCCAGTATTAATAGCGATGATGCGCTAAGCTTTATCGCAACTGATAATCTGGCTGCCGGACGGAAAGCCGGAGATGAACTCTCCAAGCTGTTCGATGGCGATGCGAAGGTTGCTATTATGAGCTATATTCAGGGAACCTCGACGCAATTGGAGCGGGAGCAGGGCGTTCGCCAGCGTCTGGAGGAAGAAGGCCGATTCGATGTTATCGGCACGTATTATAGCGATGGCCTAGTCGACAAAGCGTATACGATTACGAAGCAGCTGCTGACGGAGCATCCCGATCTTAAAGGAATTGTCGGCTTGAACGAGCCGTCTACCGTTGGCGCAGGCTTTGCCATCAAGGAGTTTGGGCTAGGCGGCAAAGTGAAGCTCGTAGGCTTCGACAGCTCCATTGATGAGGTGAAGCAGTTGGAGGAAGGCATCATTCAGGCGACGATCGTACAGAAACCCTACAATATGGGCTACTTGAGCGTGAAGGCCGCGATTGAAGCAGTTAATGGCAAACGGATTGAGAAGCGGATCGATACGGACTCGGTCGTCATTACCAAAAGCAATATGTATACGGAGCAAAATCAAAAGCTGCTTTTCCCCTTTGTGGGAAAGTAGCTTTTTTTGTATATTTTTCAACTATAACGATACGATATTCGATTCTGGCAGGGCATGCCTCCGACTTACAATAAACACAAGCAAAGCAACATAGGCCGAATGCACAGTTCGTTACTGGCGGCGTGCAGGGTCAAAGCGATGAGGTGAAGGCAATCATGAGTGAAGTGCTCATACAGATGGAGGGCATCGACAAGCAATTTCCCGGCGTACAAGCGCTCAAAGACTGCCGGTTCGAGCTGCTCAGCGGCGAAGTGCATGCTCTGATGGGGGAAAACGGCGCCGGCAAATCGACATTAATGAAAGTGCTGACCGGTGTATATCAGCGGGATGCGGGCATGATGACCTTCCATGGAGACGAGTTAATCGTTCCGAATGCAAAGGCGGCGCAGGACA
Source organism: Paenibacillus gorillae (assembly GCF_000513275.1). GTDB lineage: Bacteria > Bacillota > Bacilli > Paenibacillales > Paenibacillaceae > Pristimantibacillus > Pristimantibacillus gorillae. The sequence goes on along the minus strand of NZ_CBVJ010000095.1, from coordinate 159,860 downwards.
AGGGCATTGCAATTATTCATCAGGAGCTCAATCTCGCCCCGGATTTGACGGTGGCGCAAAATATTTTCATCGGCCGCGAGCCGAAATCCTTGGGGATTTTCTTGAAGGAGAAGGAGCTGCACCGCAAAGTGAAGCGGCTGTTCGAACGGTTGCATCTCGATCTCGATCCGAATGAGCTGGTAGCCAATTTGCCGGTGGCAAAGCAGCAGCTCGTCGAAATTGCCAAAGCACTGTCTTATGATTCCGAGGTGCTCATCATGGATGAGCCTACAGCGGCGCTAAGCGATACCGAAATCGACGAACTGTTCGTCATCATCCGTCAGCTTCGCAGCAGTGGAGTGGGCATTGTCTATATTTCTCACCGGATGGATGAATTGAAGCGGATAACAGATCGGGTAACGGTGATGCGAGACGGCTGCTACATCGGTACAGTTGCCACGAAGGACGTTACGAACGATCAAATTATATCGATGATGGTCGGCCGGGAGATCTATGATACCTCGAAGCCGGCGAGACATACGGGCGCTGCAGAGCCGGTCCTTGAAGTAAGCGGCTTGAACCGTAAGGGTGTGCTGAAGGACGTTAGCTTCCGTCTTCACAAGGGTGAAATTCTTGGCTTTGCAGGATTGATAGGAGCGGGCAGAACCGAGGTCGCGAGAGCAATTTTTGGCGCTGATATGTTCGATTCCGGCGAAATTACCGTCAAGGGCAGGAAGCTGAAGCCCCGGCAGCCGCATGATGCTGTAAAAGCCGGTATCGGCTATTTGTCGGAGGACCGCAAGCGCTTCGGCTGTATCGTCGATATGGATGTGAAGATGAATGTAGCGGCAGCCTCCATGGGCCGGTTCACGAATCCAGTAGGCTGGGTCAGGAGGAAGCGAATTGCCGAGGCAGCAGACGGCATTGTGAAAATGCTGAAGGTAAAGACGCCTCACATCGATCAGGAAGTGAAGTTTCTGTCCGGCGGCAATCAGCAAAAAATCGTCATCGGAAAATGGCTGACACGGGACTGCGACATCCTGATCTTCGATGAACCGACGCGCGGCATCGATGTTGGAGCCAAAAGCGAAATCTACAAGCTGCTCAATGAGCTTGCGGCCAGCGGCAAATCAATTATTATGATCTCCTCGGAGCTGCCGGAGGTGTTACGGATGAGCCATCGTGTCGTCGTCATGTGCGAAGGCCGTATTACAGGAGAGCTCAGCCAGGAGGAAGCGACGCAGGAGCGCATTATGCATCTTGCAACGCTGCGGGTCTAGCGACAGCGGAAGCAGCAGACAGATGGAAGATTCGGAGGGGTAACACATGACAATTCAAAATGATACCGGGGCCGTCCAAACCGGCGGAAAGCGGGCTGTGCCCATTATTAAACCGGGAGCGATGCAGCAGGTGCTTGCATTTGCCAGTCTGGTCATCCTGGTGCTCGTCTTCTCATTCTCATCGCCTAACTTTTTTCAATTTACGAATATCGTAGGCATCCTGTTGTCTACAGCCGTTATCGGCGTTCTGGCGCTTGGCTCGACATTTGTCATTATTACCGGGGGCATCGACCTTTCCGTCGGAACGGTGATGACACTCAGCGCTATTATGACGGGCGTATTCATTACTTATTGGGATTTGCCGGTACCGCTTGGCATCGTTGGCGGCATTATGACGGGCGCCGTGTGCGGACTTCTATCCGGTACGATTATATCGAAAATGAAAATACCGCCGTTTATCGCGACTCTGGCGATGATGATGATCGCCAAGGGACTTGCGCTAGTAATCTCTGGCGCTAAGCCGATTTATTTCAAGGAAGAGACGGGCTATTCCAAGCTGGCGCTGGACTCTGCGATCGGCAAGCTCATTCCGGGCTTTGACATTCCGAACGGCGTCCTGATCTTTTTCGGGGCAGCTATTATCGGGGGCATCATCCTTTCGAAGACGATTGTAGGCCGCTACAATTTCGCGCTCGGCAGCAATGAAGAAGCGACACGTTTATCGGGCATTAACGTCAACTATTGGAAAATTGTGATCTATACGATTACGGGTACTTTTACGGGTCTTGCCGGTGTGCTGATGGCTTCGCGTCTAAACTCGGCGCATCCTTCGCTTGGCTCGGGCTATGAGCTGGAAGCAATCGCAGCTGTCGTTCTCGGAGGCACGTCACTAAGCGGGGGCAAGGGAACGATTGTTGGCACGGTAATTGGTGCGCTCATCATGAGCGTATTAACCAACGGTTTGCGCATCCTCTCGGTTCCGCAGGAATGGCAGACGGTCGTCGTCGGTATCGTTATCGTACTTGCTGTATATGCCGATATTTTACGCCGCCGCAAGAAGTAAGAGTTAACCTTGTTAGAATCGTCGCCATGATGCGCATCTACGTTCTACGGATGTCTCGGGCAGACCGCTTCTATAGATGATAAAAGACGAAGGGGAGATTTCGGTGAAAAAGATTACGGTAACGATGCTGGTTATGCTGCTTACGATTGCGATGCTTAGCGCTTGTGCTTCCAAGGGAAATGAAGGCAAGGGAGAAGAAGCTGCAGGCAAAGGATCAACGAATCCCGGTGCGGAGAAAATCTACATTCCGATCATTTCGAAAGGCTTTCAGCATCAGTTCTGGCAGGCGGTAAAGTCAGGAGCTGAAAAAGCAGCCAAAGAGTTCAACGTGGAAATTACGTTCGAAGGACCGGAAACCGAGTCCCAAGTCGATAAACAGATCGAAATGCTGCAAGCCGCTTTAGATAAAAAGCCTAGTGCGCTTGGCTTTGCGGCGCTGGATAGCCAAGCCTCGATTCCGCTGCTGCAAAAAGCGAAGGATGCTGGCATTCCTGTCATTGCCTTTGACTCTGGCGTAGACAGTGACATTCCGCTCGCGACAGCATCGACTGACAACCTGGCTGCTGCGGCACTCGCTGCTGACAAGATGGCGGAGCTGATTGGCGGAGAAGGCGAGATCGGCATGATCGTTCATGACCAGACGAGCGTAACCGGTGCGAACCGCCGCGACGGCTTCAAGAAACAAATTGAAGACAAATACCCGAACATCAAAATCGTTGACATTCAATACGGCGGCGGCGACCATCTGAAGTCGACTGACCTTGCTAAAGCGATCATTCAAGCTCATCCGAATGTAAAAGGTTTCTTCGGCGCCAACGAAGGCTCCGCAATCGGTGTAATCAATGCCGTTACCGAGCTGAAGAAGGAAGGCCAAATCGTAGTTGTCGGCTTCGACTCCGGCAAGCAGCAAATCGACGCGATTAAAAGCGGCAAAATGGCCGGGGCTATTACGCAAAATCCGGTTGGCATCGGCTATGAAACGGTGAAAGCTGCCGTACAAGCGATTCGCGGCGAGAAAGTTGAATCGACAATTGATACGGGATTCTACTGGTATGATAAATCCAACATTGACAGCGATGAAATCAAGGCTGTCATTTACGAATAATTAACAGGGACGGGAGTGCAGCGATGCACTCCCGTTTCCTATTAATATAGTAGAATGCTAGCGTTCCTTTTTTTGAAAAAAACGCCCTTCTATGCTAGTCTTATAGAAAAAGCACGGAAGGACAGAGGAAAGAATGGCGAAAGTGCACCGGAAGATTTCAAAGCTAGAATTAATTAAGAGGATCGTATTTATTACGATCGGCGCCATCTTGATGGGCGTAGCCTTGGAACTATTTCTCGTTAATAATAGCGTCATCGATGGAGGCATCACCGGCCTCGCGATTATGGCCTCTTATTTGACCAAGCTGCCATTAGGACTATTTATTCTTATTTTCAACTTGCCATTCTTGTTTATCGGATTTAAGCAAATTGGTAAAACCTTCGCCTTTTCGACCCTCTACGGTATCGTAGTGATGTCGGCAACGACGCAGCTGCTGCATCATGTACATGCTTTCACGGAGGAGAAGCTTCTTGCGGTACTGTTCGGCGGTATTCTGCTCGGTGCAGGGGTAGGACTTGTCATCCGTTACGGCGGCTCGCTGGATGGTACGGAAATTGTCGCGATCCTTGCATCGAAAAAGTTCGGCATGCCGGTCGGACAGATCATTATGATCGTCAACGTCTTTATTTTCATCGTTGCAGGCTTTGTGTTTGAATGGGATTCGGCGATGTATTCCATGGTTACTTACTACTTGGCGACCAAGGTAATGGATATCGTAGTCGAAGGTATCGAGGAATCGAAGTCGGTGACGATTATCTCCCAGGATTATGAGGAAATTTCCGAGACGATTATGACACGTCTTGGCCGCAGCACGACTTACATTCAAGCCCGGGGCGGGTACTCGCGTGAAGAAACGCAAATGGTCTATTGCGTAGTCAACCGTCTGGAGGTTGCCAAGCTGAAGAGTATCGTTCAAGAGATCGATCCGAAAGCTTTTATCGCAATCGAGCATGTATCAGACGTGCTTGGCGGCAATTTCTCGAAGCGGGAAATTCATTAATAGACTAGGGCGTGTCTGAAAACTCGTTCAGTGGCACCTTTCACCGCCTTTCCGCCCCCTGCTTCGTTCCGTTTGCTTGACGTACCCCCGGGTACGCCTTCACAAACGCGCCTTGCATGGAACGAAAATTCGGCTAAATTTGCTGCCCTTAGCGTTCTCAGACACACCCTAATAGATAAGAACCTCCGTATAGCGGCCCGTCAGGTCGCCGTACGGAGGTTTTTTGCTTCACTGACCGGTGGAAGCAGTTCCTGTATCTGTAATGGATTGCTCCGGGCCGCTTGGCCGGGACAACCCTCTATCCTTAACGCCGAGCAATAAAAGAAGTGCAATTAACATCCCTGCGGAGGCGGTGTAGAACACGGCCGAGTAGTCGAACAAGTCCACCAGATATCCCATCAAAGGGGGAGAGGAGATTGCGGCAAGGGAAGACACCAGGTAGTACATGCCGGTACGTGTTCCGATGCTCTGCTCCTTGCCAAGACCGATGACGAAGGGATAGGAATTAATATTAATGAGCGCCCAGCAAATGCCTCCTGCAACTAACAAAAGCCGGAGCGGCAGCAGCGTTTCAACCATTGTGATTGCGGCGAAAACAGCGGTAAGACCGGCGACGCCTATCAGAATGATTCTCTTTTTTCCGAACCGGTGCCCCAGCCAGCCTGCTGGTATCGCAGCAAGGACAAACAGGAGTGAGAAGAAGGCGAGCGAGAAGGCAGCGTCACTCTCTTTAAGTCCTAGCTGATGCTTGCCGTAAAGAGAGAAGAGGGCCTCCACGCCCTGATAAGAGAAAAACCAAAAGAAAACCGCTGCCAGCAGGAAGATCGTCGGACGCGTCCATTCGCCTTTGAAGGAAAAAGCAGACTTCCCTGCCGCAGCTATGTTAGGAGACAAGGCATCCCGTTTCTCTCGAATGGACCTGACCAAGATCAGCAAACAAATCAGGGTAAGAATTGCAGCGGTCACGAAAGGCAAGGCAGGATGTGATTTGTACAAGTAGGATCCTCCGGCAAAAGCAAGAATGGACCCGATGCCGCCCATAAAGTTAATGATGCCATTCGCTTTTGTGCGCTGCGGCTCCGGCGTAATATCCGGCATCAGTGCAACCGTCGGCGAACGATAGAGACTCATGGACAGGTTCATGAGCACCATGAACAATACGAGCGTGATAAGGCTCGTGTACCAAGGAATAAGTGCGACGAACAGCGCAGCGAGCGGCATGCCGATCAATAAGTAAGGCATCCGCTTGCCGAAGCGGGTGCTGGTGCGGTCGCTTCGGCTGCCGATCCAGGGCTGGAGAAACAAGGCGAAATAGTTGTCGATCGTCATCATAAAGCCAATCAACGCTGTACTCGTTATAAACCGGTCAAGAAAAAAAGGTACGAAACCGTTATAAAGCGCCCATGTAATGCTGATGCTGAAAAATCCGAAACCGAGCAGCCACGTTTTTTTCATTCGCCATCAGTGCCCCTCTCATCTCATCACACCAGTTCTATAGCAACGCGTTCAGCCGGTCCGGGAAGTCAGTAATAATTCCTGCTACTCCTGCTCCAATCAGCCGCTTCATTTCTTCCGGTTCATTCACGGTGAACGGATTATAATCAACGCCGTTGCGCGAGGCCTCCGCGACCCATTCCGGCAGTACAGCATAATTCGGAGCGTGCAAGGCACTTGCCCCGATCGATTGGGCGTAACGCCAAGGCTCATAAAGCCCTTCCATATATAAAATACCTGTTCGGATCTCTGGAGCCAGCCTGCTGCATTCGACCAGCGAGTAATGATTAAAGCTGGAAATAATGATCCGGTCGGACAGGTTATAGTCCCGTACCGTTTGGATCACTTTTTGCTCCAGTCCTTGATATTGGACGAGGCCGTTTTTGAGCTCCAGATTAACGATGGTATCCGTTTGTTTCACCAGTTCGAGCAGCTCTTCCAATGCAGGAACGGTTTCAGTTGAAAATTCGGCACTATGCCAGCTGCCTGCATCCAGCCGCTTCAAATCACTGTAATCGACGGCGCCTACATAGGCATCCAGTCCTGCGGTCCGGGTCAGCTTCTCATCGTGAATCAGGACGAGGCGTCCGTCCTTCGTCATCTGCACATCGGTTTCGATGCCCGTCGCTCCAAGCTCCAGCGCCTTGGAGAATGCCGCCATCGTGTTTTCCGGACAGTAGCCGGATGCCCCTCTATGGGCATAATTAACTAGCTTTGCCATTGTATAATTTCCTCCCTTATTCCCTTATGATCCGTAGCCTTCTCACCTGCAAATCATAGCATCCCTTTGTTAACAGTGTATCATGACGGGAATGTGGAAACCTATCGAATCGCCTGAGGTTCGAATGAATTTTAAAAATCTGAAATGCTATATCGATATTTGTGTCATCTGTATTAATTTATATTAATAGTTATCAATATATATTGACATAAGATTGAATTTGAGTATAAAATGACGCTACAAATGATACGTATCAGTGAAACTGTATCTATATTTTGATACAGAAGTCATTTGTGTCTGAAGCGGTTTTTTTTCAAGGCGATTGTAAGCGCTATCTTTCGCATCGCGCGACGAAAGCGAGCGTTGCAATAAAAACACGAGTATAGGCTGAAGAAATTGTCTTGAATGGGAGGATGAACAGAATGAATCGAAAGAGCTTGTTGAAGCGGACGCTGCCGTTAGCGTTGTCGCTATCTCTGGTAGGCGCGGGACTCGCAGGGGCGGCCCCCGCACCGCAAACTGCTGTACAGCAAGACGGAGATTGGGGTAAGCTTCGAACTATGATATCCAAATACTATGGCGAATGGACGGATACTTCCTACGAGGGGTTATTCGTCTCAACGATGCCCAAGACAGCTTTATTAGGGAATGGCGATGTTGGCGTAACTTCCGGCGGAGACGCCGAATCAAAAACCTTTTATATTTCGAAGGGGGATTTCTGGGCGTATAGAGGATCTCCGATGCCAATTGGCGGCGTTACGATTCAGAAGAAACCGAGTGGTACGCAAGCGTCCGACCCGCAGACGACATCGCTCGCTTATCAAAAACCGGTAACCTCAAGCGCTGATCATCCGGGATTTTCTGCTGAGCGTGTTGTGAACGGACAGTGGGGCGGCGGCTACGAAGGCTGGGTCTCGCCGGTAGGCAATCCGCAGTGGGTGGCAGTTGATTTGGGGGCAGAGACAACCTTCAACCGGTTCGTCGTGCGTCATGATGCAGCTGCGCGGCCTAACGAAACGGCTAATATTACGCAAAGCTTTAAACTGCAGACAAGTGCTGACGGTTCCAACTGGACGGATACGTATACGGTGACCGGAAATCATGATGCAATCACGGATATTACGCTTCCTCTTCCTGTGACGGCAAGGTATGCGCGACTGTACATTATGAAAGGTACGCAGGAGACGACGTCGGATTCGGTACAAAATCCGAGGGCCCGGATCGGTCAGTTCGAATTGTACAACAATCCGGACTTGGTTGATCAGCAGAATACGCCGGAGCAGCCGGAAGAGCCGGCATCTCTCACTTTGAACAAAACGGCTGCGGCAAGCGGATCGCACTACACGCTGACTCCTGACCGGGCGGTCAATGGAGCGTGGAGTCCTAATTCCGGCTATGAAGGCTGGACTAGCGGCTATTATGGCGACGGTCAGCCTGGGCCTTGGTGGCTGGAGGTCGATTTGGGCGAAGCAAAAGCCTTTAACCGTTTCGTCGTTCAGCATGACGGAGCGGCAAGGCCGGATCAATCCGCCAACAATACGAAGGACTTCGAGCTGCAAACGAGAAATACGGCGGACGAAGAGTGGCAGACCGCTTATCGGGTGGAAGGCAACACAAGCGCCACGACGGACATCAGACTAGAAGAGCCGGTCACGGCAAGGTATGCCCGGCTTTACATTACAACCGGAACGCAAGGAACGACTGATGATTCGGCGCTCTATCCAAGAGCTCGAATTGGCCAATTCGAATTGTTTAATGAAGAGCCGGACACAGGCGGTGAAGTGCCGCAGCAACCGGAAGGAAATTCCAAGGTTTATGATCTTGGCGGCAGCTTCGATCTATCCCGGTACGTCGTCCGACTCGGACATGCTTCATCGATTGAGGTGGAAGCAAGCGGGGACGGTCTGACATGGGAGACAATCGGAGGGCAAATCAGCAGCAATGGCAAGAAACTGGTAGATGTAACGACTGATTCTTTCACAGCACGTTACATTCGGGTGACGGCGGATACGGCTTCAACGATTCTGCAGCTGTCCGCATTTGAAACACCGGGATTAAATCGTTTTAAGCCGGAAGGAAAGCTGCATGAAATCCAGAACATTCTGGATGCTGAAGTACAGACTGAGACGGAGATCGGCGGAGCTCCTCTGTCTATGAAGACGTGGACTTCGGCAACGGAGAACGTCATTGTTACCGAATTGACGTCGCAAGGCGCAGCACCAGTTGCTTTGCAAGCTCAGTTATGGGCGAAGTCTGGAAATGCCCAGCTTCCGGTTACGGCAACTAGCGATGGCAGCAGCGCTACTGTCACCCGCCAGACGACAATTGACAGCAGAGATGAGGGGGATGCGAATGCGCACGTCTCCAAGGCGGCGATGACAATGAAAGTAATCGGCGCAGATGGCGCTGCTGTCAGCTCGGATACAGATAAGGCAACAGGCACGTTTGAGTTTGCGCTTGAGCCCGGCCAGACCGTCTATCTTGTAACGGCTGTCGGAGGCGGAGGACGCACCTACAATAGTGAAGGCACGCTGCTGCAAGCTGCGGAACCGGAGGTTCAAGCTTCTGGCCTGCTTCACGATATTGCCGGTTTGGCCGATATAGAGTCGCTGCACGGCCAGCATCTGGATTGGTGGAAAAACTTCTGGCTAACCTCTTACATTAGCATGGATACTACCGATTCGAAGCTGGACACGCTGATGAAATACTATTATGCCGCGCAATATGTACTCGGCAGCAGCATTCGCGAGGATAAGGTCGCTCCCGGCCTATACAGCATATGGCATACGACAGACGGCTCGCAGTGGAGCTCGGACTATCATATGAATTACAACTTTATTTCTACCTTCTATGGCGTTAACTCCAGCAACCGGGCGTGGATGGGACTTCCCGCAATTGATGCGATTCTAGATTACGCTGGTGAAGGGGAGAAAAACGCGGCTTCAACGGAGCATTTGCTGAATATCGGCGAAGGCGCGCATGGCGAGCAGGTGCGTCATTTCGTAGAAGCCAAGATTGCCAAGGGCGATATTGATGCAACGAATGGCATACCGAACGCTTTGCTTTATCCGGTAAGCATTGGCCCGTGGGGGATGAAGCTGGAGAGAGGCTATAGCTACTACGGGCAGCTGCTCGACGCGATTTTCAGCACTTATACTTTGATTGAGTACTACGACTATACGCAAGACGAGAGCTTCCTTCCCGTCATGTACGATTACTTGAAGCAATGTCTTGCCCTGTATGAAGCATGGCTGGAGAAGGAGAATGGCAAATATGTGCTTTATAGCGCGTATAACGAAGGGTCTTGGGGCAGAAACTCGGCGGTAGAGCTGTCCGTACTCAAAAACACGCTGTCCCACGCGATAAAAGCAAGCTCTAAATTGAACATCGATGCGGACAAACGCCAGCAATGGCAAACGATACTCGATAATCTTGCTCCGCAGCCAACGGCCAATTATGCAGGCAAGACGATCTTCTCGCTGGCGGAGAAGCATTGGAACAATAACCAATGGGAGGATCTTGCAAGACCAATCCCTTGGGATGGCAATATTCTTCCGATGGAAAATGTTGTACCGGGTGATCAAATGGGCTACTACTCGCCGGAGACCGACTTGCAGGTCGCTCACAATACGATATCGGTGTTTGTGGATGAAGCGATTGGCGGCGGGAAAAATGGCGCTTGGAGCCAGTACAACAACTTCCCGAAAATTTTCGCCAATGCGGTGAAGGTAAGATATCCGGCGCAGGAAATCGTCGACAATTTCGCGCTGACGATTGAAGAGCAGATGCAGCAAAACTTGACGATCAAAGATGATTCTGACTTCCACGGTGCCGAGAAAAGCGGTGCTACGGAAGCGATTAACAGCATGATGCTTCTCAGCAATCTGGGCGTCATGAAGGTATTCCCGAACTGGCTTAAAGAAAGGGATGCGGAGTTTAAAAATCTTCGCGCCAAAGGAGCCTTCGTCGTATCCTCTGCCTATCGGGCGGATACACAGTCCGTTGAGTATGTCGATCTAACGAGTGAAGTCGGTCAGCCGGTTACGATCGCTTCGCCTTGGGCGAGCGGAATTGTCGTGAAAGACGCAAACGGCAGCATCATTCCGGCAGCAGCCGGCACGGCGCCTAACCATGCCGAAGAAGTCACGTATACCTTCAATACGACGAAGGGCATGAAGTATCATATCGTTGCTGCGGGAAATGATTCCGGCGGCGGTCCGGGAGGTTCAAGCGGTCCGGGAACGGGTAACGGCAATGGCAATGGTAATGGTAATGGCAGCAATTCTGGAGGCCCTGCAACCTGGGGGCGAAAATGGTGCTGTAAAAGCGCCAGAGCCAACTGTCGACGCGGCAGGACTGGCAACAACGAGCATTGATGCAGCTGCCTTCCAGAAGGCTGCAGATGCATCTAAGCTGATTCGCATTGAAGTACCAGCTAAATCCGGAGCTAAAGGCTATGCTGTGCAATTGCCGGCAGCAGCTTTTGCCGCTGGAGCAGCTGCCAGAAGCATAGAACTGGTCACGAAGGCAGGAACTATTCGGGTTACCTCCGATATGCTTAAGGGAGAAGTGCCGTCCGGCAGCCAGCATGTGACGCTAATCTTGAGCAATGCGGATAAAACGGCCATGGATGCTTCCGTACAGTCTGATATCGGCAGCAGGCCTGCTGTGAAGCTTAGCATCCAAGTGGATGGGGCTGCTACAACTTGGAGTAATCTGGCTTCTCCGATTACCGTATCGATTCCCTATGTTCCGGCTGCCGCGGAGCTGGCAGACGCCGAGCATATCGTCGTATGGCAAATCGACGGGGCAGGCAAACGGCATGTTATCCCGACAGGGAAGTATGATCCGGCGACAGGTACTGTAACGTTCAAGACGACAGTGGCGGGCACCTTTGCAGTAGGCTATGTTCATAAAAGCTTTAATGACATTAACGAATATGGCTGGGCCCAGAAGGCCATCGAAGTGATGGCTTCCAAAGGGGTTATTAACGGGGTGTCGGGGGATCATTATGTGCCTGCGGCACCAGTCAAACGGGCAGATTTCATTTTACTGCTCGTGAGAGCGCTTGGTTTAAGCGGCGATGCAGCATCCGGCGGTTCTTTCTCTGACGTTCCATCCGATGCCTATTATGCAAATGCTGTAGCTGTCGCCAAAAAGCTGGGCATCGTAGCGGGTGTGGGCAACGGTCAATTCAATCCGGAGCAATCCATCTCGAGACAGGATATGATGGTTATGATTGATCTGGCTATGACTGCTGCAGAGCATAGCTTGGAGCGCGGATCGGCAGCCGATTTGGCCGTCTTCAAGGATCAGGACCATGTAGCTTCGTATGCTGCGCAAAGTGCAGCCACGCTTGTGAAGAGCGGCATTGTCCAAGGTTCCGGCGAGGGAATCAATCCTCTCGGCATAGCCACGAGAGCAGAAGCGGCCGTACTGATCTATCGGATTTATAATGCTGTAAAATGAATCGGGCAGGCTTCTTTTCATTGACGATTTAATTTGATACAATGACCACAACGTTTGAGTTTTAAGGGGATGTCACTTATGAACTGCTAATACCAGTTCACAAGTGACATCCTTTTCTATTCCTTTGAATGGGGACAATCGGTCGGCAAACTGCAAAGGATAAGTCGTAAAGTCAGTAGCGGATGGAAGAGAGAAACGCTATTCTATATAAATTAACGCCGGATAGACACGGACGAACGGTAAATGGAGGAGACAAATGCGAAAGAGGCTGTTGGAGCTGCCATGGAATTCGCTTAGATTCAAGCTTGTGCTGGGCCTGCTGGGCGTTACGGTTCCGCTTATTGTTCTTCTTCTGGTTAACAGTCAATACAGCATCAATGTCGTACACAAGCAGGTAGCATTGTCTAATCAGAACCTGATATCCGTCTATATGAATCTCCTTGACGGACAGCTTGCCGAAGCTGAACGGCATATCGCCGGACTGGCATTTGCGGAGACGAGTGTCCAGCAGATGAACGCTCCAAGAACAGAGGATGAATATATGCTGGCGAAGAGCGGCGTATCCAGGCGATTGAGTGCTGATCTGTCGCTGTATCCTGCTATGGATGGTTTTTATGTCTATTCATTGGTGAAGGATGATGTTGTGGACGCCTACCGGCCCTCTATGTCGTTCGAGAGTCTATCCCAATTACGGGGTATCTTTATGTCGGCAATACGCGATCTTGAAGAGCGGCCTTCGCAGCGCACTAGCGGATGGAGGACGATTCAGGATGGAGACGATGCCTACCTGTTCCGTCTTATTAAAGACGGGAATTTATATATTGGCGCGTGGTCGAAGGCAAGCAAGCTGCTGGGACCGCTGGATTCGGTTCAAACCGGACCGTCTGGCGCGGTGCTTCTTGTAAATGGGGAAGGGGAGAAGCTCGCCGCAACACGGAAGCTGGATGCGAAGGGATTGAACTTCAAGAACGATTTTAGCCGCTATTACTTATCTGGAGAAAAGAAAGATTTTCTCGTAGTCGGAGAGAAATCGGGCAGGGGAGAGATGGCTCTTGTTGCGGTTATGTCGGACAAGACGCTGCTGCAAAGCTTGCCTTACTTGAATAAAGCGGCTTCGCTAGTCGTGCTGATCGCACTGTTCATGCTTCCTTTAAGCTACTGGCTGCTGCGTAAAGTGCTGCTGCTTCCCCTTTGGCGTATCGTGTCAGCGATGCGGAGAACCGGAGATGGAAATTTTAATTTTCGTATGGAAACGGGATCGGCTGCAGATGAATTTCGTCTCGTTAACGAAACCTTTAACCGGATGGTTTCACAGATTGAGGAGCTGAAAATTCATGTTTATGAGGAGCAGCTCAGCAAGCAAAGGGTTGAGCTGAAGCAGCTGCAGCTTCAAATTAATCCGCATTTTTTTATGAATACACTAAATATCTTGTACACACTGGCCCAGCACAAACGATTTGAGTTGATTCAAGAGCTGACGATGCATCTCGTTCATTATTTCCGGTATTTGTTCCAGAGCAATCACCCGCTTGTACTGCTTAAGGATGAATTAGCGCATGTCCGTAATTATTTGAACATACAGCGCTTGCGGTTCCCTCATTATTTGAACGTGAATATTCAAGTGCCTGATTATTTGGGAAATACGCCGATTCCGCCTCTTATGCTGCAGACCGTCGTTGAAAATTCGATTAAACATGCGTTGAAGACGGATAAGCCGATTACGCTCTCCATTGAAGCGGATGTAGACGATCTGGCAGAGGTGCCGATGGTATGCCTTGTGATTAGTGATAATGGCGAAGGCTATTCGGAGGAAGCGCTGGAAGCTGTCCGTTCAGGAAAACGGCTTGTGGACGATAATGGCGAGCATATTGGCTTATGGAACGTACGCGAGCGTCTCCGGCTTCAGTATGGAGATCTGGCGTGGCTGGAATGTTACAACGATGACCCTCAAGGTGCAGTTACGGAAATTACAGTGCCATTAAACCCTGTACCGGAAGAAAAGGAGATGAGTTCCCATGCGCCGCTTGCTGATAACAGACGATGAATTCATTACCGCAGAAGGAATCAAGCATGCTGTTGACTGGACGAAACTGGGCATCTCTCATGTGTTCACGGCATACAACGCTTCGCAAGCGAAGGAGATATTTGGCCGTGAGCCGATCGACATTCTGCTCTGCGACATTGAGATGCCGCAAGGCAACGGATTGCAGCTGCTGGAGTGGGTACGGGAGCATCATCCTGCTGCCGAGACGATCTTCCTGACCTGTCATGCTGACTTTCACTATGCCAAGCAGGCCATTCAACTGGGCAGCTTTGACTACCTGCTGAAGCCGGTGCTGTATGCTGATTTGGAAGCTGTTGTAAAGCGTGCCTTGCAAAAAATTGATGAAAACCGGCGCTTGAATGAATTCAGTCAGTTCGGAAAGTATTGGATGCAGCATCAGCCGCTGCTCATCGAGCGGTTCTGGCTCGATATATTGAAGCAGTCGATCCCGAGTGATCCGCGCGAGGTGGCGAGAGTTGCGGAGGAACGCAATATTCCCTACTCGGAGGACATGTGCTTTCTGCCGATTCTGATTCATATTCGCCGCTGGCATAAATCCTATTCACTACGCGATGTGAAGATTATGGAGTATGCAATCAGGAAATCGGCGGAGGAGATGGTCGTCGCAAGACCGGAGAGCGGGCTGGTTATCTCTGTCGGAGACGGATTTCTATTAGTACTGCTGAATGGAGAAGACATTCAGCCCGAATCCGCTTCGTTGTATGAGCTTAGTGAAACGTATATTAGAGCTTGCCGCGATTACTTTGCTTGCGATGTTTCCTGTTACATTGGCGATCATGTGCGCGGGCATGAGACGGCGGCTATGTACGGCAGGCTGCTGGCACTTGACGCTAACAATGTTGCTTATGACAGTAAAGTGTTCCGGCTTGGGCAGGAACAAGTCCCGGCTCTCGCCTCCCAGCAGCCGATGCTGGATATGACCGTATGGGCAGCGATGCTCGAAGGAGGCTCAATAGAGAAGGTGCTGGCAGAAGCAGAGGCTTACATCGAGCGGCGAATTCATTCCGGCGAGCTGACGCCGGAGTCGCTGAATCCTTTTCTGCAGGATGTACAGCAGACGGTGTATTATGTACTCCAAGTAAAGGGGATTCAGGCGCATCAGCTGTTCGGTGATCGCCATTCCATGGAATTGAGTGCACGAGCGACCCGTTCGGCAACCGATGCGCTGCTATGGCTCAAGCATCTGATCAGCACTTCTATGACATTCGCAGCCGATGTGGAGCATTCTCCCAACGTTGTAGATAAAGCGATTGCGTATATTCACCAGCATCTGTCGGATGTCATTTCCCGTGAGGAGATTGCCAGCCACGTATTTCTGAACCCGGATTATTTAACACGTCTTTTCAAAAAACAGACCGGACTTTCGATTTCGGAGTATGTACTGAAGCATCGGCTTAACATTGCAGCAGAGCTGCTGGGCAGCACAGACATGTCGATCAGCGCAATTGCGTCAAAGATCGGTTATGGGAATTTCTCGCACTTCTCCCGAATGTTCAAGAAGTATATGAACATGAATCCGCTTGAGTACCGGCAGGAACAGCAGGACAGAAGGAAGTCCAAAAGTCGGGAAAGTGGCAGTGAGAGGTCGTAAATGGAGCAGTTAGGTACGCCTGATCTTTCTACAATGGGATTAGGCTTTACTATTGCATCCTAATTAAAGGCGGGGGAATTACAATGAAGAAAGTTCGTTTTACAGCGTTAGTTATGCTGCTTGCCTGTTCAATGGCTTTGGCAGCCTGCGGAAGCAGCAATGGCGGGACAAAAAACGGCGGCCAAGCTTCGAATGCGCCGGAGAGCAAGATTGAGGAGCTGACAGTGGCTTTCCCGATGGTCTCATCGGCACAGCAGGACATTCAGCTTGTTGAAGACGCAGTGAATAAGATTACAGAGCAAAAAATTCAAGCGCGGGTCAAATTTATGCCAATCAGTGCAGGGGAATGGCAGCAGCAGACCAACCTGCTGTTCACAAGCAATGAGAAGCTGGATTTGATGTTCGTCAACGGAAGCTTGTACAGCGGTATGGTAGCTAAAGGCCAGCTGATTCCTATTGATGAGCTGATCTCCAAATACGGCGGCGGCATCACTAAAGCTCTTGGCGATTATCTTCAGGTTGCGCGGTTAAAGGATGGAATCTATGCTGTGCCAACGATTCGTGATCTGGCGACCAGCTACGGAATCACCTTCCGCAAGGATTTGGCAGACAAGTACAGCATCGATGTTAGCAAGCTGAATACGATGGAAGATATTGAACATGCGTTCAAGACGATTAAGGACGGAGAAGGCGGCGATTTCACACCGCTTATTCCTTCCGGAGTCGGCGCAACGTATCTGGAGAACTATTTGACCTATGATCGTCTTGGTGACGGCATCGGTATTCTTCCGGACTATGACAACGGCTTGAAGATTGTTAATTTGTATGAGACCGATACGTACAAAGAGCAGCTGAAGCGTATCCGGGACTGGTATTTGAAAGGCTATATTATGAAGGATTCTGCAACGAACAAGCTGTCGACGTTCGAATTGCTGAGAGGCGGCAAAGGCTTTGCTTATTTCGCAGCGCTGAAGCCTGGCTTTGAAGAGCAGGAATCGCAGGCTTCGGGCGTTCAGGTCGTTACGAAGGAATTGCTGTCGCCGATCGCGACAACAAGTACGGTTACTGGCGCAATGTGGGGCATCCCTGTCAATACGAAGCTGGAAGGCAAGGCTATGGAATTCCTCAATCTGATGTATGAAGATAAAGATATTATCAATCTGTTCGATTGGGGCATTGAGGGCAAGCACTATGTGAAGGTGCCAGGAGAAGACAATGTTATCGACTACCCGGAGGGTGTAACTGCACAGACAACAGGCTATAATATGCCGCTTGGCTGGCTCTTCGGCAACCAGTTCTTGTCGTACGTGATGAAGGGTAAAGATGCGGATATTTGGAACAAGATGGATGCCTTTAATAAAAATGCGGCACATTCCAAAGCGCTCGGATTCAGCTTTGACGCTGCTCCGGTAAAAACAGAGTATGCTGCGGTCACGAACGTCATTACGCAATACAAGCTTGCGCTGGAGACGGGAAGCGTTGATCCGGACAAGGTGCTTCCTGATTTTATTAACAAGCTGAAGTCTGCAGGTATTGATAAGATTATTCAAGAAAAGCAAAAGCAGTTGGACGCCTGGGTGCAAGCCGGCGGCAGCAAGTAAGACGATATCTATATGTGAATCCGGCCAACCCCGTTGGCCGGATTTTTTTGTGTCCCTCTTTCGGTTGCCAATGGCGTTCGAGTAGTCGGGAAAACGCATGACAGAGGTCGGATTGGCGGTAGTGGCGACCCTCTGCTATTCGCTAACATAAAGGAAGAACGCGGCGATCACAAGCCGTACAGAAAGGGGAGAATGCCGTGAGCGCACTTACGCAAAGCAGAAAGCGGATGAAAATTTGGCGGTATTGGCCGCTGTACCTGATGATGTTACCGGGATTGGCATACATGGTACTCAACAATTATTTGCCGATGTTTGGCCTGTCAATCGCCTTTAAGGATATTGATTACCGCAAGGGCATCTGGGCAAGTGATTGGATCGGTTTTAGAAACTTTGAATTTTTGTTCAAAACAGAGGATGCCTTCATTATTACGAGAAACACGCTGCTGTACAATGGAGCCTTTATCGTATTGGGGCTCGGCATTGCTGTAGTGATTGCGATTCTGCTGAACGAGATTCGCAACAAGTTTGCAGCGAGATTGTATCAGAGCCTGATTATTTTACCATTCCTGATCTCCATTATTCTGGTCAGCTACCTCGTCTACGCGATGCTGAGCATCGATACCGGCTTCGTGAACAAGACCTTGCTTCCGATGCTCGGCATCGATTCGATTTCCTGGTATAGCGAACCGAAATATTGGCCGTACATCTTGACGTTTATTCACTTATGGAAGGGAGCGGGTTACTCCTGTATCGTCTTCCTGGCCGCAATCATTGGCATCGATCCGGAGTATTATGAGGCTGCAAGGCTGGACGGAGCCTCCAAGTGGATGCAGATTCGCACTATTACGCTGCCTATGATTACACCGGTCATCACGATGCTGGCGCTGCTGGGTGTCGGGCGCATTTTCTACTCCGACTTCGGACTGTTCTATCAAGTGCCAATGAACTCGGGAGCGCTCTACGAGACGACAAACGTTATTGATACCTACGTCTTCCGCGGCCTTCTGCAATTAGGCGATGTCGGCATGTCGTCCGCAGCCGGATTCTATCAATCGATTGTGGGCTTCATTCTGGTGCTTGGCGCCAATGCAATTGTTCGGAAATTCAACAAAGAAAATGCCTTGTTCTAAAGGAGTGATGATTGTGGATAAAGAAAATCGAGCATGGCAATGGGCATCCCATACCATAATGATCGCGTTGTCCTTGCTGTGTGTATTGCCGTTTATCCTTCTCTTTATGGCGTCTATCACAGACGAGAAGGCTATCGTCTCGGAAGGCTACTCGTTTTTTCCTACGCAGTTCAGCTTTCAGGCTTACAAGTATTTATGGATGCAGGCAGATCAGATACTGCGGGCTTATGGTATTACGGTTATCGTGACCGTCATCGGCACTGCGTGCAGCCTGTTTATCACTTCTCTTCTCGCTTATCCGTTGTCCCGCAAAGATATGCCGGGCGGGCAAGCGATAGCATTCATCGTCTTTTTCACCATGCTGTTTAATGGCGGCCTGGTACCGACCTACATGGTGTACACTCAGCTGCTTGATGTGAAAAACACGCTATTTGCTCTGATTGTGCCTTGGCTGCTGATGAACGGCTTCAACGTGCTGCTGATGCGGACCTTCTTCAAAACAACGATTCCGGTCGCCGTGCTGGAATCCGCAAGCATTGACGGCGCGGGGGAATTCAAGACGTATTTCCGAATCGTCATGCCGCTGTCGCTGCCTATTCTGGCTACCGTAGGTATGTTCCAAGGGCTTGCTTATTGGAATGATTGGAATAATGGCCTGGTCTTCGTCACGAAGCCCCATCTGTTCAGCCTTCAGAACATGTTGAACCGGATTATGAGTGATATCCAGTTTCTGAGCGCGAACAGCAATGGCAGCGTTAGCGAAAGCCTGTCGCAGATGCCGAGCGAGACTTTCCGTATGGCCATTGCAGTTATCGGTGTAGTGCCAATTTTGGCTGCATATCCGTTTTTCCAAAAGTATTTTGTCAAAGGGATGACAATCGGTGCTGTTAAGGGCTGATTTCTGTATCCATTGTTGAGAACCTAACGAGGAGTGAGCTTCATGATCGGATTATGGCATGCCATGATTGAACAGCCCGGCATGAAAATAAAGGTGCAATTCAAGCTGGCAAAAAGATCTTCGTATACGTTAGATGTCGCTTGCGCCCCGCTGCCGTTGCCGCTGAAGGTAACGAGCATGGAAGTTGAGGGAAATATAGTTCGCGGCGTTGGCCGCGTGTTCTGGAGCCCCGATGAGAACTGGACGGTACGGCTGACGTTCAGGGAAGACACCTTCGAGGGAGAGCTGTATGTGCCGAAGTTTGGCAAGTTCCCATTGCAAGGTCAGCGCGGAAGCGGCCCGCTGTTGTCTGAAGCGATAACGTCGCAGCTGGAGCCTTACCGTCGTACCTCCCCCATTCCCGAGCGCTCCGACGAAGAAATTCGTCTGGCTGTAGATGAATGGTTAAAGAAGCTGTCTCTGGAAGAGAAGATTGGCCAGATGTTCCAGTGTCAGGCGTCAAATTTCTCGTTTGGCGGCGCTGTAGCCAGTGATCCGCCGGAGAAGCTTATATCGGAAGGAAGAGTCGGTTCGATTCTAGGCGCATTTGACATAAGCCGGGTGTTCGAGCTGCAAAAGCTTGCCGTCGAGCAATCTCCGCATGGCATTCCGCTTCTGTTCAATGCGGACATTATCCACGGCTCGCAGACGATTTTTCCCGTACCGCTCGCATGGTCCTGCAGCTGGGATGAGGACGCCATTCGCCGCGCTTGTGCGATATCTGCGAAGGAAGCGACGGCTTCGGGCATTATGTACAATCACGGGCCGATGGTCGATGTTACCCGCGATCCCCGGTGGGGGCGCGTAGTGGAAGGAGCCGGCGAGGACCCTTACCTTGGCTCAGTTATTGCGAAGGCTCAAGTGGAAGGCTTCCAGGGCGGCATGTTGTCCGATCAGGAGACGCTTGTTGCCTGCCTCAAGCATTTTATCGGATATGGCGCAGCGGAAGGCGGCCGGGATTACAACACCGTCGATATTTCGGAGGGTACGCTGCGTAACGTCTTCCTGCCGCCATTTCGTGCAGGCATCGAAGCCGGAGCCGGCTCGGTCATGAATGCATTCAACATTTATCAGGGTGTACCTGTCGCTGCCAATCGTTTTATATTGAAGGATCTGCTGCGTGATGAGCTAGGGTTTGATGGCGTACTTATCTCGGACTACGGCTCGATTGACGAGATTGTGTACCATGGAAACGCCAAGGATAACGAAGAGGCGGCGCGGCTTGCGATCAACGCCACGATGGATATCGAGATGGTAACCCGTTCCTATGAGGCGCTGTCGAAGCTGGCGGATGAAGGGAAGTTGTCGGAGTCGCAGATTGATGCTGCTGCGCGGCGTATTCTGACGCTTAAGTACAAAACTGGCCTCATGGATGATCCGTTTCGCTATGTACGTCCGGATAAGGAACAGCAATATCATTTCCATCCCGATCATCTCGCTGAAAGCCGGGAGCTGGCACGCAAGTCGATTGTGCTGCTGAAGAATGACGGTATTTTGCCTATGACAGCCGGCAGTGGAAAGGTCGCGCTCATCGGGCCTTTCGCAGACAGCCGTGATTTGCTAGGACCGTGGCAGTTCTCACGTTATGAGCACGAGACCGTCACGTTATACGAAGGTTTAGCAGACAAAGGCTTTACAGTTGATCAGTTGCTTTACGCCCAAGGCTGTGAGGTGAATGCACCTCTCCAGGGCGGTATTGAAGAGGCTGTGTCGCAAGCCAAGCAGGCCGATGTTGTCCTATTGGCACTTGGGGAGAGCAGCGCGATGTCGGGAGAAGCGGCATCACGAATGAGCATCGAGCTTCCCGAAGCACAAATGCGGCTGGCTGAGGCAGTAGCTGCGCTTGGCAAGCCGGTGATTCTCGTACTGACCAATGGCCGTCCGCTCGTGCTTCAGTGGTTCGAGACGCATCCTAATATCCACGCGATAGTAGAATCATGGTTTCTTGGTTCTCAGGCGGGTCATGCGATCGCCGATGTGCTGACAGGCAGCTATAATCCGTCGGGCAGATTGACCATGAGCTTTCCTGTCCATGGAGGCCAGGTGCCGGTCTACTACAATCATTACAATACGGGGCGCCCAGTTACAGCTGCCAACAAGCATGAAAAATTTATTTCCAAATATATCGATGGGCCTAACGATCCGCTTTATCCATTTGGCTATGGGCTCAGCTATACGAGCTTTGCTTATTCTGATTTGCGGCTTTCCTCGGACAAACTATCGGCCTCTGGAGAGCTGCTAGCGAGCATTACCGTAACGAATCAGGGGAAAGCAGCCGGAGAAGAAACGGTGCAATGGTATATACAAGATTGCTACGGCAGCACCGTGAGACCGGTCAAGGAACTTAAGGGATTCCAGAAGCTTGCGTTAGAGCCGGGTGAAAGCAAGGAGGCTATTTTCCGGATAACACGATCTGAATTGGCTTTCTGGACGACGGGTGAGGGAGAAACCGCAGAGAACGGATCGTTTGTGCTGTATGCCGGTCCTAATAGCAGAGATACATTGTCAGCCGAATTTGAGCTGCATGACTAAGTAGATAATAGGAGGATATGGACAACATGGGCGAACAACGGAACATCAAAGAGATTATTGCACAAATGACGCTGGAAGAGAAAGCGAGCCTGTGCTCGGGAGCCGACACTTGGCATACCAAGGGAATTGAACGGCTCGGGATACCTTCTGTAATGGTGACTGACGGTCCCCATGGACTGCGCAAGCAGCAGGCTTCGGCCGATCACCTCGGGCTTTTCAACAGCGTGCCGGCTACTTGCTTTCCGTCTGCTGCGGGGGTAGCTAGCTCTTGGAACCGCGAGCTGATTGAAAGGATGGGACAGGCGCTTGGCCGGGAATGTCAGGCGGAGGATGTGGCTGTACTGCTTGGTCCAGGCTCGAACATCAAGCGTTCTCCGCTATGCGGCCGGAACTTTGAATATTTCTCCGAGGACCCTTATTTGTCAGCGGAGATGGCTGCTCATCATATTTTGGGTGTGCAAAGTGAAGGTGTAGGCACTTCCTTGAAGCATTTTGCCGCGAACAATCAGGAGCATCGCCGGATGACCTCCGATTCGGTCATTGATGAGCGCACACTGCGCGAAATTTATTTGGCCAGCTTCGAGGGAGCGGTCAAAAAAGCGCAGCCGTGGACCGTTATGTGCGCGTACAACAAAGTAAACGGCGAGTTTGCCTCTGAGAACGAGAAACTGCTGACCCAGGTGTTGAAGCAGGAATGGGGCCATGACGGATTCGTCGTATCGGACTGGGGAGCGGTGAATGAGCGTGCTGCAGCATTGTCAGCAGGTCTTGAACTGGAGATGCCGTCCAGCTATGGCGCGGGAGAGCAGCAAATTATTGAAGCTGTGCAGCAGGGGACGCTGCCGGAGGAGAAGCTGGATGATGCGGTCGAAAGGCTGCTTCGAATTATATTCCGTGCTGTCGATGAACGAAAACCGGATACAATCGTCAATCCAGACGACCATCATCAATTGGCGCGTGAAATTGCTAGAGAGAGCATGGTTTTGCTGAAAAATGACGACAACGTCTTGCCATTGGTGCGTGGCGGCAAAATTGCCGTCATTGGTGAATTAGCCAAGCAGCCTCGCTATCAAGGCAGCGGAAGCTCGCAGATTAAGCCCACCCGGGTTGATGACTTGATTGAGGAGCTCGTTCAGGCTGCTGGAGCCGATACAGAAATCGTATATGCACAGGGCTATGCGCTGAACCAGGAGCATACCGATGATCAGTTGACGGAGGAGGCGCTCGCGCTTGCCGCAGAGGCTTCGGCGGTTGTACTGGTTGGAGGATTGCCAAACAGCTATGAGTCGGAGGGCTTTGATCGTAAGCATCTGCGAATGCCTGCTAACCAAATTGCACTGATTGAGGCGATTTCCGCCGTACAGCCTAATCTGGCTGTTGTGCTGTGCAACGGAGCACCGGTTGAAATGCCTTGGCTGGACAAAGCCAAAGCGGTGCTGGAAGCGTATTTGGGAGGACAGGCGCTTGGGGGTGCGCTCGCCGACTTGCTTCTGGGTTTTGCGAACCCGTCGGGCAAGCTGGCTGAGACGTTCCCGGTACAGCTTAGCGACAATCCGTCCTATCTGTTCTTCCCGGGCGAAGGTGACCGTGTGGAATACCGGGAAGGATTGTTTGTCGGATATCGCTATTATGATAAAAAACGTCTGAAGCCGCTTTTCCCGTTCGGGCATGGGCTCAGCTACACGACATTCACTTACTCGAATCTGCGGGTTGATAGTTCCTCCATTACGGATGAGGATACGGTGTCGGTACAGGTCGATGTGACGAACTCGGGAGCTTTTGCCGGACAGGAAGTTGTACAGCTATATGTGCACGATGTGAGCAGCCGTGTTATTCGGCCTGAGAAGGAGCTTAAGGGCTTCAGTAAGATGAAGCTTGAACCTGGCGAGACGAAAACGGTGACGATACTGCTGGATAAACGAAGTTTTGCTTACTATGACATAGAGGCATCCGATTGGGTGGTCGAATCGGGCGAGTTCAAGCTATTGATCGGACGCTCCTCGGCGGATATCGTGCTGGAGGAAACAATCACAGTACGTGCCGTTCATCCTGTCAAAAGAACGTTTGATCGAAACTCTACACTTGGTGATATAAGCGAAGCTGAGGGCGGCCAGCAACATGTAGATAAGCTCATTGCACAGCTTCCGTTCGCTGCTGCGCTGAAGGGTGAGCATAAGGTAATGGTAAGGGCGTTCTTGGACCAGATGCCGATACGCGGCATGACATCATTCAGCAGCGGCGCAATCAAGGAGAAGGATATTGCTGATATTCTGTCATCCTTAAACGGCGGCGGATCTGATTCGACTGTTGATAGAGGAGGGAACTAATATGTCCATATTGGAAAAGCTCTACCCTAGGCCGCGCGGCTTTCAGCTTACTGGAGGCGGTTCTAGTCTAGGAACGGCATTTGCCGTGACGGCATTGGATGAGGAAACGAAGCGCTGGGCCAGGGAAATCAGCGTTGAGCGCCGCCTGTCGGCAGCGCTCAAACGGTTTGGAGAGGGAGATGCAAGTCTAAGTCAGGCCTCAAAGAAGGCCGCCGCTGTTAATAAGGCAGAGCTTGCCTTCGCGTCTGGTATTCATCCGCAAGGTTATAGCTTGACTTGGGACGGGGGACTTCTGCGTATTGAAGCTAGTGCAAAAATTGGCTTGCACTATGCCCTGCTTGCCATCGAACAATTACTGGAACGCAGCGGATTGGTATGGGAGCATTTTCAGCTCGAAGACGAGCCGGATTTTCCAGTCCGCGGTGTTATGCTGGACATCGGACGTAATAAAATTCCGAAGATGGATACTCTGTTTAGCCTTATCGATATGCTATCCGCTCTTAAAATCAACCATCTGCAGCTTTATATGGAAGGCTACCCCTTCAGCTATTCGGCCTATTCAGGGCTGTTTCCGGATGCGACACCGATTACAGCGAAGGAATATGAAGAGCTGGATGCCTATGCGGTGAGCCGATTCATCGATCTTGTACCGAATCAGAATTGCTTGGGACACATGGGCGATTGGCTGGCGAAGCCAGAGCTTCGGGAGCTTGCGGAACATCCGGATGGTATGACACCGCCGATTCCGCTGCCTTTCAAGCTGCCTCCGACAACCTTGAGTCCAACGGATGAGCGATCCATCGAGCTGGTTAAGACGATGCTGGATGAGCTGCTGCCGTTATTTTCCTCAGAGTACGCCAATATTAATATGGATGAGCCATTTGGACTTGGCACAGGCATCAGCAAAGCGCGCGCAGAGCAAATTGGAGTCGGCAAGCTGTATATGGAGTATGCGGATAAAGTAATTAGGCTCGTACAGGCGCATGGCAAAAAAACGCTGATGTGGGGCGACATCATAGCGAAGCATCCGGAGACGCTGCCGCTGCTTCCTGCAGATGTTACCGTGCTTGATTGGAACTATGACAACTACCGTTCCTTCGAAGAAAGTGCAAGAAGGCTGCAGCAAAGCGGCGTTCCTTATTACGTATGTCCGGGCACAAGCTCTTGGGCGGCGATTACTGGACGGACCGATAATATGCTGGATAACATCGCAGATGCAGCACGCTGTGGATTGGTTTTTGGCGCAGGCGGCTACATCATTACAGATTGGGGCGATTCGGGTCATTGGCAGACGCTAAATGCGAGCTATCCTGGTTTCGTGTATGGCGCTGGTGCCAGCTGGCAAGCTGAGCGCAATATTGAAGCGGTCGAAGGCGCAGAGCAATATATTTCGGATATGATTCTGAAAGACAGCACGGGTATAATCGGCAAGCTGCTGTTCGAGCTTGGACGCTATTACCGGTTGGAGAACAGTTCACTGGACAACATGACTTACACAAACTATTTGTTGAACCGCGGCTGGTCTACGCAGGAGAAGCTGGAGACGGAAACGAATGCAATGATGGAGCTGTATAAGGAAATTGGCGCTCGCGGCGGCCCGTTCCTGCTCGATTATCGTTATGAAGAAATGCAGGCTTGGCTCTCTTCCCGCAAGCAGGAGTTGGAGCAGGTTCGGCTTAGTCTGCCGGATGCGGATACGGTAGTAGAGGAGCTGAAGCTGAGCGTCGCTATCATTGAACAGGGCGTTAATCTCCACCGTTACGTCTACCGGATTGACTTGCCGGACGACACGGCAGAGCAGGCACTGGTGGTTCAGTTGAAGGGACAGCTGAAGCAGATCATCCGTGAGTTTGAACGGCTGTGGCTGCTGCGCAACCGTGAAGGAGGCCTTGCCCGCAGCACCAAAGCTCTTTACAAGCTGCTCGGCCAATATGAAGAGAAGCTGAATGCTTTTGCCGAAGCTGGTGGGATGGTGTAACTTGATTTCTCCCTAACCTTAAATATAAAGAAGAGCAGACCTCTGATTGAGGGTACTGCTCTTCTTTGTGTGAAGACGGAGCAGGAAAGCATAGCCTGAGTCACGCCGGTGCACCCTACATTTATAGAGTGTGTGCATGTGAATGAAGGGCGGGATTAGTGAATGGAACAGAAGGTTGTATCCATATTAGATGATAAAATCAAACATATTCGCAGCGAAAAGGGCGAGATTTATTTAGTCGGACCTATTCAACTCCCCATTAACTTAGACGGCGAGACGGCAATTTTTCACTGGTACTGCTGGCTGTTATGCAAGGAGGATTTGACTGATATCGAAGGCATCATTCATAAACTCTCCTCAGTCAATCTTGCGGAAATGCAGCAATCAAGCGTACTTGTCTACGGAGATTTCGAGCAGGCAGATGATGCGTATATTCGTATGCACAGCATTTGCCACACCGGTGATATATTCGGCAGCAAGCGCTGCGATTGCGGCTTCCAGCTCCATCAATCGTTGAAAATGATCGTTGCTCACGGTACAGGAGCGTTGTTCTACTTGGCGAACCATGAGGGACGCGGGATCGGGCTATTCAGCAAAGCGATGGCCTACTTGTTGCAAGAGCAGGGCTTCGATACAGTTGAAGCCAATTTGAATCTAGGCTTTGTGGATGATGCGCGCAACTACGGAGATGCGATTCGCGTGCTCCGAGCGCTGCGGGAGAAACCGGTGAAACTCATTACGAACAATCCGAAAAAGCTGGATGCGCTGCGCTCGGCGGGGCTGGAATTAGCGGGGCGAATACCGCTATGGGGCGACGTCTCGGAATACAACGAGAACTATTTACAGACCAAGGTCAACCGTTCCGGCCATCTTCTGAACGGCTGTCCCAATCAATAAGGGTGAAATACCTGAGCACCAAGTATCAAAGGCAATATAAGTAACATAAGCAACATAAGCAAGTAAGTAAATAAGTAAGTAAGTAAATAAGTAAGTAAGTAAATAAGTAAGTAAGTAAATAGATAGGTAAGTAAGTAAATAAGTAAGTAAGTAAAGTGAGTAATAAGTAAGCAAATAAGTAACACAAGTAATCCCCACAATATTAGCAAATACGAGCCGCAAAGTAACAGTAGAGACCCCGCAAGGGGTCTTTTGTTTGTTGGGTGACACTACGAGCACCAGATGTAATCCTCTTATACCGCCAAAAATGATTCCAAATGCAAAAGTACATTTTGATTGGCCCAAAATCCCCTGAATAATGGATCAAAATGTAAAAATACATTTGAAATCACTCATTTCAGCCTTTTCGACGCTTTTTAGGCTAATCAACCTGCACATTTGCATTTTGATGCGATAAATCGCCTAAAAACAGGATAACAACATGTACTTTTACATTTTGATCAGCAAAGGCATCCCTTCGATACTCCATGACCCACTAAAACGAGCGAATGAGTGCTGTCCTGTATAAAAATCAGTTGATAAAGCGAATCGAACGTGGCACTAATGCTCGACTAATAGAACCAATCTCGAACTAATTTCGAACTAATTTGAAACA
This sequence comes from Paenibacillus gorillae, assembly GCF_000513275.1. Lineage (GTDB taxonomy): Bacteria > Bacillota > Bacilli > Paenibacillales > Paenibacillaceae > Pristimantibacillus > Pristimantibacillus gorillae. The sequence continues at coordinate 132,036 of NZ_CBVJ010000095.1, read as the reverse complement.
AGTGTCAAACTAGCCTCCAACCACTCTCGAACTAATCCCGAACTAATCCCGAACTAGCCTCGAACTAGCCTCGAACTAGCCTCGAACTTATCTCGAACTAATCCCGAACTAATTTCGAGCTAACCTAGACCCAACCTAGACCCAACCTAGACCCAACCTCGAACTAGCCTCAAACTAGTCTCGGCCCAATCTCCAACTAGCCCCCTTCTCCAATTACCATCCATGTTCGCCAACGCACCTCCTTTCTAGTTAGCCAAAATTTCTTCCGGAGTGGCAGGTGGCATATTGAGTAGCATGTTGCTCAAGTACCCTGCGTTGCATGTGTTGGTTTGATGCAACCATCTCACCTGTGACGGCTGCTAATCCGCAGAATGACGGTGCTCAAATCATTCCGAAATCATCAATGTGTTTACCAGCAGTTTTGGTCAGTTAGCCTATTGTGGGCAGGTGAAGGTGAGCGGAGCGTTTTGAGTTCAGGATGACATTTTGAAGATTCTATCCATTATCATCGTGTAAGCGATGGGCAATGGAATCAAGAACGGCAGCATGAACCAAAACGCGCAGCGACCCTGCATTCCAGCACTGGCAGTCAAAACGCGCAGCGACCCTGCACTCGGGCACACTAGCAGTCAAAACGCACAGCGACCTTGCACTCCAGCACACTAGCAGCCAACGCGCAGCGACCCTCAACCATGGCCCTCAACGCTGGCCCATGCTTTCTTTAACAATTTGGCATAAATTCGGCCAAACAGGAAAACCTAACCGCAAAATCCGACAGTAGGTGAATCAACGATGCGAATCCGATCAACGGCCAAAGGAGATGGCCGACTGGATTACAACGCGATCAGTCAGCTAGAGCATTTGCGGATCGAGAATACAGTCAAAGCGAATCGGAAGTTGCTGGAGGAGTTGTTCGAGAACAGCTCGGACATTGTGATCCGCGAATTTCAGATTGAACACGGACCCAAAGCGTTAATTTGTTTCGTAGACGGCATGGTAACTTCCAGTATGGTAGACGATGCGCTCCAAGCACTGATGGTGTTTGAAGGCGGAGCGTTTACCGTCGATGCGATATGCGAGCAAACGCTTCCTGTTGGTCAAACGCTGCAGGTACAGTTTTATTCCGAGCTGCTTGTCAACGTGCTTTCCGGCGATTGCGGACTGTTTGTAGAAGGCGGGAAAACAGCGGTCTGCCTCGGACTAAGGGGCGGGGAACGTCGTTCCATTACCGAACCGGAGACCGAAACCGTCGTTCGCGGGCCTCGCGAAGGATTTAATGAGCGGCTGCGCACTAACACCGCATTAGTACGAAGCCGGATCAAGTCGCCGCGGCTTAAGATGAAGCCGTTCGTAATTGGGACGGAGACGAATACGAACGTTGTTGTGACCTATATGGCAGGCATCGCCAATCCAAAGCTGGTAGAGGAAGTAGAGCGAAGACTGAATGCCATCGAAATTGACGGCATTTTGGAGAGCGGCTATATCGAAGAACTTATACAGGATCAAGTCATGTCGCCGTTTCCGCAAATTCAAAATACGGAAAGGCCGGATACAGTAGCGGCAGCCGTTCTGGAAGGAAGGGTAGCGATACTGGTCGATGGTACACCGTTTGCCCTTGTTGCACCGTTTGGATTCTGGCAATGGCTGCATGCCAGCGAGGACTATTACGAGAGGTTTATCGTTGCGACCCTTACCCGGATGCTGCGAATGGTCTGTCTGTTTCTCGCCTTGATGGCGCCTGCGATATATATTGCAGTCTCAACCTATCATCCCGAAATGATTCCGACCAACTTGCTGCTAAGCATTGCTGCTTCGAGGGAATCAATTCCATTTCCTGCCGTTGTAGAGGCGCTTATTATGGAACTTTCGTTCGAGGCGCTGCGTGAGGCGGGTGTTAGGCTCCCGAAGACAGTAGGTCAAGCGGTCAGTATCTTGGGTGCGCTTGTCGTCGGGCAGGCGGCTGTACAGGCGGGTATCGTGTCGGCGGCGATGGTCATTGTCGTATCCATCACAGGCATCGCCTCGTTCACACTGCCAAGATATAATGCGGCAATTGCCATTCGTCTGCTCCGCTTTCCATTAATGCTGCTGGCTTCCATCTTTGGTCTTCTCGGCATCATTCTTGGAGTTGTCGCTATCGTATCGCATCTATCCAAAATCACTTCCTTTGGTATACCCTATGTTGCTCCGGCATCACCGATCTCGGCCTCGGACTGGAAGGATGTATTATTTAGAGCCCCTTGGTCCAAGATGAAGCGCAGACCAGCCTATTTGTATCCGCAGGACAGAACCAGGCAGAAGTAGGAGACCGAGCGAATAACAAGAAAGGAGGCAGCAGCAATTGAGAAGAAGCTGGAGAAAAAGCCTATGCCTAACGATAGTAGTGACTTGTATAAGTATGCTGCTCACCGGCTGCTGGGATCGGCGCGAAATCAATGACGTGGCTTTCGTGCTCGGCAGCGGTCTTGACATTACGGAAGACGGTGATTTCGAGGTGTCCGTTCTTATTCCTCTTCCCGGCAATATGGGAGGCGCGGTAGGAGGCGGCGGTGGCGGTGGCGGGCAAAAACCGTTCACGATCAAAACTTCACGCGGAAAAACGATCAAGGAAGCGATCGACTTGCTGCAAAAAAGTCTTCCGCGCTGGCTCTATTTCGGACATCGCCGCGTCCTCGTTATTAGCGACCGGCTCGCACAGACAGTTGGCTTATCGCCAATTATCGATGCGATCACAAGAATGCCTGAAAACCGATTGACTGCTTTTGTTGCCATCTCCAAAGGTTCTGCACTTGATGTAATGAATGCTGATGTTCGGCTTGAGCGGTTTTCGGTGGAATCGATCAGGGAAGTGCTGCAGTCCGATTCCAGTATCCGAGTGTCGTTGAAGGACGTTGCCTCCAGTATCGTTGCGGCAGGGGAAGATGCCATGCTGCCTTACTTGCAGAAGAAGAAGACAAACCTGAAGGGGCACGAATCAGAAGATATTGATGTAATTGGTTTTGCGCTGACACATAACGGAGTTATGAAAACGGCGGCGAAGGATGATGCTGCTAACGGTGTCCGGCTGCTCAGCAATCAATTCCGCCCCTATCGGGAGACCATCGTGGATGGCAATCATGCGATTACAATTGCGGTCAATACCTGCAAACTAAAAGTTAAATCCACAATGATCGACGGGATTGCCCGTTTCGATATTCGAACGGATATTCAATTCAGCATCAACGAGGATTCCGATCTCAATCGAAACTATAATGATATCGGTCAAAGAACACATATCGAGAAGCTATTTGAGCAAAAAGCAGAAAACGATATTAAGAAGGCCATCGCCATTATGCAAAAATCCGATACCGATGTCATCGGATTTGGGCGGTATTTGAACCGGGCATACCCGGGGAAATGGAAAAAAGAATGGAAATCGCAATGGGAGACGGTATTTCCGAAATGCGAATTTACAGTGAAAGTGGATGCAGACCTTTTCCGAATCGGCATGAACCGTGAAAATTTAGCGAAAAAGGATAAGGAAGAAAATGGATAGTGCCTATGCGTTGATCATTATTGTCATTGTTGTGATTACGGTAGCAGTGAAGCGGAAGCAGTTAAAAGGCGGGGCCAATAAACTGTTTTTTTACTTGCTGGTCTGTCTTGCACTTGGGCTGCTGGTGCTTCACGAGATGGAGCTTGAAATATCATTGATGGAAAATGCGTTCATCTACTATTGCGTGAAAGAGATCATGAGAATGATGAAGAGGTGACTCTGGTTGAAGGACAAAATGACGATTTCAACGATGCAATTAATGCTGCTTGTCTGTTCGCTGCTCGTGGCCTCCAATATGACGAGCTTGCCAATGGCACTGACGGAGAGCTCTCGTCAGGATGCATGGTTCTCTTTTGTTTTATCGATTCCCTATGGGATTGGAATGGCCTATCTATTTTGGAGGCTTGCAAGAGCGATGCCTGGTAAAAATGTGTTTGAAATGGCGAAGCTTGCTGGCGGCAAATGGTTTGGAGGCTTGCTAAATGCATTGCTGATTGGCTATTTGGCGCTAGACTTAATTAGCCAGCTTCGTTTGTATGGTGATTTTTTCAGCGCATCGATTTTGCTCCGGACACCCTCTGAGTATGTCGTACTCTTGACTGTCGTGCTCTTGATGTACATTGCGACCGGATCGTCAGAGCATCTCGCCCGCGCGAACGTCGTATTTGTCGCAGTCTTCATCTTGTTCTATATTTCGCTGCCGATTCTTCTGCTTAACGAAATCGACATGCAGAAGCTTGAGCCGATCTTGAGCAACGGTGTTCTTCCGCCTCTTAAAGGAGGGATGCTGGCCGTAGGACTCTTTGGCGATTTGATCGTTATGGGCGCTTTTTTACACCATGTCAGGAAGCCTAGAGATATTTATTTTGCCGTCAAAACAGGCGTCATTTTCTCTGCGTTCATGTTAACCATATGGTTGTTCTGTGTCGTAAGCGTGCTTAGTCCACTCATTGCGTCGCGGATGATCTATGTAGGCTGGATTGTTGTTCAACAAATTCATATTACGGATTTCTTGGACCGGGTCGATTTGTTTCTTATTTCACTATATGTGCCTGTCATTTTGATCAAGCTTGCTATTTTATACACGGGCATGCTGACCGGTTTAGCTTCGTATACGAAGAAGAAAAATTATGATTCGATCAACGTATTAACAGGCCTGCTGATTGCCATGCTAACGGATATACTTTTCAGCAATATGGATGAAGTGGTCATGTTCAACAATTATGGCATTATGACGATTTCAATTGGCGTGCAAATTGTATTCTTCGGATGCTTGGTCATTGCTCTGGCAATAAGACGTTCAAGCATAAGAAGCATAGCAGATGATAAACAATCGGGCGGCTATGGGACGGGGGTATGGATTGGATTAATCGGCTGCTTGCTGGCGATAGGTTTTGGAACCTTCTATGGCTCTGTGAGGGGGTATTATGGCATTGTCAGCGGAGTTGTATATGCATGTTTCCTATTGATGTGTATCTACTTCAGCCTTCGAGAATATAGGCAGACTACAATGAAGGAAGCTTAAGTTCAGCGGGTTAATGCAGAAGAGAAAATGGATAACGGCACCCGTATACGGATGCCGTCGAATGTGACTTATATTTAACCGATGCCCTTCCAATCATGGGAAGGTTCGTGTTAGAAGCGATAACGCTTGATACCCCTTGTTAATTATGGCCAGAGGAGCAAAGCTCTTGCCATCAAATCTTCGCATACTTCAAAACAACGGAAGCCCTGCCTCTCTTCCGTCCTTACGGCTCCGATGACCGCGCCAGTGTGAATCAAAGAAACTGCTTGCTGGATTAACCTTGTTGTGAAATTAACGGAAAAGAAAATCAAAATCCGAGGAAATAATCTAGTTTTCTTGAGGGATATGCGGGGTTAAATATAACACGAGATCTATTATAGCACACTATTAGGAGGAATTGCAATGCCTGATTGGTTAGAAATATCGCTTCGCACCTTATCCTCGGTTGTGATTTTGTTCATCATAACGAAGCTTCTTGGCAAAAGACAAATATCTCAATTGTCTCTATTCGAATACATAACCGGGATTACAATGGGTAATATCGCGGCATATATTTCCCTTGATCTGGACAATGACTGGTACCTCGGCATCGTCTCTTTGGTTGTATGGGTCGGCATTTCGGTTGCAATGGAGTTTATTACATTAAAGAGCAAATCAATCCGCGATGTTGTTGACGGGAGAGGGACTGTGCTTATCGACAAGGGTGTTCTGCTTCGTAAAAACATGCGCAAGGAGAGGATTACGCTCGACGAGATGCTGGAGCAGCTTCGGAAAAAAGATGTGTACCGGGTAGCTGATGTGGAATTTGCTATTATGGAGCAAAGCGGAGAAATTAATGTCATGCTTAAAAAAGAGCATCAGCCGCTGACTCCCGATATGCTGGGCTGGCGTCTGCCTCAAGAAATAGAGCCGCAAACCGTAGTGATGGACGGTCATGCTGTGGACCGGGCGCTAGAGGTTGCTGGCAAGGACCGAAACTGGCTGAAAAGGCAGCTTGAGAAGCAAAGGGTCAAGATGGAAGATGTCTTTCTCGCTCAGCTTGATTCGCAAGGACAGCTGGCCATCCAGACCGGTACGGAAAGCAAAGCCCATAATCCGTCAACGAAGCCTAAGGATCAAATTGCTGAACTGTTGAAGCAGTACGAGGATGAGCTGTATATGCTGGAGAGATTCGCGATGAATGAGGATGATAAGATAGATTACCGCGATGCTATTAATAAGCTGAAGGAGGCCATGCATTTCTATCCGCCGCCATCCTAAAGCGAGAGGGTAAATATAGAGTGAAAAAAGCTGTTTCCAAGGCCTTTAACAACGGGCCTGAGAGAAACAGCTTTTTGCAGCTAGCTGAACCGGTTATGAAGCTAATTCTAAATATACGCTATATAATAGGAAGAGATTTTTTTAAAATTGAATTTTTTGTCATAAAACCTGTCGCCGCCGTCAAATTCTTCTATCGCGAATAGGGAATGATGGACTCTCCGCGACGGCTTTTTGCCCGCATTTTTTCATACTCGATAATTTGCGAAGGCATCTTGTCTCCGCCGGCAAACTGATGCTTCACCAGGTTGTTGAAGTCTTCAGTCCAAGGCACAAGAGAGCGGTTCATCCATGCTTGCTTGGCGTATTCATTAAGCTGATTCACAAAGTCCATATTCGCCGAAATATGCACCTCTTGAACGGTGGGAGCATATTCCCTGACCCGCGTAGCGACCGTCTGTTTCAGCTCATGAGAAAGCTGTGAATGATCGTTGACCGAGAAGTAGGAGTTGTAAGGCGTAATCAACTGCCGATTGTCCCAATAGTTGCTGCCTGTATCCGTATTGTACACAGCATCGCCATTGCTCTGCTCATTGGTGCGGCCCGTACTTTTCGTACCGACAGCCGTCCAGTCCAGCGCAAGTCCGACATAGGCATTCTTATCCGTAAGCATCACGATGGCGGTGCCAATACCGTTTAATTGGGTCACTTTGTTAGAGAGTGTATTGCTGTATTCGAAAAAGGCGTTGTCATGCTGCTTGAGATTGTTTTTGCCTGCCCCTGATCCATACATCTTGGCAGAAAGGGCGTTCTTCGGATCACCTGCCTTACGGCTGCCGTAATCGTGATCACTGTTCTGGATACGCTTCTCATAGCCGCATGCAGTCGTTAGGGAGACGAGCAGCAGCAGAGTGAGGGCAAGAGTTCCGGCAATGTGTTTGTTCATTGAAATCAGCCTCCATTCGGGCAGTTATAGGAATAGCTTCTGTAGGGAACGATTAAATATACGCTCTGAAGTCCATACATAATTGACCATGGGTTTGGTGCACAATGTAGGATAGGAATTGACATCACGTACGGGCAGCTGTGCGAGATGCCAAAAACGATAAAAGCAAGTCCTTCGAGAAGCAAAAAAGCCTTGAAAATGAACGTTTTTGACAGCTTTGCGAACAATTTGTGAACTCTCTGTGGAACATTGACAAATAAGGGCTTCAACTTTATATTTAATAAAGTGATTTAAGTTGCAGGAGTTGTCAAAACATCTGTGAAAACACGCAGTTTATCGCTTAATTATGCGAATTTTTCAGCTGCGAAAACGTCAAAAGTGGGGTTGATTAATTAATGAATCGGTGGCAGTTTGTAAAACGGCTTGCGCCGCTTCTGGCCTTGATGGTTCTGGTGCTGTCGGCGTGCGGACGAAGTGACTTGTCCACGTTGAATCCCCAAGGTCCTGTAGCGCAAGAGCAATTCGGACTGATGAAGCTGGCGATTTCAATCATGTTGATCGTGATTGTAGTCGTATTTGCGATTTCTTTCTACGTAATTATTCGTTTCCGCCGTCGTCCCGGAGACAAAACGATTCCAAAGCAAGTGGAAGGCAGCCACAAGCTGGAAATTATCTGGACGGTAATTCCAATTATTATGCTTATCATTCTTGGCGTACCGACGGTACAATCGGTATTTAACTTAGCCAAGGACTACACGAAGGACCCGGATGCGGTTAAAGTAATCGTGACTTCGCACCAATACTGGTGGGAATTCGAATATCCGGAGCTTGGCATTAAAACTGCGCAGGAACTAATCATTCCTACAGGCAAAACAATCTCGATCGAAGCGAAATCGGCAGACGTGCTTCACTCGTTCTGGATTCCGTCGCTTGCCGGCAAGATTGATACAAACCCTGGCGCGAACGTAAATATTATGTACTTCTCAGCTCCAAAAGAAGGCGTTTACTTGGGCAAATGTGCCGAGCTTTGCGGACCTTCTCACGGCCTGATGGACTTTAAAGTAAAATCGGTGGACGAGTCTTCGTTTGATCGTTGGACAGCAGCTCTGCAAGAACCCGTTGCTCTTCCTAGCGATCCTGCCGTTAAAGAAGCTTTTGTAAGCAAATGCTTGACTTGCCATGCTGTAGGCGATCAAGGCGGTCCTGCTTTCCCTAACTTGACAGGTATCGGCAGTCGTCAGACTGTAGGCGGTATCCTTGTCAACACCGACGATCCTAAATATTCCAACGAAGGTTCGGTTGAAGAAAACCTGCATCGTTGGATTAAAGATCCTCAAGCTGTCAAACCTGGCAACCAAATGCCTAAAGTCGACTTGACAGAACAAGAGCTCGATGGCATTGCAAAATATTTGTCTGATTTGACGCTTGACTATCAACAATAAATCATCGGTGATTGAAGGAGGTACCTACCTTGGCTCATGGACATGCGGTTAAACGTCATACCGGCCTGATGGATTGGCTGACAACGGTTGACCACAAAAAAATCGGCATCTTGTATTTGATCGCCGGCGGTTTTTTCTTTCTTGTCGGCGGCTTGGAAGCGTTGCTTATTCGGATTCAATTATGGAAACCGCTTAACGATTTCGTAGGCGCGGATACATACAACGAACTATTGACAATGCACGGCACGACAATGATCTTTCTGGCAGCGATGCCGATGCTCTTTGCTTTGATGAATGCGATTGTGCCGCTGCAGATCGGCGCGCGCGACGTTGCATTCCCTTTTGTTAACGCACTTGGTTTCTGGACTTTCTTCTTCGGTGCAGTGCTTCTTAATGTCAGCTGGTTTGCTGGCAGTGCTCCTGAAGCTGGCTGGACAGCATATGCTCCGCTTGCCGGAACGACTTATAGTCCCGGACATGGTATGGACTATTATGTTATCGGCTTGCAGATCGCAGGTATTGGTACCCTCATCGGGGGCATCAACTTCCTCGTAACGATTATCAACATGCGTGCGCCAGGCATGACTTTCATGCGCATGCCGATGTTCACTTGGGCGTCGTTCATTACTTCGGCGCTGATCCTGTTCGCTTTCCCTGCACTGACTGTAGGCTTAGCGGCACTGATGTTCGACCGGATCTTCGATGCGAATTTCTTCGATCCTTCCGGCGGCGGCAATACCGTACTATGGGAGCATATTTTCTGGATATTCGGACATCCTGAGGTTTATATCCTCATCTTGCCGGCATTCGGCGTTATCTCCGACGTTATTAGTACATTCTCAAGAAAGCGTCTGTTCGGATACAGCTCCATGGTATTCGCTACGATTCTGATCGGTTTCTTGGGCTTCATGGTATGGGCGCATCACATGTTCACAACCGGTCTTGGACCGATAGCGAACTCTCTCTTTTCCATTGCGACGATGTTGATCGCAGTACCGACTGGTATTAAAATCTTCAACTGGCTGTTTACGATGTGGGGCGGTTCCATTAAGTTCACGACAGCGAATTTGTTTGCAGTCGGCTTTATCCCGACCTTCGTAATGGGCGGCGTTACCGGCGTTATGCTGGCAGCCGCGCCTGCCGACTTCCAGTACCATGACTCGTACTTCGTTGTCGCGCATTTCCACTACGTTATCGTAGGCGGTTTGATCCTTGGTATTTTCTCCGGCCTGCACTACTGGTGGCCGAAAATGTTCGGACGCATGCTGAACGAAACGATCGGCAAGTTGACGTTCTGGACATTCTTCATTGGTTTCCATATGACGTTCTTCGTACAGCATTTCCTTGGCTTGCTCGGCATGCCGCGCCGGATTTGGACGTACCTGGACGGACTGGGCTTCAATGAAATGAACTTGATTAGTACAATTGGCGCCATTCTGATGGGTCTTGGCACGATCTTCTTCCTTCTGAACGTGACGATTACAGCTTTCAAACCGAAAAATGCTGTAAACGATCCTTGGGAAGACGGACGTACGCTGGAGTGGACGATTCCTTCGCCGCCGCCAGAGTACAACTTCCAGCAAACGCCGCTCGTTCGCGGTTATGATGCATTCTGGAAAGAGAAAATGGATGGCAAAAAAGGCATGACGCCTGCCGAGCCAATCGGTTCGATCCATATGCCTTCACCTTCGATTCTTCCGTTCTTCATGTCGCTTGGCTTGTTCATTACAGGCTTCGGCTTGCTTTACTCCGATGGCACATGGGGCAGCGTTGCAGGTATCGACACGGGATACGTTATTGGAGCAGTTGGTTTGCTCGTAACATTTACTTGTATGATCCTTCGTTCTTTATACGATGATCATGGTTTCCATATCGAGCCTGAAGATCAGCATGACGGGGGGGTAAAAGCATGAGTGCACACGTAGAAGGGCAATTGCCTCATGAGCCCGAAAAGGCGACCCTTGAGGGACGCAATAAAGTTCTTGGTTTCTGGCTTTTCCTAGGCGGTGAAACGGTATTGTTCGGAACGCTGTTCTCGGCGTTCCTGGCACTCCGCCATCAAGTTCTCGACGGGCCTCCGGCTCATGAGCTGTTCTCACTGCCGCTCGTAGCGATTGCTACAGCGCTCCTGCTAACCTCGTCGTTGACGAGTGTATTCGCTACTCAGGCGCTGCACCGCCACGACAACAAGAAGCTGATTACCTGGCTTATTGTTACGGTCTTGCTCGGTTTAGGCTTCCTGTGTCTGGAGATTTATGAGTTCTATCACTATGTGCATGAAGGCCACGGCTTTACAACGAGTGCATTCAGCTCCTCGTTCTATACGCTTGTCGGCTTCCACGGTGCTCACGTAGCACTCGGTATCGTGTGGATCTCGCTTCTGATCGGCCAGTTGGCTAAGAAAGGCCTAACGGTCGTTACTGCGCCTAAGGCGTATGTGGCGGGTCTGTATTGGCACTTTATCGACGTAGTCTGGGTATTTATCTTCACCGTCGTTTACTTGATGGGAAAGGTGGTTTAATCCATGTCAAGCAATCATTCCGCTGAAGAAAAACGCCCCGTTCGTCATAAGCTTGAGGGGCCGCAGAAAGCGATCGTATCGTTTATTCTATCCGTTTTGTTGACGCTGATTGCCTTCGCGACAGTCGCTTCCGGCGAGATTAACACCGACTTTATCTACATCATTCTTATCGGTTGTGCGATTCTGCAAGTATTCGTACAGATGGCTGTATGGATGCATATGAAAGACCGCGGCCATGCTTATGCAACCGTTGCTATCCTGTTCGGTGTGTTCATCGTATTCACTTGCGTGATTATGGCGGAATACTGGGCTTGGTGGTAAAAATTCAACTAAAAAGAGGAGGGTCCCTAAGGCTGGGTCCCTCCTCTTTTGCAAGATGAGTGTGAAAGGAGCTTCCACAAATGCTAGGCTTACAATATTTCAGCTTCGAAGAAGTGTGGACCCCGTGGTTCCTGTTTGGGATGGCGGCTCTCGTCATTCTTTACTTCTATGTAATAGGGCCATGGAGGGAGAAGCACGCGGCTGCAGAGCCTTCAGCAACGGTGCTGCAAAAGTTGATGTTCGTGGCGTCGGCGCTCTTGTTATATCTCTCGCACGGAGGTCCGTTGAACCTGCTGGGACATTTGATGTTTACGTTCCATATGGTGAACATGTCCATCTCTTATCTCATTGTGCCACCGATGCTGCTGCTGTCCATTCCGGCTTTCGTATGGCGCAAAGTATTTTCGCGTCCCGTATGGAGCAAATTGCGGTTTCTGATGAATCCGATCTCGACGCTGATTCTGTTTAACTTGCTGTTCTCCATTTATCATGTCCCTATGGTTCATGATTATGTGATGACAAATTTCTTCGTTCACCGGTTGTACTACTTGATTCTGTTCATCACAGCTTCTATGATGTGGTGGCAGATTGCCTGCCCGGTGCCGGAGTGGAATCGCTTGACGGATTTGAAGAAGCTGGCTTACGTATTTGCTAATGGCATTCTGCTTACGCCTGCCTGTGCGTTGATTATTTTTGCCAGCTCGCCTATGTACGCGATTTATAGCGATCCGCTAGTTTGGGTACAGGCTATGGGCTATTGCGTATCGGGCGACCCTTCGAGATTGCTGGATCTGTTCGACGGGCCGCAGTTTTTCAATTTGATGAGCCCTGTTGAGGATCAACAGCTCGGAGGCATCGTGATGAAGCTTGTTCAGGAGCTCATGTACGGAATCATCTTGGGCTATATTTTTACTCACTGGTTTAAACGCGAGCATAAGGATGACGAGCTTCCAAACTCAAACCCGGGCACGGCGTAGTTTGTTACTATAATTATCGGTACAGGTGGGATGAACATTGGATTGGTATTTTATTTTCCCTACAGTCAGCACTACCTTCATCGTCATCAGCGCGGTGCTGGTTGCGATCGGCTGGGGCCTCGCGATCAAGCGCAGGCTCGATGCGCATAAGAAAGTGATGATTGCCGCTGCAATTGCAGCGATTATCTTCTTTATTATTTATTCTTCCCGGACGGTGATCATCGGCAATACGGCATGGGGCGGGCCAGATAGTCTGAAGCCTTACTATTTGACCTTCCTGCTGTTCCATATCGTGCTTGCGACCGTTGCTGCAGTGTTTGGTATTACAACGCTTGTGCTAGGCTTTAAGAGCAAATACGCCAAGCATCGCAAGTGGGGCAGAATTACTTCGATCATCTGGTTTTTCACAGCGATTACAGGCGTTGCCGTCTACGTATTGCTTTATCTGATGTATCCAGGCGGCCATACGAGGCCGGTCATCGATGCGATATTTGGCTGGTAAGATAATTAAGAGCTTTCCTTAAGCCGTTATACGGCGGTCAGGGAAGCTCTTTTTTTATGCGGGATAAGCTTTAAAAAGAATTTGATGGAAATGGTTGACACTTTATAGAGGTGTGACTATACTGTGTATAAAGATATATACAGTATATACAGAGTGAAGGAAGACAGGAAGGGGATAGCGGATTGAACGCTTGGCAGGGTGCATGGCACATTGCGAAACATGAGCTGGTAAGAGATAAATACGGCCTGCTTTTCACCATCGCGTTTTGTGTATACATGGCTATCGTTACGATGGGATTTTTTCAATTTGAGGAGAAAGTACCTGATTCGGTGATTTGGTTTTTGGACTATACATTCATCCTTATTTTTCCAAACTTTGGTTTCGCGTTCAACAGGACGACAATGCGCGCATGGAAAGAGGATGGCTTCACTGACAAGCTGGCGGAGTGGAGATCGATGCCAATTCCATTAAAGGACTTGATACTGGGACGTATGCTGCAGTTTTTCATTATTTTGCTGCCGATGGTCGTGTTGTTTTTCTCTATTCAGTATTTGTCCGTAGCGAGCTTGCGTGAAAACATCGATCTTGGCGCTTATAGCTTGTTCGCACTATTCTGGTTCTGTTTTGCCATCGGAATTGCTGTTACTTACATTTTCTTTGAGCTTGGCTATTCCAGCAGATTGTACTCGATTTATTGCATTGTATTGATGATTATCGTGGGCTCTCTATTAATAGCGATTAAGCTGGCTGGTGTCAATGTTGTACTTGGGCTGTTAAGAGAGCTTCAAGCTGGACATTGGTGGTATACGGCTGGTGCTATACTATACGCCGTAACTTCTCTGGCAGCAGGCTACGCGATCATTGTGAAAAGGCTCAGGAAGCGCAGTTTTATTAATAAGGAGAGCATCAAGCTGGGATAATTCAGAAAACAGATGGATTGAATTCAAGTCTTTAATAAAGAAGGTGAAGCCGTGTGGCTGCCGATACAAATTAACGAACAAAGCGCCGAACCGCTTTACTATCAGATTGAGGTGCAGCTTCGGGCATTAATTGTGAGCGGACAGCTTTCCGAAGGAACGCTGCTTCCATCCATAAGGGAACTGGCTCAACTGCTGAAATGCAGCGTCATTACCGTTCGCCGGGTTTACCAGGACCTGGAGTCGGAAGGATTGCTGCGGACAAGACAAGGAACCGGAACCTATGTAGCGAGGGTGGAACAAAGAGAGATGGATCGTCATCGATTGGAAGCTGTCATTGATGCAATTGAAGGAGCGGTAGCGGCAGGGAAGCTTGTACAATGCTCTAAGGAAGAGCTTGCGGATTTGTTCCGCGAGGCGCTGGATAAACATTACGGGAACTAGATCGATATAACAGGACAACGAGGTGAAGGGGATGTCGGAAGAAGCTGCAATTCGTTTGAGTCATGTCGAGCAAAGCCGTCCTCATTTTCAGCTTGGGCCCATTACGCTCGATATTCCAAAAGGATACGTAACAGCAATCGTGGGTCCCAACGGTTCAGGCAAAAGCTCAACGTTCCGGCTCTTGCTTGAGTTGGCGAGACCGGATAAGGGTGACATTACGATTCTTGGTCATCGGCTTGGGTATGGTGATGGGGAGGATACGAAGCTAAAGCAGCGAATCGGGTATGTACCGGAGCTGTTCGGTGTGCATGACAAGGGGATGCGAGGTTCCTACAAAACAGCGTTCAACAGACGCTGGTACCCGGAGTGGGATTTGAACCGCTATCGAGAGCTTCTGCGTGTATTCGAAGTTGATGACAGCTTGCGTCTGGGCAGCATGTCCAAGGGGACACGGCGCAAGTATGAGCTTGCTCTCGCCCTGGCGCATCATCCGGAGCTGCTGCTGCTCGACGAGCCTTCATCCGGACTAGATCCGCTCGCTTGGCGGACAATGCTGGATGTGCTGCATCGCTTTATGGACAGCGGAGAGCGGACGATATTAATGGCCTCCCACATTGTGGAGGAGGTAAAGCGGCTCGCCGATTATATTGTATTCATGGGGCATGGGCGGGTGCTTGGCGTATACGAGAAGGATGAGTTATTCAGCAACTGGCATGCCTTTTACATTCATAGTGTTACAAGAAAGGATGCCGAATCCATTCCGGGGCAATGCGTCATTGAAGAGACCGGCGGCGGTACGATTCGAGTCGTGAGCAAGGAGGCACTTGCCGCCGAGCAATGGCTAGAGCAAGCAGGTTTGCGTCTTGTTGGCCGCCAGCCGCTCAATCTGGACGATATTCTGGCAGTGCTCATCGAGCAGGAACGGCTGCGTGTAAGGTCATAGCAGGATGTAATCATTTTATATAGAATGCTGAGGGGAGATTGGGTAGTATGAAGCCTTTAAAGGTCGATCAAATTTATAAGCAATATGGGGAAAAAATCAGCGGTAAACGGAATCAGCTTCGAGGTTGGACAAGGGGAAATATATGGACTGCTGGGCGCTAATGGCGCAGGGAAAACAACGACGATGAGGATGGTCCTCGGGTTGATCTTTCCGGATGGGGGGCAGGTTCTCTACAACGGCAAGCCTTATTCCAAGGAGCAGCTGCAATTGCTCGGCTATTTGCCGGAAGAGAGAGGGCTATATCCGCGTATCAAGGTCAGCGATCAGCTTATCTATCTGGCTGAGCTTCGCGGCATGAGTAAGCGGGACGCAGACAGCAGCTTAAAGCGCTGGCTAGAGCGATTTGAAGTGCCGGAGTATTATAACAAACGGGTAGAAGAGCTCTCGAAGGGCAATCAGCAAAAAATCCAGTTTATCGCCTCGGTCATCCATAATCCGCAAATTGTTATTTTGGACGAAGCGTTCAGCGGTCTTGATCCGGTCAATGTAGAGCTGCTTAAATCTACGGTAAAAGAGCTGCGTGATAACGGTACGACGATGCTGTTCTCGACGCACCGTATGGAGCATGTTGAGGAGCTCTGTCGGAACATAACGATTCTTCACCGCTCCAACGCTGTTGTGCAGGGAAGCTTGAAAGAAATTAAGAGCCGTTATCCGCGTGAACGCGTCATTCTGAAAACAGATGGAGACGTTAATGGGCTGGATGCCATCAGCGGCGTAACGAAAGCTAATCGTCATGAATACGGCTATGAGATTCATATTGCCAAAGAGGAAGCGGCAGGAGAGATTTTGCGACTAGCAATTGGACAAACGAACATTCAACGTTTTGAAGTGCTGGAGCCAACGCTCAACGAAATCTTTATAAAAACGGTAGGTGAGAGACATGAATAAATTTTGGACAGTCGTCGGCTTTACGGTTCGTAATAAATTGAGAGCTAAATCTTTTCTCATTACTACACTCATTATGGCGATTATTATGTCGATCGGAGTTAATCTTCCAGCTATTATCTCTCTATTTGATAAAGGCGATAGCGGCAAAACCATTCAAATTGGTTATGCGGCGCAAGCCGATGATCCTGCAGGAACGAAGCTTGCCGAGCAGTTGAAAAGCTATTTTGCATCCCAGGAGAATCCAGGGGTAGAATTTATTGAGGTTGCGAAGGCGGCAAATGCGCAAGAAGCGGAAAAGGCTTTGAAGGCAGCCATTGCCGACAAGAAGATCAAAGGCTATCTGAGCTTTGGCGAAGAGACGCCGAGCGGTCTGCCTAGCGTCACATATAATTCGGAGAAGATGGTGGAAGGCTCAACGACATTGAAGCTGGAAAGTGCTTTGCGAAATGTGCGGACGGAAAATATTTTGAAGGATGCGGGCGTGTCGGAGGAGAAGAAAGCACAGCTCTTCGCTCCAGTTGCTATTGAATCGATTCAGATTGCAGCAACAGATGGGGCTGGCAGCACGGCAGGAGGCAAAGACTCCAGCCAGCAAGGCATGGCAATTGGGCTTATCACAGTCATTATTCTCATTCTGTTTTTTGCCATCATGGTGACGGGACAGATGATTGCGTCCGAGATTACTTCAGAGAAGAGCTCCCGCGTTATGGAGGTTCTAATCACAAGTGTAGCGCCGCTGACGCAAATGTTCGGTAAAATTTTCGGCGTATTCTTGGTTGGTTTATCGCAAATTATCGTATATGTATTGGTTATTGTGGCGAATGCCAGCATGCCGCATAACGCGGATGCGTTCAAGCAATACAACATCGACCTGTCGACGATTGATCCAATGCTGCTCGTATATGCACTCATTTACTACTTGGCCGGCTATTTCCTCTACTCGACGCTGTACGCGGCAGTTGGTTCGATCGTCAGCCGGACAGAGGATCTGGGTCAGGCGGTAATGCCGATTACGCTGCTCTCCATGGCTGGCTTCTATATTTCAACGTTCAGCCTCTCCAACCCGGACAGCATGCTAGTTACTGTTGGCTCTTACGTGCCATTCTTCTCGCCATTCGTCATGATGCTCCGCATCGGCCTGTCGAATCCACCGGTATGGCAAGTACTCACCTCGCTCGGTATTCTGCTCGTGAGTATCTATCTGGCAGGCTGGCTGTCAGCGAAAATTTACCGCACTGGGGTATTGATGTACGGTAAACGTCCATCGTGGAAAGAAATTAGAAAAGCGATGAAGGCTTATAAGATTTAGGGAAAGAGCAAATGCATTACTATTGTTTATACACGAACGGTGTTTTGTAAGCTTTTAGTAATAAAATAGTTAGCAGTAGGAATTAGTTTCGTATTAATAGGTCAACCAGAGATTACTGGTTGGCCTATTCTTATGGGCATTCGACCTCGGATCACAAGCGAAGCTATGAGTTTGGAGTGCAAGGAGCAAATGGTCAAAATAGCATCACGTCTGCCTGGGGTAGCGTTGGTGAAAGCCTACCTTTCGCAGGGCTGGATCCTGCTGTGACGGTATCCTATCTTACATATCTGAGTTTCCATAAAACAAAAATGATTAGTGCCAAGAAACCGATTGAAACGAACCCATATACGGATTGAAGTGCAATGGTAGAGGAAAACCGTATGGCTTGCAGCATTTCAGGTAACCCATCGGATACTGCAAGAGCTGTTCCAACGCTTTCCATAGCCGAATTTGCTATTTCTGACGGTACTCCAGCCGGTATTGCATTTGTAAAGTTCCAACGATAAACTAGCATTCCAATGCTTCCAATAATTGCAACACTTAATACAGACCCCAGTCCACTGCTAACATCACTCAACGCTGAAGCAGTACCAGCACGTTCTTGAGGTACACTGGAAATAATCTGATCGCTTGCAATGGTAATGGTTGGTCCAACGCCAATCCCCATCAACGATGCACCAATCATCAAGAGGAGTATATCGGCATTTTGAACGGTCAAGGCAAGTAAAAATGCGCCTATTCCTGCAATTAGCAAATTGGATACCATGGCGTAAGTTGGGCGCATCCACCTTGTAAGCAGGGGAGACACTAAAGTACCAATAATTGAAAAGATTGCTGGAATAATCAGCAGAAGTCCCGCCTCTGTTGGAGTCAGTCCGATAACTTGCAGATGTTGGGCAAAAAGCATGCTCTCACCTACAATCAACAACGATAGAAACACTCGTGCGATTAATGAATAAGTTAATAGCGGGGTTTTAAACATATAGAGATCCAGCAAGGGATCTTTTGTGTGTAACTGTCGATTTATAAATAAAAATCCGATAGCTATACTAACTGCAATTAGAACAACGTAAAGGATCTTAAAACCATGATTGGCGATTTCTTGCAAAGCATAAATAAAGGTTATTAGTGCGAGTGAAGACAACAGTACGCTAACTAAATCCATGCGTGGTGATTTCTTATCGCTGTACTCTGGAAGAAGTGGGGCTGTTACTAACAATATAAGGACAGCAGGAACATTGACAAGAAATACCGCGCCCCACCAAAAATGATCCAGGAGTAAGCCTCCTATTGGAGGACCAAGGGCCATACCAGCAGAGTATGAGCTCATTACAATAGCAATAGCCACCGAAAATTGCTTCTGGTCGAAAAACATGTTTCTCAATAATGACATAGTAGATGGCATTACAGTTGCGGAAGCTACACCAAGAAGTGCCCGTGAAGCAATTAACATCCATGGTTCTGTAGAAAATGCAGCAACAATGGAGGATAACCCGTATACCGTTACACCGATAATAAGCAAGCGCTTCCTGCCAATACGATCCCCTAAACGTCCCATCGTCAAGAAAAATCCTACCGCCAACAATTCGCCTATGTGAATAATCCAGAGCATTTGTGTAGCGCTCGGTGCTAAGTCGGCGGCAATGGATGGCATGGCAAGAAATAGTATGGTCATATCTGTTGCCAGCATAAAAAGCGCTAAAGTCAAAGGCACCAAACCCAACCATTCCCGCCATGTAGCCTTAGGCGAGTCATTTAAAACTTGAGCATGTTCGTTTGTCATCTGTTATCCCCTTGTCTTCATATTGCACTTACTTTTTATACTTTTTAATATAAAAATATAAGGGTATAATATCTTATATTGTTAATGCAATGCAAGGTAAACTTTTATCATGATAAGAAATGATTTAAATCGAATGAGTCGATCCTTTTCACTCTCTAGACTTTGTAGTACACTACTTTTAATAAATGACAGTGGAGGTGAGGATTTGACTATTCAAAAGCAATCAACAAAAGATAAAATCCTCGACTTGCTTAAAAAACGACCGGAAGTGAGTGTAAACCAATTAGCTAATCAACTTAACCTTACACAAATTGCTGTGAGGAAACAGGTTAATTTGCTTTTGAAGGATGGATTTATCCAATATCGTGAAGAAAAACAAGAAATGGGGAGACCGGTACAGTTGTTTTCTGTTTCTAAAAAAGGAGAACGTCTTTTTCCAAGAAACTATGAAGGCATAACTGTAGATTTTTTAAACGATATTCAAGAATTGCATGGCAAAGAAGCGATTCATTATTTGTTTAAAAAACGGGAGCTGCGTTTGACGGAAAGTTACAATAAACGAATGACCAATAAAAAGCCTGCAGAAAAAATACTAGAACTAGCAGCGCTGCAAAATGAAAAAGGATATATGGCTAATGTAGAACAATTAGCCGACAATACGTTTGAATTTGTAGAGTATAATTGTCCCATATTCGAGGTAGCAAAACAGTATAAGCTAGCTTGTACATGTGAAACAGAAATGTTTAAAAAGTGTATTGGAGACACAGCAGGTTGAACGTGTAATGTGTCAATCTGACGGGGAGAACCATTGTCGGTTTTTAATAAAGTTTAATGAAGAGTAATACGATCCGATGAGGCAACTATCTTGAAACTCAACTGACAATCACTAGGCCCTTGCCTTCAGATTGAAAATCTGAAAAGCAAGGGCCCTTGTTCTTTCAGCAGGCTCTCGTAACGGCTTTTTTGTGTGAGCACTATTATACAGGCTAGTTTTCGTAAATTCTTATTGATTGTGAGGTGGGAATTCAACTATACAGAATTTGTAGCTGTTTTGTATAATTAGACTTATCGCTTGAGCCAAAAGTACAGTAAATTTCTATTTTTACATTGAATTATACAATGAACATCGACATTTACAGTTTGAATCAATAAAATAATCACATAACATGATTATGTCAATTACTTTATGAAAGCGCATTATTTTCAGAATCATAAGTAAATTTGGATGATTATACTTTGGGAAATTGATGAGATGATCAGGGTCGGGTAACCGATTCCTTTTTGTATTTTGTGGCTTCGAAAGGAACAACCTCGTATAATTTTTATCATCCTGCCGGGGAGTTGAAACTGATGAGCGTTAGTATACAAAAAAAACAGCGGAAGTTTTTGCGAATGATGTATGTTTGGATCACCTTGACTATGCTGCTGGTCTTAAGCCTGTTTGCGACAAGTACTTACTATAGTGCACGGGAAGCATTATTAAAAAATGAGTATACATCTAATAAGAAAATATTGTCTCAAGTTAAATTTAATATTGATTACATGGATGAAATGATTCGAAATGCAGTGCTATCTTTATTTTATAACCCAGATGTTCAGACGATATTGTACAATGATAGCCTCGATTTTGGAGAAACATTAAAAGAGATTAATATCGTCAGGGCGTCAATTGTTAATTCTAATCCCTTTATTAATTCCATTTATTTTTATAATAACTCTTCTAAAATGTATTATTCTACAGGAGAAGATTTGCTGTTTCAGGACAAAAGCTTAAACGCGATGTTTGATTCTGGTAAGGCGTTGCCAATATTAAAGCCTATTCCTAGAAGCATTGAACATGCGATGGCTGGAGAGCAAAAAAGGTATGAGAACGTTGTTACCTATTTTATGTACGAATTTACAACCGACAATAACTTGCCTAACGGCGCTTTAATTGTTAACGCAAGAACGAATTGGATTCTAAACAATATCAAGATGATCAACAATACCGACCTAGAGAAGCAAGATCCCATTATGATATTGGATGGAGATGGTGCTTTGGTGGGAGACAGCCTAGAGGAAGATTCATTTCTTCTAAATTTGAAAGCCACCTATATGCATCAACAAGCTGCAGAAAAAGATAAAAATGAAGCTAAAGAAACGACCGGTTATTTTATAAGCGATATTGCAGACAAAAAATATTTGATTACCTACGCCTATGTGGAAAACATGAATTGGACAATAGTAAAGGCCCAGCCTTACCAAGAAGTAGTTGGGAAAATCACTTCTTTAAAATATACATTTTTCTTGATCACCGGAGGATTTTTATTAATAGCATTCATGATCTCGCTTTCTTTGTCCCGCAGGTTCTATAAACCAATTGATCGATTAGTCAGACAGGTTGTAATGACTGATCGTAATAGCGGAATGCCAAAGGGAGAAGATGAATTTACATACTTAAATGATGTTTTTCAAACCGCTATCGACAAAATGAATCATTATAAGCAAAGAAGTCATACTTCCCAAGAAGTTATGAGGGCCTACTTTTTAAGAAAATTGCTTGTAGATAGTATAGGGGTAGAGGAGTTTGCACAGGCCAAGTCAGATTTCGGTATCCGCTTAAATCCAGATCAGAGCTTTCTAATTTGTATTGTGAAAATAGATTGTTATAAGCAATTTAAGGAAAAGTATACCCCCAGAGATCAGGCGCTTTACTTGTATGGAATTGAAAATGTAACTTCAGAATGTATTGGAGAGTCTTTTCCATGTGAAGTCGTGAATATGAAGGGTGAATACATCGCTTTTATTATGAACAGCCATTCAGATACAGATAGTTTGCGCATCTTGACGGAAAGATGCAAACAAGCTCAGTCCTATATTATGGAGTATTATCATCTTTCGATTTCCATGTGTATTAGTGAACCCATCGAAAACTATACAGATCTATCCAATAAGCATTATGAAACACTTAATAATTCATTGTATCGTTTAATATTTGGACATTTCAGCGTGCTGACTCCTCAGCAAATTAGAAAAAATGCGGATAACCCACAGCTTGGGTACTCCGCCTCGCTTGAGAAGAAGCTGATTGATGGCTTGAAAACCCGGAGTATTCCGATCATAGAGGATACTCTGTCCAGAATTTTCAGGGAAATTGCTGCTTTGAACTATAATCATGCACTCTTATCAATAATGAACCTGCTGAACGTACTAAAAATGACCGTTGAGGAGATTAGTCGGGTTAAGCTAGAACCCATTCATGTGAATTTCAACTTGATTACTAAACAATTATTTGAATTGGAGACCTTAACTGAGCTTCACGAATCAATCATGCAGCTATTTGTGGATATGAATTCTAAAACGGATGTTATTGAAAATGAGAAGCAGTCTATTATTGTAGAAACCATGAAGGAACTTATCGATGCCGAATATGCGAATTCGGAATTATGCCTGCAATTTGTTTCCAGTAAACTAAACATTTCTTCTAAGTCAGCCAGCAAATTGTTCAGCAGCAGGATGAATATGTCTGTTGCTGATTACATTAATGATGTAAGACTTAATAAAGCTGTTGAATGGTTGGAGAGTTCCGGGCTCAATATCAAGGAGATATTGGTCAAAATTGGTGTTGAAAATGAAAGTTACTTTTACAAGCTATTTAAGAAAAAGTATGGGGCAACCCCTAAAGAATATGTGTTAAGTAAAAGTGTGAAGCAAATTCTAAACAAGTAGTAACACCCTTGAGAAGCAGAATTATAGCTGGGCGTGCACTGTATTTATGTAAAAATACAGTGCACGCCCTTTTTTACAGTCGAAGTTGTTGTAATCGACACCTTTTACACTATATTTGTTTCTTTTATTACAGTATGTTTTGACCATGAGCTGGAGAGCTGAAGAATGGAATAAAGGAGACTTGCTTTATGGGGAACATGGCTGATCATTCTGTACTTAAACTGGAAGCGCCGGTGGGAATCGAGAAGAGGAAAAGAAAAGGCTTCTTACGAGAAGTCATCCGTAATAGAGGCATTATTTCTCTTGCCATACCAGGCTTGCTGTTTGTTATCGTTTTTTATTATTTGCCTATGTTTGGGCTCGTATTGGCATTTAAGGATTTGAATTTTTCAAAAGGTATTTGGGGAAGCGATTGGGTGGGGTTTAACAACTTTAAGTTTTTCTTCACAT
The DNA here is from genome assembly GCF_000513275.1 of Paenibacillus gorillae. Taxonomy (GTDB): domain Bacteria; phylum Bacillota; class Bacilli; order Paenibacillales; family Paenibacillaceae; genus Pristimantibacillus; species Pristimantibacillus gorillae. The sequence goes on along the minus strand of NZ_CBVJ010000095.1, from coordinate 108,505 downwards.
CAGATGCAGCGTTAGAGGTAACTCGAAACACGATTGTATTGAATTTAAGCTTTATTGCCATTACGAACATAATGGCAGTCGCCTTTGCTTTGCTTTTATTTGAACTGAGTCGCAAAGCAGTAAAGCTATATCAAACAACTATCTTTTTTCCTTACTTCTTATCCTGGGTAACCGTTAGTTATGTGACTTACGCTTTACTCAATCCCGAGCTTGGCGTAATCAATCACTTATTTAAGATGCTTGGCTGGGAAGGAATCAGCTGGTACTTTGAAGCCAAGTATTGGCCGTTTATATTAAGTTTAGCTTTTCTATGGAAAAACGTTGGCTACTCGATGCTGATATTTTATACGGGATTGTTGGCTATTGATAAAACCTTTTATGAAGCGGCAGCTATTGATGGGGCTTCAAAATGGCAACAAATACGTAAAATATCTATTCCTTTGCTTACACCTTTAATTACGTTGATTGTTCTTTTGCAAATCGGTCGCATTTTTTATTCGGATTTTGGATTGTTCTACTTCCTGCCTGCCGATTCCGGGGCATTGTATAGTACAACCGATGTCATTGATACCTATGTATTCCGTGCCTTGCGTATTACAGGTGATACTGGGATGGCTACAGCAGCGGGTCTTTATCAATCTGTTGTCGGATTTGCACTTGTTCTGACTGTTAATTTAATCGTTCGCAAATTCAATAAAGAAAATGCAATCTTCTAAGAAATTCCAAAATAGAGATAGGAGGAAAAATCATGGAATTGCACAGAAAAAAACATGGTTTTTCAAATTGGCTTATTCATTTGTGGTTTATTGTCTTTTCACTGTTTTGTATTATTCCTTTTTTATATGTCATCTCGATATCCTTTTCGAAAGAAACGGATATCGCTTTACATGGTTATCAACTCATTCCAAAAACGTTCACTACTTTTGCTTATGAGTACTTGTTTGAAAGTCCTAAGGTTTTAATCAGCAGTTACCTCGTTTCGATTGCGGTAACTGTCTTGGGTACCATCCTTAGTCTAATCATTACCGCTAAACTTGCTTATGTGTTGTCACGTAAAGACTTTCGCGGATCGAAGCCAATGTCCTTTTTCGTATTTTTCACCTTGTTGTTTAGTGGTGGCTTAGTACCGTGGTTTATTCTAATCAAAAACTTTTTGCATATCGACGATACTATTCTTTCGCTCATTTTACCTTATGTAATTATGCCTTGGCATGTCTTGCTGATGAAAGGTTTTCTATCCGATATTCCGCCGGCTTTAATCGAATCTGGCAAAATTGATGGGGCTGGTGAATGGAGAATCTTCTATAATATCATACTGCCTATTTCCAAACCAGCGATGGCGACGCTGGGGTTGTTCATTGCCTTCGTTTACTGGAACGATTGGTATTTAGCGTTGTTGTACATTGATAGCCCAAATCTAGTTCCTTTGCAATATATGTTGTATCGCATCATGAATAATATCCAGTTCTTATCCACATCACTGCAATCCGGTAATATTTCGATTGATCTAAGTAAGATGCCCAATGAAACAGCGCGAATGGCAATGGCTATGCTGGCTGCAGGTCCAATATTATTTGTGTTCCCGTTCTTTCAAAAGTATTTTATTAAAGGTTTAACAGTAGGTGCTGTTAAGGGATAAGAGATTAGTATAATAACGGTTGTAACCGGCATTGCCGATACAATATAACAAAAAAACAAAAATGGGAGGTTTTTATTTGTGAAAAAAAGAAGCGCAAAAGTTTTAACCATTGTTTTAATCTTGATGTTATCGCTAGCATTGGCATTAACGGGCTGCGGGAATAAAAATGAGACTGAGCCGTCAAAGCAAAATGATCCGAAGAACACCACACAGACAGATAAGGGTTCTTCAAACTCGCCAGCAACAAATGAGTCTTCAAAGTTAGAAAAGGTTGATTTGACCTGGTATATTGGCGGTACTGCGCAAGCCGATGTAACATCGGTGGAAAAAGCAATTAATGAATATTTGAAAGACAAATTGAATGTTAACATTCATTTGAAAGCAGTGGATTGGGGAAATCTTACACAAAAAATGCAATTAACAAATGCTTCTGGAGAAGCGTATGATCTTGCTTTTACTTCAAACTGGGCTAATGATTACTATCAAAATGTTAACAAGGGAGCTTTTCTTCAGCTAGACGATCTATTAAAGCAATATGCTCCTGACATCATGGAAACTTTACCTGAAGGCGGTTGGGATGCTGTAAAGGTAAACGGGGGAATATATGCGGTTCCCAACTATCAAATTTGGGCAAAAACCGATGTTGTCTGGCCTATGAAAGAGCTTGCTGATAAATACGGCTTAGACGTTGCCAGCGTAAAGAGCTATGAAGACTTAACTCCTTTTTTGGAGAAAGTAAAAGCTGGTGAACCTAATATGATCCCTATTGAAAATAGTAAAACGGGACAATTTGGTAACGTTCTTCTTCATTATGGTTTTGATGAATTTGCAGGCCGTAATGTTCCAGGTGTAGTGAAATTTGATGATTCTAACTTAGCGGTTTTGAATCAATTTGAATCTCCCGAATATAAATCTTTCGTATCGCTTATGAGAGAGTGGAATCAAAAGGGATTCTTCAGAAAAGATGCAGCAACGTTAACTGACGTAACGGCCGATCGTAAAGCGGCTAAGGTTGCTGTTCTTGTTGGTGGTACAGTGAAGCCCGGCGGTGAGACGGAAATGAAGTCTCTTATACAGAAAGATATGCTGATGGTAGGCGTATCACAGCCTGTGTTAACAACATCAGGGATTATCGCTACGTCAACAGGGATAAGTAAATCATCTAAAAACCCTGAAAGAGCAATGATGTTCCTAAACCTGCTTTATAAAGATAAAACCCTTTATAATCTAATTGCACATGGAATTGAAGGCAAGCATTATAAAAAAATTGACGAGCAGACTGTTGAAGCAATTAAAGACGGCGGCTATGATCCTAGTTCAGATTGGGAGTTTGGAAATCAGTTTAATGGTTACTATCGTAACGGGCAAAAGCCTGGCATCTGGGAAGATACAGTCAAGCTGAATGAAAGTGCGGTTCAATCCCCACTGCTTGGTTTTAGCTTTGATCCAACCCCAATTAAAACCGAAATCGCTCAAGTTGCTACTATAACTGCACAATATGTGCCGTTGTTGGAAACAGGCTCCGTTGATCCTGAAAAAATGCTTCCGGAATTTATCCAAAAATTAAAAAAAGCGGGCAGTGACAAAATTATACAAGAGCTGCAAAAACAAATTGACGCTTGGAAATCTTCGAAATAAAAACAACTTATACTAGGGCGTGTCTGAAAACCCAGACACACCCTAGTCAAACGATGCAGGTCTGAGTATTCTGATGGGATAATGCAATTCTTGGACACGTTTCATTTTTTGTGACGAAAAATTGAATGCGCTTTCAAATAGTCGGCATTTTGTAACTATTGATGGGAAGCAGGCTAAATAATGAACAGGAGGAATGTAAATGTTAACAAAATTCTTACCTAATGGATTTGCACACAAAATAAAAAGGCTGACAATAGCTTTATTTATAGTATCCTTGGTGCTTTCAAGTTCGTTCGGTTCATTTAATGGAAAAGTCCATGCCAGTACCGACTTTGTTTATTATGTTGCTCCAGATGGGGACGATTCGAACCCCGGTACATTGTCTGAGCCATTCGCCACACTTACGAAAGCGCAAACAGCGATCAGAGAATTAAAAGCTGCCAACGGTATACCGGACGGGGGAGTTACGGTATACCTAAGAAATGGAGAATATATTCAATCTACGACTTTTACTTTAACACCTGACGATTCGGGCAGCGAAGGATCACCCATTGTGTATCAGTCTTACCCGGGAGAGACGGCAATCATTTCAAGTAAACAGGAAATAACCGGGTGGAGCCTGTTAGAAGATTCTTATCCCGCAGGTCTTCCTGAATCCTCCAAAGGAAAAGTGTTTGTGGCTAACATTTCGCCGGGATGGAGATTTCATTCCATGTTTGTCAATGACGTTAGTCAACCTGTTGCCAAGTCGTTTCAAAATACAAATTGGACGACGTGGCCTGTCCTTACTGCGGCAGGAAGCCCAAGTCCATCCGGCAGATCAATTACATTCCCGCAAGGGGTGCTTGATCATATACCGAGCAACAGGGATGTCGAGATTTCGATGACGACTGCATGGTGGTGGAACATTGTCGCGCCTATTGATTCGATTGATCCGGTAAACAATACGGCTAAGCTTCAAAGTAAGGCTCCTGTGCAATTTGAAAACCTTCTTTCTTTAGAAGGAGGCCACTATAATATATTCAATGCACTTCCAGTTCTTGATCAAGCAGGGGAATGGGTGGTGGATTCAGCTGCCGGGAAAGTGTATTACTGGCCATCTGATGGAACAATGAGCGGGAAAACCGTTTTTGCACCGAAGCTAAACGAAATTTTGCGTTTACAGGGGGATGAGGAAGCTCAAAATTGGACAAATCAAGTTCAGTACGTAGAGTTTCGTAATCTTCAATTTATGTATTCGGATCGTACTCCTGAAGATCAATACAACCCTGATTGGTTGGTAAGAAATGCAGAAAACCCGGATGCTATGATCTATATGCAAGGAGTAAGCCATATTGTCATGGATAGCAATCTTATTGCTTACTCAGGCTCGCAAGGCATTGCACTTGACCATTATGCGCAACATGTAACGCTGACTCGCAATGAAATCGCTTACTCCTCTTCAGGAGGCATACAGATAACCGGATATGGTCCTGGAGATGTAGACGTAAATAAAAATCATATCATTGAGCGTAATCATGTTCACCATGTAGGTCTAGACTATATGCACTCCGGACCTTTATCCATTTATGGCAGTAACAATAATACGATAAAATATAATTATTTTCATGATAGTCCTTATGCAGGTATTTCTATTGTGGGAACACACTATGAACCAATGAATGATCCGTCAAAGGTAGATACTACCGACTCTTACGGGAACAATCAGGCTTTTTACCAAATGAGATGGACTGAGGTAGAAGCCCATAGACCCTATGATCCATTTACGGGTATACCTTATATGCACTCAAGTGACAATACGGTTCAATACAACATCGTGGACAACTATATGGAAGCGTTGCATGATGGAGGGGCTCTTTATACATGGTCAGCGGGAACTAACACATTATGGGATCACAATGTAGGTACAAGCCCATTAAACAAAGGGGTTTCTATCTATTTTGATAATCACACAGCCTATAATACAGCATCAAATAATATTTTTTGGAGCCCGGGGGACGGATACTTTAATAACTCTGGTAATTCAACGAATACGTCTACTAATAATGTTATTATGGACATTAATAAGCCACCTGGTTATGATCTTCTGCGCAATACCATCATCAATACGGTAAACGCCCAAGGGGGGTGGCTGGGTGCTGCTTTAACACCAGTAGAAATACCAACGTCAGCAACGGATATACACCAGGCTGAAAATTATGATACGGCTCAAGGTGCTCACACAGAGGATGGGGGTACTGGAAAATATATAGGATTGGCTAGTGAAGGAGACTGGGCTGGTTACAAAAATATAGATTTTGGAGAAGTGAATTCAATTAATCAAATCAATGTAAGTGTTGCGGTTGACCCTGCTCATGCTGGCAAACAGCTTGAAGTGCGGCTGGACAGCGTCACTGGTGAGCTCATCGGCACACTTACTCTTAACGATACAGGCGGTTCGACCACTTTTACTACACAGAACGCATCGATAACAGGTGCCAGCGGTGTTCGAGATCTGTTTATTGTTGCCAAAGGCAGCGGGAGCGGTTTTTTAAATATGGACTGGTTTACCTTCTCAACCAAAGCAACCTCAATCATCCAGGCCGAAATTTTCAGCGCATCTCAGGGCGTCCAGACTGGTGCTGAAGGTACAGGGAAGTATCTGGGCTGGATTGATGGAGGAGACTGGATAGGCTACTACAACATTGATTTTGGAAACGGACAGTTGGATCAATTTCAAGTTAGTGCAGCTGCTGACCCGAGCTATGCCGGTAAAGAGCTTGAACTTAGGCTGGACAGTATAACAGGTCCATTGATTGGAACGTATACATTTAATAACACCGGAGGATTTACAACGTTCCAAACTCAGACGATTCCTATATCAGGAGCTAGTGGTGTTCATCATTTGTTCTTGGTTGCCAAGGGGAGTGGTAGCGGTTATGGGAATATCGATTGGTTTACCTTCTCAACCAAAGCAACCTCAATCATCCAGGCCGAAAATTTCAGCGCATCTCAGGGCGTCCAGACGGGTGTTGAAGGTACAGGGAGGTATCTGGGCTGGATTGATGGAGGAGACTGGATAGGCTACTACAACATTGATTTTGGAAGCGGACAGTTGAATCAATTTCAAGTTCGTGCAGCTGCTGACCCGGGCTACGCCGGTAAAGAGCTTGAACTTAGGCTGGACAGTATAACAGGTCCATTGATTGGAACGTATACATTTAATAACACGGGTGGATTTACAACGTTCCAAACGCAGACGATACCTATATCAGCAGTTAGTGGTGTTCATCATTTGTTCTTGGTTGCCAAGGGCAGCGGTGCCGGTTATGGGAATATCGATTGGTTTACCTTCTCAACCAAAGCAACCTCAATCATCCAGGCCGAAAATTTCAGCGCATCTCATGGCGTCCAGACTGGTGCTGGAGGTACAGGGAGGTATCTGGGCTGGATTGATGGAGGAGACTGGATAGGCTACTACAACATTGATTTTGGAAGTGGACAGTCGAATCAATTTCAAGTTCGTGCAGCTGCTGACCCGGGCTACGCCAGTAAAGAGCTTGAACTTAGGCTGGACAGTATAACAGGTCCATTGATTGGAACGTATACATTTAATAACACCGGAGGATTTACAACGTTCCAAACGCAGACGATACCTGTATCAGGAGCTAGTGGTGTTCATCATTTGTTCTTGGTTACCAAGGGCAGCGGTGTCGGTTATGGGAGTATCGATTGGTTTACCTTTAAATAACGCGTGCCGAATTTGTGGCGCTGCTGGTTAGAGTGCTCAAGCTGCAGGCTGATTAAGAGACGTACGGCGAACAGCTTCGATCCGCAAGGCATTACCACTCACGCTGAAGCGGCTCAAGTGATCTATAATCTGCTATTGATTAAGTCATAACACTTCTATGATGAGCATTAGGAGGCGATTATCTTCTTTAGGTCGCCTCCTTTGTAATCATGAGAATTGGAAATTATGCCGGATTCCTATTTCGATTTTCAAAGAACAATTCATTGGAAAATTCAAAGGCTCCTTTCAGTCCCCTCGAGATCTGGAAATGGATCTAAAAGGGCTTTTAAAAATTACTATACGAGTAGGAGAAAAGATGAACAATCAGGATATGTGGGGAATATCGGGGCTTCGGAAGCCCGAGATAATCAATAACGAAGCTAGTCTCATGTGGTTGCAGGAAGAACTTGTGACAGGAGTGTTTGAATGTCATTTAGGTATTAGTTCTTACTCAAATCAAAAGGATGACTACTGGCCGTATACGCAAGTAGATTTTCCTTTAGAAAATTGGTCGACGGAAAATCAGGTTATGCTGCCAGGTTCGGTGTATGGCGGAAATCGCTTTCAGGCTAGAAATATTCCGTATCCGCCGATATTTAAGGATCAGAACGATCTTCGTAAGGACTTGCCCGTAACTGTTACGAACATTGCTCGGCTGAATATTGGTGAAGGTGAGTCAGAACTTATACGAGACACCCATGATCTTTCAACGCCAGCTATAGGCATTTATTTTCCCTCACAACAGATCAGTCTATGGCTGCTGCTGGAACATAATGTGCCAGAAGGAGCTCTCTGTATCGCTTTGACAGAAAATCAAAACCGCTCTAAAGCGGTTTTAAGCTTAAGAATTCCACACAAGGAAGCAAAATCTAATAACGGTTTAAATTCCGAGTTACATTGGGTCAAGCTGCGAGCACATGTTTTTCATTCTAATAGTGTGACAGAATGGATTCGTTGCTTTGCTCCTATTCGTAAATCTATGGCTGAAGCTCAAAGTTTACCATCGGTCATTCCTTTCTCGGCAGCTTGGGGGATTCTTGAAGAAAAATATAACCAGATGAATTGGGAAGAGAATGAAAAATATTATTCTGTTGGTTTGAGAGAGAATCATTTTCAGGATTGGCAAAGCGGTTGGGTCGGAGGCGGCATTAGCACTTACCCGTTACTTGTGAAAGGAAACGAGCAAAGTAAGGAACGAGCAATGGATACCATTGATTTTATGTTTGGCACGCAGACTGAGGCTGGCCTGTTCCATGGTATCTATTCGAAGGGGCAATACCCGGGAGATGGGTTTGACCGCGAGGATGCATCCCGATGGCATCTTGTCAGAAAGAGCGGAGATGTATTGTACTTTGTAATGAAGCAATTACTGTTACTGGAGCAGCAGGGTGAGATGATACCCTCTGCTTGGATAGAAGGTACTCGGCGGCTTGCGGATGCATTTGTTGTGGCTTGGGAAAATAATAAACAGTTTGGCCAGTTTCTCGATGTTCACACGGGAGATATTATTGTGGGCGGCTCCACTTCGGGAGCCATCATACCAGCTGGATTAATGCTGGCATCCTCCTATTGGCAAGATGAGAGGTATGATACGGTTGCTCGTGAAGCTGCTAAGTTATATGTGGAAAGAGATTTATGGGCAGGCGTTACGACAGGAGGACCTGGTGAAATTTTGCAGTGTCCTGACAGCGAATCTGCTTTTGCCTTGCTAGAATCGTTAGTTGTATTATATGAATCTACTGGTGAAGAGCAATGGCTTACGGCAGCTCGGGAAGCGGCACATCTTTGTATGACATGGTGTGTATCCTATGATTTCCGCTGGCCAGCATCTGCTGAGTTCGGTCGGTTGGATATGAAAACAACGGGAACTGTATTGGCAAACGCTCAAAACCAACATAGCGCTCCTGGTATTTGTACACTTTCCGGAGATTCGTTATTAAAGTTATTCCGTGCAACTGGAGATATTTTATACTTGGAGCTGCTGCGTGATATTGCCCGAACAATTCCGCAGTATTTATCAAGGCAAGATCGCCCAATCATGAGCTGGGATGAAGAAAAAAGCGCATTACCACCAGGTTTTGTGAACGAAAGAGTGAATTTAAGTTCATGGGAAGGCGAGGACAAAGTAGGTGGTGTCTTTAATGGGTCTTGTTGGAGCGAAACAGCTCTTATGTTGACTATTGTGGAGGTACCGGGTCTTTATGTGCAGCCTGATACTGGTTTATATATGATTTTTGATCACATAGGAGCAGAATTGATCAGTAACGTACAAGGGAGCGAGCTGACATTACGGTTAAGTAATGATACCAATTTTACCGCAAAGGTGTCTGTATTGTCCGAGACGAAGACTGACACAGGTACAGCATTAGGTCAGCGTCACATTGGTTTGCTTCCTTCACTGACTCTAGTTTCTGGAGCATCCATTACAGTTCGTTTTAATACAAAGGGGTTCCAGTTGTTAACTGGAGAAGAGAATGATTTGACCACTGGTTTACGATAAACCCTTCGTTTCATTTAATAAAGGTAAGCCGGTGCACTGAAACTAAATAGTCCATTGCCATGTAAAATTGGAGATGTTAGGGGAATTAGAGAGCTAGAGTCTAGAGTCTTTAAAAAAGCAATAAGCAGCCGATGACGGCTGCTTATTTGCGTTTGAAGAAGAAGCTGGAGGGATGTTTATTTTTTCGATAATTGATTGAGCTGTGCGGTTAAGTAATCAATTTGTTTTTGCATATTTGACATTTTCTCATCCTGAATCCGTTGGTTCTCCTGGTCCAGAATGTCGCTAGCAGCGATTTCTTCCAGTGCGATTACAGCTGCGATTGTCGTTATTAAATCACCAAACGTAGTAACTGCGCTGCCTATGAGGGCGAGTTTAGCTGCATTATTTTCAGATTTGCTGATAGACTGTCCCATGTCCATAGGTTCCGCTTTAGTTTTGCTCAATGCTTCGCCTCCTCATGACGCATAGACGTATAGTGTGGTCTTTATACCCTCGAAACGGAGGGTTGTTACAAGGCGGCAGGAGTTCATCCCGTTGTTGATTCATCACGATACAAAATATGCTCAAACCGGGCAGCGTGTGTATACCGTACAGAAGTGGAGTTGCAGCAGAATAGGGGCGTTTAGCTCATAACATATTTATTCGTATAACTCTTACTTATTAAGCAGTAACTAATGTGGGGCAGGTTAACTGCATACTGGCTGAGCCGAACACACCAGACCAACCAGACCAACGAGACCAACCACACCACCAGGCCACCGGACCAACGTAACTAGGTAGTACTTTGTATGTCATACGCCCATATGCCTCCAACGAAGCAGGTTCGCAAATTAGCGAATCGTTCTTCGCTGTAGCTGTTGGGTATCACGTTAGAGGGGGAAAGAGCGAATTTGCCTTCGCTAAATAGCGAAGGCGGTTCGTAATAGTGTTTGAAGGATGTGGCTCGATGTAAATGCACCAGCTAATGCAGCCGAGTGAAGCCTATGCGTCTTACGCCATAAGAGACGGCAACGTTAAGGTTTCGATTTAACGAAGCAGGTTCGCAAATTAGCGAATCATTCTTTGCTGTGGAGTTTGGTTTACATAGGTGGCTGGGCTGGAGCGAACTAAATTTCGCTGTGTCTGCAGTGTGCCACGGCCGACGGAAAAAGAGCGAATTTGTCTTCACGAATTAGCGAAGTCGCTAATTAGCTGAAAATTAGGCTGGTTCTTTCCCACACCTCTCACTCCAGAACACGATACCGCTGCTCCCGATAAGCCGTTGGCGAGGAGCCGATCACCTTTTTGAACATTTTAGAGAATAGCAGCGGGTCGTTGTACCCGACGGAATGCGACACATCCGTGATGCTCAGCGCCGGGTTCACAAGCAGGTCGCATGCTTTCTGAATACGGAACTGCAGTAAATACTGCTGCGGTGAGAGCCCTGAGCTTTCCTTGAACAGCGTAGATAAATAAATCCGGTCAATTCGTATGAACTGCGCTAGGCTGGAAATCGTTATTTTCAGGCTGTAGTTCGTATGGATATAATCCATCGCTTTGCGAACATATACATCTTTGGCCCGAAAGCTGCGTGGCGTCTGACGGTCAGCAAGGAGCAGGTCCGTCCATTCCGCCAACAGACGGAATAGCAGGCTTTGGCAGCGCAGCCGGCCATTCAGGTCGCCCGTATCCATATCCGTTAATTCTTCCAAGTAAGCATCCACCTTATGCAGCGATGAGAACGAGAAGATCGGATGGTCGGGCGTTAATTGAATCTGCTCCAGCAGCTGCTGTACATCATCACCTGTAAAAGCAAACCATGAATAAACCCATGGGTCGTCATGGTCTGCCTTCATATAACAAACGGAATCGGCGAAGACGAGGAAGCCTTGGCCTTTCTCTAGCGCATAGGTTTTGTCATTGAACCGATAGATTCCTTTGCCCTTATGAATGAACATAATTTTATACTGTTCTTTGTAGCCGGGTCCCCAATAGTAGCCCGGTTCGCAATCTTGCTTGCCGTGATAACAATATTGAATATTCAATCCGACGTTCTCCTTTAACGGATAAATATATAACATAATGACATGTATATACTACATGCCGACATTTAATAGAGGCGATAGAGTCGCATATAATTAGTGGTGTAAAAAGATTCCGGTTCTAAATTATAACATACCATTATCTTGATTGCTTTATGCAGTCTCAACTAGAAGGAAAGAAGGAATGTATAATGCCTTATCAAGCAGATGAGCAACGCTATACGCAAATGGAATATAGACGCAGCGGCAGAAGCGGCCTGAAATTACCTGCAATTGCGCTGGGTCTTTGGCAGAACTTTGGCGGTAATAAGCCGCTGGAGGACTCCCGCGCGATGATACGGAAAGCATTCGATTTGGGTGTTAACCATTTCGATTTGGCGAATAACTACGGCCCGCCAGCCGGATCAGCAGAGGAAACCTTTGGACAAGTATACAGCAAGGACTTGAAGCCTTACCGTGATGAGCTGTTGATTTCGACCAAAGCCGGTTATTACATGTGGCCAGGCCCTTACGGCGAGTGGGGCTCCCGCAAAAACCTGCTGGCAAGTCTGGATCGGAGCCTTGAGCGGATGGGACTCGATTATGTCGATATCTTTTATCACCATAGACCAGACCCGGACACACCCATTGAAGAGTCGATGAGCGCGCTGGCGCAAGCCGTTCGTCAAGGTAAAGCGCTCTATGTCGGTCTATCGAATTACGGTCCAGAGGATACACGGAAAGCAGCCGAAATACTGCGCGAGTTGGGGACGCCGCTGCTTGTCCATCAGCCGAATTATTCGATGCTGAACCGTTGGATCGAAGACGGCCTGCAGGATGTGCTGGAGGAGCAGGGCGCCGGTTCGATCGCGTTTTGCCCGCTGGGACGCGGACAGCTAACGGGCAAATATATCGATAAGCTGGAATCCGAGATCAAATCCGGCGTTCTGACTGTGAAGCCGGAGGCGATTGCGCCGGAGCGGGTGGGAAAATTCCGCCAGCTTGAAGCGTTTGCCAAAGGCCGGGGGCAAAGTCTGGCGCAAATGGCGCTTTCCTGGGCGCTGCGAGACGGGGGCGTAACATCAGTTCTGATCGGAGCAAGCCGTGTGAGCCAGATTGAGGAGAACGTACAGGCGGTTGGCCAAGCACCATTCACGCAAGATGAATTGAAGTCAATCGATGCGATTTTGCAAGATATCGGCGATATTCCTTGGTAAAATAATGAAAAAGGCTGCATTCGAGTCCATGGACCCGGATACAGCCTCTTTCATTTGCAAATCAGGTTATCGTTTTTTTAACTTATGCTTGCCGAATGCCTTAGCTTTGGCAGGCTTCTTGGAGGGAGCCTTTGCCGGATCGATTGGAGTGGCCGGAGCGGCTTCAGCTGCAGGAGCTTCTACGCTTTTTTCCACCGTATCCGATTCAACTTGTACCGCTCTGCCAAAATTAATCACGCCTTGATTTTTGACAATAATGACCTTACCGACACAGCACCACATAAAGGAGCAGCATCCTTCCCTATATTACAAGATTGGCAATGGCGAAGGATCGCCGAATGCTTTTCTTCTATATATATGGCGGACCAGCTTCCCGGGAGCGGTCGTTTGTACAGGTTAATAAGCCTGTTTAAGCTTTTTGCTCTGATTTAGAGCCACTATTGCTGTTGTCAGCATTCCCTGTACCTATGTCTCCAGGTTCCCAATTGAAATAAACGCCGTTCTCCAAATCATCGACAAATTTATGCAGCCAATTGTAATAGCTTTCGGCATGCCTCAGTTTGTGAAGATCCTTCAAGCCCTGCTCCCGCTCTTCTTCGGACGTACCAACTTCGAGAATCATCTCTGATAATGGGGGAATAACCTCCACAATTGCGCTGCGCATCACATCGATTTCCCGCCGCAGCTTCGTAACGAAAAACGCCTGAAACGCTTTGAAAAAATCCGTCTCCGCTGCGTAGAGCTCTTTACGATCCTGCTTCTCATTCAGCTTCGTGACCATTTTCGAATCGATCAGTGAACGTACGGCATAGCTCATATTGCTCTTACTCATATTCATGCTCGTCTGCATTTCTTCGAGCGTCATTGGCCGGTCTTCAAAAAACATAATGCCGTAAAGCTGTCCGAATGAATAGTTTGCTCCGTACAAATCCATCGTCTGCGCGATCGCGTCAATCACCTTAACCCGCAGTTCCTCTCCGACCGTTTCCGGCTCCTTCATCTTTCCAGAGTTCTCTTTCTTCACGATATAGCCTCCGACTGGGATCGAAAATTTACATAATATCCACTTAAAATTGATCTTGCGTTAACCATACGATAATGATTCGAACGTACAATAATTATTGAACAGAGGAAAGGAATGATCTTATTCTTTATCATTATATCAAATATTCAATCATTATTGAACATTAGAAAAGTGCTAATTAAGCTCTTATTGAAGAGGGAGGAACAATGAAACGATCTGCGATTGCTCAAGATTTCAAAGCTCTGCTTTTCACGTTGCCTGCGATGGTTCCATTGACTGTATTCTGGTTTGCACCGCTTGTCTACGTCATCTATCTCAGCTTTATGGAATGGGATTTTATGAATCCTGTCAAAGTATTCGTCGGGTTCGAAAACTATCAAAACTTGTTCAGCAACCCGGCCTTTTATGAATCGCTGAGAATTTCCATACTATTCTGCCTGGGCAGCGTACTGCCTGTCGTCATTGTTGGACTGGCGCTTGCGATGTTGCTAAGCAATAAATTCAAGGGAGGCGCGTTGTACCGGACCCTGATGTTCTCCCCTTGGGTGACGCCAACAGTTGCCGTCTCCATCGTCTGGTCCTGGATATATGAACCGGATGTTGGCCTTGCCAACAACCTGCTTCGTTTCATCGGCATCGACGGCATCCGCTGGCTGGAGGACCCCAATTGGGCATTAATCGGCGTCCTGCTCGTTACCGTATGGAAGTCAGCCGGCTGGTGCATGATCTTTTATCTGGTAGCGATCAAGAATGTACCGCCGGAGCTGCTTGAGGCGGCGGAGCTGGATGGTGCAAATGGCTGGCGCAAATTTACGAATGTAACCTTGCCGCTCATTTCGCCAACAACGTTCTTCCTGATTGTCGTACAGACCATTCAGGCGCTTCAAGCCTACGACCAGATCAACGTGCTGACGCAAGGCGGGCCGGCGGGCTCGACGCGCACGCTGCTTTATCTCTACTATCAATCGGCATTCGATTCCTTCCAGATCGGGGAAGCTTCTTCCGTTGCCATTACGCTTATTGTCGGCTGCGTCGTGCTATCGTTGTTCTCGTTCGCAGTCTCACGCCGCAATGTACATTACAACTAAGGGAGAAGGAGGACAAGCCTCATGCAAGGGTTAAAAGGGGTTCGGACCGTAGTCCGCCATATACTGCTGGCGGCTGCAGCTCTTATTATCGCATTCCCGTTTTATTGGATGGTTACGAATGCTTTGAAAACGAATGATGAAATTTGGCAGTTCCCGCCAACGCTATGGCCGCATGCGCCATTATGGAGCAATTTCGCCGACGCTTGGCATGCTGCGCCGTTCGCACGCTATATCGGCAACAGCGTTTTTGTAGCAGGTACAATTGTTGTCCTGCAAGTGATTAATTCCGGGATGATGGCTTATGCGCTCTCTCATATGAAATTCCGGTTAAAAGGTGTTTTCACCGCTGCCGTGCTAGTTGGTTACATGGTGCCAGCGACAGCCGTTTATTTGCCGAGCTACATCATTCTAGGTCAGCTCAATTTGCTCAATACGTACGGCGGGCTCATTTTATCCAACTGCGTAAGCGTGTTTTCGATCTTTTTGATCCGGCAAGCCTTCTTACAAGTGTCTCATGACATGGTAGAGGCCGGGATGATCGACGGAGCATCGCATTTCCGGATTTTATGGACCATTCTAATTCCGCTCACGCGTCCTTCTTTTGCTGTGTTGGCTCTGATTACCTTCATCGACCAGTACAACAACTACTTCTGGCCGATGCTTATTACGAAAGATCCGAGCATGCAGTTAATCTCGGCCGGACTTCGGAGCTTCTTTGTGGAAGGGGGTGCTTACGGACTGAAATGGCCTTTGATTATGGCAGCCAGCGCCTTTACGGTTGCGCCGCTGCTTGCACTGTTTCTGCTTACGCAAAAGACCATTATCAGCAGTGTCAATCTGACGGCAGGCGCAAGTAAAGGATAACGCTTTACGATGTAGAATCGATAAATGGAGGGAAACAACAAATGTTGCACTGGAAAAAAATGTTGACGGGGTTTGGGGTATTATCGATGCTGTTCGTGGCCGCTTGCGGTTCGACGACAGGTACAGGTACTAACGGAAGCAATGGGGGTCAGGCGCCGGCAAACGGCGAAGCGACACAACCGCCAGCAGCTACGGAGCCGGTAACGATCGAGTTCTGGTATGGGCTTGGCGGCAAGCTGGGTGAGAACATGCAAACGCTCATTAACAATTTCAACGCTTCGCAGAGCGAAGTAATCGTGAAGCCGGTTGTACAAGCTGATTACTCCGAGACAGAGAAAAAACTGCAAGCAGCGATTGCTGGCGGCAAAGTACCGGCAGCCGTTCTTTCCTCGAACGTAGATTGGGCACGCAAAGGCTATTATGCAACTTTGGATGAATTAATCGCTGGACAAGCCGACTTCAATGCGGCGGATGTTATTCCGACGTTCCTGGAGCAAGGCAAAGTAGACGGCAAACAATATTTCCTGCCGATGTACGGCACGACGCAAGTAATGTACTACCGGAAAGACGCATTGGCGAAAATCAACGTGAAGCCAGAGGACTTGACCACTTGGGAAGCACTGGCTAATGCAGCAAAAGAAATGACAGTTAAGAACGGTGCCCAAACTTCGTTCTACGGCTGGGAGCCAATGTGGGGCATGGAGAACATGATGGACGCGGTATTCGGCAAGGGCGGTTCCGTGCTTAGCGAAGACGGCAAAACCGTTACGATCGATTCTCCGGAATGGGTAGAAACTTGGGATCAATTCCGCAAATGGATTCATGAGGACAAAATCATGCGTATCCATTCCGGCGGACAAGGCTGGGAATATTGGTACAAAACGATTGATGATGTCATGAAAGGCCAAGCAGCAGGTTACACAGGTTCCAGCGGTGACCAGGGCGATCTGGACTTCAGCATTTTGGGCGCAATGGAGCAACCAGGCTGGGAAGGCAAAGGCCCAGGCAAACCAGTCGCAAGCGCAATTATGGCAGGTATTCCAGCAGGTGCAAGCCCAGAGCAGCAGCAAGCAGCGTTTAAATGGTTCACTTATTTCATGAATGCGGAAAATACGGCGTTCTGGTCCATGAACACTGGCTACATCGCAGTTCGCCAGTCCGCACAGGATGACCCGAAATTTGCGGCATTTACAAAAGAAAATCCGCAAAGCATGGTACCGCTCAAGCAAGCAGCACATGCATCGAAGCCGTTCCAAGATCCAACTGGCGGTAAAATTAACGACGCACTGAAGGTTGCGGCGGACAAAGTTCAAATCAGCAACGTACCGGCTGCGGAAGCACTGAAGGAAGCAAAGGAAAAAGCACAACGAGAACTTGACAAATTGAAGTAAGCAGGAGGGTTTGCGAATGGCTGAATTGACGATAGCGGGTGCAAGCTGCCGAATCGAAGGCATTTTATTCGACAAGGATGGTACGCTGATGGATTTTATCCATACGTGGGGATATTGGGGCGAGCGTCTGCTCACCCGGTTCTCCAGCCTGTTGGAGGAGAAGGGGCTGTCGCCTTTACCCGCCAAGGATTCGCTGCTGGGAACATTTGGCGGCGAGACTGGCACCATAACGGATTATGACCGGAACGGACCGCTCGCTATGGGTACGATTGAAGAGCAGATCGCCATTCTGGCGTGGCAAGGCTATCAAGCGGGCTTGTCTTGGGCAGAGTCCAAGGAAATGGCTTATGCAAGCAAAGGCTATGCAGACCGGGCATTGGAAGAAGCCCGGCAAGCCCGGCTGCTGCCTGACTTGCTGCCGCTTCTGGAGCAATGCCGCAATAACGGGCTGAAGCTTGCGGTGGTAACAGCCGATGACACGGAACCTGCGATTCGTCATTTGGAATGGCTTGGCATCGGCGAATATTTCACAGCTTGCGTGGGTAACGACGTAGTGGGACGGGGCAAACCGTTTCCTGATATGGCGGAGCTCGCTTGCCGCGAGCTGGGACTTTCCTGTTCACAGGTCGTCGTAATCGGTGATACGAACGGAGATATGCGGATGGCAAAAGCAGCCGGAGCCGCAGCCGCAATCGGGATTGCTGCGAGCGATGCCGCAACAGCTAAAGGGCTGCTGCCAGATGCTGACTGGACGATTACTTCCTATCGGGAGCTTGCGATTCGAGGCGATTCGCAATGAAAGAAGGCAGTGGCATCGGCTGGCTATTTCTAAGCATGGCAATTTTGCTGGAAGTGCTGGGCACGATGTCGATGAAGTGGTCGGAGAGCTTCACCCGGCTGCTTCCATCCATTATGATGTTCATTTTCTACGGCGCAAGTTTTACATCGCTTAACTATACGCTCGGCTATATGGGGGTAAGCACCGTTTATGCCACATGGTCCGGGGTCGGAATCGTACTCATCTCGTTAATCGGGTACTTTGTTTTTCAAGAAAAACTGTCGATCACTTCGATTTGCTGGATCGTTGTTATCGTTGTTGGTGTAGTGGGTTTGAATGCAAGCACCAAAGGTCATTAACCTGGAACGGAATCAATTAGAGGAGGTTGTCAATCGTGGAGAACACAATCGAATGCAAGCAGCTGCCGCTTCTCTCCTTTCAGGTCATAACCGATACGCATATTACGGCTGACCCGGAGCATACGCATAACCGCAATTTTGCCAGAGCGCTTGAAGATATTAGAGTAAATGCTCCTGATAGTGTTGGCATTATGCATGCCGGAGACGTTACCGATCACGGATTCCCGCAAGAGTATGAGGAACTGCGCCGCCTGCTTCGGGAACGCGGGGAATCGGCACCAGAGATTCATTTTACGATGGGCAATCATGACGTAGGTTTGGGCGAATGGCGAAGCCGGCTTTCGAATTTCAATGAGGCGACCCGGACGGCGGGCTCTTATCATGACCATTGGATCGAAGGCTATCATTTTATTTTTCTCGGGACGGAGCAGGGCTTGGAGCTGTTCTGCACGCTTTCTGAAGAGCAGCTGGCGTGGCTCCATGAGAAGCTGGGCGAAGATGCATCGCCGGATCGTCCGGTATTCGTATTTTTGCATCAGCCTTTAAAGGACACCGTCGCCGGTTCGTTCGAGGAGCAGAAGTGGTTCGGCGTAACCGAAGACGAGGAGCTGCAAGCCGTTCTGAACAAGCATCCTCAGGCGATGCTGTTCACCGGGCATACCCACTGGGAGCTGGAAGCCCGTCATACGGCTCATCAACTGGAAGAAAAGCAGCCAGCGATGTTTAACGCGGCGTCGGTCGCTTATCTGTGGACGGATGAAGATGAGCATAAGGACGGAAGCCAAGGCTACTATATTGAAGTGTATGGTGATCGGGTGCTCGTCAGAGGGCGTGACTTCGATCGCGGTGCATGGATCGAAGCGGCTCAATTTGAGGTAAAGCTTTCGGATTAGCTGCGTGGCAGGTACAGAAAAATATTTGAAGAAGTATGAAAGAAGTATGACAGAGTGCTGTCATACTTCTTTTTTTATAATAATAGCAGGGGCATGGAGCAATTTAGGATAAGCTTCAAGCTTTATATTTCCCGAAATCGTCTTATCGGAAAATGTGCTGCAGCACCGGGTTGATCATGGGATGTGTTATCGGACAGTAGTTCTGCTATACCGCAACAGTTGATAAGGTGTGTCAGGAGGATCGACTAGTGTATTAACGCTATAATGAATAGAATGACTCTCCCCCATGCGAAAGGAGATTGAACAATTACTATGGAAATTGCAAACTTGCTTCCGATTACTTCTAGAGAAGATTTGAGGGACTGGCTGCAGGAACATGGCAAGACGGAAAAATTCTGTTGGGTCTTAGTAAGTATGACGCCTAAGCCGGATATGCTGCTCTATTTGGACGTCGTTGAAGAGTGTTTATGCTTTGGCTGGATCGATGGAATCAAAAAGTCACACGCTGGAGCGGGGACGGCGCAGCGACTGTCTCCTAGGAGTAAAAAGAGCTCTTGGACGGAATTGAACAAAGAGCGCGTCCGCCGCCTTGAAAAGCTGGGCCTAATGAGCGATGAAGGCAGAAAAATTCTTCCTGATATGGCCTCTTTTGGAATAGATTGTGACATAGAACAAAGGCTGAAAGAGGATAGCCAAGTGTATGCGAATTTTTTGGCTCTTCCAGCTCTCTATAGCCGAGTACGGATTGACAACATACAAAGCATTAAAGATCAGCCGGAGCTGTTTCAGAGCAGATTAGACAAATTTATTGCCAACACCAAAGAAAATAAACTGTATGGTCAATGGCATGATAACGGACGCCTTCTGGAGTAGTGAGGTGCGCTGCGCTGGAATTAGTTAGACTCGAGGGCTTGAACCCACGAATCTCTGAGCATGTAGCTTATCTTCGCTAAGCTATTCCAACTCCAACTCCAACTCAGTCATCTTCGCTCTGGCCATAGACTCGGATTCACGAACCTTCTAGCACACCGTTACTAAGCTCTTCGAACCCCGTCCTCTCTCAAGAAGCACCGCCTATCGCTGTTCCGAACCCCCAACTTCCCCAAAAGTACCGTTACCATACTGCCGATTCGCCACGCTCCAGTAAAATAGTTCTTATGGCTGCTCCAACGAACCAGCTTCGCAAAATAGCGAAGCAAATTTCGTAGTTAGTGTGAGACGTGGGAGGCAATTTTGGCGGAGCGAAGCAAACTTCGCAAATGGAGAACCTAGGTTCACGGAAAGCGAAATTTGCTTCGCTAATTCGCAAACGCCGCGTCCCAACAGGCAGAATAGCGAAAATCGCTTCGTTAAACAGCGAAGCTGCTTCGCTCTAGCCTGTTGGTGCTTAAACTCTGCTGCTCCAGCGAATCAGCTTCGCAAAATAGCGAAGCAAACTTCGTAGTTAGTTGGTGGAGAGGACTGCAACGTTGGCGCAGCGAAGCAAACTTCGCAAATGGAGAACCTAGGTTCACGAAAAGCGAAATATGCTTCGCTAAACCGCAAACGCTCCGTCCCGACAGCCAGAGTAGCGAAAGCAGCTTCGTTACAATGCGAAGCTGCTTCGCTCTAGGCTGTTGGAGCTAAAGCTCTGCTGCTCCAGCGAACCAGCTTCGCAAAATAGCGAAGCAAACTTCGTAGTTAGTTGGCAGAGAGGACCACAACGTTGGCGCAGCGAAGCAAACTTCGCAAATGGAGAATCTAGGTTCACGGAAAGCGAAAATTGCTTCGCTAATTCGCAAACGCCTCGCCACGACTGCGAGAATAGCGAAAATTACTTCGTTAAACAGCGAAGCTGATTCGCTCCGGCCGACAGGTACGCTAAGCTCACTAGCTTAGCTACAGCCAAGCCTCATAACCTGTCTTGTCGGGCATGCTTAGCCCCACCCAACCCCGCTAGTATAAAAAATTGAACATGAATCCGACAAAAGACTAAATTGTGGCAGGCGCATGCGAAATGTTACAATTATGAGCGCAAAACGCGCTGCGTTTTAAGCGAACAATCGTTACAGCGTGCGATCAGCAGCAGTGACACCTTGACAGGGAAGTGACATCACGCATGTATAAATGGCTTTTCGTGAACAGAAGCATTCGAACGAAGATCGTATGGAGCAGCGTCGTCATCTCGCTTATTCCGATGCTGGTGCTGTCTTTTTTGTTTTACCGCAGCAGCAATTTGTCGCTGGAGAAGACGATGGTTCGCAGCGCGGATCAGAACGCAGCCTATCTCTCGGATGACTTGGATGAATATTTCCGTAATTTTACTTCCTCTGCTCTGCAAGTCTACGGCTTTAGCCGGATTACGAACATGATGGCGCATGGCGTAGATTACAACAATGCAGATACGATCAACCTTCGGGAGTCGTTAGCCAGCTATTATCTGCTTGTCGTCAATAAGAATACGGACATTATCAAGATTATGATCTATGGTCAGAACAACGAACTAAAGGATACATGGTCAAGGGCGTCAAGCTACGATACGATTCGGCTGGGACAGGGCACTCCCCACTTCAAGGAGATGCTCGATTTGCCATTTCAGCATACCTTGATGTACACCTACCGCGAGCCGATGCTGAATCAAGATTTATTTGTCTATTCCATTACGATTTATGACCCGTTTTACCGCAAAAAATTTGGCTCTATGGTATTTTTCGTACAGCATAAAGAGCTGACCAAAAAAATTCGAATCAATGAACCGGCCTCCGAACGTCATCTCATTGCAAAATACGTTCGGCGAGACCTTTTATCGAACCAACCAAGATTACCCGGATGAGGTGCAGCCATACGCAAGGCCGGATGAACCCCCTATTGAACGGACGAGGGAATTGCATTTTTCGAAAAGCAAGGATTTGCTTGTCAATCAGTCTAAGCTGGACCACGCCAATATCGGGTTAACGATTCTTTATCCGGCAACGGAGCTTGCCCAAAACCGCAAAAATACGATGTTCATCATTATCGGCGCGGTTGCTTTCGTCATTTTTATCGTTGCCGTATGCTCCATGCTCGTGCAGAAATCGATTACGAGACCGATACAACTGCTTGGAAAAGCGATGAAGTCCGTACGCGGGGGCGACTTCCATGTCACCTTGGAGCCAAGGCGCTATCGTGACGATCTGTCGGAGCTGATGCGCAACTTCAACTTCATGACGGATAAAATCCGGGAGCTGATCGAGACGGAGTACCAGATGCAGCTCCGTAACAAAGAGGCACAAATTTTAACGCTGCAGATGCAGATCAATCCTCATTTTCTCTATAATACGCTCCAGACGATTGGCGGCAAGGCGGTGCTCATCGGCGAATATGATATCCATGAAATGTGCCGGGCGCTGGCCGATATGTTCCGCTACAGCTTTTACGAGGGCAATATGGAATCGACGATCACGCAGGAGCTGGCGCACGTGAACAACTATTTGTACATTCAGCAGCTTCGATTTGAGGAATCGATCTCGACCGAATTTGAAATTGAGCCCGATCTGATGGACGTCTCTATCATTCGCTTTGTCATGCAGCCGATTATTGAGAATGTAGTTGTGCATGTTCTGGACAAGCAAAGTGAAGGCCAGCTTAGGATACGGCTAGCTGCATACCGACAGGATGAATCCGTAATCGTGGAGCTGCGGGACAACGGCTCTGGCATCGAGCCGGACAAGCTGTCCGCACTGCAGCGCAATCTGGAGAAACGTTCCCTTGAAGTGCTCTCGGGCGTCTCTATCGGTCTGAAAAACGTACATGAACGCATCCGGCTCGTCTATGGCGAACCGTACGGACTGGAGCTGGACAGCCAGCTAGGGAAAGGAACGACGATTCGAATTCGAATCCCCTACAAGAAACGAGGGATGAATGATGTATAAAATAATGGTGGTCGACGATGAAGCGCTAAGCCGCAAAACGATCGTCAAAATGATAGATGAGCTGGGACTCCAGACGGAAGTAATTGCAGAAGCGAAGCATGGGGAAGAGGCGCTTCAGCTCATTCAGATCAACAAACCACATATCGTCGTTACGGACATGAATATGCCGGTGATGAACGGACAGCAGTTTCTGGAGACGCTGTACCGCGAATTCAGCGAGATTAGAGTGATCGTCATCAGCGGTTATTCGCAATTTGAATATTTGAAGGCGGCACTGACCTTCCAGGCTTGCGAGTATGTTCTGAAGCCGGTCGCCGTTGCAGAGCTGCGCGGGGCGCTCACCAAAGCGATTGAAGCGGTGAGTGAATACTCCAGCAGGCAGCAGGAACGGAAGTCTTCCCGAGAGATGATGAAGCTGCGGCGTGAAGACTTTCTTCAGCATGTAGCCAACAAGCGGATTACGAATAAATTCGATATTCAATCACAGGCAGAGGAGCTGGGACTTGCACCGGCGCTGTCTGCGGACGGCTATCGGGTCGCGGTCTGTGTCATTCGCCAGTTCAAGGAAATAGCGCGGATCAAATTTCATGGCAATGCCGATCTGTTTATGTTTTGTCTCGAAAATATTATGTACGAGCTGTTGCCGCAGGAAGAGCATGCCTGGATCTACAAATCGGATGACCGGTTTCGCCTCTGCCTCATATTGCCGGTCACTTCCTTCCACAAGAAGCGTACAGAAGAAACGCTGCTTGCCTTTCATAAGGCCGTCCACCAGACACTTGGCGGCGACGTAGCGGTGGGAATTAGCGCTGAGTTTGGCGGCTTGGAAAAGCTGCCGGAGGCATACGGAGCAGCGATTGACGCCTATGAACATAACCGTTTTGCCGGAAACGGCCTAACCGTCCGTCACGGGGAAGCCGGTGAGCGGGCATCCGGGCTGGAGCTGCTCGCCTCGTTCGATCTGAAGCGGCTTGGACAGGCGTTCGGCTCGGGAAAAGCGAAGGATATGCGGGGCATTATGAGTGACTTTGTACGGAAGCTGGGGCAGCATGCCGAGGCGTCAATTCGCGACGTACATCGGGAGCTATTTAAAATCCGGCAAGCCGCTATTTCCGAAATGAACGGTATCGCGGCGGCAGAGCCTGCTTTATTTGAGCCGCAAGCCGTTGAAGCGGTGCTTAGTCCGCTGGAGCTGCGATCTTTTCTAGACAGATTGGCTTCGGCGGCAGAGGACTTTAGCAAAAATCGTGACATGCCTGAATCGGTTCAGATCGTCCGGCAAATCGCGCAATATATGGATGAGCATTACTTCGAGGATATCGGCTTAATCGACATTGCAACCCGTCATTACATGGACCCGGCTTATTTGAGCAAGCTGTTCAAGGCGGTCACCGATGAGAATTTTATCGAGTATTTGACGCGCAAGCGGATGGAGAAGGCTTGCGAACTGCTGTGCTCTCCTGAGCGGAAGGTGAATGAAATTGCGGAGCTGGTCGGTTATGAGAATCAGCGGTATTTCAGCCAAGTATTCAAGAAATTTACCGGTCGCACACCCTCTGAGTACCGCGAAGCATTCGGCCAGTTGTAGCTGCCTTTTTCAAAAAAATAAACATGAGGCTCACAATAAATTGGATTACCGTTCCTCCCGGCGGCTAGTAAGCTAGGTTCAGAACAAGCAAGTTGTTCCCGTATAAATCGAGGAGGGGTTACAGAATGAAAAAAGCTTTAAGCCTGATTATCGTATCAGCGCTCCTGACCGTGCTTCTGGCAGCATGCGGCTCATCTAATGAAAAGCCGGAAAGCACCGCCGCCCCAACAAACGGCGAGAATCAAGGAGGCAAGCCAGTCACCATTTCCTTCATGCACTTCAAGAGTGATTTCACAGACGGTGTAGCGAAAATCGTCGAGCAGTTCGAGACAGAAAATCCGTTGATCAAAGTTAACGTACAGCCGGTCAAATATGATGACTACTACACGCTGCTGAAAACAAAGCTGGCGAGCGGTGACATCGTAGACGTCTTCACGCTGAATGCAGGAGCGCAGACGAAGCTGTTCTCCGACGGCGGCTACCTGGAAGATTTGACAGGCAAGCCGTTTCTGGCCGACTTCGAAGAAGCGGTACTGAAGTCGCAATCGACTGACGGTAAAAACTACGTCATGCCGGTTAACGCCAACCCGATCGCAGTCTTTTACAATAAACAAATTTTCACAGAGCTCGGCATCGAAATTCCACGGACGTATGACGCGCTGATCGAGGCGGGGAAAAAGATCAAGGAAGCGGGCAAAACGCCGTTCGCCTTGGGCTGGAAAGATCCTTGGACACTGAGCATGTGGCTGTCACGCGATATGCCTAGTAACTCTGCACTCGTAAACAATCAGCCGGATTTCTTCGAGAAGCTGGAGACAGGCTCCGTTAAATTTGCTGACAACCCGGCGACTAGAACGATGATCGAGCATGCTCAGCAGTTGTTCGAACTCGGCAACAAAGATCAGCTTGGCGTTGATTACAACGGTGCGGTTGACCTGTTCGCCAAGGGCGACGTTGGCATGATGTACATGGGCACATGGCCGCTTGCTGATATTCAGAAGAAAAATCCGGACCTCTATAACAACATGGGCTACTTCCCGTACCCGTTCAGCAACGATGAGAGCCTGAACAAGCTGGAATTCAACCCGGATGCTTCTATCGCGATTAACACGAAATCTCCGAACAAAGAAGCAGCAGAGAAATTCCTCGCATTTCTGGCAAGCAAAGAAGGCGGAGATCTGTGGGTTAAGAACCTGAATTCCCTCAGCTATGTAAAAGGAACCGATACGAACATTGCGCCGGCAGTCAATGATTTGAAGCCTTACTTTGACAGCGGCGAGATGTACGATTCCCAGCTCTACCTGGCTAAGACGACGATTGACTGGGGAACGCCGTTTACCCAATCGCTGCAAAAGCTGTTCTTCAAAAAATCAACTATTGATCAAGTCATTCAAGAGATGGACGACTGGATTGCGAAAAACCACAATTAACGCTCTTTAATAAGCAAAGAAGAATGGCACGGGGACCTTTCACCTGTGCCATTCCTCTTCAGAAAGGAAATTTCTTATGACCAACGCAAAGCGAATTCTCCGTGGAGAAGGCTGGTACCTCTTCTTCCTTTTGCCCGCCGTCTGTCTATTCATTCTGGCGGTTGTCGTACCTTTAGCGATGGGAGCACGCTATTCCTTTTCCAGCTGGGACGGTGTATCCCCTACAATAGCTTACAATGGTTGGGACAATTACGTGAAAGCTTTCCAGGATAAAGATTTGTGGAGAGCGTTATGGAACACGTTTAAATACGCCATCATTTTAACGATTCTGATCAATGCATTATCCTTGTTTCTTGCTTTGCTGCTTGATTCCTATCTTAAATTCAGAAACGTATTCCGCACGGTCTTTTTCCTGCCAAGCGTCATCTCTATCGTCTTGTCGGGCTTCGTATGGAACTATAACTACAGTCAGGGTTTCCCGAAGCTGTTCGCTTATTTCGGTGTCGACATGACCAGTCCGCTGGGCAATCCCGATTATGCGATGATAGGCTTAATTATCGTAGCGCTGTGGCAGGGCATTGGCTCGCCGATGATCATTTATATTGCAGGCTTGCAAGGCATTCCGGGCGAATTACTGGAGAGCGCCAAGATGGACGGAGCTACAACGTGGAAATCATTCCGTCACATTACGTTCCCGCTGCTTGCGCCTTCCTTAACCATTAACTTGCTGCTCGTCATGACTGGCGCGCTTAAAGTGTTCGATCTGGTCTATGTAACGACGAAAGGCGGGCCGGGTTTCGCGACCGAGGTCATGTCAACGTACATCTACCGCACTTCATTCGATAACTTCAAGGCAGGATACGGCATGACGCTGTCGATGATCTTCTTCCTCGTACTTGTAATTGTCACCGTCGCGCAAGTCGGAATTTTCAGAAGACGGGAAGTGGATTTGTAATGAAAATAACTAAAATTTCGGTCTTTGCTCTAGTTACTCTGCTCGCTGTCTTATTCATCTTTCCGCTGTATGTGGCCGTATTAATGGCGTTCAAATCGGCAAAGCAGACATTTGATTCCTTTTACGCCTGGCCTTCGAGCCTCGATTTCTCGAACTTTGTTCAAGCGTGGAACACTTCTGAATATCCGAAAGCGATTTTTAACAGTCTGATCATTACTGTAATTTCGGTGGCGCTCATTATTATCGCATCGGCACTGGCTGGCTACTCTATAGCAAGACGGAACAAGCCGTTCTATAATTTCGTCTTTCTGTTGTTTCTATCCGGGATGATGGTTCCTTTTCAAGTGACGATGCTTCCGCTCTACAAACTGGGCAAATCACTGCAGCTTGTTGATAGTCATTGGGGGATCGCGCTGATCTATGGCGGCTTTGGCGTTCAGATGGGCGTCTTGTTCTTCTCCGGTTTTGTGCGCGGCATTTCTAGGGAAATTGAGGAGGCAGCACGAATTGACGGCTGTTCGACGCCAGGCATTTTCTTCCGCATCATTATGCCGCTGCTTAAGCCCGTTACCGCAACGGTTGTCGTACTGAACGTGCTTTATATTTGGAATGACTTTCTGCTGCCGCTCTTGTATTTGCAAGGGAAGGATTTTCGGACGATTCCGCTGCAGCAATACTTTTTCTTCGGCCAATACAGCAGCGATTTGAATTTGGCATTCGCTTATGCCGTAATGGGCATGGTGCCGATTGTCGTCTTCTTCCTGTTCATGCAGCGGTTTATTGTCAAAGGAATTGCGGCAGGCGCGATCAAGGGCTAACAAATCCGAATATAGTCCATGATAATCCGAATTCAGTCAATTGGCTCCGTGACCGTTTCGGGATAAAGTGAAGCATACGTTCAATTAGCAGCAACCCGCAATGGAAGGTTAACGGAGGAGGATGACAGCGATGACGATTAAATTTTGGGAAAAGTCCAACCTATTCGAGCTTCGTACCAAAAATACATCTTATCTTTTTGGAGTCAATGAGAGCGGTACGCTTCAACATATTTATTGGGGAGCACCGGTTCAGGCGGAAGAATGTGCAGGATTGCTTCGGGCGCGGGCACATAGCTCGTTCGATATGGCTGTTGACCGCGAGACCGAGGAATATGGCGGCCGTGGAGGCGCGGGTTATTCCGAGCCGGGCTTGCAGGTGATATTCGCAGACGGTGTCCGTGACTTGAGGCTTGTCTATTCCGGCTATGAGCTGGAAGGCGACCGCAAGCTGACGATCCGGCTGGCTGACGAGCATTATGCGCTGAAGGTAGAGGTAAGCTACACTGTCGTCTCAGACCACGATGTAATCGAGCGCCAGGTAAAGGTGACGAACGGGGAAGAGCAGCCTGTTCGTGTCGAGCAGATTATGTCGGCACTGTGGTCAGTCGGCGAGCTTCCGGATTACCGGCTGACGCATGTAACCGGCCGGTGGGCTGGTGAATATCAATTGCGCTCCAACCTTTTGACCGAAGGTAAAAAAGTGCTGGAGTCCCGCAGAGGCTTCACGGGTCCGCATGCCAACCCTTGGTTTGCCGTTGATGATGGCAGTGCACGGGAAACATCCGGCAGCGTATGGTTTGGCGCGCTTGCATGGAGCGGGAACTGGAAGCTGGTGCTGGAGCGGACAACGTTCGGCAAGCTCCGAATTGCCGGCGGCATCCATGATTTCGACGGCTCATTCCTGCTTGCTCCGGGAGCGTCGTATGAAACGCCAGTTTTCGTCGGCGGATTTACGACCGGCGGCTTTGGCGAGATGAGCCGGATTTTGCACCGTTATGAACGCAATGAAGTGATTCCAGCTACAAAGCTGCGCAAGGTGCTGTACAACTCTTGGGAAGCGACGGAGTTCGACGTTACGGTTCAAGGACAGCTTGCGCTTGCAGAACGTGCGGCAAAGCTTGGCGTGGAGCGCTTCGTCGTTGACGACGGCTGGTTCGGCCAGCGGCACAGCGACCGTGCCGGTCTTGGCGACTGGTACGTCAACCCGGAGAAGTTCCCGAACGGCTTATCGGAGCTGATCGATGAGGTGAAGGGCCTTGGCATGGAATTTGGCCTATGGGTAGAGCCAGAATCCGTTAATCCGGACAGCGATCTCTACCGCAAGCATCCGGATTGGACGTACCATTTTCCGACACGCGTTGGCACTCAGCTTCGTAATCAGTATTTGCTCAACTTGGGCAAGCCTGAAGTCAAAGCGTTCGTATTGGACTTTATGACCGAGCTGCTGTCCACGTACGACATCTCCTTCATCAAGTGGGACATGAACCGGACGGTAACGGAGCCTGGAGAGACGTCCGGCCCGGGACAGGACAAGTCGGTATGGATTCGCCATGTCGAGAATCTCTACGAGATTTGGGCTGAGCTGCGCCGCCGTTTCCCGAATGTGGAATTCGAGACTTGCGCAGGCGGCGGAGGCCGGATCGATCTGGGCATCCTTCGTTATGCCGATCAGGCATGGATTAGCGACAACACGGATGCGAGAGACAGGCTCAGCATTCAAGAGGGCTTCAGCTATGCGTACAGCCCATCGGTTATGATGTGCTGGGTTACGGAATCGCCGAACGGATTCAACGGCAGAAGCTTGCCGCTCTCCTATCGCTTCCACAGCGCCATGATGGGCGGACTTGGCATCGGTGCGAACATTGGCAAGTGGTCGCCGGAGGAGATGGAGGAAGCGGGCAAATTCGTGGAGCTGTACAAGGAAATTCGTCATGTGGTGCAAGAGGGTGAGCTGTACCGCTTGCAATCGCTTCGTGATTCCCATGTGTCAGCAACTCAGTATGTGAGCGCGGACGGCGGGGAAGCTGTTGCATTTGCCTTCCTTCAGTCGCATCACTTCGGCAATTCGCTGACAATGCTTCGCCTTCAAGGATTGGACCCCGAAGCAGCCTACGAGGTATCGGGAGCTGCACCAGAAGGAACGGGCGTGTTCCACGGCTCGAATCTGATGAATATCGGCTTGCCGATTTCCTGGAGAGGCGACTATGCCAGCGTTTTGATCCGGTTAAAGCGGGTATAGAGATTTGAATTTGAAGCGCTTGGTGCAGGGAGGCGGCTAACGAGATGACAGGCAAGTGGAGCAAGCTTCAGGAACAAGGGTATGAGGCTTGGACGGGCAGCAGTGATCGCCTGTCGATTACCGTCATCCCAAGCCTTGGCGGCAAGGCGGTATCGCTCCGCAATCTGGCTACGAATCGTGAATGGCTGTGGAGCAGCGGGAAGCCGCTCGGCAACAATGGGTTCGGCTCTCCGTTCGGTGACGGGGACGAGAGCGGCTGGGATGAGATGTTCCCCGGTATTAATGCGTGTACGTATGCGGAGGAGCCATGGCAGGGACGCTCTATCCCAGATCATGGAGAAGTATGGTCATTGCCTTGGGAGGCCGAGCAGAACGATGGCTTCCTTCATTGCAAGGTAGAGGGCCGGAATTTTGCATATACGCTGGAAAAGACGTATTCGTTCGCTGGCCCGGACACGCTTCGCATCGATTATGCGGTCACTAACAGGGGCGAGGCTTCACTCCCCTTCCTATGGGCGGCGCATCCGCTGTTTCAAGCTGCCGAGGGATTGCGTATTCACGTTCCCGAAGGAATGAATGCGATAGAGGTTTCCTACTCCGCGGATGAAAGGCTGGGTGAGTTCGGCGACCGGTGCAACTGGCCAATTGCCGGGAACGGAATCGACTTGAGCAATGTGGAGGCGGCGTCCAGCCGCTCTGCAGAAAAGTACTACTTCGAAGGCAAAGTACCGGAGGGCTGGGCGGAGCTGCTCGATCCTGGAACGGGAGAAACGGTCAGGCTCAGCTTTCCGCCGGAGAAGGTTCCCTATTTGGCGGTATGGGCGAATAGCGGCGGCTATGGCGGGCATTACCATGTCGCGCTTGAGCCGGCAACGGGAAGGATGGATGACCTGACCGTTGCTATGGAACGGGGCGAAGTCGCTGTTGTGGAGCCTGGCGACAGGTATGAATGGTATTTGGAGCTGCAGGTGAAGTAAGGGAAGCGGTAGGGGGCCGACCGCTTTGAGGCGGTCAGGGTCAGCCCTTCGGGGCGCTGCGGTATTCCGTTGGCGAAGCGCCCATTCTTTTTTTGAACAAGCGCGAGAAATAGTAGGGGTCCGACACCCCGACGGATGCGGCGATCTCTTTCACCGTAAGGCTGGTCAAGCTGAGAAGCTGACCGGCCTTTTGCATTTTCATCCGTAAAAAATATTCAATCGGCGGGAAGCCTGTCTCCTGATTGAACATGAAGATCAAATGCTGCTTGGACAAGCCTGTGTGCGCGGCCAGCTCAGGCAGCGTAATGACGTCAGAGAGACGTTCGCTCATGTATTGAATGGCGCGCTCGAGGTCCTGCCGCTTCTTCCGGTCACGCGCCGTGCCTCCCGAGCCCAGTCCAATCCGGCCAAGCAGCTGACCCATCGATTGCGAGACATGCACTTGAACGGGCATCGAATAGGGCTTGTCCGTCAGCAGCTCGAAGCAGCGGGCGAAGTTGTCGGCCCATTCGGCGTAAAGGGCGGCCGGTAGCGGCAGGGGGCCGGAGTCGAGACCGTACAGCTGGATGTAGTCTGCGACATGGTCACCTTTTAGATGGAACCAGTAGATGCTCCAAGGATGAGTCGCGGATGCGCCGTAACGGTGAGCGGCACCTGCGGGAATAACCGCGAGATGATGCTCAGGCACCGGCACCGTCCGGCCGTTCAGTTCAAGCCAGCCCTCTCCACGCAGGCAATAGATGAAAATATGGGCGTCGCAGCCCTCCGGCCGTTCCCGGTAATGGTATTGGGCCTGGGGGAAAAAAACCGATGTCGCTCACGAATAGACCGCGCGTCAGCTCATAGCGGGACAGCTCCTCGATATGATAGGCGGGAAGCACGAACAGCTTCTCCTCCTGGAACCCTTCAGACTTTCTCAACTCATCCATGTCATCCGCACCTTTTTCAGAAAATCATTCATCTGTTTCAACAATTTCTTCTATTTATAAACTAATCAGTTTATTGAAAATAAGAATATAGTCCATTATAAACCGAATTCCGTCAATTGGCACTATCCTCATTTCGCGATAAAGTGAAGGTAATCAGCAAAGGGGGAATGACAAATGGCTCCATCGCAAAATAATGCCGGCTCAGCCGTTCGTATTTGGGAAGAGGAAGTAACGATTCCGACATACGGTATCGGCGCTCCGGACCGCAACCCGATGTTTTTGGAGAAGCGCGTCTATCAGGGAAGCACAGGTAAAGTGTACCCGCATCCCGTCGTCGACAAAATCGAGGATGAGAAAAAAGATCAAACGTATAAGCTTGCTATTTTGGAAAATGAATACGTTCGCATCGAAATTATGCCGGAGCTCGGCGGCCGGATTTACCGGGCGCTAGACAAAACCAACGACTATGATTTCGTTTATTATAACCGTGTTATCAAGCCTGCGCTTGTGGGTCTTGCTGGTCCTTGGATTTCCGGGGGCATCGAGTTCAACTGGCCGCAGCATCATAGACCTAACACTTACGGGCCGGTAGAGTACCGGCTGACCGAGGGTGAAGACGGCAGTGCGACAGTATGGGTGAGTGAGATCGACCGGATGTA
This sequence comes from Paenibacillus gorillae, assembly GCF_000513275.1. Taxonomy (GTDB): domain Bacteria; phylum Bacillota; class Bacilli; order Paenibacillales; family Paenibacillaceae; genus Pristimantibacillus; species Pristimantibacillus gorillae. The sequence continues at coordinate 75,857 of NZ_CBVJ010000095.1, read as the reverse complement.
CGGCACCAAAGTGACAGCCGGATTTACTTTGTATCCAGGCAAGGCTTATCTGGAAGTATCTGCACAGTTGTACAACCGGACGACCTTGCCTCAAACCTTCCTGTGGTGGGCGAACCCGGCTGTGGCCGTCAACGACGATACGCAATCGGTCTTTCCGCCGGACGTTACTGCCGTATTCGACCATGGCAAACGGGACGTTTCCCGTTTTCCGATCGCTACAGGCACCTACTATAAAATGGACTACTCGGAGGGCGTCGATATTTCGCGCTACCGCAACATTCCGGTACCGACCTCGTACATGGCGTACAAGTCGGACTACAATTTCGTAGGCGGCTACGATCATGGCGTACAAGCCGGTCTGCTTCATGTGGCCAACCATTTCGTATCGCCGGGTAAAAAGCAATGGACTTGGGGAAATGGCGAATTCGGTCAAGCTTGGGATCGCAACCTGACGGATGAAGACGGGCCGTACATTGAGCTCATGACGGGGATGTACACCGATAACCAGCCGGACTTTACATGGCTGCAGCCTTACGAGGAGAAGACGTTCAAGCAATATTTCATGCCGTATAAGGATGTAGGCGTCGTTAAGAACGCATCCATTGATGCGGCAGTCAATCTTGAAGTCGACGAGGAAACGGGAAAAGCAACGGTACTCGCTTACGCGACTTCGGTGTTCACAGGCGCAGTCATTGAGCTTAAGGGAAGCCGCCGTTCTTACTTCCGTGAGACGGTAGAGCTGTCTCCGGTATCGACATTCAAATCGGTGGTTGCACTCGACGGGGGCGATTTGCCGCATGATCTGATCGTTTCCATTCGGGACGCAAACGGCAAGCTGCTTATTTCCTACAGACCAGCTAAGCCATCCATTGAAGAAGTTCCGGATGCTGCTCAGCCGCTTCCAGAGCCGCAGGAGCTGCGTACGAATGAGCAGCTGTATCTGGCAGGTCTGCATCTGGAGCAATATCGTCATGCTACCTTTGAGCCGGCATCGTATTATCTCGAGGGTCTGAAGCGTGATCCGTCGGATATTCGGATCAACGTCGCTTACGGAACGCTGCTGCTCCGCCAAGGGCTGTTCAAGGAAGCGGAAGGACATTTGCGCAAAGCAATAGCTTCTATGACATGGCGTAACCCGAACCCTTATGACAGCGAAGCGCTGTATCAGCTGGGCCTTGCGCTGAAGCTGCAAGACCGGCCGGAGGAAGCATTCGCCGTCTTCTACAAAGCAGTATGGTCTGCTGCATGGCAGGACGCAGGATACTTCAATCTGGCCCGTATTGCTAGCGCGAACGGCTCATTTGCAGAGGCGCTTGAGCTGGTAGATCGCGCGCTCATCCGCAACTCGCGCAACTACAAGTCTCGCCATCTTCGGGCTGCACTGCTTCGCAAGCTGGGACGCTTAACCGAAGCTGTTGCCTATGCGAAAGAGACACTGGGTATCGATGTCGCCGACTTTGGCGCTGCCCGCGAGCTAGGTCTGGCACTCGCCGAGCAAGGATTATCTGCGGAAGCAGATGCTGCTATAGCAGAGCTTGGCCGTCTGATGCGGAATGATCCGCATAACTATTTGAGCCTCGCTTCCGATTATGCGGAGAGCGGCTTGTATGGGGAAGCGGTCGATGTTCTGAACATGCTTGTTGGCCAAACGCCGGCAGCGGACGTTTACCCGATGGTCTACTATACGCTGGGGTATTTGTATGAGCGTGCAGGACAGTCGGAGCAAGCGGCTGCTGCCCGTAAAGCGGGTCAGGTTGCGAAGCCGGACTATTGCTTCCCGAACAGCCTGTTTGAACTGCTCGTGCTGGAAAGCGCAGTTCAGGCTGACGCGCAAGACGCGCGTGCCCTTTACTATCTCGGAAATCTGCTGTATGACAAGAAGCGGCATGGAGAAGCGATTGCGAAGTGGGAAGCTTCCCGTAAGCTTAATGACGGGTTCCCAACGGTACACCGTAACCTGGCGCTCGCTTACTTCAATAAACTTGGAGACAGCAAGTCGGCATTGGAATCGCTGGAGCAGGCTTTTGCTTGCGGCCCAGAGGATGCCCGCGTCTTCTACGAGCTGGATCAGCTTTATAAAAAGCTCGGCTATGCGCCGCAAGAGCGCTTGAACGGATTGGAGCAGCACCTGAATCTCGTAGAGCTGCGGGATGACCTGTACTTGGAGTACGTTGCGCTGTTCAATGCGCTTGGCCGTCACGAGGAGGCAGCCGGCAAGCTGGCTGCGCGGAAGTTCCACCCTTGGGAAGGCGGAGAAGGCAAAACGACCGGACAGCACGTGCTGAGCCGCGTTGAATGGGCGAAGCGTGAAATCGCCGAAGGCCGCCATGCTCATGCAGCCGAGCTGCTTCAAGAAGCGCTTATCTACCCGGAAAATCTGGGCGAAGGCAAGCTGGACGGTGCGCAGGAGAACAACGTGCATTACCATCTCGGACGTGCTTACCTTGGTTTGGAGCAGCCGGAGCAGGCAGAAAGACATTTCCGCGTCGCTTCGCAAGGACTGGAGGAGCCAGCCAGCGCGATGTACTACAACGACCAGCCGCCGGATATGATTTTCTATCAAGGCATGGCGTGGCTGCAGCTTGGGGACCTCAAGGAAGCAAAGCGCCGCTTCAACAAGCTGATCGATTTCGGCGAAAAGCATCTCCGTGACGATGTGAAATTCGATTACTTCGCCGTATCGCTTCCGGACTTCCTCGTATTCGAGGATGACCTGAACAAGCGCAATGAAACGCATTGCCGCTACATGATGGGACTCGGCTTAATCGGCCTGGGCCGACACGCCGAAGCGCGCGTTCAATTGAACGAGGCGCTGGCTATGGAGCAGAACCACCAAGGAGCCAAGCTCCACCTTGGCCTGTGCGAATAAAGCAAGACCCAGAGAGCCCGCGGATTTCGCGGGCTCTTTGTTTTATTTAGAAATAGGTGTGCTGCGAGCTTCCCAAGCCTCAGAAGCTCAAAATAGAAGAACCATGCTCCTCTACGCAGACTTACTGGGGAGAGCCAAGTAACAAAGATTCTATGTGTGGACTGGTGGGGACGAACCAACTAACAAAGATTCTATGTGTAGACTGGTGGGGACGAACCAACTAACAAAGATTCTATGTGTGGACTGATGAGTGCGAGCCAAGTAACTAAGACTGCTGTGTGTAGACTGATGGGGACGAACCATCCAACCAAGATATATGCGTAGACTGATGGGGATGAGCCAAGTAACTAAGATTTTATCTTACACTGATGTAAGAGAGCTAGTAGCCGCCTCCCAATGCACAGATTGATGAGGAGAGCAGCACATTAACAGGAACAAAATGTAAAAGTACATTTTAAAATGCCTCAAAAGCCCTGTAACAGTCTTCAAAATGCAAAAGTGCATTTGAAATCATCGAATTTGGCTCTTTTGGCCCGTTTTGATCAGAACAAAATGCACTTTGCATTTTGAAGCCATAAATCATCGAAAAATCGACTTCCAACCTGCACTTTTACATTTTGACTAACCTAGTGACTCTCTACAACGAACCATCTTCGCTATTGAACAAGTTACAACTCGTTATTAGAGAGTGGGAGGCTAAAGGTCTGTAACTGTAATTAGTTTGGCGTTTTGCGAATGTGGGGAGAGCGGAGCGTTTTGAGTCCATGGGGACTTTTTGCAGATTCTATCCATTAATCATCGGGTTAGCGATGAGACAATGGAATCAAGAATGGCAACATGGACCAAAACGCGCAGCGAACGAGCCTTTGAACGCCAGCGTTACTCCGACTTAGTGGTTAAAGCTCTAGAAATGTAGTTAGTTTGGCGTTTTGCGAATGTGGGGAGAGCGGAGCGTTTTGAGTCCAGGGTGACTTTTTGCAGATTCTATCCATTAATCATCGGGCTAGCGATGAGACAATGGAATCAAGAACGGCACCATGGACCAAAACGCGCAGCGATCCCGGTGTCTGGTACGCATCGAGCGAAAATAATCGCAAGAGCAAAAGAAGGAGAGTCCACACAAACAAAGAATTGATAAAAGAGTATGAAGCGTTTACATGGTCTGCGAGATGGGGCTAGCGCTTGAGAGTACAAACGATAAGGGGAGATTTTACATGTCTGCTGTTAAAGGGATTTGGAAGGGATATGAGCGTTACGATTTTACCGTCAACGGGCGGGAAGCGTTAGTTGTTAGTCCTAAAGAGGCGGCTCCGGGAAATCCTTGGGTGTGGCGCGCTGAGTTTTTCGATGCGTTCAGCCAAGTCGATATGGCGCTGCTGGAGCAAGGCTGGCATTTGGCTTACTGCAATGTCAGCGATATGTATGGCTCGCCGGAGGCAATTGAGCTGATGCATCCGTTCCACCTGCATGTCTGCTCAACGTTTGGCTTAGCGGAAAAACCGTCCATTTTCGGCTTCAGCCGGGGTGGTCTGTACGCAGTAAATTACGCTTTGAAATATCCAGAGTCTGTATCCTCGCTGTATCTGGACGCGCCGGTGCTGGATTTGCGCAGCTGGCCTGGCGGCAACGGGAAAGCGGATCAGTATAAAAAAGAGTGGGAGGAGTGCTTGCAAACCTACCGGCTCACCGAGGAGCAGTTTGCACAATTCCGGGAAAGTCCGCTCGACCGTGTAGCCGAGCTAGCGGCTCTTCAAATACCGGTAATTCTCGTAGTAGGCGATGCCGATGAGGATGTGCCGTTTTTGGATAATGGGCATCCATTCGCCGAGCGTTTTGCAGCAAACGGCGGGGAGATCGAGGTCATTGTGAAGCCGGGCGTGGCGCATCATCCGCATTCACTGGACGACCCAACTCCTGTTGCCGAATTCATTCAACGAGTTTTTTACAGCGAGTCCGAGACTGAATCGATAGGAGCAGAGTGGGACATCATGAGTGCAAATGCAGCGAAGAGAATCGTATTTCTAGGGGATAGCATTACTGACGATGGCACCTATATTTCTTATTTGGACGCTTTTTTCAGACAGCATTTTGCAGAGCAGCCGTATACGTTCATTAATTTGGGCGTCAGCAGCGAGACGGCATCTGGCCTGAGTGAACCGGATCATCCATTCCCGCGGCCGTGCATTCATGAGCGGCTGGAAAGGGCGCTGAGCGAAAGCCGTCCGGATTGGACAGTGATTTGCTACGGCATGAACGACGGCATTTATTACCCGTTTTCAGAGGAACGGTTTGCAGCCTATCGGGACGGTATGGATCGACTGATCGAGGCTGTAAGAGCGACGGGCTCCAAGGTTATCGTGATGACACCGCCGCCTTTCGATGCCCCATCACTAAGCGGCGCGACTCTGCTTCCCGAAGGGGAAGAGAAGTACAGCTACCTGACACCTTTTACCCGCTATGACGATGTATTGGAGCGTTACGCCGAATGGGTGCTTGGACTCGAAGCGGCTGTTGACGCCGTTATTGCCATTCGCGAGCCGCTTCTGCATTACATCGCCGAGCGAAAAAAACTACAATTCCGACTACCTCTACGGAGACGGCATTCATCCCGATGCCGGCGGCCACTGGGTCATTGCACAGGAGCTCCTTAAACAGTTGTTCCAGCAAAAGGTGGAGCAGGGGGCGGACGCATGGCCGATTTATCCATTGGTCTATGAACGCCATCGCTTGTTAAGCGCGGCGTGGAAAGAGCATGTCGGACATACGAATGAGAACAAGGCGGAGGCGTTGCCGCTTGATGTGGCAATCCAACAAAGCGAATTGCTGGAGCGTCAAATTCAGGAGCTGCTGCAATCTTATCCCTAATCCTCTAAATCTCTAACTATCTGACTATCTAATTCCCTGATTCAGATTCCCGGTAAGATATCTATTATAAAAAAAGAGGCGATGGATTCCTTCCATCGCCTCTTTCCATTGCGCAGGCTACATCAGCCGCCATACGGCATCGGATAGCCGCAATTGCTGGCGAAGCGCAGGTGCTGCTGTATTTTGATCAATAACGACGAGTTCAATGCCCATCCACTCTGCAAAATCGGCCAGTTGCTCCGTCGTAACTGAGTAGGAGAAGACGGTGTGATGCGCGCCTCCCGCTAGAATCCACGATTCAATCCCGTCCTTCATACTAGGCTGAACCCTCCATAGCACGCGGGCGACGGGCAAAAGAGGCATCGCTTGCTCCGCTTCAACCGAGACGGCCTCGACTTCATTGACGAGCAGCCGGAAACGGTTGCCCAGATCGATAATCGAAGCGTTGATCGCTCGTCCGGCCCTGCCATTGAAGACGAGTCTTGCCGGAGCGTCCTTGCCGCCTATTCCGAGCGGATGCACCTGTATCGCAGGTTTGCTAGCTTCCGTGTCTGCAATAGTAGGGCATACTTCCAGCATATGAGCGCCCAATACGAGCTCATTGTCCGGATCAAGATGATACGTATAGTCCTCCATAAACGACGTGCCGACGTTGCCGGACATGATTTTCATGACACGCAGCAAAGCCGCAGTTTTCCAATCGCCTTCGCCGCCGAACCCGTAGCCTTGCGCCATAAGACGCTGAACGGCCAGCCCGGGAAGCTGCTTCATCCCATGCAAATCCTCGAACGTTGTCGTGAACGCGCCATAGCCGCCTTCCTCCAGAAAAGCCTTCAATCCCAGCTCGATCCTCGCCTGGTATCGAATTGAATCTCGTACCGCCGCATCGGCCAGCGAAGGAATTTCATACTGCTGCTCGTAGGTGGCCATCAGGCTATCAATTTCCTCGTCGGCTATCCGCTCCATTCGTGCAACGAGATCGCCGATGCCGAAGCCGTCTACCGTCCAGCCCAGCTTGATCAACGCCTCGACCTTATCGCCTTCCGTAACCGCAACCGCTCGCATATTGTCGCCGAAGCGGGCTACCTTGAGGCTGCGGCACTCCAGACAGGCGATTGCTGTTGTCATCCAATCGCTAATTCGGCTGCGCACCTCCACGCTTTGCCAATAGCCGAAGATGACCTTACGCGGCAATCTCAGCCGGGTGTTCACAAATCCAAATTCACGGTCGCCATGCGCCGCCTGATTCAGGTTCATGAAGTCCATATCGATCGATTGCCAAGGAATATCCCGATTGAACTGGGTTGCCAGATGAAGGAGAGGCTTTTGCAGCCGCGTCAGGCCGCCGATCCACATTTTGGCCGGGGAAAAGGTGTGCATCCATGCAATAATACCGGCGCATCGCACATCCGTATTCGCTTCCGACAGGATGCGGGCGATTTCATCGGGCGTCGTGACGACGGGTTTGAAAACAATTTCGAAAGGAATGGAAGCATCGTCGTTCATCCCGGCTGCAATTGCGCTGGAATGTGCGTTAACCTGCTCCAATGTTTCTGGACCGTATAAGTGCTGGCTTCCGGTTACAAACCAGAATTGATAAGCTCTAGTCGTCGGCATACTGATAACCTCTTTCTGCATCGGGCATTAGTATTGCTTTTTTAGTTTTTTAAGCCGTTTCATTACATCATTGCCGCCGCGTCCAAAATAATCATGCAGCGTTACATATTCCTGATAGAGCTCCTCATAGACAGCCGCATGACTCGGATTCGGCTTGAACGATTCCTCGCGTACGCGGGCCATATTTTCCGCAGCTTCAACGATAGACGGGTAGCCGCCCGCCTCAGGTCCCGCCGCAACAGCGGCGAACATCGCTGCTCCGACAGCCGGAGTATGCTTGGAATCAGCAACTTTGATCTCCATGTTAGTGACGTCGGCATAAATTTGCATCAGCAGCCGGTTCTTCTGCGGAAGACCGCCGCAGGCATAGAGCGTATCGACGGCTACGCCGCTGGAACGGAAGGCGTCGACGATTTTGCGGGTGCCATAAGCCGTAGATTCTAATAAAGCACGATAGATTTCTTCGGGCTTCGTTAACAGGGTGCAGCCTAACAATAGCCCCGTCAAATCGGTGTCGACGAGGGTGGAGCGGTTGCCGTTCCACCAATCCAAGGCCAGAAGCCCCGATTGCCCCGGATGCTGGAGCGCTGCTTTCCCCTCCAGCCATTCATGAACGCTTACGCCCGCCTGAGCCGCTTCTTCCTTCACATAAGCAGGGACCGCTTCATCCACGTACCATTCGAAAATATCGCCAACAGCCGATTGGCCCGCCTCATAGCCGTAAAAGCCCGGAATAATGCCGTCTTCTACGACGCCGCACATGCCCTCGACCTCTTTTTCCTCATCTCCGAGCAGCATATGGCAGATGGAAGTGCCCATTGCCATAACCAGCTTGCCCGGCGTAACGACGCCAACTGCGGGTACAGCAGCATGGGCGTCTACGTTGCCGACAGCGACGGCGATTCCCGGGCGAAGCCCCGTTAGAGCGGCTAATTTCTCGTTCAGCTCGCCAGCCTTCGTGCCCAGCGGGACGATGTCGCCTCTAAGCTTCGTATCAGCCAGCTTCTCCAGCCTTGGATCAAGGGAGGCGAGGAAGGATTCGCTCGGATAGCCATCCTGCTTATGCCAGATCGCTTTATAGCCGGCTGTGCAGCTGTTCCGTATCATCTGGCCAGTCAATTGGGAGATGACCCAGTCTGTCGCTTCGACAAATTGATCCGCCGCTTCGTAAATGTCAGGAGCTTCATTCAGTATTTGCCATATTTTTGCAAGCATCCATTCGGATGAGATTTTGCCTCCGTAGCGGGCCAGCCATTTCTCACTGCGCTTCGCGGCTATTTCATTGATCAGGTTCGCTTCGTCTTGAGCGGCATGATGCTTCCATAGCTTGACCCAGCTGTGCGGGTTGTCCCGATAGGCGTCCAATGTACATAGTGGCTCGTGATGTTCGGTAATCGGGAGCATTGTGCAGGCTGTAAAATCAATACCGATGCCGATAACGTCGGCCGGATCGATGTCGGATTGCTTCATGACTGCCGGAATCGACATCGTTAATACTTCGATATAATCGAGGGGGTGCTGGAGCGCCCAATCGGCTTCAAGCGTTGTGCCAGAATGGGGCAGACGTTCGTCGATGACATGATGGGCATACGGTGTTACATGATCCGACAGCTCATGACCGTTAGACAAGTCGACGAGAACCGCCCGTCCGGATTGCGTGCCGTAGTCGACGCCAATTGCATATTTTCGATTCATCGTTTATTCCTCCTCAGTGGCAGCTGTCTGGCCGTAGTAAGCGTTTGCACCATGTTTTCTCAGAAAATGGCGGTCAAGGAGCGTCTGCTGCATAGCGGCAGCCTGTTGGTGGATGACATGCGTGCGCGAAGCCATTTTGGCGACTTCCTCCAGTACGACGGCGTTATGAACCGCTTCATGCGCGTTTTCACCCCAAGTAAAGGGGGCATGGCTATGGACGAGAACGCCGGGAATTTCAAGCGGATTGCGGTCGCGGAACGTCTCCACGATGACATTCCCGGTTTCTTTTTCATATTCGCCTTTAATTTCAGCTTCCGTCATCGGTCTGGTGCAAGGGACATCGCCGAAAAAATAATCCGCATGTGTCGTGCCGAGAGCCGGAATACCCTTGGCAGCCTGAGCCCAGCTTGTAGCCCATGGGGAATGGGTATGGACAATGCCGCCTATCCCCGGAAAATGACGATATAAAACCAAATGCGTAGCTGTATCCGATGATGGCCGGTATTGGCTGTCTATGACATTGCCTGCTAAATCGACGACGACCATTTTATCCGCTGTCAGCTCTTCATAGGGGACGCCGCTTGGCTTAATGACGACGAGGCCGTGTTCCCGGTCGATTCCGCTAACATTGCCCCAGGTAAAGGTAACGAGCCCGTACTTGGGCAAATCTAAATTAGCTTGGAGCACGTCTTGTTTAAGTTGTTGAAGCACGATTATCACTCCTCATGCTGTATAAAGTAAGTACAAGTTTTGTTTATATTATAAACATGTACGTACAAGTTGGCTATACTTTTTTTCTCTGATAAAAAACGGCCTTGATGCTGCCTGTAAACTGCTTACTCAGCAGTATGGCAATCATCAAAGCCGTCTTGGGGAGATTCATGTTAAGCTGGCGGATCAGCAGCAGGGGCTGTAGAGCTTCGGACAATTAATTCCGGCTGGAAGACAAAATCCTCCGCTTTTGATCTTTTCTCAATTAGGTCAAGCAACAACTCTGCAGCTTTCTCTCCCAGCTCCGCCTTAGGGTGGGACACCGTCGTTAAGCCCATCGCAGACGCGATTGGCGAGTCGTCGAAGCCGACCACGGAAATATGCTCCGGCATGTTCAGATGCAATGGCTTGAATGTCTCTTGCAGCTTCATAGCGAGCTCATCATTGTAGCAGACCAGCGCGGTAGGCCGATTGGCCTCGGCTTGCAGCAGCCGGTTTGCAGCAGCGGGAACATGAGTATGAAGATCCTCTGTCGCATAGTGAACGAGCCATTCCGGATTGACCGCAATACGGTACTGCTGGTGAGCGCGAATAAAGCCTTTTAGCCGATTAACCCCTTGCAGATCATCCGTTTTGAAAAAGCCGGCAATACGCCGATGTCCCAGCTTGATTAAATGCTCTACTGCGAGAAATCCGCCCAGCTCGTCATCGACTTTTACGACCGGACAATGGATTTCAGGGTATCGCTCATTAATCATCACGTAAGGGATGTTCAGGTTGGATAGCGTCAAATAGAAATTAAGATTTAGATTGGTCTGGGCGCTTTTCGTCGGCTCGATAATGAGTCCGCTTAACGGCTGCTGGATAAGCAGACTCAAGCTTTCCTGCTCCTTCGCCTTGTCGTTGTCCGTGCTGGACAGCAGCAGCTGATAGCCGCGTTCCCGAAGCTTGCCCTCTGCGCCGCGAACGATATGCGGAAAAATATAACCCGAAATATAAGTCGTCAGCATGCCGACGGCCCGAATCGACTTATCTTCGGGAGATGACGGATGCGCTACGAATGTTCCTTTGCCCTGAATGCGGTACAGCACGCCCTCCGTCTCCAATTCTCCAAGCGCTTGCCTTACGGTCTGGCGGCTCATCTGGAACAATTGGGTGATTTCATGCTCGGACGGCATTTGCTCATCGGGCCGAAGCTTCCCCGTCTGCACCCATTGAAGCAATTCCTTTTTCAACTGCACATATTTCGGCAATCGCTTAGTCATCTTACACCCCGTACTCCTCTAGTCTTTCATTCATTATAGCAGTTTCGGTTGAGGCGGCAACCGGACAAATTCTGATGCTGACGCGTGCGTGCGAAAAGAAGTTATGGCCCGGCGCGGCAATTCGACAGATCGTGTTGAGGGAAAGAAAGAAGAAGTGGAGAGGGAGGCTGTAAACTATTGAGACGCATTTGTGACAGCGCAGCGCCAGCCCGTTGTCGAAAAGCCAACCCTGTATACTCGCCACTCGTGCTGTATAAGAACAAAATGCAAAAGTACAGTTTGAGGAGGCTCAAAAGGTCCCAAAACGCGTTCAAAATGTAAAAGTACATTTGGAATCATGCGATTTTGCTCTTTAGAGGCTTTTTAGGACAATCAAACTGCACTTTTGCATTTTGATGCGATAAATCGACTAAAAAATGGATAACAGCATGCAGTATTACATTTTGATTCTTCACGGCCTACCATAAGCTTCGTGTAGGAGTGAAGGATAGCAAAAACATCCGTTGTGTGCGCAGGGATAAGACCCTCGGAGGGTCTTAACCCTTGAAACAAGCACTTTGGCGAACGCTTTAAGGCCCTGCTAGGATCTTATAGTCGTCTGCCATGCCGAAAAATGCCGTTTAGCATGCTCGTGGGAAGAGCTAAGGCCTCGGGAGGGTCTTAGCTCATGAAAAAAGTGCTGAAGTGGAACTGATAAGATCCTAGGAGGGTCTTATCAGGTCCATCTTTCAGAAAGACGTCGCCGGGCTTGCTCCAAGGTAATCGCCCGTTAGTTACACTCGAGAAAAAGGCCAGATGGGTGGACAACTTAACGCACAAAATCCAGACTCCTGCTGTCGCTATGTCTGACCACCTTGTCGCCATACCGCTCGAGCTTGGCCTCGAAGCTTGTCCGGTTCGCTTCGAAATCGCGAGTCCACTTGTACATCATTCTCAGCATGGTGAAGTCCGGCTTGTAATGACAGGCTTCAATGCCGAGCTTCTGCCTCACAAATCGAACGAAAATGCGAATGTGTCGCTTCCATAAGGGGGGATCGAGAAAGATGATCGTATCGGCCATCTCAAATAAACATTGATACGATTCGCGATCCGTTCCTTCGAAAATCCATGTTCCATCCCCATTAAGGTCAATCTCCTTTATAACAGACACTTGCTCGTCCGCCGTACGTTTATGTCGTCCTGACGGCGTCTGATGATGAACGATAGTGTCGAGCTCATACCAGGGAATGTGTAGCGTAGCGGATAACCTTCTAGCCATTGTCGTCTTGCCGCTGGCGACGATTCCGATGATTAGAATTTTCTTCATGGACTCTCCTTCGCATGCCGCTCAACAATTTCGAACGGATAATAGATATCCGAATATGTCGTTGCATGACCGCAGATGAATGGTCTCAAGCTGTTTTTACCTCTATAGCAGCACACTGTATATATTTTTGTTCCCTCTACTTTTGTTTCCTCTATTTATGAGGCTATCAAATGATAGGCCTCCGCACAATATTTTAAACCCTAATCCCTCATTCCTAATGTCCAAACTCCAAGCAAAACAGCACAGCACCTCATCTAAAATAAAGCCTGAAAACTTTTTTAGTGGTACGACATTTTATGTCGTACCACCTCTTCTATAATGGAAACTGTAAGACAATTTAAGTTGAAATCGACAAATAAAGGAGTATCAGCCAATGGCTAAAACTAAAAGGGGACGGGCGTTGTGGAATCTGCCTTCACGGGGGCGGGGCACGTGCCCGGTGTGCAATATGACAAGAATCAAACTGCTGTATTCCCGTTCGAAAACGGACGGAACTGTTCTGAAAGTATGTAAAAGATGCCAAGGCGCGGTTCAAAGCAGAATCGACGCTGTTACGGGATCATAGTCCGAACGTAAGCAAAAATCCGTTCCCGAGGAACGGATTTTTTAATGGGACTGTTGCGCAATTTTCGATTCAGATGGTGTAATAAGGAAAAGTAATATTTTTCCGGAGGGGAATGCCATTGAGCAATATGCACCGGATTCAGTGGTTCGATCAGCAAATAAGGGAAAGCCGCTATCCGAACAGCAGTCAGCTTGCGGAGAAGTTTGAAATATCGAAACGCCAAGCTCAGCGGGATATTGAATATATGAACATTACGCTGCGGGCGCCGCTCGCTTATATCGCCAAGCATCGGGGCTATATGTACGAGGAGCAGACCTATATTCTTCCCCACCTGTATATGACCGAGGACGAAAAACGGATATTACGGTTTCTGATTCATCGTTACCGGCAATACGACTATGACAATGCGGATGCGGCGAATCGAATCGCTTATTTGCTGGAACGCTTCACGGATGCGGAGGACGATTCCGGCGATAAACGACTGCCTGTTTTTGAATTTAATCCAAAGCTGATGCAGAGCGTTTTGCTTCTATCGGACGCGATAAAGAAAGAGTGCGCGGTCGATCTCCTATATGAGGGCGAGCGGCTGCGCGTCTATCCGGTCAAATTCGAATCCCGCTACAACATCGATTATGTCGCCTCCTATTGCGAGCATAATCAGAAGCAGCGGATGATCCGCCTTGGCGCCATCGAACAAATCGAACTCGCCGAGCAGTCCAAACGGAGCATTGGGGCCGTGCCGGTAAAAGCCTATCCTATCGATGAACCTTGGCGGCCGGTCCAGCAGCCCTTTACGGCGAAAATAAAGCTTCAACAGCAGCCCGGTCCGTCATGGGGCGGGTTTGCGGCAAAGCCGTCTGCGGATTCGTCCGATCTATACGAAATCGAATTTTACGATACGGAGGCATTTCTCCGGCATTTAATGACAAGCTCTTGGAGTGCGCTGCTCGCTCCGAAATGGCTTCGGGAAAAGCTGCAAGCCAGATGCGGCAGTGTACTGAATCGATTAAACGGGGAGGTAGAAGGATGACGCGCGTTTATTTGGAAAATATGCCGATGAAGCGGGAATCCAAGGCATTCACGGACAGTCTTTACGCTGTGCTGACAGGAGCCGGACTGTTCGACGGCTCCAAGACGTGGCTGTCGGGCTTGAGCGGACTGGCGTTTAAATTTAGCGTTCATAAACGGCTGCTTCCAATGTCGGTGTCGGCCTACGGACAGTTTGGAACCGAGCATCATCGCGCGATTGACAACTTGGCTATTTTCACCCAATCCGACGGCGGCCGCACTAGACATGAGACTTTTCGCAGGTACCAGCTTGATGCTGTGCAAGGCGTGAAGGAAACCCTGGACAGAGGCATCGGCGTTATTTACTGGATACCGGAATTTGGCGTCATTCGCGGCTATGACGATGAGGACGGCATTTTTTTCGTACAGGACGGCTGGAACGCCGAGGATCAGATTGTGCTGTATGACAATTTTGGGCTTAATTTCACTCCGTTCTGGAGTGTTCACTGGATCGGGGACAAGGTTGAAGTGCCGGTAGAGACGATAGTGCTGGGGTCATTGCGGCTAGCGGTGGAGGATTGGGACACGCCGTTCAAAACGCTGCCCGACCGGGAGATCGCTTCCGGCAAGCTTGCTTATACTTATTTGCTGGACGGATTAAAGAGCGGAGATTTCGATGAGGGCGGAGCCAGATACATTATCGATACCTTCTGGTATGCGAGAAGGGAGATTAGAGATTATTTGGCTGCTGCGATACAACTGCTGCCCGAACTAAAGACGGCTTATACGAAATATGCGGAGCTGACGGAGCTGGCACCTGCGGAGAATGGTGCCCGAAGCTTCACTGCGGAAGCGGAATATTTGGCGGCAGCAGAGCCGCTTGAGCATGCGGCGATGGAGCATATTCGTAAAGTATGTGCCGACAATGATAAGCCAGAGCAGCACATTTTACCGAGATGGGGCGCTCATGCTCCAAGATAAAGGGGGAGAGAGTAGATGGCGGACCGGCTTTTGAGCCCTATTGGAATGAAAGTAGAATCAAGGTCGTATATCGACGCTTTTCATGCGGTGCTGCAGCATCAAGGGTGGTTTACGCGGAGCAAAGCGATGCTGGCAGGCATGACGGCCTTTGGCTTCCGGCAATCGGTTCACCGGCAGTTAAAGCCTGAATCATCGACCGCTTACAATTGGATGGCGGAAAATTTTCTCGCGGCGGACCTGATCGGCGTAACTTCATCGCAATATGCCGGATTTACGTTCTTGCCGACCTTTCCGCTCTACCGTGAATATGTCATCGGGCGAATTAAAGCTTCCATTGACTGCGGTACTCCGGCTATCTTTTGGCGGGACAGATTTGTTGTTGCCTGTGGTTATAACGATGAAGCAAAGCGTATTTATTACAAAGACGGCATCCATGACGATGTTCAGCAGCTTCCATATGATGAATATGGTTCTCCTCCTTACTATCATTTGCAAGTGCTGGAAGAAGGAATGAAGCTCGATCCGGCAGCGGTGTATAAGGAGTCCTTTCTGCAGGCTATCTATAAATGGGAGGAGCATGAACTGATGCTGCCGCGTGAGGAATACGCCTGTGGCGGCGAAGTATACCAAGCGATCCTTGATGCGCTGGCAAGCGGTGATTATGATGCTGACGGAGCAGAGATAACGCTGAAATGGCTGGCTGCGGCGAAGCGGGATTTAGCCGATTATATGGCTGAAGTGGAAGAGGAATGGAGAGAAGCAGGGAAGGCGGCGGCGCATTACCGGACACTTGCCGGCCTTATGGAGCGTGTCTGCGCAAGTGAATCGACGGCGCTGCGAATAAGGCTGCTGCAGGATGCCTATCAGGCAGAGTCGCTGGCGATCCGTGAGTTAATCCTGCTTGTAAGAGAAGCGGCCGGCAATCGATTCGATTATGTCGGTTTAAGATAAATGAGTATAGCCTCCCTGCTAGGAAGCAGATCCTTCTGCTATCTCCGATTCACGTTTAAGCAGCATGGTTTTGAACAAAACTAGTGCAAAGGCCCAGTTGGGCTGCTTGAACACGGAGGAGAGGAAGCGACGAAATGGAGTCGAGAACGGAAAAAGAAAAGATGAGGAGCGGCGAGCTCTATCATGCCACTGATCCGCAGCTAGTGCTGGACCGGCAAAACGCCAGCCGGCTGCTGCGTCTCTACAATCAATCGCTGGAGTCGGAGAATGACCGGCGTACAGCATTGCTCAAGGAGCTGTTTGGCTCGGCCGGTTCTAACCTGTATGTACAGCCGACCTTCCGCTGTGATTACGGCTACAATATTCATATTGGCGACGGGTTTTACGCCAACTTTGATTGTGTGATTTTAGACGTATGCGAGGTTCGGATTGGTCATAATTGCTTGCTCTCGCCGGGCGTTCATATTTATACTGCCACCCTTCCGCTGGACGCTGGTATACGCGCCTCTGGGGCGGAGCTGGGCAAGCCGGTTACGATCGGAAACGATGTATGGCTCGGCGGGCGGGCGATTATTAATCCGGGCGTGAAGATTGGGGACAATGCCGTTATCGCATCCGGTGCAGTAGTGACCAAAGACGTGCCCGACAATGTTATCGTTGGGGGAAACCCTGCAAAAATAATGAATTCTTAAATAGGCAGACAGTGTGTGAAATAAAGAAGCCGTTCCGGAAATAGGTCATGGGGACCCGCCGGAACGGCTTTCTTTTTTATTATGGCTTACAGGTATACCGCTTTGCCTGTTTTCGCCGATTCATAGATTGCTTCAAGAATTTGCGAGACGACGAAAGCTTGCTGCGGCGTAACGACTGGCTCGGTATCTTCGTCAATCGCTTTGATCCACAGCTTCATTTCCAGATCAGCAGGGTTCTCCGAGCTGCCCTCGTAGAAGGCAACGCCGCCAGCACTCAGATCGACGTCAGTCGTGAAGAGACGGCTATGCTTCTCGCCATTGATGCGCAGGCCGTTTTTCATGTCCGCGCCGCCTTCAGTACCAGAGAGGGTACATTTCGCTTCATCCACTTCTAGCGTATTAAGCGCCCAGCTGGATTCCAGCGAGATGGTCGCGCCGTCTTCCATTACGATCATGCCGAAAGCAGAATCTTCTACCGTAAACTTCGCCGGGTCCCAAGGTCCCCAAGCATTAGCGGCATTCTCGCGCTGCGAAAGCTTGTGATAGGCTGTGCCCAGTACAACCTTCGGCTTGTAGTTGTCCATCATCCAAAGCGTCAGGTCAAGCGCGTGCGTACCGATATCGATCAACGGGCCTCCGCCTTGTTTTTCTTCGTCGAGGAATACGCCCCAAGTCGGAACGGCACGGCGGCGGATCGCATGCGCTTTCGCGAAGTAAATGTCGCCCAGCTCGCCGGATTCGCAAACCGCTTTCAGATGCAGGCTGTCGGAGCGGAAACGGTTGTTGTAGCCGACGGTCAGCTTTTTGCCCGTGCGCTCTGCTGCTTCTAGCATCCGTTTTGCATCATGGGCTGTTTTTGCCATCGGCTTCTCGCTCATGACATGCTTGCCAGCTTCAAGAGCAGCGATGGAGATGTCAGCATGCGAGTCGTTTGGCGTACATACATGCACGATTTCGATAGAGGAATCTTTGAGCAGTTCGGTGTAATCCGTGTAGACACGTGCGCCTTCAGCGCCGTATTTGGAAGCAGCTTCTGTTGCGCGCTCCTCAACGATGTCACAGAATGCGACGATGTCAACATTGTTCAATTTGCTCAGGCTTGGCAAATGTTTGCCGTTGGCGATGCCGCCGCAGCCGATAATAGCAAGCTTGTAAACTTTAGACATAGTAAAATACCTCCTAATAGTAGTTGTTATATAAAATGTGGACTTATTTCACAGACAGCGGCTGCTGTTCATGCTGTTTCCGGTATTCCGTAGGGGTGAGCCCGAACTTCTTGCGGAACACGGCATGGAGATAGTTGCCGCCGGTGAAGCCTGTTCCTTTGGCGATCTGCTCAACCGATTGATTCGTTTCCAGCAGCGCCCGGCAAACTGCCTCCAGCCTAATATCCTCCAGAATCCGGCTGAAGGTTTGACCGTCATGCAGCTCCTTGAACAAGCGCTGGATATGGCGGGTGCTCAAATTAAGCCGGTCCGCGACATCCTCAAGTGTTATCGCTCCATCATAATTGGCATGAATATGCTCCATCGCCAGCCGGAACCGGTACGCCTTCATATCCCGCATCGGAAAATGCTTATGCTCCTTCGAGGCATCGTACGCCCGGACTGAGCGAAGCAAAATCTGAATGACCGATTGCTTGACCGTCGTATAGCTGCCGGTAAAATTATCGCTGCAGGCTTGATATGCCTGCAAAAAGTAAGGCATCGCCTGATGGATATCTTTGGCCGGATAAAGCGGCAGTGATTTCAGCTTGGTGATGCAATCACGAGCCTCTGCCGCTTCCCAATCGTCGTAGGAGGAGGGATCGTCGTTCCCTCCCTCGGTACGGTCAATAATATCGACATGGAGGCAGAGCTCTTCCATCGCTTCGCTGGCATCCGCTTCCTGATAGTGCATAACGTCAGGGCCAGTCAGGTAGAACATGCCGGATTTTAACGGGTACTCCTGGTCGACAAGAATCACTTTTCCTTTGCCTTGCGGGATATAATGCAGCTCGAACTCCGCATGCTTATGAAAGCTGATGACTCGCCCCGCCTGAAACGTCGTCAGATGAAAGCGAAGCACATGGATATCGTATTGCCCCCATTTGATCCGCAAATCCAGACGCTCCAGCGCATCCGGCCGCTCCCGCATATCCTCATAAGGAAAGCTTGCCATGTCGACCCCTCCTGTCAGTTAAGCCATCCATCATGTATCATGTGCGAATGCCAGATTTTATTTATTAGCCTTCCAGCTCGTCGAGGCGAACGTTGCGTTGTTCCTTGGCTGCCAGATTCGCAGCTTCCATCAGCTTCGTCAGATCAACCGCCAAAGCAATGTTCTCATCCGCTGTTGTGTCTTCTTGAATATGGCGAACCCATTGGTCAAAGGCGCTTTCCCGGCGGTCAGGAAGCGGGATTTCCGTCCATTGCTCGGCAGCATTGCCAGTTGCAAGGGAGGAGCGAAGCAACAGCTTGTCTTGCGGAGTTCCGTACAATAGCGAGCCTTTGGTGCCATGTACTTCAAGCGTGAATGGCGAATGGTCGTTGACGAAGCCCGCCTCGACGATGCCAACCGCTCCGGAAGCCGTTTTCAGCAGTACAGCAGCGTTATCCTCAACGTCTTTGCCGGTTATATAACTGAATTGAGCGGATACTTGCTCGGGAAGCTCATTCAGGAACAGTCTGGCCAAATACATCGGGTGGCAACCGAGATCGATAAGCGCTCCGCCTCCGCATTGCTCCAAATTATAGAAATGCTCTGGCAGCCAGTCGGCTGTTGCCCCGTTATGAGAAAGACGGGCGCGAACGAGCGTAACCTGTCCGAGTAAACCTTGCTTCAGAACGTCGCGTATAGCGAGCGTATAGCTGTCATTCAATCGCGGAAGCGACACAGTCAGCTTCACTTGGCTGGCCTTCACTTCATTTAAGACAGCGTTTACTTCTTTAAGCGTAGGTGCAACTACTTTTTCCGTAAAAATATGTTTTCCGGCTTTTGCTGCGGCCGTCATGACCTCTTCGTGCATCGAGGTTGGCGCGTCTACAATAACTGCATCAATATCGTCGCGCCCCAGCATTTCATTCAGGTCGGCATAGAAAGGGACATTCAGTTTGGCAGCAGCCTCTTCTCCGCGGGCAGGGAGCTCATCCCATACGGCAACGATTTCAGTGTCCGGGTGCTCTTGGGCTTGTTTCGTATAATCCCAAGCATGGACATGCCAATAGCTTATTTTTCCAATGCGAAGCATAACTTGCTCACTCCTCGTAGGTTCGATTATTTAATGGTTATAATCACTATAAAAATATGACAACATGTTTAATCTAACATATTTAAATCTTTATTTTTAGTGCGAATTCATGACTTTGATACTATGATATTACGACATGAGGAGAAATGGAAGAAGCAGCGAGTTCCAACAATCAGATTTGTGCTGCCCGGTGGGGGAGGGCTGTGATGCTGCGGATTGCAAAGCAGCAGTTATTGCTTGCTGATTGCAAGGTCGAAGCAATTCGAGTTGACGAAGAAGGATAGAGACCGTATACTATCGTTAAACGTAATTATTACGATTTAACAAAGCGGCAAGTATCTGGCTGACGAGTCAGATTTTTTTACGGTGCATAATCGTAATTATTACGCTTTGTTGAATGGTGCAGAACGATAATAAGAAGATTGAGGTGGCAGTGATGACAACGAACAAAATTCCGGTAACGGTATTAAGCGGCTATTTGGGAGCCGGTAAAACGACGATTTTAAATCATGTGCTTCATAATCGGGACGGTATGAAGGTAGCGGTCATCGTCAATGATTTGAGCGAGGTCAACATCGATGCTGAACTTGTGAAAAATGGCGGCGGTTTGTCGCGTACCGACGAGAAGCTGGTGGAGATGTCGAACGGCTGCATCTGCTGCACGCTGAGAGAGGATCTGCTCCGCGAAGTGGAAAGGCTGGCGAAGGAAGGCCGCTTCGATTATATCCTGATCGAATCGACGGGGATCGGGGAGCCGGTGCCGGTGGCTCAAACCTTCACCTATATTGATCAGGAGCAAGGCATCGACCTTACACAATGGTGCAGGCTCGATAGCATGGTGACCGTCGTAGACGCTTATCGGTTCTGGCATGATTATTCTTCGGGAGAAACGCTGCTGGATCGTAATCAGGCAGTGGGTGAGGATGATGTGCGAGAGGTAGTTGATTTGCTGATTGACCAGATTGAGTTTTGCGACGTGCTGCTGTTGAACAAATGCGACATGGTCGGTGAGGAAGAGCTGGAGGAGCTTGAGGGCGTATTGCGTACGCTCCAGCCTCGCGCCAAACTGATCCGGACGGTAAAGGGCCAGGTAACGCCATCGGAAATATTGAATACCGGTTTATTTGATTTTGAGGCGGCCAGCCGCTCGGCGGGTTGGATTAAAGAACTGGAATCACCGGTGCATACACCGGAGACAGAGGAGTACGGCATTTCTTCCTTCGTCTATCAACGGGTCAAACCTTTCCATCCAGGGCGTTTGATGAAATGGATGGAGCAATGGCCGGAGGATGTCGTCCGGGCGAAAGGGATCGTATGGCTGGCTTCACGCAGCCGGCATGCGCAAAGCTTGAGCCAAGCCGGGCCGTCCATTCAATTCGGGCCTGCGGGCTTGTGGGCGGATGCACTGCCAGAAGAAGAAAAGCTTCAATTGCTGGCGGAAGAGCAGGAGTTGGCCCAGCAATGGCATCCGGAGTACGGTGATCGGATGAACAAGGTTGTGCTGATCGGTATCGGATTGAACCGGCCGGAGCTCGAAGCTTCGCTTGATGACTGCTTGCTGAGCGAGGATGAGATGGGGAGCGATTGGAGCAAGCTGTCCGATCCGTTCCCAACCGTACCGGACGAAGCCTATGCGCTGCAATAAGGAGGTGACCCAGCCATGAGAGTAACTGTAACGCTTGCGTGCACCGAAACTGGCGACCGCAACTACACGACGACGAAAAACAAACGGACAACGCCGGAGCGTTTGGAGCTCCGCAAATACAGTCCGCGCCTCAAGCGCGTCACGCTGCACCGCGAGACCAGGTAATGCGGGAGGCGGCGCTTGCGCCGCCTTGCTTGGAAGCGGCAGGCGATGGTTCCTCGCTCCACTCCTAAGGAACTTAAAACAGCGATAGTTCTCGCTCCGTACCAAGTAACATTAGATAGGCAACAGTTCTCCTCCCGCTCCAAGTAACTTTGGAACAACTGTAGTCCCGGCTCCGCTCCAAGTAACCAGTTAACGAAGCAGCTTCGCAAGATAGCGAAGCTGTGTTCGCTGTAGAGGTGGCTTTGCTAGGCATGTGCGGCTACAGCGAACCTAATTTCGCTAATGGCGAACTTAGGTTCATGAAAAGCGAAGTTTAGTTCGCTGTAGGAAAACAGGACAGCTGTACACGGCAGAATAGCGCAGCTCGCTTCGCAAAATAGCGAAGCAGGTTCGTTAAAGTGTGTTTAGGGTTGGCGGTAGAAAGTTACAGCATTGATTTAGTTACATTTGAGCAGAAAAGCAGCTTCGTGGCAGGAACTTAGTAACGATGAACAGCAAACTTTTGCACAGTAAACTAAGGTGATGCTAATAGCAAATTTAACCGCCTGCTCCAAGTAACAATAAACAGCAACAGTTCCCGCTTCGCTATAAGTAGCAATAAACAGCAACATTCCCACTTCGCTCCAAGTAACCAATTAACGAAGCAGCTTCGCAAAATAGCGAAGCTGCTTTCGCTGTAGAGGTGGATTTGCAAGGCACGTGCGGCTACAGCGAACCTAATTTCGCTATTGGCGAACTTAGGTTCACGAAAAGCGAAGTTTAGTTCGCTGTAGGGAAACAGGGCAGCTGTACACGGCAGAACAGCGCAGCTCGCTTCGCAAAATAGCGAAGTCGATTCGTTAAATGGTGTTTTCAGTTCGGCGTCAGAGAGATAACGAAGTGTATTTAGGGTTGGAGGATAATGACCTCATTGGTCTCTGTGTCCCAGATCCGCGGACGTGTATCATTTTCGGCTATGAAAATGACGTTGCCCTCCCGGTCAAACGCGTATGCGATTGGTATCGAAATCGTACTGTCGCTATAAAATCCGTCCGCATGGCTGACACCGATCATATATGTACGATAAGTTCTGGCCATTTGCTGAGCTGCAGTAGTCCATTCATCGAATTGTTCCTTGCTGAACATGCCGACACCGATACAATGGATGATTAAATCAGGGGACGGGGGCTCGTCGCTTTTAACCCCTTGTAATACTAGTTCATCGCACAATATGATACCCATCGTAAGGCCAGCTTGGCTGATAAAAGCAGTATTGCTGTATTTGACCCGGTCCATGACAATTTCCCCCGACCGTCCCACGATAATGGCTTGATCCTTGGGGCGCTCCTGAAGCTTCCGGTATCCGCCAATTAATATCACCTCGTGCTGGCCAGCCAGCGTCCGCGCTTCCTCTACATTTTCATTTAAGTAACCCTCTGGAAAAACGACAGCATCCACGTCTGGATAGTCATGCAAAGCCTCTCGTAATTGCGATAGTGTATTTTCAAGCCTAGGCTGGATCAGCAAAATTTTCATACGACAGTCGGCCTCCCCAAATGGTTTCATGGAATTTCATTTCGATGCTCTATTATCCTAATCTTGTAAATCGGATCTTCGCAACAGCCTATTTGGCGGCGGCAAGAGGACAACTCGGAAAACAAGAAGTTTTTCCGCCGACAGAGTACCCAATCAATGAAACCATACACAAAAAAACCGCCAGCCTCTTCCACAGAAAGAAAGAGAGGCTGACGGCCGAAGTGCATTATGACATCGTAGTCGAATTGTTCTTTTCCTTTCGAGGCCATAGCGTAAAACTAAAGCTGTACAGGAAATCAACAGCGGTAATGATTGACCACACCTTCACTGTCCCCATTAACGCAGCTGTCCGTTCCGCATCGCCGATAAAGAATATCATAGCGAGCAGAAGCACACAGCCGATGACATAGGCGATAAAATAACGAAACCAGGTGACACGCTCATGCCGTGCATGCGCCTGACCGTATTTCGGCTTAACTTTACGTTCCGGCTTCGGGCCGCCTGCAAAGCGATAAGCGAATTGACCGTCGGCCCACTGGATCATCCGATGTCCGAATACGACGGAGACGGCGATATAAATGGCCGCCAGGCCGTGGATGAAAGAAGCGGTCTGACCGTTTCGCAGGTCAATCCCAGTTGCGAACAACAGCACCAAATCGACGACTGGCGTACACAGCAGAAGAAAGGCTCCGGTTCTCTTCATCCGGAAAATATAGCGGAACAGCAGGCCGGCCGCAACAAACAGCCAGAATCCGATCTCGCATCCGATAATAAACGCAGCGATTATGGCGTTCCACTCCTTTTATAAAATACAACTGTATTAAAATAAAGTTGATGTTATTTTAGCATGGTTGTATGGAGAAAAACAACTCTGATACACTAGAGATATGCCCAAAATAGTAGATCATGATAGGCGCCGGGAACAACTGGCGGAAGCGGCTTGGCGAGTGATTCGCCGGGAAGGGATGGAAGGAGTGTCGGTGCGCAGTGTTGCGGAGGAAGCGGGGATGTCACTCGGTTCGCTGCGGCATTATTTTGTCACACAGTCCGAGCTGCTTGCCTTTTCCATGCAGTTGGTGTCCGAACGCGTAACACGAAGATTGAAGGAACTCAAGTTAACCGGGGATCCCCGTCAAAATATTGAGCTGATCGTCGCTCAGCTTGTGCCGCTGGACGAGGAACGGCTTGCGGAGTCGGAGGTATGGCTTGCTTTTATGGGACGCGCTGTTGGCGATTCCTCTATTCGTGCCTTCAGCCTCCAAGTACATGATCAGCTGTACAACGGATTTCTGTCCATCGTCAGCGGAATGGTCGTACAAGGATTAGCCGCAGGTAATTTGGATGTTGAGCTGGAAGCAAAACGGCTCCATGCGCTCGTTGATGGATTAGTCGTTCACGGGGTCACACGTCCAGAGCGGCTGACCGCAGCGGAGATCAACCGTGTATTGTTGTATCATTTGGATCAAATGATGGACAAATGAAGCGGAGCAGTTAGCAGAAGTTGAAGCAGCAATTGTGAGAAGGAGGAAAAGGATATGTTTCGTGCATATATATTGGAACAGCAGGAGGACGGACAGACGTCCTTTTCGCTGAAGCAGCTTGAGCAGGAGGCGCTGCCGGAGGGAGAGGTTCTAGTCCGGGTAGCATACTCCAGCGTGAATTATAAGGATGGCATGATCGCCATTTCCAATCAAATGGTCAAAAGCTATCCGCATATTCCCGGCATAGATTTGGCTGGGACCGTGGAGCAATCGAGCGATTCCCGCTTCCGTGAAGGGGATGCCGTCATTGTCACCAGCTACGGGCTGGGCGTCTCGCAGCACGGCGGTTTCAGTGAATTGGCAAGAGTTCCGGGAGACTGGGTCGTTCCGCTTCCCGAAGGCTTGTCGATGAAAGAGGCGATGATCCTCGGAACAGCGGGCTTTACGGCAGCGCTGTCTGTGCAGCGGCTGGAGGATAACGGGCTTCATCCCAGCAAAGGGCCGGTTCTGGTCGCTGGTGCGACTGGCGGTGTCGGCAGCGTCGCAGTCGATCTGCTGGCTGGTCGAGGCTACGAAGTGACCGCGAGCACCGGCAAGGCGGAGGAGCATGCGTATTTGCGGGAGCTTGGCGCCGCGAATATCATCGGCCGCGAGGAGCTGTCAGACGCAGGGCATAAGCCACTGCGCAAAGGGCTGTGGGCGGGAGCCGTTGATCCCGTTGGCGGACAAACGCTTCAATATATTTTGAGTACGATGCAGTATGGCGGTTCGGTAGCGACAAGCGGCTTAACCGGCGGCTTTGAGGTGGCGACTACCGTCTATCCGTTTATTTTGCGCGGCGTGAACTGGCTCGGCATTGACTCGGTTGAATGTCCGATGGAGCTTCGCCGCCTTGTATGGGACAGGCTTGCAACTGATTTGAAGCCAAAGCATTTGGATGGAAATCTGGTTAATGAGATCGGTCTGGAGCAGCTTCCTGAAGTTTTGCAAAACATTTTGCAAGGCAAGGTGCGCGGCCGGACGATTGTCGCCATGTAGCTGCTGCCCATGGTAAAAGGGCATTAGCCGATGCCCAATGTGAATAAGACCCCTTGAGGGTCTTATTTGCGTTTTGCTATGCAAGTTATCCGCCAAGCAGGCCTAATCCGACTAGATTTCGTCCTGACTACTGTCATCCTCTCCGGTTAATCTGCCGGTATCGCAAAATGCGCCGATACATCGTTTTATCCGGTAATCGGGTAAATGGGATGGCCTCAGGACGTACATTAACCTCCAGTACCCAAGGGTGGAGTTTGCTGTCGAGCGCAATATCGAAGCCGAGCTCAGTCAAGAAAGGAAAGTTTGTCCTCAGCTCCAGCGCAGCGGACAAACAAAACCGCTGCAGCGTTGCTCTCGTCCGAGCACGGGAGGCGCTCCCAGCGTGAGCGGCAAGCACGGAATCGACAGGATGAATCGATGCGCCTTGTGCACCGTTCGTAACGGCCCGGCCTTGTTTGGCCACTCTTGCGAGCATGCCGGTAATATGCCAACTGCGGCTGCGATCAAGCTGGGCGACGACGCGCAGGTCAAAGATACGTCCGCGATGTCTCAGCATCGCTATGCCGCGCTGCATTAGATACGGTCTTCTGCCCGTCCGCTTACGGACGGTTCGCAGCAGCTTCGCTAGCGTAAGTCCCCGCATAATTGCGGTGCCATGATGCAGCGAATAGCGAGAGCCATTTCGTTCGATGCGCATCACGCCGTCGCCATGCGAGCCGCGTATGGGCTTGACATAGACGAGGCGATATTGCGCAAGCATGGCCGTCAATGTTTTGCCGCTGTATAGACGGGTAGGGGGAATGAAGCGCCGAAGTGATTTTTTTCTTTGGAGAAGGAGCGTTTTCCGCCATTTGCTGGATGAGGCCCGGTATTGCTTTTTCGTCAATATGCCGGTCATGGACGTGTTCTTCCTCCTTTTCATGTACACCTGTTGGTTGACCTAATAGCATATGCTTGCCCATTAAGCTGCGAATGGACTTATGCGGACAGGATCGGCGGGACCCTTGCTGCCATGCCGGCATAAGATGAACAACGACGTTTTTTTGGAGGAATGGACATGCGCATTTCGGTTGAAAATGAGACGGTTCGCGCGAAGCTGGAGGAAGTGCGGCGGATCTACCCTTGGTACGGCAAGCTGATGGACACTTCCGAGTCAGGGGAGCCGAATATTCCGCTTCTGACAGCGGAGCGCTTGAGCGATTATTACGACAGGGCAGACGGCGCAAGCAATCCGGAGTGGAACGTATACCGGACATCCGGCACCAGCGGCGGGCGGCGCAAGGCAATCTATTATGATGCAATTGACGAGACGCACTATGTGATGCAAAAGGTCGCGTTGTTCGGCAAGCTGCTGGCCGGCGTCGACGGCATAGAGCGTGTACTTAGTGACATGGGAACGGGGCATGCGGAAGCAACGGCGAAGCCTATTTTTGAACAGCTGGGCTATGAATGCGAATCTATACCGTTCGGCTTGCCCGCAGCGGCACATTTGGTTCGCATTGGGCAGTATCAGCCGGATGTGCTGTATACGATGCCGTCGCTGTTGGATGGTCTTTTTCGTGCTGCACCTGTGTCTTTTACTTGGGGGCTGAAAAAAATTATTCTCGTCGGAGAACCTGCCCCGCCAGAATGGAGAAAAAGGGTAGCTGAGCGGATAGGCATTGCCGCTGAGGATATCGTCGACACATTCGGCAGCATTGAGATTGGAACGATCGCTTATTACGATACTGCAAGAGGACGTTATGTGCTGATGGAGGGGCTGCTGGCGGAAGGCGTTCAACCGCAAGAGATCGGCTTGCCGGATATTACGTTGCCAGAGGGCGAGCAGGTGCTGGCGCTCACTTCCTTGCATCGGCGCCGTTTTCCCGCTCTTCGTTATGTAACCTACGACGTTGTACGTGATCTGCGTACGGAGGAAAACGAGAACGGCGAGACGTTCACTACCTTCGCGGCTATCGTCAAGCGGATCGGGCCGGAATTGAAGCATGGCGAGAAGATTAGCGTCTATGATGTGGAAAATGCTGTGTTTAAGCATATCGGGCAGGCTGAGGTCAGAGTTCAGGTTAACGGAAACCGTCTGCAGGTTCAGATTGCTACTGTGGACGAAGTCGATGCGGAGACTGCCGCGGCTGTCCGGGCTGAGCTGCAGGGAGCGATACCGGAAATCGGAGCGATGATCCGCGGCGGTATGCTGGAGGAAATGCAGGTGCAATTTGTTTCCACAGAGCCGGGGGCAGGCCGGGACGGAAAGTTAACGGCGGACCAGCGTTTACCTGTGACAACTCAGGCTTCTGTTCCTATGAAGCGGAAAAAGCTTTATCTCTCTGAGGATACTGATAGAGGCAATGGAAAACGTATAGATAGAAGCGGATCGCAATGAGCCGGTATGAAAATATTTTATCAGCGATTGGTTCGACCCCGGCTGTGCAGTTGAAAAAGCTGTTCGCCCATGCGCCGTTCAGCGTATACGCCAAACTGGAGATGCTCAATCCGGGAGGAAGCATGAAAGACCGCCCAGCGAAGGAAATGCTGCTGGCAGCTTGGGATCGGGGGTTAATTGGACCAGGTTCTACCATTGTGGAGTCCAGCTCGGGCAATTTGGCGATAGGATTGGCGCAAATATGCAATTTGCTCGGCTGCCGTTTCATCTGCGTTGTCGATCCTCGGACGACAGAGACGAATTTACGTATTTTGCAAGCTTATGGTACGCGAATTGATATGGTTACGAAACCCGATGCTGCTACAGGCGAATTTGTCCCGGCAAGGTTGAATCGTGTTCGCCGCTGGCTGAGACTGCTTGCCGGTGCTTATTGGCCTAATCAATATGCCAATCCGAACAATGCGCTGGCACATCAGCAGACGACGATGGCGGAGCTGGCGGCGGATTTGCCGGAGCTGGATTATTTGTTTTGCGGCGTGAGCACTTGCGGTACGCTTCGCGGCTGCCTGGATTACATCCGTTTGCATGGACTGCGGACGAAAGTGATTGCCGTTGACGCCGATGGCAGCCTTATTTTTGATCGGAACGGAACAGGCGCAGCCCGGCTGCTGCCGGGACTTGGAGCCGGAAGGCGGCCGGAGCTTTGCCCGGATGAGGGTGTGCATGCGGTTGTTACGGTCAGCGAGACAGAATGTATTGAGACTTGCCGAGCGCTTGTACGCAAGGAATCGATTCTGGCGGGTGCATCCTCTGGCGGTGTACTGGCCGCTGTGGAACGATATCGGGAACGGATTGAGTCGGGCGCTGTATGCGCCGTTATTTTGCCGGATCGGGGGGAGCGGTACTTGGATACGGTTTATGACGACGAATGGGTGGAAAGCAGATACGGCCCCGAATTTGCGGAGCAGATCCGCTCCAGAAAGCGGGTGCGTTCTTGCGATATTTGAACGAAGCGGATATTCGGCAGATCGGCATCGACTGGAAAAAACTTGCCGCCGTCATAACGGAAGCGGCCGACGCTTATGCGAAAGGCGAATGCGCGCAGCCGCTGAAGCCTTATTTGAAATTCGGCGATGCAAGCAACCGCATCATTGCGATGCCAGCTTATGTAGCAAAGCCGCAGCGGGCTGCAGGGCTGAAATGGATCGCGAGCTATCCTGGCAACATTGCGGCAGGCTTGCCGCGTGCGCATAGTGTCACGGTGCTGAACGATCCCGATACGGGGGAGCCAATTGCTATGATTCGAGGCGGGCTCATTAGCGCAATCCGAACGGCAGCGGTCAGTGGTGCGCTGCTGCTTGCTTTGTTGAGCTCTCGTGCCCGTCTTGCTGGCAGCAGCAGGCCGGTCGAAGCTGCCATAATCGGCATGGGGCCAATCGGCCGGACGCATGCACAAATGCTGAATGCTTTGTTTGGCGAAGGTGAAATTGCCCGGCTTCGTCTGTACGACCGAAGGGACATAGATAGGGAAGCTTGGAGTGACAGCTCGCTTAGCAGAATACCCGTAGAGCGAGTGTCTACTTGGCAGGAAGCATATCGGGAGTCTGATTTAATCCTCACTTGTACCGCTTCAGCGGAGCGTTATATTGACGAGGCTCCGTCAAAGCCCGGCAGCATACTGATGCATGTATCGCTCCGCGATTACATGTCTGAGGCGCTTGCCGGAGCGGGAGCGGTCATCGTCGACGACTGGCAGGAAGTATGCCGGGCCGATACCGATATTGAGCGGCTTCATCTGGAGCAAAGTTTGCAAGCGGCGGATACGGTTGCGCTGGCGGAGGCGCTATCCCAGCCGGATGCCGTTGTAGCGAGCGCTGGTGAGCGTCCGATATTGTTCGCTCCGATGGGGCTGGCTGTCTTCGATGTAGCAGTTGCCGCCTACTACGCCGCTGCAGCCGAGCAGTTGGGCATCGGCAAGCTGCTGGATTGAGGGGCTGGGGGATACTGTGAAATCCCAGTGCAGAAGAGTTAATCCTTAACTGATGCGTTAACTCACGTACTGGAAGTAACTAAGGTTCTTTGTATTGTGGCAGAGAAGAAGTGGTCTCCCCCTAACGGATGCAGAAGCATGAACCTAAAAGTAACTAAGGTTCTTTGCAATGTGGCAGAGAAGAAGTGGTCTCCACCTAACGGATGCAGAAGCACAACCTAAAAGTAACATTACCTTACGGCTCTAAGGCAGAGCCAGAGCCAGAGGCACAGACATTCGCATGTACTCGCACACATTCGCTCCAGCGAACCTGCTTCGCTAGATAGCGAAGCCAGATTCGCTAACTGGACTATCTTCGCCACGTAAACTAAGATTAGCGAAGCAATTTTCGCTACTCGCGAACCTAAGTTCACGAGTAACGAAACTAGGTTCGCTCCAGCAAAAAGTGGAGCTTATTGAAGTGCCAACAGCGAACTTAGCTTCGCAAAACAGCGAAGCAGCTTCGTTCGAGCAGGATGTTGAGCGAGCGAGTATGATTATAGCGAACCTGCTTCGCTATATAGCGAAGCCAGATTCGCAAACCAGGCTATCTTCGCCATGTGAACTCGGATTAGCGAAGCGATTTTCGCTACTCGCGAACCTAGGTTCACCAGTAACGAATCTAGATTCGCTCCAGCAAAAAGCTGAGCGTATTAATGTACCGCTAGCGAACTTAGCTTCGCAAAAAAGCGAATCGGCTTCGCTAATTGGACTATCTTCGTCGAGTAAATCATAGTCAGCAAATCAGCTTCGTTCGAGCAGGATGTTGAGCGAGCGAGTACAATCACAGCGAACCTATTTCGCTATATAGCGAAGTCAGCTTCGCAAACCGGACTATCTTCGCTGTGTGAACTCGGTTTAGCGAAGTGATTTTCGCTACTCGCGAACCTAGGTTCACCAGTAACGAATCTAGGTTCGTTCCAGCAAAAAGTGGAGCGTATTGATGTACTGATAGCGAACTTAGCTTCGCAAAAAAGCGAATCAGCTTCGCAAATTGGACTATCTTCGTCGAGTAAATCATAGTCAGCGATTCAGCTTCTCTCCAGAGAGCTACGTTCGTGCTACCTAATCAGAGAGGGCAACCGGCGGAGATAGATGGGCCTTCCGGAGATGGAGGTAACGAAGCCGCAATTTTGTGAAAATAAAACCCCCTCCATCTACAACAAGACGGAGGGGGTTCTACAAATCAGTTATTTCAGCAAATGGTCGTCCTGCTGCACTTGAATCGGGGCTGGCTGAGGAGCAGGGTCGTCGGCGATGCCTTTCGTCGAGTTGCGGAATTCGCGCAGCGTATCGCCGAACGCTCTGCCGAGCTGTGGAAGCTTGGCGGGCCCAAAAACGATCAAAGCGATGGCGAAAATAATAATCAACCCGGAAATGCCAATATTGTTGAACATAGTTTATCCCTCCTTAGTAGGTTGAACAAGTCTGATACTGATTGAGGCTGTCTAATCTATCCCCGACGTCACGTCGGATTAGGATTAGGGTTGGAATTTGGATTGGGAGTGCTGCTCGTCAGATCTGCCAGTTTTCTTTTCTTCGCCAGGGAGTAGCGCCAGGAGACGAATACGCTCACTTCAAACAATATGAGCAGTGGAACCGTCACGGATAGATGCGAGACGAAATCCGGCGGCGAGATGCAAGCGCCGAGGACAGCAAGCCCAACGTAGGCGTATTTTCGCACAAACCTTACCCGGCCTGGCGTCAGTACGCCAATCAGCGTCAGAAACAGCATGACGAGCGGCATTTCGAAGGCGATACCCATTGGGAACAGGAAGCTGAGCAGAAAAGAAACGAAATGCTGCAGCCCGTATACTTCGTTCGCACCTATCGTATGATTCAGCTTGATCATGAAGCGGATCATCATCGGCAGCGCCACCGTATAGCCGAACAAGACGCCAAACGCAAACAAGATCGCGGAGGCGGGAACGAACCAGAGTGCGCCTTTTGCCTCACGCTCGGTCAAGCCAGGGCGGGCAAATGCCCATATATGATAAAGCAGGAACGGCAGGGTAGCTGCAAAGCCGAACAGCATGGCGCATTTCATGTAGACAAGCAGTCCGTCGGATAACGCAAATACGCTCCACTGGACATTTAAGGAACCAAGGTTCGATTGAATGAAGCGCAGCAGGTGCGGCGACAGATAGATGCCGAGGCCCAGTGCGCCCAGAAACCATCCGGCTACATAAATTAGCCGTTTGCGAAGCTCGGTCAGATGAAGGACGACATCCTGCTGCATATCCATCTAAGCCAGTGGCCCTCCTTTTTCCAAAAACTTAAGGATGCCTTCTACAGCACGGTACGCAAGCGCGCCGATGGTGGCCGTCGGATTGTAGCCGCTGTTATGGGCAAACGCCGAAGCGCCAACGACAAATACGTTGTCTGCATCCCACATTTGCAGGTAATTATTGACTGTGGAAGTGGATGGATCTTTGCCCATCACGACACCGCCTGTGTTGTGAGTCGACTGATAGGGCACAATGCTGTACTTTGAAATTTGGTTACCCGTCTCAACAAAACTTGGTTTCATGGCCTCGGCAATCGATTTTGTCTTCTCCGCAATGTAGGAGACTAGCTTCTTGTCCTGATCCTCGAAATCATAGGTCAGCCGGATAAGCGGATCACCGTAAATATCCTTGTAGACCGGATCGAGATCGAGATAATGGTGGCGGAACGGCATGTTGGCGCCTTGAATGCCGACGCTTAGCGTCCGATTCGCGTAATGGATTGACTTTTGTTTAAAATCTTTGCCCCATGACGGTGTCCCCTTTGGCGTCGGGTTGGTGGCGATCGGCCGATTTCCCGTTTGAGTCAGCCGTATATTGCCGCCATGGAGAAAATCGAGCGAGCTATGGTCAAAGTTGTCGCCATTGAACTCGTCAATTGAGCTTCCAAGCGCCCCGGCTCCCATGAACGTATTGAATTCCTTCTCCTCGAAGAAAGCAGTGGATGAACCGCCGACAATCTGATAGGCGTAATTGCGTCCGACAACACCGGTACCCGATTTCGGATCATACGGCTTGCCCAGCTTCGACATCAACAGCAAGCGTACGTTCGAGAAAACATAGCTTGCCAAAATAACAAGATCAGCCGGCTGCTCGAATTCCTCACCAGTTGGCGTATTTACATACACCACACCCGTCGCCTTTCCATCCTTATGAAGAACACGGGTAACGTTGGCGTGTGTGCGAACCTCCAGCTTGCCGGTTTTTTCAGCAACGGGAAGGACGGTAACGACCGGGTCTGCTTTGGAGCCGTATTCGCAGCCGAACCGCTCGCAGAAGGCGCAATATTGGCAGGCACCCCGGGAGATACCGTCCGGATTCGTATAGTTTTCTGATAAATTAGCCGAGGCGATGACGTAAGGCTTGTAGCCGAGCGATTTGGAGGCTTCCTCGAACATTTTCATCGCTGGCGTTTTTTTCATAGGCGGCGTCGGGAACGGCTTGGACATTTTACCGATAAATTCGACCGTCTGCTGCTCACCGGAAATGCCCGCCATCGCTTCGAATTTGGTGAAGTAAGGGTCGAGCTCGTCGTAGGTAATGCCCCAGTCCTGGATGATCATGCCTTCTGGGATTTTCTTCTTGCCGTAGCGCTCGACGGTTTTGGAGTAGATCTCGAAGTCATAAGGGAGAAAGCGGTGATACTGCCCGTTCCAATGGACACCAGCCCCGCCTATGCCGTCACCGAGAAGGAAGGAGCCGTACGTGCGCATGGGCAAGGAGCGGACTTTTTCATTGGAGCGGAACGTCACCGTTTCCTTGGACAAATCCTGCATCAGATCATAGCGCTGCGAGTAGCGCAGTTCATCGTGGACGTGGAAGTAATCTTCTGTTTTTACTGGATTTGCCGCGTTCCAGCGCGACAACCTTATGTCCGGCCTTCGTCAGCTCGGCGGCAATGACGCCGCCCATCCAGCCTAAGCCAACGATAACGATGGGCACCTTGGGCAATTTTGTAGCCATCTCTGCTCTCTCCTTAACCTATATTCAGATGATCATGCAAGCTTAGCGGATCGATCTTCTGGAATTCGTCTTTGTCGATCACGTCATAATAGCTCATTTGGTTGCCCGGATAGCTGCGCATTTTCCAGCCGTCCATGTTGCGGTTGCCGCTGTACAGAGGATCGGCGTAGACGCCTTCGATTGTCAGCTGACGAAGCAGACTGAAGAACGTTCCTGCAGGGATGCCTTTGAGCGAAGCGTCGCTTTTCTCGAATGCGGTCAGTACAGCATCCTGTTCTTCAGGGCTTAGCTCGGTAAATTTTTTTTGATAGGTTTTGGCGCTGTACTCTTGCATGGATGCCAGCCCCATCGTAAACAGCTCATGCCGTTTGAAGCCAAGCTGGTACCCTTGCTCCGCATCCGCCTGATAGAAAGGGCCTTGCATATAATCACGAGCGTTGATGCCATAGGCTCCTGCTAGCTGATGGTCGACGAAAAAAGCGACGCCCAGCGCTTTTGCACCCGGTCCGGTATCATCCTCGGGAAAAATGCGTTCAACGGCTGCTTCAGTTACTTGAAATTGATCCTGTGTCAAAAACATAAGCGCTTCGTTGAAGTTTTTTGTGGTTTTTTCTGGTGTGCCCGGTTTGACGCCGCCGGTCTCCGGCTTCTCCTTGCCTTTCATCGAATTGCCGATGACGCCGCCGATCAGGCCGCCTACGACCGCACCGCCGATCGCGGTACCGGTATATTTCATGAAATTACGCCGTGACGTGTCCTGCGGCTGTTCCTTAGAATCTTTGTTATTGATGTTGTTGTTTTTGTTGTCAGCCATAGATGATCTCGTTGCCTCCTCATTCACTGCCTATTCATGACTTTTGCTTAACGGAAGTTTTTCCTATTTTCCGAAATTCATCCATAAAGGCTGAGAAAAATATGAAGGATAGACTTCTCCCGTCCAATGATGGAAAATAAGGGGGTAACCAAATCGCAGCGAATGATGCATAAGGGGGATTATGGGATGTTGAACTTGAATTTATCGGGCTCCATTGCGCTTGTCACAGGAGCAACAGGGGATCTCGGCCGCGTGATGGTACGGACGCTGGCTGAATGCGGAGCGGATATTGTCATACATTACTTAAGCAATGAAGGTAAAGCCTTGGAGCTGAAGCGGGAGGTAGAAGCGCTTGGTCGGCGGGCTATTGCGGTTCAGGGGAATGTCACGAAGCAAGAGGATATCGAGCGGATCAAGACGGAGGCAACCGAACAATTGGGGACGGTTAATATCATTGTTGCAAACGCTGTCATCCAATATCAGTGGACGAGCATTCTCGAGCAGCCGGCTTCCGATTATGAAAGCCAGTTCGAATCCTGCGTTATGCAAAGTGTATATTTGGCGAAGGCATTTGTGCCGGCGATGATCGAGCAAGGAAAGGGCGGCCGTTTTATCGGTATTAACACCGAATGCGCCATGCAAAACTTCCCGAACCAATCCGCCTATACGGCAGGCAAACGGGGAATGGACGGTATTTACCGCGTTCTTGCGAAGGAAGTTGGCGGCCATCAAATTACCGTTAACCAGGTGGCGCCAGGGTGGACCATCAGCGACCGCGACCGCGAAGCGCAGACCGAACGCAATGAGCAATATGAAAGCAGCGTGCCGCTGAAGCGCCGCGGAAGCGACCAGGAAATCGCCAACACCGTGGCATTTCTCGCCTCCGACCTGTCGAGCTTCATCACGGGCGCCTACATTCCGGTCAACGGCGGCAATGTGATGCCGGCGATTTAAGGGCTTTGAACTATTTTGAACTACATGGGGTATCTAAGGTCTAATAGTGAAGTAGAGATTGTTACACCCCTGCATTATATTCCCATGCTCCAGATGAATAGAGAAGAAAATAAGCTAGGAAGTAACTCCCTCGGGGGTTAATTGATCTTTAATTGAGCAAAGATGACGTGCCCGCGGGCACGTCATTTCAATGTATAGTAGCTATGCGCGGACTGAACTTTCGTTGTTCCACATTATGCTCCCATTCAGATGTAACTTCGAACCTCACTTCAACTAAATTCCACAAACCGATCTCATTAGTCTATACAAACTAGTCTTGCTACGCTGAACGTGAAACAAAATGTAAAAGTGCAGGTTGATGAGCCTCAAATGACTAAAAATAGCTATCAAAATGTAAAAGTGCATTTGAAAAGCTAGAATTTCGACCTTTTGGGACTTTTTAGACCAATCAAACTGCACTTTTGCATTTTGAAGCGATAAAACGCAGAAAAACGGGCTGACAAACTGCAGTTTTACATTTTGATTGCTTTATAATCTACATGACTCACATAAATCGGCAGAGAAGAAGCGGAGCGATTCGAGTTCAGGATGACATTTTGCAGATTCTATCCATTATTCATCGTGAAGACGATGAGAGAATGGAATCAAGAACGGCAGCATGAACGAAACGCGCAGCGATTCCACATATGATACGACTCACACACACTAGGGTTACCGAATATGCATAAAAAAGGCTGCCGAGATTTCTCTCGGCAGCCTTACCTATCTGCACCAAAGCCAAATTACAATTGAACGACGTACAGTCGTCCCGACTGTTCCCAAATGCCGCCTGGCTCCAGCGAGACAAGGCCGGTCTGCTCAGCCGGAAGATCGACGTTCGGCGCGTTGACGAGGTTCAACTGCGGCTCTGGGCAAAAGAATTTGCCAGATGGATGCTGGTTCCATACCATCCACTGCTTGTAGCCTGTTCCCACATCGTAGACAAGCTTTACGTTCTCTCGGCTGTCTGTCAGCTCCATCCGGTTGCTGCCGTTACGCGACTGTGCCGTATAGTGATTGTCCATCGGCGCCCAGAACGGGTGAACGCCGGTCGTTTTGAGTGCTTCCTCTTCGGCTGTCAGCGGCTGGAACTTGCCTGTTGGCAGCATGCGGTCGCTAAGCTCCCAGCGCTCGCCGACCGTGATCGTAATTTTGCAGTCATCGGCCGTGCTGTTTGGCGCAAATGGCGCGTTGATCGCCGTATGGAAGCCGATCATATTAGGCATCGCTTCTTGGCCTTCGTTATGTACCGACACATGCTGCAGCAATCCGTCAGCGTTTAGCGAGTAACGAAGCTTGATGGAGAACTGATGAGGCAGGTATTGGAAAATCGGGTGACTCTCGTCGACTGACAGCTTCAATACGACAAAGCTTTCCGTTTTTGTTACGCCAAAGTCCTCAACGTTCCATACAGCCGTATGTGCAAAGCCATGCAACGAGTTTCCGGTTCTAGGCTCATTAACTGGGAACTGGTACGTCCGTCCGTTCCATTCAAAGCGGCCGCCATCGTATCGGTTCGGAGGGAACAGCAGCGGAATGCCGTGGATACCGGGATTCCCTTTGAAGCCTTCCATTTCATCGGCTGCCGGCTCATGCAGAAAACGATAGTTTTTGTCCGTATCGCGGAATGCGATTAGATTGGCTCCTACTTCGGGAAGTACAGCTGCCTGGTAGCTGTTCCACTCCAGCCATACTGCTTTTTCACCGTTGAAGTTTTGTTCATATGCTTGTCCTTGTGCGCTCATTATGGACCTCCTAGTTATGAATGCGATAGATCTCTGCCTAGAATAACAGGATCACCCGCAACAAACAACCGCCGCATCCGTTAGGGACGGAATGCGGCGGCTGATCGGGTATTTACTATGGCGTAATGCGCAATTCACTTTCAATCGCCCGCTGCATGAACAGCTTCTGAATGACATATTGCTTTCTGCGCGGTACCGGCAGCTGCTTGCATTCGGAGTGCTCACCTCCGAAATAAACAATTCCGCCAGCGATCGATTTGATCTTGCCAATGTTAATGTAGATATTAGAGCTCACCTGGAAGAAGCTGCGCTCCTGCGTAAGCTTCTGAATCTGTTCGGCAGTCATTCTTTTCTTTATATTATAGTTTCTGCCGTGAAAGCTAACCAACTCTAGCGAACCGATCTTGAAGAAGAGCACATCCGATTCCAGATCGAAATCCTCATACACATTCCTTCCGCTCAGCGTCGAATTCATCATTCCGCATTCCCCCTTTTGAAATGTGAACCACTGAAATGTTAGCGCTTACATTATATCATGCCATTTGGTCTTTGAAAAGCATTTTTTGGGCGGTAATGATAATTCCCCTTGAATTGGGAATCAGGCAGGCTTATGCTAAAAGCATCGCTTTGCAAACTATTCGAAACGGGGTTGTTTGAACATGACGAGAAAGCCATTTGAAGGCCTTGTATATATTGGTTCCTACGGAACTGCGGAGCAAGCCACGGTCCGGGTAGCCCGGTTTAATGGGGCTGCGGGAACGCTGACCGTACAGCAGGAGCTGTCTGGGGCAGAAAACGCATCCTATCTTGCCCTTCACCCATCCGGCGAGCGGCTTTATGCCGTGAGTGAAACGGCTGAAACAGACGGAGCTGTGGGAGGCTCGGTTATTGCCTATGCCGTTGATCCAGCGACCGGCAAGCTTACGCTTATTAATCGCGAGCTGACCCATGGCGCTCATCCTTGCTATGTCAGTACGGATGCTGCAGGACAGTCCTTATACATAGCCAATTACACCGGGGGAAATGCTGCCCGTCTTCCTATTCAAAAGGATGGCTCGCTCGCTCCCAATACAGCTTTGGTGCGTGAACAAGCGCAGCTAGGTCCTAATACGGCTCGCCAGGAGGCTCCTCATGCACACGCAATCGTGCCTAACGGCTCTTTCGTCTATGTAACCGATCTAGGCACTGATTCAATCCATATTTATAAAGAAGAGAATGGCGGGCTGAACTATCTGTCCGCAGGTAAAACCCCTGCAGGAGCAGGTCCGCGCCACATCGTATTCCATGCCAATCTTCCTTATGCATACGTAATTAACGAGCTTGACTCTACGGTGACGATATTTGAGGTTGACGGTTCGAACGGTCATTTAACGGCAATAGAGACTATTTCTTCATTACCGTACGATTTTACAGGAAAAAGCGACGCGGCAGACATCCACTTGTCACCATCAGGCCGCTTCTTGTACACCTCCAACCGGGGCCATGACAGCATTGCCGTATTTGCGGTCGATCAGCAAACAGGTTTGCTGACGGCTGTCCAGCATGAGCCTTGCGGCGGCCAGACGCCGCGCAACTTCGCCATTACACCTGACGGCGGCCAATTGCTAGTTGCGCATCAGACGACAGGCTCTATTTCTTTGTTTGCTATTGACGAGGAGTCCGGGAAAATCACTTTACGCGGTAAGCTGCTTGATGTGCAGTCGCCTGTCTGCATCCGTTTCGGGAAGGAAACGGCAGAAACATTTTAAGAAACATAAAGGAAGTGTTGGGTAGTGTCCGGTCAGTCATCGCCATCATCGGCATCTGCTGCGGTTAAGCAAAGCACCGTTTTTTCTATTCTCGTCGCAATTAGCTCTGTTCACATGTTGAATGATTCGATGCAATCCGTCGTATCCGCACTTTTTCCAATCGTAGAAAATTCACTGGGCCTCAAGCTGGGGCAGATCGGCTGGATCGCTTTTACGCTTAATATGACTTCATCCGTGCTGCAGCCTGTGGTGGGCATATTGTCGGATAAAAAGCCTGCTCCCTGGATGCTTCCAGTAGGGATGGCTTGCAGTATGGTGGGGATGGCGGGACTGGCTTATGCCCCGAATTTCTGGCTGCTGCTGCTCGCCGTTGTATTCGTTGGCTTGGGTTCCGCAGTCTTTCATCCAGAAGGTTCCCGCGTTGTGTACTTTGCTGCTGGAGGGAGAAGGGGACTAGCGCAGTCGATTTATCAGGTAGGCGGGAATTTCGGTCAGGCACTGGCGCCGCTTATGACGATTTATATTTTCGTACCGTTAGGTCAACGGGGAGCTGTGTTTGGCACCTTTCTAGCAATTGCGGCGATAATCATTCTGCTGAAGGTCGTTCCATGGTATTCGGTACAATTGGCTGAGAAGGGCAAGCCCGCGCCAAAAGCCAAACCGGGCGGAGGTGCAGCTGCCAGCTTGCAGCCGCCTCTGTACAGCAATAAAACGATTGGTTTCGCGCTCGGTCTGCTGCTCATTCTCGTATTTGCAAGATCCTGGTATGCGGCCGGAATCGGCAGCTTTTATCAGTTTTTTCTGCAAAGTGAATATGGTCTGTCGATCAAGCAGGCGCAAGTACCGCTATTTCTGTTCATGGCGGCGGGTGTTGTGGGCACGTTTTTCGGAGGCATCTTGGCGGACCGGTTTGGCCGCAAGCAAATGATGCTTTTCTCCATTGCCGGTTCGGCACCGTTTGCCCTGCTGCTACCGCATTTGTCGATCGAGTGGGTGTATCCGGTTATTTTCATACTTGGCTTTATACTGCAATCCGGCTTTGCAGTCAGTGTCGTCTATGCTCAAGAGCTTATGCCGGGTAAAGTGGGGATGGCTTCGGGACTCGTGACGGGTCTTGCTTTTGGAATGGGTGGACTCGGTGCTATCGCATTCGGAACAGCGGCGGATCATTACGGTCTCGCGGACGTTATGGTTGCATGCAGCGTACTGCCATTGTTTGGACTTTTGTCGATTATGCTGCCGAAAGACCGGCGGTAATGGTATAGAAGAGCAATGAGAAGGGGGACGAGGAGTGGCAGGCGGATTGGAAAAGAAGGCTCCTGCGAAGGAAAGTACCCTTGTTGTCGTAGTATTGATTGTATCATTGACAACCTTCTGGCTTCTATATAAGCTTGTTATTTACAAATGGTTTGAGCGCAGTCACATAACATTAGAATGGTATGCGATTGGTATTGTTCTGCTTCCTTGGCTAATCTTCACTCTCGGTCTTATTGTATTTAATTATAGAAAAGCGGCAATTCGCGCAACTAAAATAGAGCTAGCCTTGTTAATCGTATGGATTTCTGTCATTCCGCTTTATTCTGTAGCCATACTGTACGAAAATGACAAAGATACGCAGTATACCTACAATCGCTGGGTTAGTGAAGTGGAGCACCGCGAGATAATGCTAAGCGATCTGCTTAAAAAGAGAGAGCTAATCGGCATTGATCGTATGAAGGTCGTTGACCTTCTAGGTGCGCCGCATGATCCTTACGATTATCAAGAAGGCGAACGGTTTATTTATTACATGGGAGTTGTACGAGAGACCGAGGACTCGGTGTTTCGGAAACAGCTTGTGATCCAGTTTGACGAAAAAAATAAATCACGCGATTACGCGGTTAACGTCGTGGAATTG
Source organism: Paenibacillus gorillae (assembly GCF_000513275.1). GTDB lineage: Bacteria > Bacillota > Bacilli > Paenibacillales > Paenibacillaceae > Pristimantibacillus > Pristimantibacillus gorillae. Next base: position 34,688 of record NZ_CBVJ010000095.1, on the reverse strand, counting down.
CTAAAACCCTCTCCTCCAGCCTAGCTGGAGACAGAGGGTTTTTATTTTTATTGAAATCAACAAACGAAAGTATATGTTGTTTATATTTTAAATAGACAAAGTGATGAGGTGTTTGTTTTATGGAGATGACAGAGCTGTTTTGGACCTTCAGTTTGGAGGAATTAAGAAAGGGTATGCCTATTGCGAGGAAAAAGGGATATAGCCGCTGTCTGATCTGAGGCGAGCAATTCGAGGAGGGGCAGGTATTCCGGCTGCCAGAAGAGGACAAATGGTATGATGCCCGCAGATATGCTTCGTATCATGTTGAGTCCGTGCACGGCTCCATGCTCGGTTACTTGCTTGGACTGGATAAAAAAACGAATGGGCTGACTGATCTGCAGAAAGATCTGTTCCGTGATTTGCAGCAGGTTTGTCAGATGCGGAAATCGTCAAAAGAGCAGGGAGCGGCAGCGCTTCGACCATCCGCACCATCGTTTTGTATTGAAGGAGAAAGCAAAGCAGGCGAAGCTGCTGCTTGCTGTTATTGAGCTGATGGAGGCTGGCGTGCCGCTGGAGACGCCAAAGTTTGTACCCGTTCACCGCAATGCGATGCAAGTCGATGAACGGGTATGCGATAACGGAAGCGGAGCACCAGTCGGTGCTGCGAGGGGGATTGCAGCGAATACTGGCTGAAGGTGTAGCAGCAAAAACGGGCAACATGATTTATATTAAAAGCTGATAGATTTGCAATTGACAATAAATGAAAAAATAAGGTAATATGTAAATAATTTAGTAGCGAAGCACGCTAAAAGCCTAATCGGTTTTTTTGCGTGCTTTTTTTGTTATCCGATAATAAATGATTAACGATAAACAACGATGAAAGAGGGATTTTTCTATGAAAAAAGTATGGATCAGTTTGTTAAGCTTAGTTGTGATTGTAGGGCTGTTGATGACGACTAGTTTCACTCGGGAAGCCCGGGTGGAGGCGGCAGCGCCAAGCTTCAAAGACGTAGCGGGCCACTGGGCACAATCCTCAATTAATATTGCTGCACAAGCCGGCATCATTAATGGTTATCCTGATGGTACGTTTAAACCAGAGGGAACGATTACGAGGGCTGAGATGCTCAAAGTGATGGCTTTGACGGCACATATTGAAGTAGGCTCCGCAACGGTCGGAAAACCATGGTACACGCCTTTTCAAACGGCTTTGACTGATGCCAAGGTTTATGCGGCTGGAGATTTTTCTGGCGATATGAATAAGCCGGCTACCCGCTTGGAATTGGCGAAGCTCTCTATGCGTGTAGCAAAAGCAGACTACCGGGGCAAAAAGCTTTCGAATGACGAGCTGTTGTTCAGAGCAGTCAATGCAGGTTTATTGTCACGTACTGGCGCAAAGGCAGAAACAATCGAGCCTAATGGTACGACGACGCGCGCGCAGGCCGCCGTGCTAGTTACGAGATTGCTGAAGCTTGAAAAGGGCGAGAAGTTGGCAGTCGATCAAGGCGCATCGAGTGCTGTGGAAATTGCTTGGCATAGGCATAATATGATCACGATGTTCGATCAGGATGATTTGGTGAAGTTTCCGTATTCTGTTAACATTAACGCCAAATATAATGTGACAATCGATCAGTTAATAGTCCTTGATCCTGCTGACAAAAGCGGATTTTATTCAGAGTATCTAAAAGGCGCAAGCTTCTATGGAAAAGATGACAAAGAAGAAACAGGTGCAAAAGGTTACGTTTTTGCATACAAACTAATCGGAAAAGTCTTGAAGACTGATAGTGGAATGGGGAAGCTAATTCATAATAGTTTTTACATGTTTACAGAGGATAATTCCGGCGGTTTTTATTTAGCAGATAACTTTAATTACCTTGATTATAAGCTTATTGAAAGACCAGGCTTATTCAATAACAGAGCATTTTTGAAAACAGATAGTGTAGGCAATACAGGTCACAACTTCCGATTCGAGTATGTTTACAAAGATTTTGTGCGTGATCAAATTAAAAAATATAAAGGGTTACCAATTCATTTGGAAAAATTTGATGGTAGCCTAAATAGCGCATCACAAATCTACTTAACGGATGTGAAAGATGGATGGTATATAAAAAGATAGCATTTAAAAAATTCATTACACATTTTATGTTACTAGTAATGGTTTTAAGTTCATTACTCCCTATGTATCCGGTTAGTGCAGCTGGCGCAGATGAGAATATCGTTAGAACCGAAAAATTATCCTTTTTAGCTAGCCAGAGATTTAACTTTAGCTCAACTCTTTCAAATATTAGTGTGAATCTTAATATTCCAGATGGATATTCTATTGCTTCTTTTCAATTATGGATGATGACTAATAGTAGTGGCGATATAAAGCTTGTTAACCAAAGTAGCGCTACAGCTAATAGCTCTTCTAGTAACTTTGTTTTGAATGATAAGAAATTAACCTTGCTTACTGTTAAGGGTACGAAAATCCTAACAACTGCAAATGGAAAAAACTCTGAGATGTATTATGTTGTAAACCGACGCTCTAATGGCAAGGAATGGATTGTTCAAGGAAGTAAAGGAGGGGGGACATATTATGTTACCCCTGGATTGTCGGATAGTTGTTGGGTAAATGGATTAACAGTTTGTACTGGAGACTTACCCACGAAAGATAACACAGGTAAAACTATCGATAATAAAGTAAGAGCTACTGGACAATCACTAGATGGGACTAAGGTTGATGGTTATGCCATTGAAATTAACGATGGACTAGCGAGTCCCGATACTTTTACTTTTGAAGGACTTGGAAAGACAGAATACATTTATAAAAATGCTGTTATTGATGATTCAGTAAAGATAACAAGTGCGGTTCCGGTACGAGGATCAAAACATAAGGTTTTGACTCTTGGGCCTGGAACAAGTGGTAAGGGGAAATTGTCAGTAGCGGTACCAGTTAATAAAAGTAATACAAACTGGTATCCCTATGATTGTGTAGGCTGTAGCGGTAATGCAATTGCAATATCTTATGATCTTCAAACTACAACAGGTTGGGTAGCAAATACCTACTTATATGAAGGCGAAGTTCGTGTTACGTATAAAAAAAACCAACAAAGGACAAGCCTCTCGTGGACTGCTCTTGCACATCAGACCCGTCCACTATCCAATTTGCAGACAAGGACATTGCTGCTACTTCGACACTGACAGCTGCAGTTGCCCAAAAGGGTAGTCTCCGAGTGAAAGAATGGAAACTGTATGGCCGACTTGCAGACGGCACTCAGCTCCAGACACAAACGCTAGGCGCTTTGGACAAAGTGACCTATAAGTTCTCTTTCAACATCCCAAAGGCAAAAATGATAGACGTCGATACTTATACCGAAACCTACGTCATGCGCGCCGTCATCTATTTCACCGATGGGAGCAGCGCCGAGGATGTCATCGAGTGTTCAACGGTGATTACTCGACCGGGCGCGACACCGCAGCCTAGTCCGGGAAGCACACCAGAGCCGACACCTAAACCGAGGCCTGTGATGAAAATCAATGCGGATTGGAGCCCAGGTTCCATCTTCACTGGCGAAACTTCAACGCTGGATGCAATGGGAGAAAACTTCAATGACTGGACTTGGACGTTCAGCGACAATTTAGATCCTAAAATTATGGATAAAGAAGGCCTTCAATATCCTCAATTGAGATTTGATGAGCCCGGCGCGTATACAGCCGTGATCAAAGCAACTAATGAATACGGGGATGAGAAATCAGCCACAGCTATTTTATACGTTAACGATCCGAAGCCTGTCGCTGTTATCTCTGGCGTTACTAGATGGATTCAAGGACGCCCGCTGCCAGCGCCGCATCATTTGAATAATTCCTATACACCGCTGTCGTCCAAAGGTGTCACTATCGATCACAGCAAGTCGGAAAAGAAGTACAAGAAAAACGACGATGCTTATTATACGGTTGCTCCATATCCTGCTGTTGCACCCATGGAGCTTGGCAATTATACGCTTGCAGGGAAGGTGTATGACTCGGAGGGCCGCGCCAGCGAGTGGACGACGTATCCGCTGGAGGTCGTACCGGATGAGCCGCCAACTGTTGAAATTTTTGCTTCGGAAAAAGGTATTCGAAAGTCGGATCTGCAGTTAATTATTAATGCACAAAGTCCGGACGGGGACATGATCACGCGCTTATCGGTTGAAGAACGTTATGATCAGAACAATAATGGCAATTTTGAAGATGAAGCATGGAAAGTCATTTATAACGGTGTGTACAAAGAATCCGTTAATGTGCGATACACTACCTTGGGCCATCGGCAATATCGCGCTACAGTCGCTGAGGATTACGGACTAACGGGCACATCCAATGTTGCTCATACCGAAATCATCAATCTGGCGCCGGAGGTCGATTTTACGGCGAACGGCATTACCCAGCAGCCGGATCAAGGGGAAGAGAGCACAGTGCCAGTTCTCAATTATTCGCCCGAATCCATTCTGCGCTCATGGACGCTGAAGAGACCTTATGTCGGCGGGGCAGAAAATAAGGCTGGCTGGAAGGTATATGGAAACAGCCTAATGACCCGAAATGCAGTATGGGCCAGCTTTGATAAACCCTACAATCTAGCAGCCAACTTAAAGAAGCAGCCTTTTTGGGAAATCCCAGCGAAACCAATGGGGATGTATGGATGGACAATTCCCGGCACAGCATCACAAGTTTATCCGGGCTATCGCATGATTTTGCATTATACAGGCTCGTACAATTCATATAATCAGGATGAGTCCGATGGTTCTCTTGTCGAGGTAGATGCACGAACAGGAAAACAACTGGCCGAACATCTTATACCTGGCAGATATTCCACCAACCTGCTCGATTACGATAGCAGCGGCGAGAAATTTTATTCGTATTTCGATAACAATCTTTATTTACTTAATCTCGATGGACAAGTTTTAGACGTCTACCCGCAATTTATGGTACATGGCCAAGATAAAAGCGTATCTGGCGGCTGGGGCGGGCCAGGTATGCAATTCAAATTCTCCAAAGATAAAAAAACGCTTTATATGGCCTATGGCGTTACAACAAAAGAAAGTAATGTCTACAGTCAAAGACGTTCGATTTATCTCATAAAATATTCGCTAACACAGAAAACGTTATTATGGTCAACTATCATTTATCAAGATGATCGAGAATTAACGCTGACAATGTAAGAGGGATTGAAGTAAATGATAATGGTGATGTGTTTGTCACCTACCAATACGCCCCTGTTATGTTTTCCAAACAAGTGTATATGAATGGCTTTACCGCTTTAAATGCGAATGGCGTCATTAAAAATAATTATCAAGGGCCGATAGGGGGAATATCCCCACCTGCAGTTTCGGATGATGGTCAATACGTCTATATGTCAGGTGTAAATTCCCACAATCAATTTAGTGATATGTATCTTTACTATTTCGGATTATTCATCTATAACAATGCAACCAATCAATTTCATTTAGCACAGACCGATAGCTATACGGCAAGCGGTCCTTATGTATCTCCTACTATTTACCAAAAACCTGTTGTAAGGCGAGACGAAACTGTTTATAGCCCGGCATATGGCCTATTCACAAAAACGGGGGTGCGTATAGCAGGAATAGGAATTATAAATCATGGCGTGTCTAACGATCCGACTGATCCGCCTGAGGCTCTGCCGAATGAGTTCGAAATAAATAGATCGTCTTACGGTGCTAACGCGTACCTGCAAGCTTTTGAACAACCAAACGGTAAATTAGTGCGAATGGAAAACTGGATAAGATGGCAGAAAGGTCATAACTCCGGTAAATACTATACGCCATTTTTTGCCCTAGCTAATGGAACTGATGTAACTTCTTATTTGGGCGAGAAGACGAATCAATATTACTACAACCATGATTATTTTGATGGAGTGACCTATTTTTATCAGGCTACAACTTTTAATCGCGCTAGCAGGGTAGCACCTGACGGATCTATTTATTTAAGTGCAACGATGACGAAATTTCAACCGGGTAGTGTAGGGCAGATTGCAACACTAGTTATCGTTCCATTTACAGGTGAATCATCCGGCGAACTGCCGCGCTTAGTCGATGATAACACTGTCGAAATTGATAGCGAAACTTGGGGCGGGCTGCTCTTTGATCCAAACGATAAGATGCGGAATCAGGTGCTTGAATTCGACGTCGCCGTAGGCGGTCTGAATAACGACAAATCAATCGGGGCAGCCATTCAGATCCAGGATGAAAAAAATATGTACAGCATGGAATGGAGTCCAAGCAAGCTCAGTCTTTTTAAAGTCGTAAATGGTATCAAGACAGAACTCGGCAGTACGACGATGGTACGTGCATCGAGTGTGCCTTATAAATTCAAGCTGGAAGCGATCGCCGGAACCATCCGGTTATCCGTCAATGGCGTTACAAAGCTCGAAGCTGCAGACAGCAAGTTTGTTCGCGGGTCAGCCGGTATTATGTCGCTTGGTCAGCAGCAAGCAGTATTCAGTATTGTAAAGAGGACCAATTACGGAACAACGACTCCGGAAGAAACGTTCGAAGCCGTACTAGTTGGTGAGCAAATCGACTACAAGAAGCTGTTCAACGATCCGGAAGCCGATGTGAAAAATGCGGAGGAGTGGACGTACAAGCATGATCCGAACTATTTTGCGAATCCGCTTGGATTTAGCCAGTATAATGGGCGGACGCTGTCTCAAACCTTGAACAGTTTGGATAAACCGGGTCTGTACGAAATTACGTATCGTGCACAGGATAAGCTGCCTTCGCCCTTCAGTTCCTATCAATTATTCTCTGCGCCGGTAACGAAAAATCTTTATGTGCATCGAAGACCAATTGCTCAGCCAAATGTAAAATTCACTGGCGTCGTCTATCCGGAAGGAGAAGCGCTCGATTACCTGACGAATGATACGTCCTATGATCCTGACGTGCCGGATCGGCTCGCAGACCGTATTTTCCGGACAAGATGGGCGGATCAATCAACGTGGACGACGGGAGAAAGGCTGCTCTACAGCAGGCCGGGTGTTGAGCTCATCGTCCAAGAACAGGTTAAGGACTTGCATGGTGCATGGAGCTATTGGGGGGAGACTCGCGTGTACAAAGATGCGCTGCCGCCTGTCAATCAGACGAAGCCGCGTATGACCATTACTGTGCCGAACGGAACGCTGGTGAAGCCGACCGTCCTCATCACCGATCCGACCGTGAAATGGATTTACAAGGATGACGAGAATGATCCGCAAGAGCTATACCGGTTGATCTTCACTTATGTCGATAATGGCAAGCAAGCGTTCTACACGCAGGGCATTGGGGATGATGTGACCTACGAGGTGCCAATAGGAACGATAGATGAAGGGCGCGTTGTCAAAATACACGGCTACGTTTACTCTAACGGCGTATGGTCGGATGCCAGCAATACAGTCTATTTCATTCTGGACTTGCCGCCCGTTACGCAGCTCTTAAGTTTTAACGGACCTAAAGCTTCTGAACCGGTCTATACGAATAACAGCCGGCCAGAGCTGCGCGTACGCGTTACCGATCCGGAGAATCATCCGATTGCGAGCATTGATTATGAAGTGTTCTACAACTCAACGGGCTCACTAGTCATCGATACCAATGCTTTGACAGCAGCCACTAGCTATAAGCCGTCTACCGGATTGCAGGAAGGCCTGCATCATTGGCGGGCAAGAGCAAACGACGGCTATCTATGGGGGCCATATAGCGCTAACGGTTATTTCTTTGTCGATACCGTGCGGCCGGATGATGTCGATGAGCAACTGGACACTAAGCCAACCTCCGTTACGGTCAAATGGAATGCGTTCCGCGATGCACAGCCGTCGTCGGGGCATGCCGCCCGCATCTTTTATATGCAGAAGGTCAACCCGGACCGTTCAGTTACAGCCATTGATTTGAATGGTGACGGTACGCCGGAATACAGTCTGCCGTTGTCCAAGACGACGAACTCCTATCAGGTGAAAGGGCTGGTGCCGGGGCAGGAGTACCGGTTAACGGTGATTGATTATGATGTGGCCGGAAACGAAGGGCAGTATGCTTATATTTATTTCAAGACCAATTCCCCGCCAACAGGTGATTTTAAGTGGTCACCTGATCCTGTTTTTGAAGGCGATACAGTTCGGTTCTACTCTATCGTGAACGATCCTGATCGGGATGATCTGGATGTTGTTTATGAATTGACGAGTCCGAAAGGGGTCAAAAAAACATTTTCCTATGTACTGGGTTACCCATATGCGGATACGGGGCCAAGTTACAGGATGCTCGATGTAGGGGAGTGGACGATGAAGCTGACCGTAAGTGATAACTTGGCTCCGCCGGTTGTCATTACGAAAAAGCTTACCGTATACGAATTGAAGCTCAAAGGCTTCGTCAAGCATACGCCGCTTTGGGAGCAATATCGCCAAGCCTTCAACGCCTCAAAGCCACCGAATGATACTTCGATTAGGCCGCCGCATATGTTCTGGGCCGGAGAAAAGTTTATGCTGGAGGCAGAGACAACTGATACGGGAACAGATACATTTGCCGAGCGGGTTGAGGTGAAAATGCTGCGTTATGCACTGGACCTGACCAGTCAGAATGCGTCTAGCACACGGTGGAAAGGCGAGCTGTGGGAGGAGTCCTTTGAGAAGCTGAGGAACGGGACAATTACATTTGTATTCACCGTATATTACAGTAACGGAATCGTGAAGAACGATCAGGTGGACGTTGAGATTTCAGGAACGGTCTATGATTACTTGCAAATTCATCGGGTTAGATAGCGAAAAAAGAGGAATCGGCAGCACGTGATGATCTGTGCTGAACGGTTCCTCTTTGCATGTTAACTGCTGCGCAGCTTCTCCAGAAAGCGGCTGATCGCATAATATGCCGCGCCGCGCACGGCGGACTGGTCTTGCAGCTCGGCGAACAGCAATTGCAGCCTTTCCCGGTGATAGGGGAGGGTGCGTCTAGCGACGGACTGCTGCACGGCTTCTTCCAGCCAAGCTTGCGCACGGCTCATCTGGTTGCCGATAATGACGACGTCGGGATTGAATACATTGACGATATTGGAGATGCCTGCACCGAGATAGTCACCGATTGAGCGGAAAAGCTCCCGCACTGCAGTGTTACCGTCTTCTGCAGCTTGCAGCAAGTCTTCCAGATTGTCAAAGCCGAGCGGCTTCGCTTGTTCGAGCAGTGCATTTTCCGAGGCGTAAAGCTCCCAACAGCCTTCATTGCCGCATCGGCAAGGCTTGCCATTATATTCGATGGAAAGATGGCCGAGTTCCCCGGAAAAACCGGATGCGCCTTTATACAGCTCTTTATTCAATATGATGCCGGTGCCGATACCAATGCCAACGCTGACATATATCTGATGGGCAATGCCGCGGCCTGCACCATATTTCTGCTCGCCTTGAGCGCCTGCGTTCGCTTCGTTGTCGATGGTAACCGGTACTTGAAAACGCTCCTCCAGTATGTGCTGGAGCTCGACCTGCTTCCAGTCCAAGTTGGGCGCAAACAGCATGGCTCCTTTATCGTCGACGATGCCTGGGACGCCAACCCCGATACCTACAATACCGTAAGGACTGCTCGGCGCCAGTGCCTTAAGCTCATCAATACATTGAATTAATTGCTCCAGCGTAAAATCCAGCGCATGCTTCTTCAAGTTTCGCTGCGATTCTCTCAGCACTTGGCCTTCAAGGTCGGTCAGCACGCCGCGTATATAGTTGACGCCAAGATCGATGCCGATCGCATGTCCGGCTTGTCCGTTAAAGAGCAGCATGACGGGCTTGCGTCCGCCGCTTGACTGTCCGGGTCCGATCTCCAGCACCAGATGGCTGTCGATCAAATCTTGTACGAGACTGGAGACCGTCGCTTTATTGAGTCCGGACAGCTCCGAGATTTGCGCTCGTGATAGAGGAGCGTTTCGTCGTACAGCGTCGAGCACGATAGATGTATTTATTTTTTTAATCAGGGTCAAATCGCCTGTCGTAGTCACTTTCAAGAGCAGATAGCCTCCGTCCGTTAATCCATTATTCGTCATTGTACCACGAAACCAGCCGCAGACAGCGTTTAAACGGCTTGAAAAAATTATAACATAAAAACTTAGTTTGTTTAATAGACAAACTAAGTCGTCGCATGTTATTCTCTAGGTGAGCGTTTTCATAAAACCTAATTCAACTATTTTAAGGAGGCCATTTATTCATGACTTACTTCGCGAATATCGGCAAAATTCAATTCGAGGGCAAAGGCTCCGACAATCCGTTTGCATTCAAACATTATGATCCAAACCAAGTTGTACTGGGCAAAACGATGGAAGAGCATCTTCGCTTTGCAGTCGCTTACTGGCATACATTCAACGCTAACGGTACGGACCCGTTTGGTGCGGCTACGATGGTTCGCGGCTGGGATAAATATGATGGCCTGGACCGTTCGAAAGCCCGCGTAGAAGCAAACTTCGAATTCCTTGAGAAGCTGAACGTTCCTTTCTTCGCATTCCATGATGTAGACATTGCACCGGAAGGCGCAACGCTGCAAGAAACGAATAAAAACCTCGACGTTATCGTCGCTTTGATGAAAGACCAAATGAAACAATCCGGCAAAAAACTGCTGTGGAACACAGTTAACATGTTCTCCAACCCTCGCTTTGTTCATGGTGCGGGAACAGCCGTTAATGCTGACGTATATGCTTACGCTGGCGCGCAATTGAAAAAAGGTCTGGAAGTCGGCAAAGAGCTCGGCGCAGAAAACTATGTATTCTGGGGCGGCCGCGAAGGCTACGAGACGCTTCTGAACACAGACATGGGCTTCGAGCTCGACAATCTGGCACGCCTGTACCACATGGCAATTGCTTACGCGAAAGAAATCGGCTTCGATGCGCAATTCCTGATCGAGCCTAAGCCTAAAGAGCCAACAAAACATCAATATGACTATGATGCGGCAACGACAATCGCATTCTTGCAAAAATACGGCTTGAAGGATCACTTCAAGCTGAACCTGGAAGCTAACCATGCTACGCTGGCTGGCCACACGTTCGAGCATGAAATCCGCACAGCTGCAATCAACGGCATGCTGGGATCGCTTGACGCGAACCAAGGCGACCTGCTGCTCGGCTGGGATACAGATGAATTCCCTACTGATCTGTACTCCACAACATTGACGATGTTTGAAGTGCTGAAAGCTGGCGGCATCGGCCGCGGCGGCGTAAACTTCGACGCGAAAGTTCGTCGCGGCTCGTTCGAAACGGATGATCTGTTCCTTGGTCATATCGCCGGCATGGACAGCTTCGCTTGGGGCTTGAAAGCAGCAGCAAAACTGATTGACGAGAAAATTCTCGACAATATCGTCGACAACCGTTACCGCACATTTAAAGAAGGCATCGGCGCCGAAATCGTTGCTGGCAAAGCGACGCTTGCTTCGCTGGAGCAATATGCGCTGCAAAACAATCCGATCAAAAATGAATCCGGCCGTCAAGAGCGGATTAGACTGATGCTGAGCGAAGTTATTTTCAGCGTATAGTCGAGAGGAGCTCATCTTATGAGTTATGTCATTGGGATAGATCTGGGAACGAGTGCCGTTAAGGCGCTGCTCGTTGACCGGAAGGGAACGGTGGCTGCTGAAACTTCACGCAGCTATCCGCTCTTCCATGAGCATACTGGCTGGAGCGAGCAGAAGCCGGATGACTGGGTGACTGCGACAATCGAAGCTCTTCGCGAGCTTGTGGAGACGGAGGGCGTGACGGCCGGGCAAATCGAAGGCATCAGCTTTTCCGGGCAAATGCATGGTCTTGTATTGCTAAATGAAGCGGGCGATCCGATTCGCAACGCGATACTGTGGAACGACACCCGTACGACGGAGCAATGCCGCGAGATCGAGCGCACGCTTGGTGACAAGCTGTTTTCTATTACGCGCAATCCGGCGCTGGAAGGCTTCACTTTGCCGAAAATTTTATGGGTTCGCCAATACGAACCCGATGCATTCAAGGACGCGAAGCTGTTCCTGCTGCCGAAGGATTATGTGCGCTACCGGTTAACCGGTGAACTGCACATGGACTATTCCGATGCAGCGGGAACGCTTCTGCTGGATGTTGCGGGCAAACAATGGAGCCAGGATGTGCTTGACGCTTTTGGCCTGCCGGCTAGCTTCTGCCCGGCATTGGTGGAGTCGCATGGACAGACGGGAACATTGCTTGAGGCTGTCGCATCTTCGACAGGCTTGCTGCCTTCGACGAAAGTGTTTGCCGGCGGTGCCGACAATGCTTGCGGGGCGATTGGCGCTGGTATACTGACCGAAGGGCTGACCTTGTGCAGCATTGGTACATCAGGCGTTATTCTCTCGTATGAGAACGACCGGGATAAGGATTTCCGCGGCAAAGTTCACTTCTTCAACCATGGCAAGGAAGATTCGTTCTACGCAATGGGCGTTACGCTTGCCGCAGGCTACAGCCTGAGCTGGTTCAAAAAGACGTTTGCAGAGGGCGAGTCTTACGACCAATTGCTGCAAGGCGTTGGCGAAGTACAGCCAGGTGCAAAAGGCTTGCTCTTCACGCCATATCTCGTTGGCGAGCGGACGCCGCATGCCGACCCTTCCATTCGTGCCAGTTTCATTGGCGTGGACGGCTCGCATGAGCGCATTCATTTTGCCCGGGCGGTTATGGAGGGAATTACGTTCTCACTTAACGAGTCGGTCGATATGTTCCGCAGCGCGGGCAAAACGGTCGATACAATCGTATCGATCGGTGGAGGTGCGCAAAACCCGGCATGGCTGCAAATGCAGGCCGATATTTTCGACGCAACGGTCGTTGCTCTTGAGAATGAACAGGGTCCTGGTCTTGGTGCGGCGATGCTTGCGGCTTACGGCTGCGGCTGGTTCGACAGCTTGGAGGCATGCGCTTCCCAGTTCGTCAAACATGCGTCCTCGTATACTCCTCAGCCAGAGGCGGTTGAGACCTACAAAGGATTATTCCGCATTTACCAGCAGGTCTACGCGCAAACGCGTGGTTTGAACGAGGCACTGGTCACTTACCGGAGCTAGTAGTAATTGATTGCAGCAATGGCTGATTTTATTTTTTTAAAATGCGAGTTGGTACCGTTCTTCCTTTCATGGAGGGACGGTCTTTTTTTCGCGAAAAAATACCGGTTGTTTCATGGCAAAGGAATGCGCAGGCCGGATTGGCATTGGCACTTTTGTGAAAATCGCTTCGCTAATGCGAAGCTGATTGGTATTGCGGCATCGGGCGGGAGCATTGCGAAGCTAGTTTGTTTTTCGGCTGTCGGTGTACTTACCGTGGACCCTTCTTCACTATGTAACTAAGTAGGTTCTTTATACGGCTGTTGACGTGTACACTGCGAAGCTGATTCGCTATTTTACGAAGCTAAGTTCGCTGCGTAGGGACTAATTGGATTGCATGCCTGCTATAGCGAACCTTTCTTCGCTTTTCGTGAACCTGAGTTCTCGAAAAGCGAAGAAAAGTTCGCTGGAGGTTGAGCCGGTTTGGCATTCGTGCGCATTTGTGAAGACAGCTTCCCTAATTAGCGAAGCAGGTTCGTTAATTCGATATCGGTCGGCTTTCAGTGAACCCATCTTCGCTATTTTACGAAGAAGGTTCGTTAATCCGGCAGAGTGTGCTGCATATCATGTTAATTCGTTCAAACATATTTTCTGCGTAAAGTAATTTAACGTACAGCTTCGTGTCTTATATGGGGCACTGGTTTACGTGAATACAGTGCCAAGAACTAGAGACATTCGCGAGTAATGCTGTGAAGCAGACTAATGCTGTAGATTGCTCTGCCTAAGCTAGCGCTTGAAGCTGCTCCAGATCGACTCGGGCTTAACACCCAGCTCTCCAGCAATTAATTCCGCTGTGAGACGCTGGGGCTTTTTGATTTTACCGTTGCGAATTTTTGAAATGGTCGTCAGCGAGATCAGTGTGGATTGGGCAAGCGAAGTGGCGGAAATATTTTTGTTGAGCATGAGCATACGAAGCTTGTAGGACGAATCTTCATCCTGTGTATGCAGATCCAGCTCTGTAATAATGATCGAGAAGCTCCGAAAGGTTTTGTTGCCATAGTAGAAAGGTTTAATGAGCGCCGAAGCCAGATAGGATTTGTCGCTGATGGACATTCGAAGCTCCATTTGTTCCTCCGAGCCGTTCTTGCGGGCATTTTCCATTACACGTCGCAGCGGCTTGACACTGTCCTCCGCTACAAAATCGAACATCAGCTGATTGACCAGACTAGAAGTCCGCTGCTTGAGCGGCGTATAGTAACGTTTGGCGTCCATGATCCGATACTGCTCGGATACGCTCAAGGTCATTACGATCTGATTTTCTTGGGCAAAATCATCTATCCAATTCGGCTCGGACAAATCTTTGCAGTTTACGATGTAGCCGGTAAGATTATCCTCCTGCAGCTTTCGGCATGTCAGTTTTACTGGAATAGGCGCTGTAAGGCGTGCAATCAGCTCCCACTCGAAGGAAGAGTCGCCTTCCTCTTCGGTCAGGAGCGTCATGAGATGATGGAAGGGGAGATCTTCCTTCAGCAGGCTGTCCGGGTCAATATCGGTAAGCTCATTGTTCTTATATCCGGTAAGTAAGGTGAAAGCTTCATTAACATCGCGGACGTACCAACGGTTGTGTTCGAATTCGACGATCATCATGGGGTCGTCCAGCATATCAAAAATGTTGTACATCTAGATGGCACCACCTTGGCGTATATTGGTCTAAAAAAGTATATGATATGTTTTTTGACTGTTTGAGTTAGTAAATCTAACATTGATTCATTACTTTAAATTATATTAGAAAATAGTGAAATGACAATACATAATCGCATAATAGATATGACTGAAATTAGGACAAACTAAAAGCGAGCCATAGATTGGCAAAAAAAATGTTCAAAAACAGGAGATGAATGCGGTGAGCTCAGCTATTTTATTTGATTTTGCCGATGCTGCAAGCGCCTCGGTGGCTTGCGATACGCTTCAGGAGCTTGGTTATGAGCCGATGCTTCATGAAGGCAACCGGGTACATATTCATGTGGATGGAGTGGATTTGACTTCTGCTCTGGAAATTGCGCAGGCTCATGGCGGGAGGCTGGTGGAGCAGGCGTCAATCCGCTCGGAGGCCATAACGAATACTGCCTATTCGCTGGATGCGATTACGATTCCGGCACATGTCGTCAACGAGGATCTGAATGCGCAGGATGAGTTAGACGAGGGGTTGCAAAACTGGAATGATGACGCCGACGAATACCGTGACGAATTCAAACCCGATGACGGCAGCTATAACCGTTTTAGCGGATAGGGTAGGAGAGAGGAGGCTCTAGCAGCAAATAAAATGCAATAGTGCATTTTGTTTGGCTCAAAACGACTGATAATGGGATTCCAAATGCAAATATGCATCTGGAATCCATCATTTAGGCGGGATTGACGGTTTTAGAGGTGATCAAAATGTATTTTTGCATTTTGAAGACTTGTTCCACCTAAAAAAGCTCCATCAAAATGCACTTTTGCATTTTGATGGAGCTTTTTGGTTTGCTCAGTCGAAGGATTTCGGCGTCTAAGTGATAGTAGGCCGAATGTGACACTAGACAACTAAACTTATGACTTACTTGTTAATGGCCTCCGCCGCGGCGCTCTTCCCGGCGTTGTAGCCGGTCGAGAAAGCTGCGGTAATGTTATAGCCGCCGGTGTAGCCATGGATGTCGAGCACCTCGCCGCAGAAGTAGAGGCCTTCCGCAAGCTTGGACTGCATCGTTTGCGGATGAATTTCTTTCAAATGCACGCCGCCGCCGGTGACGAAGGCTTCCTCAATCGATAACGTGCCGTTCACGGCAACGGGGAAGTTCTTTATCCTTTTTGCCAGTTCCAGCCATGGCCCTTTCGGAATGTTGTCAAACGTAATGTCACCGTTGATGCCGCATTGCTGCAAGAGCAGCTCCAGCAGCCGTTCTTGGACATAAGAGCGAAGCACATTTTTGACCGCTTTTTTCGGCTCCTGACGGGAGAGGCTCAGCGTTTCCTCGTATACTTCAGCTTCCGAGCGTCCTGGCATCAGATCGATTGTAACGAGTACTGTCGACTTTTCGCTGCCGGCATTTTTCTTTAATTCCTTTACGACGAACTGGCTGCAGCGCAGTGCCGCAGGGCCGGATAGTCCAAAATGGGTGAAAATCATGTCGCCGTCATGCGATATGAGCTTTTTACCCTTTGCGTTCCATACCGTAAGAGTCACGTCGCGAAGCGACAGTCCCTGCAGGACACGGTTGTGAATCCAATGCTCCTTGGAGGTTAGAGGTACTTCGGTCGGGAACAGATCGGTTATCGTATGCCCGGCTTTCTTGGCCCACGGATATCCGTCGCCAGTGGAACCGGTATGAGGAACGGATTTGCCGCCTGTCGCAATAATAACGGACTTCGCAGCTATTATATCGCCGGATGCCAGCCGTACTCCTTGAACTGCGCCAGCATTATAGAGCACCTCTTTAACCGGCATATTAACCCGGATTTCAACACCTTGGTCCCGCACTTTGCGCACCAGAGCATCGACGACGGTCTTGGCTTTATCGGATACCGGAAACATACGGCCGTTATCTTCTTCTTTCAATGCGATGCCCATTCCTTCGAAAAAAGCGATAATATCGCGGTTGCCGAATTGATTCAGTGCGCTGAACAAAAATCTGCCGTTGCCCGGAATATGGCGAATCAATTCGTCCATCTCTTTGACGTTAGTAACGTTGCAGCGTCCGCCGCCGGAAATGCCCAGCTTGCGGCCCAGCTTGTCTCCTTTATCGATGAGCAGGGTGCGGGCGCCCTCCGCGCTTGCCGCAACTGCGGCCATTAGTCCGGAGGGGCCTCCGCCAATAATAATGACATCAAACATCGTTCACTCAGCCTTTCTTTCTTAACTGCTGTCTATTGTAACATTGATTGGATTGAAATTTGTACAGAACCTTCTATGGTAGCGTTTGCAAATGCGGTTTATAATAAAAGAAACATTCGCATGAACGGAAGAAGAAAGAAGGAGGCAATCAACCAAGAAGTTAGGGGGAGCAAGCAATTAAAAACCAAGAACGGAGGGTGTGACAAGAATGAAGCGTCTAGAATGGGAACTCGTTGGATCAGACGGCGTAAAGCTGTTCGTGCGGGAGTGGAAGCCGGAACATGATCTCCAGCCCGTGGAACGCGGCGTTGTCTGCTTGCTCCATGGCATGGGAGAGCATGGTGACAGGTACGCGCATGTTGCCGCCAGATTAACGGCGGAAGGCTTTGCAGTACTGGCTATGGATCAGCAAGGACATGGACGTACGGCCGGGAGCAGAGGACATATGCCGTCCGTAGAGAAGACAGTCAGTCATGTCGGCAAGCTTCTGGAAGCAGCTTCTGAGCGCTATCCCGGCTTGCCCCGCTATTTGTACGGGCACAGCATGGGTGGAAATGTCGTGTTGAACGCAGCTCTTCGTTTAAAGCCGGACATACAGGGCGTCATTGCTTCAAGTCCATGGCTGCGCCTTGCTTTTTCTCCGCCTGCTGTTCAGCTTTGGGTAGGCCGTATTATTTCGCGTGTCGCCCCTGGCCTGCCTCAATCAACCGGCTTAAAGCCGGAACAGCTTTATCGGCCGGGATATCCGCATGTCTCACCGATTGAAGGGGACCCTTTGAATCATACTCGAATAACGGTAAAGACATTTCTTGAAATTCAGTCTGCCGGAGAGTGGGCACTAGCTCACATACAACAGTTGAATATACCGCTTCTTCTGCTGCATGGAAGTGCGGATCAAGTAACCTCTTATGCGGCTAGCGCGCAGGCGGCGGTAAAGCTGGGGGACCGGTGCCGCTTTATTAGCTGGGACGGAGGCTTCCATGAGCTGCACAATGATGTTGATGCCGAGCGTGTGATTGATTCTATTATAGAATGGTTGAAACGCTAATTGTAAAAAGATGTCGTTTATGTTTTAATCGGACTACAGAACAATAATCAATGTTATAATACCTGCCAAACGTCGAAGCTGCGGCAATCTATCCGGAATGCGATTAGAGGGAGACTGATCGTCCGTGTTGAAAGAGATGCTGGTCCAATTTCTTATTTCATTGTTGCCTGTATTTGCGTTTCAGCTCTGGAGCAATCGCGGAAAGGGCTGGAATGGAGTTCCCGCCTTTTTAAGCCTGTTCAGCGGTGTATCGGTTATGCTGTGCATGCTGGCCAGCTACAAGCTCAACGACTATGAAATGAACTTTAGAATGATACCGTACCTCATTGGCAGTCTGTATGGCGGGCCTTATGCTGTGCTGGGGCTGTCCGTGCTCTACACTATACTTAGAATTCCCACTTTGGAGTCAGCGACGGAAGTGGTCTTCTTTGTAGCTTTCATGGCGGCCTATATACCGGCCATGCTGTTTATTTCCAAGCCATTCCAGCGTTCCCCGCGTTACAAAAAGCAGCGTATCGTTATGGTTTTGATGACGACGGTATTGCTTTATTTTATAATTTCCATCGCCTATCACAGTTTCGAGCATGATATCGTTTGGACCAACCAGGTTGTGCTCTCGATCACCTTGTCCATAATCGGTTCACTTGCTTCGATATGGATATCTATATTCGTAATCGAAAGCTTGAAGGAGAACCAGCAGCTGCAATATGAAGTGCACCGGGTGTCGGTCAACCACCGGAGAGAGGTTGAGAAGCTGCAGCAATTCATTGATGAGACGACTTTCGGCGCTATTATCGTTAATCATCACGGCCGGATTACACATATTAACGAAATGGGCTATCGCCTGTTTCATAAACGGGCCAACATTTCCGAACGCAAAGAAATTGTCGGCAAATATTATTCTGCTTTCCTGCATGCTGACCATCAGGCCAGCGATATTCAATTGCTGCAAGAGGCATTGAAGGGGACAAGGACGAGCCTCGAACCGCTTATGGAGGATGGCAGAATGCTCGTCAAGACAGCATTTAGCATTCGTAATCTGACAAGTGGTGCGATTACAGGCGCTGCGCTGATTGCGCAAGATGTGACGGAGCTGAGCTTGCTGCGCAATGAAGTAGGCAGGATGGAACGGCTTAGTCTCGTAGGGCAGATGGCGGCCAGCATTACCCATGAGATCCGCAACCCTATGGCCGTCATACGCGGTTTTGTTCAGCTGATGAAGGAGCGAATGCCGGGCGAGCAGCAGCAGTATTTTCACATCATTATGGAGGAGCTTGATCGGGCTAACGCAATTATTAGTGATTTTCTATCATTGGCACAAAACCGCGCATTGGCGATGGAGATGAGCTCGCTTCATGAAATTATCCGTGAGATGGCTCCGCTTCTGGATGCTGATGCGAACATGCGGGGACAGTCGATTGAACTGGAGCTTTGCGAATACGTACCGCCCTTAATGCTGAACAACAAAGAGATCAAGCAATTGCTGCTCAATTTGGCGCGAAACGGAATGGAAGCGATGGGTGACAAAGGCGTGCTTCGGATGAAGACCGAATATATTCAGGATCAGGATCAGGAGCGGATCGAGCTCCGCATTCAGGACCAGGGGATCGGCATTCCGCAAGAGCAGATGCAGCATCTGTTTGAGCCGTTTTATACGACGAAATCCCGAGGAACCGGATTGGGGCTGCCGCTTTGTCTCAGCATCGCGGAGCGCCATAATGGCAAAATTGAGGTGGAATCGAAGGAAGGCGAAGGTACGACTTTCATCGTCTCTTTTAACCGGAGCGCTTAGGGCGACATATTGGCAAGAAGGAATGTACATACTATCGTTGGCGAAACTTTACATGATTCAGGAGGGAAGTCAACGATGGCTAATAACAAGGATAATAAAAAAGCTGCCCGTGATAAGGGCAGAGAGAACGTCGCGCCGGAATCAGCCGGTTTTGATAAAAAGCTGGACGGGCCTAATCGCCCTTCTACCTAGACGGGGAGACTCGTTGATGATAGGCAAGCATCAATCGTAATATGCAACCGGGGCCGAGCTGCTCCGGTTGCTTTATTTCCGGAAATGGCATCAGCCGTTTACACTTGTCATAAGGGGGGGTATAATAGTAACTAAATTTATGTAATTAAAGGAGTGTGTTCATATGTCGATGTCTTTTGAGAGATATATGTTAGATATGGTACAACCGATGCGTGATGATTTGACTCGTATTGGGATTCAAGAACTGCGTACGCCGGAGGAAGTAGAGGAAGCGATTCCTAACGCTACAGGCACAACGCTTATCGTTGTGAACTCTGTTTGCGGATGCGCAGCAGGCCAATGCCGTCCTGGTGTTGCCGAAGCGCTGCAGCATGCTGTAACGCCTGATCAATTGTATACCGTGTTTGCCGGCCAAGATAAAGAAGCTACGGCTAAGGCGCGCGAATATTTCGCACCGTATCCGCCGTCCTCCCCTTCCATCGCATTGATGAAAGACGGAGAACTCGTTCACTTCATCGAACGCCACCAAATCGAGAACCGTTCCGCAGATGATATCGCTGCTGATCTGACTGACGCATTCGACCGATTCTGCAAGTAATAATAGGGGGACCCTATGAGCTTACAACAAGAAATTATTGAACGGCTGGGCGTAAAGCCCGAGATTGATCCGCAGGCGGAAATTCGCCGCCGGGTCGATTTTCTGAAACAATACGTCAAGCAGTCGGGAACTGCCGGCTTGCTGATCGCGATTAGCGGAGGCATCGACAGCGCGGTTGCTGCGGGGCTCTGCAAAATTGCGACCGATGAATTGTCGGAGGAGTCGGGCCGTGAATATATGACGCTGGGCGTGTTCCAGCCTTACAGCGAGCAGACGGATATTCATGACAGCTACGCGGTTGCAGAGGCATTCGATCTGAAGCACCGCGTGGAGACGAATATCGGCGAAGCCGTTGATGAGATTGCAATCGAAGTCGAGCATGGCTTCAAAAAATTGGGCATGCCTCGTCATTTGAGCCGCGGCGGCAAGGGCAACGTAAAGGCAAGAACACGCATGGTCGTTCAATATGCGCTGGCGTTTGATCTTAACCTGCTCGTTGTCGGAACCGACCACGCTTCGGAGGCCATTACCGGCTTCTATACGAAGTGGGGCGACGGTGCAGTCGATATTACACCGTTAAGCACGCTTAACAAACGGCAGGTCCGCCAACTGGCAGCAGAGCTGGGCGTTCCGCAAAGCGTACTCGACAAAGCGCCGACAGCCGGGCTTTGGGACGGGCAAACCGATGAAGCTGAGCTCGGCATTCTGTATGACGAGAACAGTGCTTATCTCGAAGGCAAGGACATCGGTGCGGAAGCGAAGGAAAAGCTGGAGAAGCAATACTTGAAGACGGAGCATAAACGTTCTCCGATTCCGGGTATTTAATAAGGAAGGAGCTGTCCCGAATGGTCATCCATTGACCGTCCGGTGACGGCTTCTTTTTTTTTGCGGGCAGAGGAAAAGAGGCGATTTTGTCGAAACTAGGAGACAGGTACAGAATGGGATGCTGGGAGGCGGTATAATGCCAGACATATTGACGGTAGCGTTAATAGGGATTATTCTTTGCTCAATCGGAATGGGTGTGCTTGCTTACGTAATCCGCTCTGCCATCGATGCTTCCAAAACCTCGGCCAAGCTGGATGCACTGACGGATGAGTTGAAGATGTTAAGAAGGGACCTCCAGCAGCTGAAAGCGGGGCAGGAAGTCTCCGAAGGCCGAACACCTGAAATCAAACATATCATCAATCATAAAATATAGGGTGAATCAAGGAGGAGCAACGAATGACTGAACAGCATACTGCATTGATTACTGGAGCGGACCGTGGAGTGGGTCTTGCGCTGGCCGCACAACTTCTTAATAAAGGCTGGCAAGTGATTGCCGGGAGATACCTGACACAGTGGAAGGGGCTCGATGAGCTTCAGTCGCAATATCCGGATCAGCTGCGAATCGTAGAGCTTAACGTGGGAGATGACCAATCCGTAGCCACGGCTGCCCGGCAAGTAAGTGAATGGACAGACAAGCTGGACATGGTCATCAATAATGCCGCTATGCTAGGCGATATTCAGACGACAATAGGCGATGAGCTGAACTTTAATGAAATGCTTCAAGCTTTCAACGTCAATTCGCTTGGCGCGCTTCGGGTAACAAATGGCTTTCTGCCCCAAATTTTACGGAGCGACAGCAAGCTCATCGTCAATATTTCCTCTGAAGCAGGGAGCGTCGCTAATTGCTGGCGGACGAGCTGGTTCGGTTATGCGATGTCCAAGTCGGCGCTTAACATGCAGTCCATGCTCGTACATAGAGGCTTGAAGGACAAAGGGGGCAGAGTGCTTCTTCTGCATCCGGGTCATGTACAGAGCTATATGCAGGGCGAGCTTGATAACTCTGGAAAGTATACGCCGGAGCAGTCGGCTGCAGCGATATTGAAGCTGGCTGAGCGCCGCCTTGGCGACGAATGGAATGGCGAGGAGCTTGCACTCATTGATCCGGAGGGCCAAGTTATCCCTTGGTAGTTGGGGCAATCAGCTGTCCATGCTTTTGACTTCAAGGCTTTAATCTGTTAATGTCGGCTTCATATAAGAACGGAGTGGGGAAAATGATCGTCGGAATCGGGCATGATGTGACCGATATGGGGCGGATTGCTGCATTGCTGGAGAAGAAAATCGGCGGCCGGTTTATGGAGCGGATTTTGACAGAAGAAGAGAGAGAACTGTCTGCTTCCTACGCAGGCAATCGGCTGATTCAGTTTGTCTCAGGCCGGTTTGCCGCCAAAGAAGCTGTCGTTAAGGCGCTCGGCTGTGGAATCGGCGAGATGGTCGGCTTTACGGATATCAATATTTTGCGTGACGAGCTTGGCAAGCCCGTATGTGAGCTCTCAGCTGCCGCATGGTCCAGATTGGCGCTTGACCCGGGCCAGCTGCGTCTCCATGTCACCATAACGCATGACCGCTCAATTGCTTCGGCTGTAGCTATCGCGGAGCGGATCAAGGAATAGAATAAAAGCCGATAACGTCAGCGCTCTGTAATTGTTAGCGCGTCTTTATCGGCTTTTTTATTTATTTTTTCCCTGCCAGCCATGCAGCTAATCCAGCGATCTGTTCAGCTGTCAGCCGGTCTTTATATCCCTTCATCGTGCCGTTATTCGGAGAGCCCTCTTCAATTTGCTTGCGAATGTCGGCTTCATTCATTCTTGCGCCTACCTTCTGCAAATTTGTTGCGTCGCCAATTCTTCCCTGCAAGTCCGAGCCATGACAGCTGACGCAATTGGCTTTGTATACGGCTGCAGTATCGCCGGTGGCGTCCATATGAGATCTGGAAGCTGAACCGCTGCTGCTCGGACCTCCACAACCTGCTAAGACGGCCGCTAAGGAAATAACAGCCATAATTGATACATATTTGAA
The DNA here is from genome assembly GCF_000513275.1 of Paenibacillus gorillae. Taxonomy (GTDB): domain Bacteria; phylum Bacillota; class Bacilli; order Paenibacillales; family Paenibacillaceae; genus Pristimantibacillus; species Pristimantibacillus gorillae. Next base: position 11,390 of record NZ_CBVJ010000095.1, on the reverse strand, counting down.
TAGTTTATTGAAGTTCACTTTATGCTCACCTTTTCCATATGATTTTTTACGACGAGTCTATATAATAGAATATGGTTTAATAAGAGTATACAGGAGCAACAATGAAACCTACAAATGTACGAATTTTGCAGCATCAATTCACGCAATACAATGCTGAGGTCATTATGGCCGGGCAATCCGCATTTGCGGCGAGATGGTCGGACAAACGGTCCCAGCATAACTTTTTTCGCCTATGTTATATTGAGAATGGCAGTGCCCGCTTGGTCATTGACGGTCAGACCCATACGCTGCATCCGGGAAAGCTTTATTTGCTGTGGCCGGAAGTCGAGCAATCGATCGTCAATACGGGAAAAGGGGCGTTGAACGCGTCCTGGTGCCATTTCCGCTTAACGAATCAGGATCAGCTTCCCGCTTACCGGATGCAGCTGCCGCTTAGTATTGATGTCCCGGATGAACAGCATGTTATAGACTTGTTTCGTAAAATGGTGGTGTCGCAAGCCTCTTTGAACTTGTCCAAACAGCTGGTCATGCATGCTGCGCTGCTGGAGTTGGTCGCCTGCTTTTTAGATGAGAGCATAAATGTATTCGATTCCATTAAGATCGCCCCTGATACGAAAAAGTGGCAGGAGGTTCTCGGTTATATCGACGAGAACCTGCACCGCAACATTCAGATCGAGGAATTAGCGAAGGTTGCCTATCTGCATCCTAATTATTTCATCACGGCATTCCGAAGTCTGATGGGTTGTTCGCCTATTCAATATGTAACGGAGCAGCGGCTGAGCTTAGCCAAGCAGCTGCTGGCCGATACGAAGCTTCCTATCGCCGATGTAGCCATTCGGGCAGGAATGCTCAATCATTATTTATCGAGACTGTTCAAACGGCGGACCGGAATTACTCCGATGCAATACCGCCGGATCATGCAAAATTACAAGAAAACTCAGATTAAGGATTCAACTGCAAAAGGAAGTGAAGGACGATGAAGAGTGTAGCAGAGCAGCATTTCAGCCGGGAGCTGCTGTCCTGGTATCGGGCGAACAAGCGAACGCTGCCGTGGCGGGCGAACCGTGATCCTTACCGCATTTGGGTATCGGAAATTATGCTGCAGCAAACCCGGGTTGATACGGTTATTCCGTATTATGAGCGATTTATGGACCGTTTCCCGACGATCCGTGCGCTGGCGGAGGCACCCGAACCCGAAGTGCTGAAATGCTGGGAAGGACTCGGCTATTATTCTCGTGCCCGGAACTTGCAAGCAGGCGCTCGAATGGTGATGGAGCTTTATGGCGGCGAGGTGCCGGATGATAAAACATCTGTGGCCGGACTGAAGGGCGTCGGCCCCTACACGAGCGGAGCGATTATGAGCATCGCCTTTAACCGGCCGGAGCCGGCTGTGGACGGCAATGTGATGCGGGTGCTGTCCCGTTATTTCTGCTTGGAGGAAGATATCGCCAAGCCAAAGACGCGTATCGGAATCGAGAAGCTGGCTGTCTCACTTATTCCGGAAGGAGCAGCCGGCGATTTCAATCAAGGGCTGATGGAGCTAGGCGCGCTCGTATGTACGCCAAAGTCGCCTAGCTGCTTGCTGTGTCCGGTGATGGAGCATTGTGCCGGCCGTATTGCGGGCAAAGAGCATGAGCTTCCAATAAAGACGAAGGCCAAGCCGCCGCGTCCCGAGCATCGCGTTGCGGCGATTATCGTAGGATCGGGGGCGAACGCGGGCAAGGTGCTGGTTCGTCAACGGCCGGAAACCGGGCTGCTGGCGCAAATGTGGGAGCTGCCGCATCTGCTGCTGTCCAAAGAGCAATCCTATCTGCTTGCGATTGATGGAGCTGCTGCGAACGAGCAGGCAGCTGCCGGCGAGCTGCTGACGAAAGCAGTAGAAGCGGAAACGGGACTGCTGATCCGTCCCCGAAAATGGTTTATGGATGCAGAGCATGTATTCAGCCATATTCATTGGACGATGCGCTTTTATCTTGCTGATCTTGGTGCGGAAGATTACAGCCTTGCGGCTGAATCGGCCGCAGCTTATGAGACAGGCGGCGAAACTTCTTCAGAGGCCGTAGAGCAGCCTTATCGCTGGATTGGGCCGAAGGATATGGAGACGCTCGCCTTTCCGAATTTATTTTTACGTATTTTGCGGGAATATTGGGATTAACGAGTGAAGGAAACGGGGGAGCATAATGACAACGGGAACGATGCTGGAGCAGCTGCTGGAGCATAAAATCGTCGCGATACTTCGCGGCATTGAGGACCGGCATGCAGATGCAGCCGGACAAGCGCTAATTGACGGCGGTATCCGCCTGATGGAGATTACGATGAATACGCCGGGAGCAAGTGTCATGATCGAGCGCTGGCGTACTCTGTTCGACGGCAAAGCATTCATCGGCGCGGGAACCGTGCTTGACTTGGAGATGGCGAAGATCGCCGTAGACGCCGGTGCACAATATTTGATTACGCCGAATTTGGATGAAGCGGTTGTCGCATATGGCCGCGAGCGTGGTCTGTCGGTATGGCCGGGCGTAATGACGCCAACGGAAATTGTGAAGGCTTGGAAGGCCGGTGCAGATGCAGTTAAGATTTTCCCAATGGGGACGCTGGGCACGAAATATTTAAGCGAAATTCGCGGTCCGCTTGATCAGATTCCGATGATGGCGACGGGCGGAGCAGATTTGAACAATCTAGCCGAATATTTCAAGGCAGGTGCGAACGCTGTGGGCTTGGGCAGTAAATTAGTGAACCTGGAATGGATTCGCGAAGGGAAATATGATCAGGTGACGGAGCGTGCACGGCAGTTTGTCGATGCCGTTCGGGACCTGTAAGAAAGAAGGGCGCAATCGATGGCGGGAGCGGCAGTTATCGGCGCTGGAATCGCAATAGCGATTGCGGGCGCAGCAGCGGCATGGATATGGAGAATCGGGGTACGGAGTCAGAGCCCGAAGCGTAAAGAAGTGACGGGAATTGAGGATTCCCGGCTGATCGTGGACGATGTTGCTTTTGAAAACGCGGGCTCGAAGCTGGTCGGATGGCTGATTCGCCTGCCTGCTGCCGATACGGATCGTCCGCTGCCGGTGGTCATCGTTGCTCACGGCTGGGGCTCGAATCGTTCGAGGGTGCTGCGGTATGCGAAGCCCTTGTATGAAGCGGGCTATGGTGTTTTCTTATACGACGCGAGAAGCCATGGCGACAGCGAAGACATTAAAGCGCCGTCGGCTCTTATGTTCCGTGATGATGTGCTTGCAGCGGTACAGGCTGTACGCAGTCTTTCTGGAATCGATGCGGACCGGATCGTGGTGCTAGGCCACTCGTTAGGCGGATTTGGCGCTGTTTTATCGCTTGCACAAGGAATGAAGGTGCGGGCTGTCGTGACAGACTCCATGCCGGTTCACTTCGATACGATGGTCCGGTCGCAGCTCAAGGCTAAGGGACTGCCGTTTTTCCCGCTAGGTTATTTCATTCCTGCGATATGGCTGCTTCGCGCCAAAGTTCCCCGCGCCGTCGTACGGGAGGCCAATGTCCCCGATATATTACGGCAATATGCTGGGGAATCTGAAGCGGGGGCCCTACATAAAACGCCAGTCTATATGGTTCACTCGCTAGGCGACAGTTTTATTCCAGCACAGGATTTGCAGAAGCTGAAGGATACGCTCGCTCCCGGCACGATTGATACGCTGTTCGTTCAATCTGAAGGACACAGCGCTTCAGAGCAGGACTCGAAGTTCTGGGAGCATGTGCTGCCCTTCATTGACCGCTCTATGAAATGACAAATGACCCTATAAAAACAAAGGTGCCTGCGGCACGAAGCCGCAGGCGCAAGAGAGAATATATAATAAAGGGGGGTCATGTGTCTATTATAGAAGCGCAAGATGAAGCCAAGCTGAGTGGAATGTTACAATTGGATTACAAACTATAGAACGCTTTCAAAGAAGTTTGTGCTGATTCGTCTGCCGGCTCCCTGTTCCATGTGAGAGACAAAATGCAAATATACATTTGGTTGACCCTCGAAACGCCACAAAACCGCTATCAAAATGCAAAAGTACATTTGAAATCCATGTATTCGGCCTTGTTCAAGCCGTTTCAGCGAATCAGCCTGCACTTTTGCAGGTTGAACTCGCTAAATCGTCGATAAACCGGCTCGCAGCCTGCACTTTTACATTTTAATTTGTAAAAAAACAGCCAATCTGGCTGTTTTTTTAATGTTCACTTATTTACTTAAGCTATATTATTCAACCGATTCGATAAGAAGAGCCGCCTGGTATTGAGGCTGCTCCTGCATACTTCATACTTCCGCAGCAGCAGTTACTTCCACTCGTCAGCCAGCATGGCATAGACGCAATCATCATACCACTGGTCGTTCATTCGATAGCTTTTAACGAAATGAGCTTCTTTTCTAAAGCCTAGCCCCTCAAGAAGTTTAATCGACCGCAAGTTGTCAGGATCGACTGACCCTGTAATTCTATGTTTATTAAGCTGAATAAACAAATAATCCATCACTGCGCTAACAGCTTCCGCAGCGTAGCCTTTTCTTTGATATTCAGGTGAGAACGTATAGCCAATCTCCGCTTGGAAGCCGTCCTCCAGAAAATGAATGCCAACATCGCCGGCAAGAGAGCCATCTTTCAGGCAAACAGCCAGTTGCAGCCATGAATCACTTGTATTCGGCACAACGGCCATATTCGCTGTTAAAAAATTTTCCGCATCATCCCGATTTTCCGGCTTCCAAGATTGATATTTATAGACCTCGGGCATCGTACGGTAGCTGAAAAAAGCGTCCCTATCTCTCATATCCAGAATTCTGATGAATAAACGGTCCGTAATAATCATGTCGAAATTGCTCATTAGATGTCTCCAATCGATGTAAATACGAAGATTTTAAAGCGATATGTCAGCATTCTATATAGAAACGATATAAATGTCAAAAACACGGATAACACCGTCCTATGCACGCTAGGATGAATGCTGCTTGACGGTATCGCCCTCCGCCTGCGCCTTTACCCGCAGCAATGGCGGCAAACCGATCAAATAGCTGGTGCTGACGATGATGGTGCATATGCCGAGAATATAATGGAGCCAGGTAATCGTTATGAAAGCAGGGAAGGCGAGCGCGACAAAGCCAAGCGCCAGCGAATGACCAAGCATCATGACCGGCTCGATCAGCGCGTTGACTTTCCCGATGTTCTGCGGGGTAACGAGCTCAGGCATCCAGCTTCCGAGCGCTATATTTACCGGGGCAATCGTTATGCCAGCGAGCAGCACGATCGGCAGGTAGGCCCAGAGGTCGTTCGTCGTACCAAGCGCGATAATGATAATGCTGGACATAAATAATCCGGCGATCAGCACATTGGCCCGTGAGAACCGTCTAATAAATATTGGCCCAATGATGCTTCCGATTAAAAAACCGATGCCCAGAAAAATCGTAATGAGCGAGGAATGAACGATATAGTTGTCCGGGCTAAGCTTATATTTCATCGTAAAGATAGGGAGAACGGCAAATACGCCGTTGATGATGCCGAAGAACAGGAAGCCGGAGACGAGCATAAGGAGCAGCTTGAATTTGATGATGTAATCCAGCCCTTGCCGAAAATCTTTGATCAGCATCGCGAACCGCAAATCACGGAGCCGTTTCTTGCCGTTTGGCATAAGCGCTGTCTCTGAAAACTGGCAGAAAGACAATAGAATGCCAGAAAGGATGAAGCTGAAGCAGTCGACTATAATTGCGCCTTTAATTCCTAAATAGTAATAAGCCGTCGCGCCTAAGCTCATGCCAAACAGCAAGAATATACCTGTAATCATCTGATTGAGCCCTGAAGCCTGAACGTATTGCTCCGGCTTAATGCTTCCTTGCAGAAGCCCCATTTCGGCAGGACCAAAAAACTTCGACACCGCGCTGCGCAGAAACAGGATGAGGAAGCACATAAAGATGACATCATAGTGTACAAACAAGAGAAGCAGCAGCGTCAGACCTGCACGAATCCAATCGCTGTAGACAGCAATCCATTTCCGGTTGATCAAATCTGCGATCACGCCCACGATCCAGAACACAGCAAGGGTAGGCAAGGAATACATCAGCTCTGCCATTGTCGCTAAAGAGGGGCGCGTACTGAACCGGTCCACCAAGTAGTAGGCGAAAGCCATGTTTCCAACGACGGTACCTAACTGGGACAGGAAATTTGCCGCAAACAGCTTCGAGTAGATAGGGTTGCGAAATAGCGCGATCATATTCGGATTTCCTCCTCTATGTATGATGTTCTTACCGGACTTGAAGCAGCTGCTTTAAGTACTTGAGCATCTCACTCAGCTGAAGCTTCGTATCGGCGATTTCCGGACCTACCGCAATCGCATGCATCATAATGCCTTCCTGAAAGGAAGCGATTAGCCGGACAATGGCATCCACAGGCAAAACGGGTGTAAACTCGCCGCGATCAATACCTAGCTGCAGTAATTTTGCGAGCCTTGCAATACCGTGCTCAAACCGTGTGGTCAAACTTTCTCTTCGGGCAGCATCGCGCCATCCGGTTAGGAAATATTCGTAAAACGGAGGAAGGAAGCTTTCTTTAACAGAAAAAAGCGGCTCCATCTGCTGGGGGGAGTAGATCTCCATTAAGACATCCCATATTGAAGCATGGCGAGTGAGCAGCTCCTCCATATGCTGCTCATAATAGAAGTCCGACTGCTGAAGCAGCGCTTCGAATATTTCTTCCTTGGTCTGAAAATATAAATAAATCCATCCCCGGCTCATGCCGGTTTCTTCCACGATATCTTTTAAGGTAGCAGGCTCGTAACCTTTTTGAATAAAAACCCGCCTGGCAGCTTGTAAAATTTCTTGTCTTCGCTGCTCTTTTTGCTGATCAGAGATTCGGGGCGACAAAGTAATCTCCTCCTTATTCTATAAAATGAACCGCGTGTCATTTTAAATTATAATGACACGCGGTTCATTTTACAATAGCAAAAAGAAAAATCTACCCTAGCGAATAAGGCTGGGATACAATATTACAAGATATGATGACATCTTGCATTGCGGGAGTTAGTAGAGATGAACAAAAGCTGGATTATTAAAATAGCGGTTATGCTGCTCGCGGTTAGTTTGCCGGGCTATTTGCTGGTTCAATTTGCGATGTCCGGTGCCAATACGAAAGTTGAAGCAAGGGAAGGCTTGCTGGATTTAAGCCATTGGAGCTTCGAGCAGGAAGGCAGCATCGAACTGAAAGGTGAGTGGGCCTTCTATTGGAACCAGCTTCTCACGCCAGATAATGTGGAAACCGGGTCTGCTGAGCAGACAATGATTCAGGTGCCGGACAAATGGAACGGCTATTTACAGGAGATTGAGGGGGTTAACCGGGCAACCGGGTACGCGACTTACCGTCTCCAAATCAAGTTAAGTGATGATCAGGCAGGGATATACGGCATTCGGACTTCGAACATCCGGATGGCCAACCGCATATTCGTAAACGGTCACGAAATCGGAGCCAGCGGATCCCCTTCTGCAATTGAACGAGAGAGCAAGCAGGGGAATGTGCCCTACACCCGATTTTTCCCGCTAACAGGGGGAACGACCGATATTTTGGTCCAAGTGTCGAATACGATGTATTCCAGCGGGGGGATGATTTATCCCATTATTTTCGGAGAGCAGGCTTCCATATTAAGCATACGAGATCATGCGGTGTTTAAGGAAGCGATTATGATTGCCGGTTTTATGATACCGGCTGCTTATTTTCTCATTCTGTACCAGTTCAGGCGGCAGGAGCGGGGTATGCTGTATTTGGGGCTGTACTGCCTTGTCGTCCTTCTCTATATTTTAACGCATGGCGAGAAGCTGCTTGTTTTGCTCATTCCTTCTTTTTCCTATGTGATATTGATGAAGCTGCAGTTTATCTCTTCAACACTCAGCTACTATTTTCTGCTTCTAGCGGCCGCTGCGCTTAATCCTAAAGCTGTACATAAGAAGGCAATGCTGTTCTTTCATTCGCTGGCTGCGCTGCTGATGACGTTTGGCGTATTCCTTCCTACAATGACTTTGTCCACATGGGAGTTAGAGCTAATTGGCTCCGGATTTTTAATGCTTCTGTTTTTGATGTATGTGATGATCAAAGGAATGCGGGGCAGTAAAGCGGACGCCCTGTTCATGCTAATGAGCATGCAAAGCATTGTGGCTGTTATTGTAGTCAGCGTGCTGCAGGTGCTTGGCATCTATAACGATCAAGTGCTTATTCCCTACGAAATGCTCGTATTCGTTGTAGCGCAAGCACTTTTGCTTGCCCAGCGCTTCGCGGGCTCCGTCCGTGCAGTTGAAGAGCTCTCAAGCCGGTTGATGACTCTGGACGGGTTAAAGGATGAATTTATGGCCAACACGTCACATGAATTGCGGACGCCGCTGCATGGTATGATCAATATCGCCCAATCGATGCTGGAGGGTGCTGCCGGAGCTGTTGGCAGCCAGAAGCATGCGGACAATTTGGCGATGATCGTCACGACAGGCAAACAGCTATCCCTGTTGATTAATGATATTTTGGATTTCTCCAAGCTGAAGAACGGCGAGATCGAGCTGCAGAGACGTGCGGTACATTTGCCGTCTGTTGCCCAATCCGTACTGGAGGTCATTCCTTATTTGCTGAAAAAAAAGCAGATCATGATCGTTCAGCATTGGCCGGAGCAATTACCGCTTCTAGATACGGATGAGGACCGGCTGAGACAAATTTTGTACAATCTTCTTGGCAATGCTGCGAAATTTACAAGCAAAGGACAAATTACCCTCTCTGCCAGGGAAGCGGGCGGCTTCATCACGATAACGATTGAGGATACCGGTATCGGCATAGCAGCTGATCGTCTGAAGACGATTTTTAACGCGTTTGATCAGGGGGGCTCCGCCGCTCATCGCGAGTATGCGGGAACGGGGCTTGGACTCAGCATTACGAAGAAGCTGATCGAGTTGAACGGAGGCCGGATCAAGGTGGAGTCGAGGCTTGGTCAAGGCTCAAGCTTTATATTCTCCTTGCCTGTTGCGAAGCTGTCAGCGCTGCCAGCTCCGGCGCATCCCGAAATTTTGCAGCAGGTGGTTGAGACGGCTCTAGGGGCCATACCGCAGCAAGCCGGACTTGCGCAGAATAACGACGGATCAGAGGGAGACCGCTCTATTCGAAATCGGAGCCAAGAAGGGTTTCGGGTGCTGGTCGTCGATGATGATCCGGTCAATTTGCAGGTGCTCATTAATTTGCTCACGCTGGAGCAATACGAGGTTACTGCGGTAACCGGTGCGGAGGAGGCGCTGATGTCGCTTAAGGGCGCTCATACTTATGATCTGGTCATTACTGATTGGATGATGCCGGGCATGTCGGGGCTGGAGCTGTCCCGCGCCATTCGGGAGCGGTTTATGCTGTCGGAGCTTCCTGTCCTTCTGCTGACTGCAAGAAGCCGGCCGGATGATATCCGCACAGGCTTTGAAGCGGGTATCAATGATTATTTAAGCAAGCCGGTAGACGCAGGGGAGCTGAAAGCGAGAGTCCGGACGCTGCTGGAGCTGCGCCAATCGGTTCGGATGGCGGTACAGTCCGAGCTGGCATTTTTGCAGGCGCAGATCAAGCCTCATTTTTTATACAATGCATTGAACACGATTATTGCCTTTTGTCCGACGGAGCCTTATAAAGCAATGGATTTGCTGATCGAGCTAAGCCAGTATTTGCGCAGCAGCTTCGACTTCCGCAATCGCGACCGTCTGATTTCCTTGGATAAGGAGCTGGAGCTTGTACAATCCTACTTGACGCTCGAAAAGGCGAGATTCAATGAGAGACTAAAGGTGGAGCTTGATCTAGAGGGGGATATGCATGTACGGATACCTCCGTTATGCATTCAGCCGCTAGTGGAGAATGCGATTAATCATGGCGTTATGAAAAAGGAGCCTGGCGGTACAGTTACAATAAAGGTTCGTCAGACGGAAAGCCTCATTAGCATTGAGGTTGCCGATAACGGGGTAGGGGTAGACGAGGAAAGGCTGTCACGAGCTCTATCAGATGGGGAAAGGGTTGGGCTTAAAAATATTAACCGCAGGCTGCGTATGCTGTATGGAGAGGAATTGCATGTAGCCAGCCAGCCGATGCAAGGGACGACAGTCAGCTTCCAGATTCCCGTGACGCTCAGGCATTAAAAGCGACTGCGAGATTGGATGGGAAGAAGCATCTCCCGTCTTCTCGTGGCGAGGCTTTAATTTATGCCGCCAGTCCTTTGACTAGGAGCTTGTGCTGCTTCTGCAAGTACCTCTGCTGCGATGTTCCCGGCCGCATCTTCCGCATTATGATGGCTGTAATAGGTGCTTGGTACTGTCGTGTCAATGCCGGTTACAGAGCTGCCGTTTTTGATAGGCGTGATTCTGGTCATTAAACCCGTATCCGCATTATCGGTGACGGCTGCGCCGGGATCTGCAGTTTCGGCTCCGTACTTTACCAATCGTTCCATAGAGCCGTTTAGTGACATAACAGGCTTTTCGGTGTCTGGGGCTAAGCCTTCGTTGTATTCCGGGGCTGCCACGATGTTGTTGCTGCGAGAAAGGTAGGCTTTTCCATTCGGTAAAAAAGCAATGGAGTTAAGGGAAGTAATCGGCGAGCTGCTCTTCTTAGTGATTTGACTACCGTCTGGTTTTACCGTGTAGAGGTGCAGATCATTCTCCCCAACGATGTAAATCGTACCATTAGGATCAACGCTTAAGCCGTATAAAGGCGTGCTGAAATGATCTATAATTTTAGTTGCTTGGCCTTGTCCTGGCGTGAACTTATAAATGCCTTTACTGGCATAGTCGGTAAAATATAAATTGTCCTCTGCATCAAAGCTGATTCCATAAACATAGCTTAAGTTGGTTGCATAATAATTTGTGCTTACAGCAGCTGCGGCGGAAGAAGAAAGCGGCAGGCTGGTCAGATCGCTTTTAGCAATTTTTTTGATAACCGCTTTGTTATCATCGACTGTATAGAATAAATCTCCCGCTTGATTGAGAGCAACGGACATCGTCCTGTTTAACTCCAGCACTTTAGTCACAACTCCAGTATGAATGTCTGCCCGATAAATACCGCCTGGATTGTCTCGTTGTGCTGCGTAGATATAGCCGTCATGGTAACTGATAGCTCTCGCGCCGGTGAGTTGTACGCTATTGAATTCGCCGCCTGTAGTTATCGAAGGATCAGGTGCCGCTAAAGCGCTGGACAGCGGAAATGCTCCGGTGAGCATTAACAAAATCAATAGTATAGCTGTTATTCTTTTCATGCCAAGTAACCCACTCCTACTCGTCGTTGTTAAACAGAAACGAATCTATCGTATACAACAACGCTGAACCAATTCTGAGCAAATTCGACATTATTCAACGTTTACTCGCCTAATAAAAAGTCCGGCAGCGGGATCAGACCTCGCGC
>NZ_CBVJ010000094.1 GCF_000513275.1 Paenibacillus gorillae | reverse complement strand
ATTAGGGCAAATCTAATTTTGTATGAGTGCTTGGTAGAGAGCTGTTGTTTCCTGATCAGGCTCCGTGCCAAGCTCCTTGTTCAGCAGATTGACAAATGACCGGTAATGGCGCTGCACCGCTTCTGCATCATTCAATTTGGCACTAGCCTCTAAGAGATGCCGGCAAATTTCTTCCGAGTAGGGATCCCTTTGCTGGGCGGCCAGCAGCCGGGTTATCGCATGCGTCTCGCGGCCTGCACTCGTTTCCTGTCTGGCAATTGCGAGTACAAACTCCATATATTGCCGACGCAGCTGCTCCTGTCGCGGCTTGGCCCACCAATAATCATTTTCCTCCAGATAGTGGCCGGTATAGAGACGCAATATGCTGTCGTAATGGGGATGTGCGGCTGCTAAAAATGCAGAATCGCCAACGGGTGCACTGGTTTCTGCAATAGCCCTCTCGAAAAGCTCGACATCAGTAAAGGCGTCTTCACTTGTAAGTGAAAGCCGATAGCAATCTTGCGAGAAATCAATGACAGCCTCTTCACTCCATTCCCGAAGCAGCTTGCGAATTTGATAGATAGAAGTATGTAAGTGGGTCATCCCTTTATCGGGAGCATAGTCGGGCCACAAGCAATCCAGCAGCTGTTCCTTGCTGATCCATTGCTCTTTCAGGTGCAGCAGATAGGCGAACAACTCTTGTGCTTTGGAAGTCCGCCACTTCAGTTTGGAGCTTGGCGTCTTGCCGCTGCGAAGCTCCAGCCGGCGAAAGCAGACGATTGCCGGCTCGTTCCCGATCCGGGCAACCGGCTCTGGCAGCTGCCTTTTATAATTCGATAGCTCGATCATGCGACTGACTGTTTTGGCGAAGCGGGCCGAGCTGACCGGCTTTAACAAATAATCGAGCGCATTAAGCTCGAATGCCTCAATGGCATGTTCGGAGAAGGCCGTTACAAAGATAATACGGATGTCAGGATCTGTCTGCATAATATATTCAGCGGCAGTCAAGCCGCTCATTTCAGGCATGCCGATGTCGAGGAAGACGAAGTCGGTTTTGGAGGTGCGCAAATGTTCCAGGCTTTCTCTAACTGTCGTATAGGCCCCAGTTACTTCGATCCGTCCGTCGTCCTTGATTAATCGTTCCATCTGGATCAATGCTGCTTTCTCATCATCAATTAATAGGGCTTTCATTTGTCTGAAGGAAGCTCCTTCCATGAAGGGATAGTTTATTTATTCATAATTGCATTTTAATCCTGCTTTTGTCCAGAAATGGTTCATTGACTTTTTGTATACTAGGGAAAATGAACGAAGGCGTGGAGGCTGAAGCTATGGCGAACATTGTAATTGCCGATCACTCGATTGAAACCCGGATGATGCTGAGAAACCTGCTGGAGCATGACAATCACCTGATCGTTGGCGAAGCTGCCGACGGAGAAGAAGCATATAGAGAATACGAACGGACCAAGCCAGATTTAATCATACTGGACAGTGAACTTCCGATATTAGACGGAATGGCTGTTCTGCGTAAAATTTTGTATTTCCACCCTCACGCACACATCCTTATGATCAGCGCAGTCAATGAAACGGACATGGTGAAGCGAGCGATACGGCTCGGAGTGAAGCAGTTTCTAGTCAAACCGCTTGAAGCTGAGTCACTGAGCAGAGCGGTGCAAGAAACGCTGGAGCAGCTGGAGCTGACACAGGTCAAAGTGGTGGAATCCAAGCTGGCAGCCTTTTTGAATAGTTTGGATTAGCCCGTCTGCGGAAAAGTTGTCAGAACAGAAGCGAGAATCGAAGGCGTCAACCTGAGGGTTGGCGCCTTTTGGCGTTTTAATAATTTTCCATATTCTGCGCAAAATAAAGTTGGCTAATTGATTGATCATCCATTCTATCTATCCGGAGGCGCGTATGACAAAGTCCAACTGGTTGAAAAAAATGCTGCTCAATACGGTGCCGTCTAGTCCGCCAGTCGAAGACAATCGCCCTCCAGAAAAGAATGCAGCGCCAACTCTTGCACATACGCTGGAAGAATTCGAGGATTGTGCCGACCTTACACATCGGCACTTTGAGGATCCGGAAGTAGATCTGATTTTCTTCGAGCATTTAATCGATCAGTTGAAGCTCAACCGTGAGATTCTTGCTCCGCTGCTAAGCAGTGACCGGGAAGCAGCAGCCAAGCTGCTCCGGCAAATGGAATCGTATAAGGCAGAAGATTCCAAAGCGCTGATTATAGGCATACTGTCTGGCGGCATCGCAATTTTCGCTGAATCGAGAGCCTACCTTTTCAACGTGATTGGTCTTGAGACCCGCGCGGTGTCGCAATCGGAGACGGAAACCGTTATAACAGGGCCTCATGACGCGTTCACGGAGCAAGTAAATACGAGTCTTTCGCTGATCCGTTCCCGGTTGAAAAGCTCTCATCTCAAAATTATGAAACTGGCAGTTGGCGAGGTAACAAAAACGGCGGTGTACCTGCTGTATGTCAAGGATCTCGTTAATATGGAGTTTGTCCATGAAACGGAGCAGCGAATTAAGGCAATTGAAGTGGACAGCATGCTGGATACGAATATGCTCATTCAGTACATCGATGACAACAAGTATTCGATTTTCCCGCAAATCTTAACGTCCGAGCGGCCGGATGCGATCGTATCAAAGCTTGTTGCAGGACGTGTAGTTGGCCTTGTTGACGGAAGCCCTTCAGCTTTCACGGTACCGACCTCTTTCTTTGAATTTTTCTCTTCTTCCGACGACTATTATCAGCGCTGGATACTGGGCAGCGCCATTCGGCTGCTGCGTTTTTTGGCGTTTATCATAACGATCAGCTTCACCGCCATGTATGTGTCCGTCACGACTTTTCATTACGAGATGATTCCGGAAAATCTGCTGATGACGCTGACGGAGTCGCGCAGCCGGGTACCGTTCCCTCCGTTGTATGAAGCTTTGCTGATGGAAGTGACGATCGAGCTGCTCCGGGAAGCCGGGGCGCGATTGCCCACCAAGATCGGCCAGACGATCGGCATCGTTGGCGGTATCGTAATCGGACAAGCCGCCGTGCAGGCCGGATTGACGAGCAATATTCTAATTATTGCAGTCGCGTCCTCAGCAATTGCTTCCTTTGTCATTCCAAGCTACGTCATGAGCGCTTCGATCCGCCTCATCCGGTTTGGACTTATACTTATGACCGGTTTATGGGGCAACCTTGGACTTGTAATGGGAATAGCGGCCATCGTCATTCATTTAAGCGGCTTAACGAGTCTGGGTACGTCCTACTTAACCCCGTTAGCGCCGTTCAAGCCCAGAGACTGGCGGGATATATTCATTCGCGCACCGTTCAGCATGCTTCGGGAGAGGCCGACTCAGAGCGAGTCGCCTAATCCGATCCGAAATCAAACGAAGAGGTGATACCCTTTGGAAAAAACGAAGGAAAGACTAGCGCCGTTTCATGTGATGATTCTTATATTTATGACGCAAAGCGGCGTTATGTCGTTTATCCTCCCGCAGCTGCTGGCGGACAATTTCGGAACGAACGGCTGGGCTTCGGTCATCGGCTTCGGGCTGATTGCTACGGTAAACATCGGGCTGATTGGATTGATCTATAAGCTCGGAAGAGGACGATCGATTTTCGAAATATTGGAACAAGCGTTTCCTAAATTTTTGTTATACCCGATTTATGCGGCTATAGCTTCATTGTGGACGATGCTGGGATGTCTAGCGGGAAAAGAATATGTACTGATTTTTCAGATGTTTGCTTTCCCGACAACGAATCCGATGGTATTCAAATTAGCGCTGGATGTGCTCGTTTTTTGGCTGCTGACGAAAGGGATCTACAACATTTCGAAAGCGGCGACTATTTTTTCTGGCTGTTTTTTTGGATGGTCTTTTTACTGTTTTTCTTTTATGGAGAGTTTCAGTGGGCGAGATTGACCCCGTTTCTGTTCAAGGGCGGGAAATATGAGTGGATGGCCAATGTAGATATTTACTCAGCGTTTCTTGGCTGTGAGCTCAGCATGCTGCTGTTCAGCTATTCGAATAAACGGACCAAGCTCATCCAAAGCACGATGTGGGCCAATCTCATAACGACCGGAAGCTATGTCTATATGGCGTTCATACTGTTCGGCATTTATAGTCTGAAACAATTGCAAACTAAAAACTTTCCGGTACTAGACGCACTGGCGTATATCCGATTTCCCTTTGTAGAGCGTGTAGAAAATTTGTTTTACGGCTTTTTTATTTTTTCTGTCATTTTCTCCATGCTTATGTACGTATGGGCGGCAAAAGAAATGCTGCATCAGATCGTACCGAAGGTGAAGGGGAATGCGATCGGATTTTTTATTATGCTCGCAGCCTACTTTGTGGCGATTATTCCGGATATTTTGAATAAGGTGGGAGAATGGCTTAGTATTCTAAGTATGATTGAAGTAGGCGTTGCCTTTGGTTTGCCAATTGTCCTGATTGTCGTGCTGCTTATACAGAACAATGGAGGCAAGCAGGCCTATGAATAAACGGCTGTACTATTTCACATGTGCGTTCGTTCTGTTGCTGCTGACCGGCTGTGGCGATTACCGCATTCTGGAGCGGATGGGCTTCACTAGCACGGTTGGTTTCGATCTGCTGCCCAGCGGGGAAATGGAAATTACGGCAAGCATTCCGAGAGCTGAAGCTTTTACGCCTGTCAGGCGAGAGGTATTGTCTACAAGCGCCAAAAGCTCCAAGGAAGCAAAGATCAAGCTGGGCCGGGAGACGAACCTGATGCTCGTTAACGGCCAGCTGCGGGATGTGCTATTCTCCATCGAAATGGCCGAAAAAGGATTGTTTGAGCATATCGATTCGATTAGAAGAGATACCTCGATCTCTCCGCAGATCAAAATCGTCATCGTCAACGGAAGCGCAAAGTCGATGCTCTCGAAGGATTACAAACAGCACCCGATGACGGACCGGTATATCGATCGCCTGCTGGAGAAGGAAGGTGCGGGTCACCTTGTGCCCCAAACGACGTTGTATGACTTTGAGCGGGATTATTACGATGATGGAATAGATCCGGCTGTGCCAATATTACGAGAAGATAGCGACCATATTACGGTTGATGGGATAGGTCTATTTAAGGGTGGGCGCTATGTGCTGAAGATTGCTGCAAGGGACGCATTAATCTACTCTTTCATGCAGGGCAGCTTTAAGCAGGGGGAAATGAGTCTGGGGCTTGCGGAAAAAGGGAGCGAACATGAGATGGTTATGTTCACTTCATTGATCAGCAGCAGGAAAGTGAATGTCAGCCATTCTGCGGGGCAGAAGCTTGCTGTGAGCATTAACGTTCAGATGAAGGGCTCTATTTATGAATACACGGGAAATTTGAAGCTGAGTGATGATAGTGACCGGCTCAAGCTTGAGAAGCAAGTGTCCGATCATTTAAGTGCACGGGCCAATCAGATGATCAAGCGGATGCAGGAGAAGCAGTCAGACAGCCTTGGCATCGGCATGTATGTCCGTAACAGCTTGAGCTATAAAGAGTGGAAAAGCATGAATTGGAGTGAGGCGTACGCCAAAGCAGATATGAAATGCAATGTGCAATTCACAGTAAAAGACTATGGCAGCTTGCAGTAACCGCTGCCGCCGCAAGCAGGACATTCTCTATTTCGCAGCGGGAAGACGGTGAAAGGTGCCACTGAATGGTTTTTCAGACACGCCCTAGTTAGCATCTTGATTAATCGGGTAGAATAGATTAAGAAGAGTATGTTATCCAGTTAGCCATCGCAGATGGAGAAGGGGGGCGGCATATGCGAAAACATGGAGGCAAGCTGCTAGTCTTGACGCTTGTCTTAGTTGTTGCGTTCAGCTTGGAGAAAAAGCTGGATTTGTTCTCAGTTCTGGCCGATGCCGGTCAAAGCTCGACGATGGATCAGCTCGGGTCTGCGATGGCGAAACAATTCCAGAGCCGATCGGAGCATTTTACACTGCAATACGCAGGGGATAAAAAGCAGCTTTCCGACACGCTGCAGACGACGATTCGCAGTTCTCTTGCTGAGGATGATTATACAGCTTATATTCTTGATTCCTATCTGTATACCATTCGCAGCTGGGGAGACCGTTCTACGATAAAGATTGAGGCCAGATACAGGGAGACGCCAGAGCAGACGGCGCAGGTTGATGAGACGGTCAAGCAAGCGCTGGCTGGGTTGCTCACTCCTTCTATGAATGACCACCAAAAGGTGAAGGTTATTCATGACTGGATTGTAAGCAGGTTGGATTATGACCAATCACTGACTCGCTATACCGCTTATGAAGCGTTGGCTACAGGGAAGGCGGTATGCCAGGGCTATTCGCTGCTTGGCTATAAAATGCTGAAGGACGCCGGCATTCCCGTATTGATAGCGGAAGGGACGGTCAAAACAGGCGATCATGCCTGGAATATGGTGCAACTGGACGGAGAGTGGTACCATCTCGATCTGACATGGGATGATCCCGTCGTTCAAGGCGCGGAGCAAGTCGAAAGCGCTTCCTCCAAACTGCAGCCGATCCGGTACACCTACTATTTGAAGACGGATAGGGAAATGAAGGCCGATCATGATTGGGTGAAAAGCTATCCGGCCGCAACTGCGAGCTACGGTGAGAAGCTGCGGGAGCTGGGAAGCGGCGGCGGTGCTGAAGCGAAGGCATTCGTCCAGTTGAAAGAGGATGTCGGGCTGAGCTGGCTCGAAGCCGACCGGACGATTGCCGACCTTAAGGCGTTGTCCCAAACCGTGTCGAAGCAGCTGGCGTCCAAAAATACTAAGTTCCAGTTCCGTTACGTGCCAGGCGATCGTCTGTCGGAGGATCTGAAGGCCGCATTCCTCGATGCGGGCATCCCCGTCGGGTATTCCGCCAGCTATGAGCCGTACGGCAATGACGGCTCGATGCTCGTAAGCGTTGAGGTGAGTTACAGTAATTGAGGGGTGGTAGCGATTCACGACTTAAGCAGGCAAGGTGTTTTTTCTTCTACCGCCCGTTCAGGTGCCTTGCTCATGCTAACTGAGTGGGCAAAATGTAAAAGTACATTTTGAATAGCCTCATTTGGTCAAAAATGGTGTTCAAAATGCAAAAGTGCAGTTGAAATCGCTCGATTTCACTCTATGAGGGCATTTTAGGCCGATCAAACTGCATATTTGCATTTTGAAGAGGAAAATCGTCGAAAAAGCCGCTTCCAACATGTATTTTTGCATTTTGATTGGTTGTGCTCAATAGCAAGCGAAGTGTGGCATGTTGTTAGGGGCGGCGCGGCAGGGGCGGCGAACAGCCGGATAGATTATAAAAGCAGCGGTTACAGAAACTGTCGAGCTTATAACTCGGCAGTATGAAGCCCGGCACGATTGACGTGCCGGGCTTTATTTGTGATAGAGCGGCTAGCGTGCAGCGCTGGTGCTATAGCTAGCTATTTGCTATTGCTGCTCGCGTGCGCGGGCAGCGGTCATTTGCTGCCATACGGACCCAGCGGCTTCTTCGCCGCGTTCGATTCGCTCCAGCGCCATTTGCGCTTGAAGCTGAATTTCGAACTCCTTATCCTGTGCTGCAGCACGAAGCTCCTCAATCGCACTTTCGTCGCCTACTTCATACAGGAAACGAGCGGCGCGCCAGCGGACAAGCTTATTCGTATCGCGGAGCGCTTCAATCATTGGGCCGGTTGCAGCAGGGTTGCCCCAATCGGACAATGTGTCGCCGGCTGTACGGCGGACAGCCGCAGATTTGTCGCGCAACGCCTCGATCATATAAGGCATTGCCTCCGGCGTGTCGCGAAGGTCGCCGAGATAGACGACGGCGAGCCTGCGCACCGACATATTGTCATCGCGCAGCGCTTGCGCGAGAACAGGAAGCAGCTCCGGCTCGGCATTGCCGATGCGTTCGAGAGCTGCATAGCGGACCTGCCATTCCGGCGATTGCAGCCGTTCCGCGATTTCTTCTGCGGACAGCGGCGCAGGTCTTGCCGGTACAACAGACTCCTCGCCGGGGCCAAGCGCTTGCGCTGCTTCAATTAAAGCACGGAGCCGCTCTTCGGTGTACGCGGCATCCAGCTCCTTCACGATGTCAGCGGCGATTTCTTCCAGCTCGCCGTAGCGTACGCCAAGCTCCTCCAGCCGCCGTTCGCGAATCATGGATGCGCCAGCGGCTTCTGCTACTGCTTCGCCGAATTTCGGCGGCAGGGCGGATCGGGCTTCGCGCTCGCCGGTTTTGACCCGTACCTGCATCGGAATGCCGCGGAACATTTGGACGAATACATGCGCTTCGCCGTAGCTTTCCGCAGAGGGCACGGCGGAGTCTGCTTCGGCGCCTGCTTCGCCGCCGGAGAGCAGCGTACGGGCTTCGGCTAGAATACGCGCCCAATCTGCGTTGCTTACACGATCCAGCGCGATAAAATCGGCTGTGCGGAACACGCTCCGCACACCTTCGATCGCAAGAAGGCTGCGCAGCGGCTCAGGTGCGCCGTCAGCTTCCTTTTTCGTATACGATTGCTGCAAGCCGCGCGGAAGCGGCTCGTCAACATTAAGTTTCATGGAATTAGGACTTGGCGTTGGTTCAATCGAAATTAGCTTCATAGCTCGTTGATGACCTCCCATTCAATAAGCGATATGCATATAAATACTGTACACAAATAGTGTACATGAAATCACGCTTCGATGCGAATAGCGATTGCTTTGGAGAGCTGCACTTTTGAACGTCTTGTTGCTTCTGTCTGGCGTAGTTGATATCTTTACAGTATAGCTTTTTTCTGTAAACAAATATTCCGTCGATGATACTATGAACATCCATAACTAACGCATACGAAGCGAGGGATGCAGCATTGAGGCCTAAGAAATTTGTGAATATCGAGCCGATCGAGCAGCACAATTCGTTCAAGCAATTCTCGAGATGGCGTCAGGAACGGATGAGCCGAGTGAAACAGAAGGATTACTCGTATACGGTTCCTAACGTCGAGCCTGAACTTTCCTTTTTGCATAATTGCCGCAGCCATAAACAGCCTTCCATTACATGGGTGGGTCATTCGACTTTTCTCCTGCAGGTGGCGGGGCTTAATTTGATTACCGATCCGGTGTGGTCGGGACAGATGGCTTTTCAAAAAAGGCTGGCGCCGCCGGGCATTCCAATCGAGGATGTGCCCCCGATTGACGTTGTCTTAATTTCTCATTCCCATTATGACCATTTAAATATTCAATCACTCCGCCGTCTTGGCGGACGCAAGCAGCTGCTCGTCCCGGCGGGGCTAAGCTCCAAGCTCAAGCTAAAGGGATTTACGAATGTTAAAGAGCTGCACTGGTGGGAATCCGTTCATATCCATGGTGTCAAATTTACATTCGTCCCTTCACAGCACTGGACTCGCCGCAATCCTTGGGATTCGAACAGCTCCCATTGGGGCGGATGGATAATTGAGCCTTATGCCTCTTCCATGCCGAATTCGATGGGTACATCTGAAGGCACCACGACAGTCCAGACAGACGGGAAAACAGGAAGGCCTATCGTTTGCGAGGCTCCGACGATTTATTTTGCGGGGGACAGCGGTTATTTCCAAGGGTTTAAAGAGATCGGCCGGCGGTTCGATATCGATGTCGCTCTAATGCCAATCGGTGCGTACGAGCCGGAATGGTTTATGGGGCCGCAGCATGTTACGCCGGAGGAGGCGCTTCAAGCTTTCGAAGATACGGGAGCCAGATGGTTCGTACCGATGCATTATGGTGCGTTCAAGCTGGCTGACGATACACCGCGTGAAGCGCTGGACCGGCTCGAAGCAGAGCGCGCCGCCCGTGAGATTATAGAGGAGCGAATTGTCGTTCTGCCTCACGGGGAGACATGGAAGCTTGCCGGCGGTCAAGGACCCCAGCCGAAATGACAAATATGAACAAAGCCGAGCCAAATGCGTTCAATGACAAGCGGTTTGGAGAGCGATATACTAACAGCAATGGCAGTTATTATGAGGGAGGTCTTTTCTTACTATGAGTCAACCTATTCGTCTTGGCATAATTGGAGCAGGAGCCATTGGCAATGTTCATATGACGACTTTTGCTAAAGTAGATACCGCGGATATCGTCGCTGTAACTGACACTTACTTGCCGCTTGCAGAGCAGCGCTCGGAGGAGCATGGCATTTCGGTCGTTCATGACAGCCCGCAAGCTTTGCTTGAAGATCCGACATTGGATGCGGTTATCATCGCAGTGCCGAATCAATTTCATGCATCGCTTGCGATTGAAGCATTGAAGCAGGGTAAGCATGTATTGCTGGAAAAGCCGATGGCGATTGATTCGACCTCGGCCCGCGCCATTGTCGATGCGGTGGAGCAGTCCGGCAAGGTGCTGATGATGGCTCATCAAATGCGCTGGAGCGGGCTCGGACGAGCAATTAAAGCTCGGATCGACAACGGCGATCTCGGCAGCATCTATAATGTGAAAACGGGCTGGATGCGTAAAAAAGGCATTCCGGGCTGGGGCTCCTGGTTTACCCGCGCTGATCAATCCGGAGGCGGCCCGCTCATCGATATCGGTGTTCATATGCTGGACCTGTCGCTTTACTTGATGGGCAATCCGAAGCCGGTATCCGTATATGGCTCTACTTATGCGGAGTTTGGTCCGAAGAAAGAAGGGATCGGCAGCTGGGGTACGCCAAACTGGGAAGGCTATTATGACGTTGAAGACTTGGCGTCCGCACTGATTAAGCTCGACAACGGCGCGACGCTGTCGCTGGATGTAAGCTGGGCAGCTCATTCTGCTGCGCTCAGTGAAGATCCGTTCATCCACCTGATGGGAACGGAGGGCGGCGTATCGCTAGTTGGCGAAGCTGGCTCTTACGTAACGCATCAGGACAACGAAGTGGTGAAGACGGATATTGGGCCGCTGGATGGCGAAGAGGACCGCGTTCTGCTAAGCAAGCATTTTGTGGAATGCGTTATCGAAGGCAAACAGCCGATCGCGCCAGCGCTTTCCGGTTATACGAATATGCGTATTCTTGATGCTATTTATGAATCTTCCCGCACCGGCAACGAGGTTAAGCTGAACTGGGACTAAGAAAAAGGCACCGGACGTTTACGATAATCATTAATTAAATAAATACATCGAAAAGCTCTCACTTCCGCAAAATGAAAATCATGCGAAGCGGGAGCTTTTTTGCTAGCGTTCATATTGAAGGAAAGGAGCAGGTTATGAAAAAGACTGCGGCGCTACTACTGCTTATTGCACTTTGTTTCTACAGTTATGTTATTACGGCTGCGCCAAGTCAAGATCCTTATCTCATCACCGATTACAGCAGGCTGCATCCCGTCAAAGTTGAACGCGTCGTTGAGAGCAAGAAGGAAGAGCAGTTAATTGGCCTGCTAGAAGAGGCAAAGGTGAGAGGGCTTACGGTATCTATCGCCGGTCAGCGTCACAGTCAAGGCGGACATACCTATTACAAAGATGGCATTGTGGTCGATATGACGAGTTACAATCAGATATTGTCCTTTGATCCAGCTGCCAAGCGCATTACCGTTCAGGCCGGGGCGACCTGGGAGGACATCCAGAACAAAATTAACCCGTACGGCCTTGCGGTACGTACGATGCAATCTCAAAATTCGTTTACAGTGGGAGGGTCTATCAGCGTTAACGCGCATGGCAGAGACATCCGTAATGGATCGATGATCAAAAGCGTAGAATCATTCCGGCTGCTGACAGCCGATGGGGTAGTGCGAAACGTTAGCCGGGAGGAAAATGAGGAGCTTTTCCCTTTGGTATTGGGTGGGTTTGGTCTGTTCGGCATCATACTGGACGTCACACTTTTGCTTACGGACGATGAGCTTTACGAAGAGAAGACGATCACGCTGGGTGTGGAAGATTACGTTAATTATTTTCGCGAGCAAGTGATGACTGACCCTGATATTCGCATGCATATTGCCAGATTATCAGTCTCGCCGGAAAGCTTTCTGACCGAAATGTTCGCTAAAAATTACAGTATCGGGCCTCAGACAACGGAGCCGCTTTCAAGCCACAATGAGCTGACGAGACGTGAGCCCTGGGTAGTGCCAGGGAAGCTGCTTTTTAAGGCGAATCGTTCCTTCGATTGAGGCAAGGAGCTGATGTGGAACTTGCAGACTGATTTTTTCACGGAGCAATCGGGTACATACATTAGCCGCAACAACACGATGCGTGCTGCATGGCGGTTTATGGAGTTCAGCGAGCCTGGGAGCAATGATCTGCTGCAAGAATATTTTGTGCCGCTGGATCAGTTTGAGTCTTTCGTCGGCCAGCTCCGCCGGATCGTTAAGGAAGACGGGATGAACCTGCTTAATGTAACGGTTAGATACGTGAACGAGGATGAAGAAGCCGTATTGTCCTATGCGCGCGGGGATAGGCTTGCGTTGGTATGCTTGTTCAACGTCCCCTTGTCAGAGGCTGGGCAGCAGAAAATGAAACAATCGGTGCAAGCCATCGTGGATGAGCTTCTCGCCGTGGGCGGCTCGTATTATTTGCCTTATGCAGGGTTTCCGCGTGTAGAGCAGTTTCAAGCTGCATATCCGAACTATGAGCTTTTCTTCCAGAAGAAACGTCAATATGATCCTGACGGCCTTTTTATGAATTATTTCTATGAGCAATATGGCAATTAAGTGGGGAGGGAGAATGCAGAAATGAAGTTGAGAGGGCTTATTCGCTCGCAAAGTATCGTCACTCTGGCGGCTGGCATGATCTTTCCATATTATTTGCTTTTTTTGAAAAATCTCGGCAACAGCTTCACTAAGTATGGCCTCGCGTTTGCTGTATTCACAATTAGCTCAGCTTTGGTATCGCAATGGGTGGGACAGAAGCTGGACAAGCATAGTTCGCGCATTATGCTGCTCAGCTCGCTTGGGATGATGGCGGCCATGCTGGCTTTTCCATGGGTGATGTCGTACGGATGGGTACTCGTGCTTCAGTTGCTGATGGGTACTCGTGCTTCAGTTGCTGATGGGAACTTGCAGCGCTATGCAGAAAATGAGCGAGAGGGTGCTGCTGGCAGATCTGACAGAGCCGGGTGCTCGCGGCGGCACGATCAGCTCCTATCATTTTTGGACGACGATTGCTTCCGGCTTCGCCGTAATTATCGGAGGTTATGTGATCGATTGGCTTACGATCAACGCGTTATTCTACGCAAGCGCGCTGCTGTATGGAGTCAGCGCCTTGGTGATGCATCGCTCGGTAAGAAAGAGTCAATCGTTGACAGAGATGACGGGAAGCAAGGCTGCGCGGACGATTGGCGCGGAGTAAACATGGTGGTGATAATGTTCAGTTTGCTAACCTGTAGCCTGCATCCCAACGCAGAAAGTAGCAAGTTAGTCGGCCGTAAAAGTAACATTGTCTTCGTATTGTCCGGTTAGAGGGGATAGCGAAGCAAGTCCGCCAAACAGCGAATACAGTTTCGCTGTTGAGATAGCGCAGCGAGGTACGCCACCTACAGCGAAGCGGATTCGCTAAAAGGCCGCAAAAGCGCCTTGTACAGGGAAAATGTCAGCATTTTTCGGCCTGAAAATCGGATTGCGGCGTTCGTTTCCGGTGTAGACTGTGTTATAATGGTTCGAGATATTGAGTATGGAAGAGAAGGACGGGTTGCGAACAATGATTAGTACAAGTGGCATAACGCTTCGCTACGGGAAGCGCGCGCTTTTTGAAGATGTTAGTATTAAGTTTACGCCAGGCAACTGCTACGGTCTAATCGGAGCGAACGGCGCTGGTAAGTCTACGTTTCTGAAAATAATGTCCGGTGAAGTTGAGCAGTCGCATGGCGAAGTGCATATTACACCGGGTGAGCGTCTGGCCGTACTGAAGCAGAACCATTATGAATATGATGAGTTCGCTGTACTGGAGACGGTCATTATGGGTCATAAAGGTCTCTATGACGTCATGAAGGAGAAGGATACGCTTTATGCCAAAGCCGACTTCACTGACGAGGACGGCATGCGTGCAGGCGAGCTAGAAGCGGAATTCGCTGAGATGAACGGCTGGGAAGCGGAGTCGCAAGCGGCGGAGATGCTGAACGGTCTTGGTATTACAACGGAATTGCATGATAAGAAAATGGCGGAGCTTGGCGGCAATGAGAAGGTTCGCGTCCTGCTGGCGCAAGCTTTGTTCGGCGAGCCGAACATTCTGCTCCTCGATGAGCCTACCAACCATTTGGACATTGAATCGATCCGTTGGCTGGAAGATTTCTTGTCCCGCTATGAAGGCACTGTTGTCGTAGTCAGCCATGACAGGCACTTCCTGAATACGGTATGTACGCACATTGCGGACATCGACTTCGGCAAAATCCAGATGTATGTCGGCAACTACGACTTCTGGTATGAGTCGAGCCAACTGGCGCTTCAATTGCAGCGCGGCGAGAACAAGAAGAAGGAAGACAAGATTAAGGAGCTGCAGGCGTTTGTTCAACGCTTTAGCGCCAATAAATCGAAGTCTAAGCAAGCGACTTCCCGTAAGAAGTTGCTCGATAAAATTACGCTTGACGACATTCGTCCGTCGAACCGTAAATATCCGTTCATTCTGTTCAAAGGCGAGCGCGAAGCAGGTAAATCGCTGCTGCTCGTTGAAGGGTTGACGAAATCGATTGACGGCGAAAAGGTAATCGACAACTTAACGCTGACGATCAACAAAGGCGACAAAATCGCTTTCGTTGGACCAAACGGCCTTCCGAAGACGGCATTGTTCCAGTTGCTTATGGGCGAGTTGGAGCCTGATGCCGGTTCGTACCAATGGGGCGTCACGACGACCCAAGGCTATTTCCCGAAAGATAACTCACCATACTTCGATGGTATCGATATGAACCTGGTGGAGTGGCTGCGTCAATATTCGAAAGATCCGGACGAAACGTTCATTCGCGGTTTCCTTGGCCGTATGCTGTTCTCGGGCGACGATGCGATGAAGAAAGCAAGCGTATTGTCCGGCGGCGAGAAAGTCCGCTGCATGTTGTCCAAAATCATGCTCAGCGGCGCGAATACGTTCATTCTCGACGAGCCTACCAACCACTTGGATCTCGAATCCATTACAGCGTTGAACAACGGTCTGACCGATACGGACTGTACCGTACTGTTCACTTCGCATGACCATCAGTTCGTACAGACGATTGCGAACCGCATCATGGAAATTACGCCTAACGGCCTGATTGACCGGATGATGACTTACGATGAATACCTCGAGAGTGATGAAGTTAAAGCGCTCCGCGAGCGTATGTACGCTGTCTAAAAATAGCAGCAATAAGAAAGAGGCTTGGCATCGCGCCAAGCCTCTTTCTTATTACCCTTAGTCGGAGTCTATACCTTGAAGCGGCCAATCAGCATCTTTAAATGCTGGGACATTAACCGTATAGATTCGGAAGAGGCGCTGACCTCCTGCATGGCTTGCAGCTGTGTATCAGAGGAAGCGGCAATCTCTTTAAATTGATCGGCAAATTGCCGGGAGATACTCTCCATATCTTCCACTGACGCTGATACTTCCTCTGACCCTGCAGAGAGCTGCTCGGATGCAGCGGATACGTCATGCAGTCTTGCATTAATCGTCTCCAGACCGCTTCGAATGACGAGGAAAGAATCACCGGCCTGCTTTACGGTATTCATGCCTGCTTGTATATCTTGCGTGCTTGCCTTCATCGTTACAGACAGCTCGGCCGTTTGCCGGACTACCGCTTCAATCAGCTCGGCCACCTGCTTGGACGATTGCTCCGATTGATAGGCAAGCTTGCGCACCTCCTCGGCTACAACCGTAAAGCCGCGTCCATTCTCACCTGCTCTGGCTGCTTCAATGCCGGCATTGAGCGCCAGCAAATTCGTCTGTGTTGCGATACCCGCCATCATGGAGACGATTCCGCTAATTTGCTCAGAGTAGCCCTCCAAAGCAAGGGCGACATTCGCTGCTTTGCCAGATGATACGTGAATGGCTTCCATCCGATCCGCCGCTGCTGTAATGAATGCCGAGCCTTCGGAGGCTTTGTCGGTTGTCTGCTGTGATACATCGGCAACGACAGCTGCAGCTTGTGCGATATGCTGCATGCTGCTCGTAATCTCTTCCATAGCCGAGGCAACCTCCGTCGAACGCAGCACCTGCCCGGCTGCCCCTCGTGACGCCTCCTGGATGCTGACAGAGATGGCTGTGCTTGCTCCAGCAGTCTCTCCAGCATGAAGCGAGACGCCTTCCGCTGTCGCCAGCAGCTTGCTTGAGCTGTCGCTAATGCCTTGAATAACCGTTCTCGTATCGAAGACGAGCTGCTGGAAGGCACCGGCAAGCTGTCCAATCTCATCGCGGCGTTTAACATCTGGCATATTAACCAATGTAAGATCACCGTCGCCGACCTTCGCAACCTGCGCTTTCAGTTTTTTCAGCGGATTGGTCAAGTAGCGCGCCAACGCGTATATAAGCAGCATACTGGCAAGCAGAATGGCCAGCGAGATCCAAATCATATTGGTCCGGCTCGACTCCATAAGATCATAAATGGGGGTCGCATCCAGATCGGCGCCGATGACACCGATTAGCGAGCCATCGCCAGCTAGAATAGGTACATAGGCCGAAATCGTTGCTCCATAGTCGTCGTTAGTCAGATCACCAATTTGTGTCTTTCCTTCCGCGAAGGCACGAATCATCCCTTTATAGGGATTCTCTTCTATAGTGCCAATGGGTGAAAAATCATCTTCGGCAACGTCTGACGGCGCGCCGTCCACGACATAATAATAGCCCTCTTGCTCGCTATAACCGAGCGTATATAAATATTTCAAGCCGTTTGCTGCCCGTACTTCATTTAATTGCTGTCTCAATTGATTGTAGTAAGCGGTTTCACCTGAATTGGGACTAAGCTCGGCGTATGCATCTGTAGAAATCAGTGTTAGCGCCCGTTCAGCGACGGCCTTCGCTTGCAAGCCCATTGAATCCTCGACCAGCTTGGTAGAAGAATGATAGATCGTTAAGCCAAGTACCGCCCCTCCAAGAAGCAGAATGCCGGAAAAAAAGACAAACATTTTCGTGACCAAATGGTTCATGAACATGAAACAACCCTCTTTATGTATAGAGCGTGAATAAAGCTGCGAGTCATATTATACCATTTTTGAGAAGCAGACACGTGGAGTATTTTTACGAAAGTGTTGCATTTATGCATAAAAGCATGACTGAGGTAAACACTGTTTCTCTAGACCCACTCGATTTCGGTCGGTTATGATACCGTTATAAATGATATGGAAATGAGGGAAGAAAACTGGTTCAATACGAGGATATTAAGCAGGGCGAGAAAGGGGCTTGGGTTAGCATCACGGCCTATCTTGTCCTATCAGCGTTGAAGCTGGGGGCAGGTTATTGGTTCGTCTCCGGGGCTCTCGTTGCGGACGGGTTCAATAACCTGACAGATATCGTAGCCTCTGTTGCCGTATTAATCGGCCTCCGAATTTCACAAAAGCCGCCGGACAGGGATCATCCCTATGGACATTTCAGGGCGGAGACAATTGCAGCGCTTATCGCTTCCTTCATTATGGCGACTGTCGGCATTCAGGTGCTGATTAGCGCAATAGGCGACCTGATTTCTGGCAAGGGGCATGTACCTTCACTGATAACCGCCTGGGTTGCGCTGTTTGCTGCCATCTGCATGGCGGGGGTATATATGTATAACAGACGGCTGGCTAAGCGGATCAACAACCACGCGCTTATGGCTGCAGCCAAGGATAATCTATCCGATGCTCTGGTTAGTATCGGGGCCGCAATCGGCATCATTGGCGCGCAGTTTGGCTTGCCTTGGCTGGACCCGGTTGCTGCGATTGCTGTAGGCTGTATTATTTGCAGAACGGCCTGGGGAATTTTCTATAGCTCGACACATGCGTTGACGGATGGATTCGATGCAAATGAGCTTTCGTCGTTGCGGACAACGGTGGAGAGTACTGCGGGGGTTGAGTCGATCAAAGATATTAAAGCCCGCGTACACGGCAGCAACGTATTAATCGACGTGATTGTGCAAGTAAATCCGCAGCTTTCTCTCATTGAGAGCCACCGGATCAGTGACGAGATTGAGAAGCGTCTGGAGCGGAGAAGCAACATTATGAGTGTTCATGTACATGTGGAGCCTTTAGAACTGCCCAAAAGCTAAGAGTCGGCGAAAAAGTTGCAGATTTACGACCTTGAACAGACATGTAAATGTTGGTAACTATACCAGCCGCAGAATAAATTGGTACTAAAGGCTCAGTCATCCATGGCAAGCTTATCCTTGTTGTAATCTTAACGGAAAATTTGCTGCAAATGCAGTGAAGGCAACGGGTTCCGTATATTCCGATTTAGAAGCGTTCCTCTCTGAGGAACGTTTCTTGGCGTTTATTTACAGTTGTCCTCTGAAACCTTGTGCCTAGATGGGCGAAAGCGCCAATTAGGAACATCGGTCGATGCTTGAAGAGCAGGTCGATTCTACAATGGGGACAGCGGCATGTAAGAAGGCCGCAAACAAGGAGGCGTACAACTATGAACAACAGGATTCGGGCAAAGCTCGTAACGACAACTTTATCAGCTGCGTTATTGCTGAGCGCTGTCTCGGCTTCAATCCCGGCTGCATGGAACGCACAAACGGCTTCGGCCGCAGCTAGCACTACAGTATCGGCAGGACAAGCTTTAATCAAGGCTTCCGTTTCTTTCCGGACAGCCCCTTCAACGTCGGCATCGCGCATTAAATATTTGAAAGCAGGCGAGCTGGTATCTGTGATTTCCCAGCCGAACAGCTATTGGTATCAAGTGCGGGATTCGAGCGGTACAACCGGCTATGTCAGCTCGCAGGATCAATATATTACAGTAGGCTCCGTTCCATCTGGCGGGGGCACCACTAACCCGGCTAATCCGGGCTCCGGCAGCGGCTCTGTGCCATCCTCAGCCTCTTCTGTTGAAAAGGTTATTGCAGCAGGATTACGTTATCTGGGGACGCCATACGAATACGGCTCTGACCGCAATACTACAACGACTTTTGACTGCTCGGACTTTGTCCGGCAAGCGTTTATTGACGGAGTAGGCCTTAAGCTTCCTGCGGATTCGCGCGGACAAGGCAGTTATGTGAAAAACAAAGGCAATGCAGTGACCGACTGGCGGAAGCTGAAACGCGGCGATATTATGTTCTTTATGTCCTATAAAGGAACGAAAGCATCTGCCTATGCCGGAGTGAACAAGTCGACGGCAGCCATTTCCCACGACGGTATCTACTTGGGAGACGGTAAAATTCTACATACGTATTCCAAAGAGAGCGGCGGTGTTACGATTAGCAGCATCGAGGGAACACACTGGGAATATCGTTTCCTGTACGGTGGAAGCGCGCTTAATTAATTAGAAAAGGGATGTGCCCGCAAATGAGGCACATCCCTTTTGTTCATTATAACGACTAGTGGAATTTACGCAGTGATTCCAGAAACTTATTGCCTGTAATTTTCGGAGATCCGGCATTAATGCGGAATACTTCATCTGATCCGGCTTTGTTGATGCCTGGCCGTGTCGTGAAGAACAAGGAGACGCCTTGCTCCTTCTGGAGCTTTTTCACCGTAGAATTGAAGGAACCGAACGGAAAAGCGATCATTTGGTATTTGTTGTCCAGCTCATCCTTCAGCTTGCCTTCAATTAAGGAAATATCCTCTTTGACTCTGGCGATATATTCCGCTTTTGTCTCCAGACGTTTTTTGTCCTTCAAATAAATGCGGTTGCTCAGCATTGGCCCTTTTTTGCTGCCGCTTTCGTTTAACTCCGCGTAATTATGCAGATCGTAAGTATGGCTGTAAAAGCTGAAGCCTTCTTCTTTGAGCTTGCGCATCGTATCCCAGGACAAGTGCTTCGTGTGTACGTTTTGTTTGTCGCTGCTTGCGCCGATGATAAAATGAGTAGCTGTAAAATTATACTTTTTCATAATCGGAACAGCATACTGGTTGAAGCTTTCATAACCATCGTCAAACGTAATGACAACCGCATTGTCGGGAACCGTTCGCTTCTTCTGCATGAAATCAGCGAACTGCTCCACACTGATAACGTTATAGCCATTTTCTTTCAGCAGCTTCATATGCGTGCCAAAACGGCTTGGCGAAATGGTGGCTCCGCTTTCTTTGGTATCAATGTGATGGTACATCAGCACGATGACCTTGTTCTTGTAGTAGGAAGAGGAAGCATTCAGCTGACTGGCAGATACCGGCCAGACGATTGCAAGTGCAATAACTAAAAGTGCAGCAATAGCTTTCATTTTCAAAAGTAATCCCTCGCTATCGTGAAATATGTAAACCTAGGCGTCCAGCTGCCTTTCCGTTATGGAAGGAGAAGCAGGTTGTTTCTTCGGCTTCGGAAGATTTCCGAAGATAACCCATGAGAATGGGATGAAACGGGCGACAAGTGAGACGACAATCCACGATGCAATAAGAGCGAGCAGGAAGCCTCCCAAATACCATAAGTGCAGTAACCAGGCCGTGCCCGTATGCAGCGGATAAAGCCGGTATACGAGCAAGAAGAACGGATGAATCAAATAGATGCCGAATGATAGAGCGCCAAGTCTTGCAAGCAGCTGAGGCAGCTTGAACGGCAGCTTCCGGTATAAAAGATGAGCGAGCTGCAGCAGGACAAGCGCCGTAAGCAATGCGTGTATGTTCCAGATCAGGTCAAACAGCGTCGTATTCGCTGTGTAGATATGTTTGCGGTTCAAATAATAGATATAGACGTGCGATAGTCCCGCCGCCAGCCAGAGAGCCCACAGCGATAGCCATACGATAACGCGTCCAGCTGTTGCATTTTCCTTCGCCATAACAATCCAGGCTTTCAGCTTCGGATAATAGATGCCGAGAGCTGCGCCAAGCAAGTAGTAGGAGAAGTAGGCAAGCGCCCAGCTGCCCCGGTTCGGAACAGGCGTCTCAAGCACATACTTGTTCATAAGAATGAATGCCCATTGAATCAGAATGCCGGCTGGAATCGCCAGCTTGACGAGTATGGGAAACTTCTTCATCAACCATAGGAAAAGCGGAAACAGTATGTAAAATTGAATGCTTATGTATACAAAATAGAGATGCGTATATGCTTTGCCGGTTATGACCTTGCTCCAAAAGCTCTCTAGTGTTGCGGATAACGAGCGGTCCGGATAATAGAGATAATGCAGGACGGCAAAGTAAAATACTGAAAATACTAGATATGGAATGATTATGTAAAGCAATCGTTTTTTGTAAAACCCACCTATTAGTTTACCTGTCAATGGACGTGAATAATAGTTGTAAAATAAGACAAAGCTGCTTAAAAAGATAAAGGTTGTCGTTCCGAACTTCATAAAAATATTAAAGAAGTTATAAAGGAAAAAATAGTTGGAATTGACCATATCAATCGTGGCGAAAGAGGTCGAGTGGACCGAAAGCACACCAATGATCGCAATTGCCCGGACGAGCTGCAGTTCAGGAATGTTCTCCTTTTTTTGCAAAGCGGCACTAGCCATTAGTCAGGCACACCTTCTTCAGTTTAATTAGAATTATGAATCTAGCAACCTAGCCATTATAGTATAAACGTCCTCCTTGGCACAATATGTATTAAAATCCCAAACATGAGCAATTAGCTTCCATCCCTTGCGGGGTAAGGGAAGCCAATTGCTTCAGGTTGGAAAAAAATTTTCCAATTGATTAAAAAGCAGGTTTAATCACGTGTTTTTCGTCTAGCGACACCGCTTTGTCTAGCTGCCTGCATGACCCGCCGGCGAACCTCTTCCACAATACGGGTATTAAAAACGCTTGGGATAATATACAAACGGTTCAACTCATCTTCACCGATTACGGATGCGATCGCTTCTGCTGCCGCCAGCTTCATTTCTTCATTAATAGTAGTGGCTCTGCTGTCCAGCGCTCCCCGAAAAATGCCAGGAAAGCAAAGCACGTTATTAATTTGGTTCGGATAGTCCGAGCGCCCGGTTGCGAATACCGCAACGATATCCTCTACGAGCTCTGGCCGGATCTCGGGCTCCGGATTGGCCATGGCGAATACAATCGGATCGGCGGCCATCGATTCAATATGTGCTCTCGTCAGTATTCCGCCAGCAGATACGCCAATGAATACGTCCGCCTGTTGCATAGCTTCTGCAAGTCCACCGCTTGCACGCTCCGGATTCGTATGCTCTGCATACCATTGCCACATGGGATTGCTATAAGTCCGGTCGGCAGTAAGGATACCTTCCCGGTCAACGCCAACAATATGTTGGGCTCCGCCGGCGAGCAGCATTTTTGTGCAAGCAGTGCCTGCTGCTCCGATACCGCATATGACGATTTTTGCCTCGGACAGGTTGCGATTCGTTAATTTCAGCGCGTTGAGCAGACCAGCGTATAAGACGACGGCTGTTCCATGCTGATCATCGTGAAAGACGGGGATGTCGAGTTCGTCGCGCAGACGCTTCTCGATCTCGAAGCAGCGAGGAGCGGAGATATCCTCCAGATTAATACCGCCAAAAGCTGGCGAGAGCTGCTTGACTGCGGCAATGAGCTGTTCTGTGTCCTGTGTATCGAGACAGATAGGGAAGGCGTCAACGTCAGCGAACTGCTTAAAGAGCATCGCTTTGCCTTCCATAACCGGCATGGCCGCGTAAGGCCCGATATTGCCAAGCCCAAGCACAGCGCTCCCGTCCGAAACGACGGCGACTGTATTGCGCTTAATCGTCAGCGTATAGGCTTTGGACGGGTCCTCATGAATAGCCTGGCACACGCGGGCAACCTCTGGTGTGTAGACACGAGAGAGATCGTCGCGGTTTTGGATAGGTGTTTTGGGCTGGATTGAAATTTTGCCGCCCAGATGAAGCAGGAAGGTGCGGTCGGATAAATGCTGAAGCCGTACGCCAGGCACCTCCTGAAGCGCTTTGGTTAAGCTTTCCGCTGTACCCGCCGCAGTCGTTTTTACCGTTAAGTCGCGAACGCTATAGTTTTTGTCCGTATGAATAACGTCGATTGCGATTATGTCGCCGCCTGCAGCTTCAATCGCTGTAGCTGCTTTGCCGAATTGGGCCTGCTTCGTATCGATTTCCAGCCGGAGTATGAGTGTCTTGCCATCCATGCTTCGTTCCTTCATGGCGATCCGCTCCCTTGCATTTCATATGGTCTAACTATATCCTATATCCGGCTTTACTATTCGATACCTGATGGAACAGCAGAGGAGGACAGCAATAAAAACACCGTCACTGCATGAGACGCAGGACGGCGTTAGGGCAATTCTTCGGATCATATTGCTGATTGCGCTTCGTAAGAAGCTGACTGCGGTATTGGCCCGAGGTATAAGGCTCTTGAATAAGATTGAACCACTTCTCGACAACGGCAGTGGAATCCAGCATTTCACCAAAGCCGTTCTGTATGAAGTATTCACAGTTTTCTTCCTCTTGGCCGGGAATCGGCTCATAGAACAGCATCGGAATGCCTTTGCTCATGCCTTCTGTGCAAGTCATGCCGCCAGGCTTAGTAACGAGTACATCGGCTGCATCCATTAACTTGCTAATTTCCTTCGTAAAGCCAAGGACGCGGATATTGTCGTGCTGGAACAAGGGATGCGCCAGCATTTTATCACGAACCTTCTCATTATTGCCAACGCAGAAAATGAGCTGGACGGTTTCGCGCCATTTCGTCATATATTCCAGCAGATGATCCTCAATCAGTCCCCAGCCGCCGCCCATTATTAGAACGGTAGGCAAGGCTCGAAGCTGGAACTGCTTGCGAATTTCTTCCTTGTCATAGGTTGTCCAAAAATTAGGGTGGACTGGAATGCCGGTTACCTCAACGCGGTCTGCGGCTACGCCGCGATCCGTCAATTTTTTCTTAACAAGGGAAGTGGACACCAGATATTTGTTGACTTCCTTGTTCACCCAAGAGCCATGTGCATCGTAATCGGTAATGATTGTACATATTTTCAAATCGAGGCCAAGCCGTTTGATTCGGCTGACGACAGCATTCGGTACCGGATGGGTGCAGACGATGAGATCCGGTTTAAGCTGCGTGATAACCTGTGCAGTATGGGTGTAGAACATCCGGTGAAGCGCAAGCTGCGCGAAACGGTTGAGCGATTTTTTATAATTGCTGCGGTACATCATTCCAACCACCTTGGGTTGTTTGCTGACGGTTTTACGATAGGCGGAAATAATTAAAGGCCCTAGTATCGGATTAAGAAAACTGCCCAGCTCAATGACTTTGGTCTGTATATTGTGATCCAGCTGACGCAGGCCTACCGCTAACGCATATGCGGCTTGCGTGTGCCCCGACCCGAACCCCTCGGAGAGAAGGAGCACTCTTTTCTTACGCATAATGTCACCTACTTTTCTAATTCCATATTACGACGCAAGTGAGGTTTACACAAGTTATTCCAACATGCTTTAAGGCAGCCTCTTTCTATTTTATTAGGAAGACCGGGAATTTAAGACTAGCTTGCTTCTTTCAGGAAATTTAATTTATGCTGAAGACAGTAAAAAGAGTTCCTTCAGTTCGATTCTCAGAAGTCTCTTTATTATAGTAATAAGTCGTGAAATCCATGACGTTGTGATCACTGTAAGTATTTTAACACAATTGGAAGGAATAGGTGAAACAAAATGGAGCAGGATATGAAAAAAACGCCGTCCTATGCAGTAGGAGATATTGTACAGGCAGAAGTACGGTCGGGACATTATATCGCCGAAGTGATGGAACTGAACGGCCCTCGTGCGCTGGTGAAAATATTGGCGGTGCTGAAGCATCCGGAGCAGGGAGACCTGCATTCACCGTATAATCCTGATGTGCCGATGTTTCATGAACGAAGGGCACTCAGCTACACGGAAAAAACAACTGTATTGCTTCGCGCATTGTCGGTATACGGACGCAGCACGGTGCCGGATTACAAGCAATCGCTCCTTGCAGCAACGGAATCGGCGGCGGAATCGCTTGATCAGTTGAAGCGGTGGGCGGAAAAAAGTTTAATTTTAATAAAAGAGCTTGAAATGGATTATAACAAGTGATAAACTGAACGCATGAACAAATGACCGTAATGTTATTTTGGTCAGTTTTATAGGAAGGAGGGAATGCAATGGCAGCGGAACGCAAGCCGATCGACCGCAGAAAGCAAATTATAGACGCCGCGTCGAAATCCTTCGCGATGTTCGGCTACAAAGCAACGACGATGGAGCTTGTTGCGAAGCTAGGCGGCGTAGGCAAAGGGACGATCTATACGTTTTTCGCTACGAAAGAAGTGCTGTTCGAAGAAATCGTCAAGCAGATGACGGCCGAAATGAAGGCGATAGCGAATGCTTGCATTGACCGGAAGAAGCCTTTCTTCGAAAACTTGAACCGTGCGCTCCACGGCGTATTGCAGTTCAGAGAACAGCATGAGCTGTTCGTCAAGCTGAACCAAGAGCTATGGGAAGTAAGGACGCCAACGGTTCAGGACGGCTTGGCCCAGATCGAGAGGGCGGTCGTCACCTTTATCGAGCAAGAGGTGCGTATCGGCATTCAGCAAGGCGAGCTGCGCAGCGATAATCCCGAGCTAACCGCTTATTTGATTTTCCGAACCTATATTGCGTTAGCGGTCGAGTGGGGCAGAACGCGTGAGCCATTGAGCAGGGAAGCCGTGAGCGACCATATGACGACGTTGTTCCGGTATGGTTTGAGCGGAGAGCCGGAAGTTACTTAATTGAAGCAAGATGATGACTGTCAGCGATAAGAAAGATATCAATCCTGTAATAAAATGACCGTTTATCGGAGCTCCGGCGGATGACGGTTATTATTTTCGAATGAATTGACCGAATGACTATAATAGTTAAATGGTCAAAAAGGACAAGAGAGATGTTTACGACACGAAGGAGTGGCTGAGATGAAAGGGTTGCGTCAATTCGGCAGCGAGCTGTCTGCCATCATTAAAAACCGTAAAGTGCTTATTCCGGTGATCGCCATATTAATGGTACCGGTGCTTTACAGCGGATTGTTCCTGGGGGCGTTCTGGGACCCGTACAGCAAGATGGATGAATTGCCTGTGGCCGTCGTCAATTCTGATGCAGGCGCTGAATTAAACGGCAAGCAGCTTGCGATCGGCGATCAGTTCATTAATAAGCTGAAGGATAATCCCAGGTTCAAATGGGATTTCGTGGATAAGGAAGCAGCGGAGCAAGGCTTGAGGGATAACCGCTACTACATGGCCATCGAAATTCCGGAGAACTTCTCCGCGCAAGCGGCGACATTGACCTCTGACAAACCTGCACCTGCTGTTATCCGCTATTTACCTAACGAGAGCCTGAACTTCCTCTCGGCGCAAATCGGGAATACAGCCATTGAGACGATGAAAGCGCAGTTGAACAAAGAGGTTACGAAGGAATATGCACGTACCGTATTCGAGCAGGTAACCGTGCTGGCGGACGGTCTAGGCGCGGCTAGCGACGGCGCAACGCAAATTAACGACGGAACATTGAGCGCTAAGGATGGAGCAGCCACGATTGCGGCTAATTTGGCTAAGCTTAGCGACGGTTCCTTAGCTGTTAAGAACGGTGTCAACCAACTGGTTACAGGAAGCTCCGATCTGGAAAAAGGGGCAAAGGATTTGAACAAAGGCATCGGCTCGCTCAGCTCAGGCTTGAATCAGCTGGCAGGTGCAAGCGGCCAGCTGCAGGATGGCGCTGCTAAGGCTGATAAAGGAGCAAAGCAATTGGAGCAGGGACTCAAACAATCAGCTGCCGGCTCTGCACAAGTAGCGGCAGGAGCTGATCAGCTGTCCCATGCGCTTGAGCAGTATGCGGCTGCGGTACCGGGTCTGGCTGACGATGCAAACTTCAAGCAAATGGTAGAGCAAAGCAAGAAGCTGGCTGCAGGCGCCAAAGCTTCGGCGGACGGACAGCAGCAACTGAGCGGCGGAGCTGCTTCGTTGACTGGCGGTCTGGATAAGCTGGCTGCAGGTATGGATACGTTCGGCTCGAAGCTGCAAGAGGCATCGGCCGGCGGGCAGAAACTGGCCGCAGGATCAGGCTCGCTGCAAGCGGGCGCTGCGAAGCTGCATGGCGGCTTGAATCAGCTGTCGGCAGGCGTAGCAACGGTTGCGGACGGCTCCAGCCAGCTCGCTACTGGTGCGAATCAGCTAAGCAGCGGTTTGGTTCAGTTGACGGATGGCACAGGCGAATTATCCAGCAAGCTGAGCGAAGCGGCAAGCAAGACTTCGACGCTTCATGCTGGTGACGATATGTTCGATATGTTTGCTAGTCCGATTGATGTAGAGACTGTTATTCACGACGGCGTTCCGAACTACGGTACCGGTTTTGCACCTTACTTCATTTCGCTTGGCTTGTTTGTCGGTGCCTTGCTGCTGACGATCGTATTTGCAGTAAGAGAGCCGGCTGTTCAACCAGCCAGCGGCTGGAGCTGGTTCGTCAGCAAGCTGCTCGTCATGGCTGGAGTAGGCCTTATTCAA
This sequence comes from Paenibacillus gorillae, assembly GCF_000513275.1. Classification (GTDB taxonomy): domain Bacteria; phylum Bacillota; class Bacilli; order Paenibacillales; family Paenibacillaceae; genus Pristimantibacillus; species Pristimantibacillus gorillae. The sequence goes on along the minus strand of NZ_CBVJ010000094.1, from coordinate 8,018 downwards.
ACGGTAATTGTTGATGCAGTATTGTTGTACGGATTGGATCTTCATGTGCAAAATGTAGGACAGTTCTTCTTGTTCAGCTTCATTACAAGCATCACTTTTATGAGCTTAATTCAATTCCTGGTCACGGTATTCGATCAGCCGGGCCGTTTCATCGCCATCGTCGTTCTTATCTTCCAATTGACGACTTCGGCAGGTACGTTCCCGCTGGAATTGATTCCGGGCTGGATGCAGGCATTTAACGCTTGGCTGCCAATGAGCTACACTGTATCGGGCTTTAAAGCGGTCATCTCAAGCGGAGATGCTTCGGTATTGTGGTCAAACACAGGTGTGCTCCTCCTATTCTTTGCTATCTTTAGCTTGCTGACGCTCGCATACTTTGTCATTGTTCATCGCAAGCATGCAGGAAACACAGAATTGACAGCTGCCTGATTATAAAAAACGTCTGGAGTGAATGTTAACTCCAGACGTTTTTTTATGGTGTGGTCAGTTTGCACTGTTTTTCAGATAAATGCATATGAAATCGCTGCAATGTGACAAATGATGCAAACATAACGCTAAATCGTACATGGACGCATCGGGTTGTTTTTATCATAATGGTGTTTAAAAACATTCGAATCGGGCTGCTCAAAGGTATTTTATTTATTGATAAATACCGTTTGCAGCTGGTTCCTGTATACGACCTGAAGACCAAGCGAATCCGACAAGGCGGCTAGCGGCAAATAAGTCTTTCCCGGACTTCCTTTCTCGGCGCTCAAAAATGCTGGCGGACTCTTGAGTTCGGTGCGTTTCCCGTCTATGACAACGTACTTCGATCCGATGGCGAATGACACACGATGCCCATTGTATTCGATACTCGCGGTTTGTGCGGACGAGCTCCAGCTTAGCTTGGCGCCTAGCGCATCTGTGATATCGCGCATGGCGACAAAGGTGCGGCCATCCCGGATAATCGGTTTGGAGGCGTTTGCCGGCAGTTCTTTACCCGATGCGACAATGGAAATAGGCACGTTTGCCGCTCGCGGCCGGACGGTGCGATAGCTTCCCCAGACCGCTTTGGAGAAAGCGCGGCCGATGGCGGTATAGCCTTGGCGGTTGGGATGAACATCTCCGTCTGCAATGGAAGTAAGCTTTGTCTCGCTCCCGAGAAACGGTGCGCTAATATTTACCGCCAGAGCATGGGCACCTTCACTATTCAACCTGTAGACAATGCCATTCAGACGATCATGAAGCTGTCCGAGGCCGGTCAGCAAAAACTGGCGCTGCACTTCAGGGAATAGCGGGATGGTAAACGATCCGACCTTCAAAGGGGCAGGAACAGGCAGATATTGATCCGCTACGGCGATCGTTGCATCTGGATTCAGCTTGACGATTATCCGCAGCGCTGCTTCCAGCTCTTTCTCGTAAGTATTCAGCAGGTCTTCCAGCAGCGCATTCGCTTCATCGATTGGCGATTTTTGCTGGAGCTTGATCATCACGTCAAACAGGTCGTTGCCGCCGATCGTCATGACAATTAAGTCGGCCTGCTTCAGGGAAGTGTTCAGCTCCTTTGTCTGGGAGACAATGTCCTTCGCTCTTGGATCAGGAAGCTTCTTCTGAATATCATCGGGGTTTGCCAGCCGGCCTTCAGCCGCCGCTTGAACGAGCGCGTGCAAGCCTGTTGTCCTTAATCCGAGTAATCCATAATTCGTATAAGCCGTTCGATTGCCAAGAAAGAGAGATTGCTCGAAAAGATGCTCCACGTAGCCGTAAGGAGTCGAATGTTCGGAAAATCCGGATTCGTACCCTGCGGTTATCGAATCGCCAAGAGCGACAATCCGGTAATATCCGCCTTGCTGAGCTGCTTGGTCTGTCGGATTGCCTCCAGCGTAAGCGGTATTGGAAACACCTGTCCAAGCTGCATTTATGAACATGGCACAAGCGAGTAAAAGTGCGGCAGGCCTAATGATTTTATCCCTATATTTTCTATACACTAAGGTCACGTCCTTTGTTAAAATAATTGAAGAAGCAGGTGAATAACCGAACAATAAGGTGCGAACTAAACTTTATCACAATCATAAAAAATATTAAATTGCTTCCGTTTTGGCATGATGATAAGATAAATTACAAGCTGAAATGACAGGATACCGCTCGGGAAAAGGTCAACCCTGGTCGATATTGGCGTAATAATGACATCTTCAATGCAATACGAACAATATCCTTTGTTTGGTAGGAAAAAGTTTGGATTCACGTTGAAAGGCTGAATATTCACGCGATTTCGACAAGGATTATTCACGAACGGCTTGCGGCTCGCCGAAGCGCCTCGCCTGCACCGTTCCACGCAATTGTCAATGAGACCATTTATAGCGCACCGTTCGCTCGATGAAATGGCTTGGTTTCACAATGCTTGCCCAAAAATCTTCTGTAAGAGAGGTAGCACAGGATGAAAGAGAAAATTTTTGGATTACCGCCGAAGCAAGGACTTTATGATCCGCGATTTGAGAAAGACGCATGCGGCATGGGATTTGTAGCAAACATCAAAGGTAAAAAATCGCATACCGTCATTCGCCAAGCGCTTACGCTTCTGGAGAACATGGAGCATCGCGGCGGTCAAGGCAGCGAACCAAACACGGGGGATGGCGCGGGAATTTTGCTTCAAATTCCACATGACTTTTTCGCTCGGGAATTGAAGAAGCAGGAGATTCAACTGCCGCAAGAGGGAGAATATGCCGTTGGCATGCTCTTTATGCCGCAAGATGAGCAAATCCGCAGCGCTTTCGAGCGCGACCTGGAAAACATTATTAAAGAGGAAGGCCAATCGCTAGTGGGCTGGCGTACTGTTCCGACAGACGACGGCAAGCTGGGCGAATCGGCGCTTTCCGTTAAACCATATGTGCGTCAAGTATTTATCGGCAAAAACGAAAGCTTGAAGGATGTTCTTGCTTTTGAACGCAAGCTGTACGTCATCCGCAAACGCGCGGAGCTGGCTATCCGTTATTCCGGCAAGGAAGGCGGAGAGATGTTCTACTTCCCTAGCTTGTCGAGTAAAAAGATCGTTTACAAAGGGATGCTCACGACGGAGCAGGTTCGCTCCTTCTATCAGGAGCTGAACGACGAGTCTGTTGTATCGGCTATGGCGCTCGTTCACTCCCGTTTCAGCACAAACACGTTCCCAAGCTGGGAGCGCGCGCATCCGTTCCATTATTTGATTCACAACGGCGAGATCAACACGCTCCGTGGCAATGTCAACTGGATGCACGCTCGTCAGACGCTGTTCGAAACCGAATTATTCGGTGAGGATATGGACAAAGTGAAGCCGGTTATCAATCCGGACGGTTCGGATACAGCGATGTTCGACAACTCGCTTGAATTCCTGTTCCTCTCGGGCCGCTCGCTGCCGCATGTGGCAATGATGATGGTTCCGGAGCCTTGGTCCAATGATGAAGGCATGGACGATGACAAAAAAGCGTTCTACGAATACCATAGCACGCTCATGGAACCATGGGACGGACCGGCTGCAATGGCAATTACAGACGGCTCGAAAATCTGTGCGTATCTTGACCGGAACGGACTGCGTCCTGCGCGTTACTATGTAACGAAAGATGATCATATCATTCTTGGTTCCGAGGCGGGGACGGTTGAGATTCCGCCGGAAAACATTCTGTACAAAGACCGTTTGCGTCCAGGCAAAATGCTGCTTATCGATACGGAAGAGGGCCGCATTATTCCAGATGAGGAAGTGAAAGCGAAGGTCGCTTTCGAACAGCCTTACCGCGAATGGCTTGATGAGCATCTCGTTGGTCTCGAAGATCTGCCGGACGCTCCGGAGCTGCCAGAATTGGATCACGAGACGGTACAGCAGCGCCAGCAGGCATTTGGCTATACGTTTGAAGATCTTCGCAAAGTGCTGGAGCCGATGGCGAGCAGCGGTCAAGAGCCGATCTCGTCGATGGGTTACGATGCTCCGCTTGCGATATTGTCAGAGCGCCCTCAGCGCTTGTACAACTACTTCAAGCAGCTGTTCGCTCAAGTAACGAATCCGCCGATCGATGCGATCCGTGAAGAAATTATTACAGCTGTCGGCACGACGATTGGACCGGAGCGCAACCTGCTGAAGCCGGAACCCGAAAGCGCGCGCCACATTAAGCTGGATACGCCGATCTTGTCCAACGAGCAGTTCGCGAAGCTGCGTCATGTTCGCCGTGAGGGCTTCAAGTCCATCACACTGCCGATCTTCTTTACGGCGTCCGAGGGTGAAGAGGGACTCCGTTCCGCGCTTGATCTCATGTGCGAGGCGGCAGACCGCGTCATCGACAAGGGCCACAACATTCTGATCTTGTCCGACCGTGGCGTTGACCGTGAAAATGCGGCGATTCCGGCATTGCTTGCCGTATCTGCTTTGCATCACCATCTGATTCGTCAAGGTACACGTACGAAGGTTGCGATCCTGCTTGAATCCGGCGATCCGCGTGAAGTACATCACTACGCGCTGCTTCTTGGCTACGGCGTAAGCGCGGTTAATCCGTACTTGGCGTTTGAATCGCTTGACGATATGATCCGCCAGGGCTTGCTGCGCAATATTTCGCATGAGAAAGCGGTCAAAAACTATATTAAAGCGGCGACGAAGGGCGTAACGAAAGTATTGTCCAAAATGGGCATTTCGACCGTTCAATCGTATCGCGGCGCGCAAATATTTGAAGCGGTTGGCTTGAAAGAAGAGCTGATCGACCAGTACTTCACTTGGACACCATCGCGTATTGGCGGCATCGGTCTTGACGTGATCGCCGAAGAGGCGTTGAAATACCATGACAAAGCGTTCGCTGAGCAAGAGGGCGGCGAGAAAGAACTGGATTCCGGCGGCGAGTATCAATGGCGGAAAGACGGCGAAGAGCATTTGTTCAGCCCGCAAACGATTCATACGCTGCAAATGGCTTCCCGCGCCAATGATTACAAGCTGTACAAGAAGTTTTCGTCCCTCGTACAAGGCGAAGACAAGAAGCATACGATGCTTCGCTCGTTGTTGAAATTCAAGGACGGACTGCAATCCGTTCCGCTTGAGGAAGTTGAGTCGGTAGAATCGATTCTGAAACGGTTCAAGACGGGCGCCATGTCCTTCGGCTCCATCAGCAAGGAAGCGCATGAGAGCCTTGCGATTGCGATGAACCGGATCGGTGGCAAATCGAATACGGGCGAGGGCGGCGAAGATCCGGCGCGCTTCATTCCGGATGCGAACGGCGATTCCCGCCGAAGCTCAATCAAGCAGGTCGCATCGGGCCGGTTTGGCGTAACGAGCAACTACTTGGTCAATGCCGATGAGATCCAGATTAAAATGGCGCAAGGCGCTAAGCCTGGCGAAGGCGGACAGCTGCCTGGCCGTAAGGTTTACCCATGGGTAGCCGAGGTTCGCGGCTCTACGCCTGGCGTAGGTTTGATCTCGCCGCCTCCGCATCATGATATTTATTCGATCGAGGACTTGGCAGAGCTGATCCATGACCTTAAAAACGCGAATCCTCGTGCTCGCATCAACGTGAAGCTCGTATCCGAGGTTGGCGTTGGTACAATCGCTGCAGGTGTTGCAAAAGCACGCGCTGACGTTATTATGGTCAGCGGCTATGATGGTGGTACCGGCGCATCGCCGATGAACTCCATTCGCCATGCTGGTCTGCCGTGGGAGCTGGGTCTTGCTGAGACGCATCAAACGCTGATGATCAACAACCTGCGCGACCGTGTCGTTATCGAGACGGACGGCAAAATGATGAACGGCCGCGACGTTGCAATTGCGGTGCTGCTCGGTGCTGAGGAGTACGGCTTCTCGACGGCTCCGCTCGTTGTACTGGGCTGCGTTATGATGCGTGTCTGCCAGCTGGATACTTGTCCAGTCGGCGTCGCTACGCAAAACCCTGAGCTTCGTGCGAAGTTCATGGGCGATCCGAGTCATGTCGTGAACTACTTGAAATTCGTTGCAGCAGAGCTTCGTGAAATTATGGCAGAGCTTGGCTTCCGTACCATTCAAGAGATGGTGGGACGCGTTGACGTTCTTGAGACGAAGCAGCTTCTGAACCATTACAAAGCGAAGGGTCTGGATCTTTCGCCGCTGCTTCACCAGCCTGAAGTGCCGCAAGATGCTGCTCGCCATAATGTGCAACAGCAGAACCACGGCCTGGAGCTGTCACTCGACATGCAGCAGCTCGTTCCTGCAGCGCAATCGGCGCTGGAAAGCGGCGAGCGTGTGCGCGGCTCGTTCGCGATCTGCAACACGAACCGCGTTGTTGGTACGGTGCTTGGCAGCGAAGTAACACGCCGCTACGGCGCGAAAGGACTGCCTGAGGATACGATCTCGTTCCATTTTGTCGGCTCTGCCGGCCAAAGCTTTGGCGCATTCGTACCGAAAGGCATTACGCTCTCGCTTGAAGGCGACTCCAATGACTACGTCGGCAAAGGTCTTTCCGGCGGCAAGCTCATCGTTGCTCCATCGCCGAAAGCGACTTTCATCGCTGAAGACAACGTCATTATCGGCAACACGGCGCTTTATGGCGGTACGGATGGCGAAGCTTACATCCGTGGTATTGCCGGCGAACGCTTTGCTGTCCGTAACAGCGGCGTTAAAGTCGTGGTAGAAGGCGTGGGCGACCATGGCTGCGAATACATGACAGGCGGCCGCGTCGTTGTACTCGGCAGCACGGGACGCAACTTTGCAGCCGGTATGTCCGGCGGTATTGCTTACGTCTATGACGAGCACGGTGAGTTCTACAAAAACTGCAACATCGAAATGGTGCTGCTGGAGCGCGTAGAAGAAGAGGCAGACGTTGCTGAACTCAAAGGCTTGCTTGAGAAGCATGTTCAATATACAGAGAGCGGACTCGCATCCCGCGTACTGAACGATTGGGACACTTCGCTTAATAAATTTGTCAAAGTTATTCCGAAGGATTACAAGAAAATGCTGGAGCATATCCGCAAAGCCGAAGATTCCGGCCTCGCAGACGACGCAGCGCTTCTCGCCGCGTTCGAAGCCAGCATGAAAGAGCTCGCCCGTACAGGCGGCTAATGAATCTAAAAAAGAAGGACTGTCCCGTGTGCCGGGACAGTCCTTCTTTGCGTTAGAAGGGCAGTAAAGCGCTCTGGGGCGGTATAGCGGGGGCGCAAGCTAGTATGCAGCGAAAGGGATGAGGACAAGTGCTGGTGACAAAACTAAACGTATGCTTTTTGCGCAGGGCATTGCTTCAAAACGTACGCATATCTTATGCGACTCATGCGGCCCATAACGTGCTTGATTAACTCTATTCGCACCCATTTAATTATTTTATATTTTTAATTGCTAACAGTGCTCGTGCATCGGATAGTACGTTCAAGCTATTACCTATGCATATAGACCGACCGATGTATAACTTGCTATTTTCTTAACAACAGTGCTCTTACGCCGGATGGTGCATTTAAGGTGTTACCTCTGTATATCCGCAAAATGTAAAACTAACTAATCTGATATAGACTGTTCATGCTATCGATTATTCACCTCTAGCTGCTGGTGTAATTGTCGCCTGGTAACTAAAGAATAAAACTTCGCTATTAACTTCAACTTTTTCTCTATATTCTAGCCTTTTGTTGGATTTAAGCTGATTTTGGGCAATTAAGTACAATTTTATCTTTATTGCGAAATCAAATTCCGCCCAAGTGAACTTTCTTACACTAAGCCAACGAAATTTGAATTCGATTAGGACATAGAGAAATTCCATGCTGATTTAGCGAAATTATGAGCGGTAGATTGCTTAATGATAGTTGTGGAGGATTTTTAGTGGAGCCGAAGGAAGGAGCTTCACAAGCTTTTCATAGTGTGAGAGCGGAGCGTGCGAGTTCAGTCTGACTTTTCGAAGATTCTCTCCATCTAGTTCGCATAGGCGAACGATAAGATGGAATCAAGAACGGCAGAATGAACCGTGACGCGCAGCGCTCACATGCTCTTGAACAGCGATGTGGGGGAGGCATTTTGCGCAGTGAAGAAGTGTGAGAGCGGAGCGTGCGAGTTCAGTCTGACTTTTCGAAGATTCTCT
>NZ_CBVJ010000093.1 GCF_000513275.1 Paenibacillus gorillae | reverse complement strand
AGCGTGCGAGTTCAGTCTGACTTTTCGAAGATTCTCTCCATCTAGTTCGGATAGGCGAACGATAGATGGAAACAAGAACGGCAGAATGAACCGTGACGCGCAGCGAGCGCATGCTCTTGAACTTCCACCCCACAAAAAAAGGTCGGGGGAGGCATTTTCGCGCAGTGAAAAATGAGGTGTGAGAGCGGAGCGCCACGAGTTCAGTCTGACTTTTCGAAGGTTCTCTCCATCTAGTTCGCGCAGGCGAACGATAGATAGAATCAAGAACGGCAGAATGAACCGTGACGCGCAGCGAGCACATGCTCTTAGCAACTAGCACATGCCCCCCACACAAAACCAATAAAAAAGGCCTGTAGCCCAATCAGCCACAGCCCCATCATTTAACTTTCAATCCCCGGCAAAATAGGTCCGTCATATTAGGACCCGGCCAAGCATATAAAATGAGTATAGAAAAAAGCTTGACTCATTGACAAATTCAATAAGTCTAGAGGATTAATTTCGACAAAAATTTATCAAAAAAGAAGAAAGTCGCTACCACCATCCGACATATTCCCGACTAATCATTAGGTATAATAACGATGTTGTAGTTTATTTATAATAGAGTAGGAGTCGGATATGATGATAGATGGAGAGAGAAACGTTAATACCGATGACAAACGCATCGAGCTGAACATCAGAGAAATTCTTCAGCAGCTGGAGATCCCGCAGGATAAATGGCCGGCTGAACTTATTGTTCCGATTTCGATGAACCGTTAGTTCATCATTCTCTCCGCGCGCACAAAGGCAATAAATCGTTTCGTCTCTTCGGCGGTAAGCTTTCGACCGTCTATGCTAAGGTTATACTTTTGTAAAATTTCATCATCAGATAATTCAAGATGATCAACAAAATCACGAACGTCGTCGCTCAATGCGGACTGAGGATTCATCGTCCTGCCGACTAAATAATCGATCGAAACCTGATACAGGTCGGCAAACTTTGCTAACGTCTCGCTGTCTGGCTCTCTACGGTTTTTCTCATAGTGAGAAAGTGCTGCTCGAGAAATGCCGAGCTTAGCTGCGGTTTGCTCCTGTGTCCAACGTTTTTCATCCCTTAACTGAGCAATTCGGTTTCCGATACTCATCCTTTATCCTCCTAAATTAACCGATTCCCGCTACACCTATATTAATACGTAAATGTTAAAAAAGCATTAATGTGCAACGAAACGTCGCAAATAACGGCGTTTTTTTTATTTTCAGTTGACATGTTACATATCGTATCGTAAAGTGAAAGAAGTGGTAGATACGATATGTATCTTATTTAAGGATTGACCGATGCCTTCTCCTTTAAACGCAGCTGCATTGGTCTCATTTCATATAGGGAGCCGAATATGGAGACGAACAGCGAACTGCAGCGAGCTTTTTTTCGAATGCGTTTAAATGAAGGGATTAAAGCTGAAATGCGTCTGCTTAATCCGATTGGGCTTCTGCTAAGCCGGAATGTTGCGCATGTGCTGTTGCTTAATATTAGCCAAGAGGGCCTTTGTTTTTTGTCCGGACTCAAGCTTCCGGTAGACAAGGGTTATTTGGTCGATTTTCAAATTATATTATCTGGCGTTTCGCTCCAGTTGCGTGGTCATATCGTCTGGCGGGAACAGAGGGACAATCAATTTGAATACGGCGTCGCGTTCCACCCTCCAAACCGGATGCAGCCCCTTATGATTCGTTTGTTGAATCAGGAGATGCTCCGCCAAAGTCCTAATCAACTAAAAATCCATCAGCTGTATCGAAAGCTAAGGAGCCGGTCGACATGAAGCCTTGGGTGAAAAAAACAGTAATAGGGACGAGTGCTTTTCTATTAATAATGGCGGCTGGAGCCATCGGATACAGTTGGTATCTCTACCATCATGTCAAACAAACGGCGGCGGCCATTTACGAGCCCATTCAGCCTGTTGAATATAAGAGCAAGGACCCCGAAGTGAAAGTGAATACTACAACTGAACCTACTATTAAGGAACGAATCGAGAACAAGCATCCCTTTACCGTCCTGGTGATGGGTGTCGATGAACGCGGACAAGATAAGGGACGGTCTGATACGTTAATAGTTATGGCGGTCAATCCTAACAAAAAGTCAATCCTCATGTTCAATATCCCTCGGGACACGAGAACCGAAATTATCGGTCATGGCACGACGGATAAAATAAATCATGCCTATGCGTTTGGCGGTGCGGAAATGTCGAAGCAGACGGTGGAGCACTTTCTCGATTATCCGATTGATTATTATATTCGAGTGAATATGGAGGGCTTTGCTAAAATGGTCGATTTGATCGGCGGGGTACAGATCGACAACCCGTTTGGTTTCTTTTACGAAGGGCATCAATTCGATAAGGGAACATTAAAGCTCGACGGGGAGGAAGCGCTGCTCTATTCCAGAATGCGCTACGAGGACCCGCGGGGTGATTTTGGCCGTAATACAAGGCAACGCGAGATTTTGAAGCAGGTGCTGAAGCGCGCCTTGACATTCAACAGCATCAAGCAGATCGAGAAAATTCTCGATCAGTTGGGCAGCAGTGTAAAAACGAATATTTCATTCGATGAGATGAAAACATTCATAACCGACTATCGTTCGGATTTGGAGCAGGTGGATACTGTTGAAATTAGCGGCAGCGGGTCAACGATTAATCGTGTCTGGTATTACATCGTCGGCAACGGCGAGAAAGAACGAATCCATAATTTGCTGAAAAATCAGATGAGCGGCGGCGATGTACCAACCAAGCTGTAGCATCTATTAGGAGAGCGAGTGATTGGAATGAAAGAGATCGAGTATTTTTACTGCGTGGGCTGCGGCGCAATGGTTCCGGCTGAGCAGGCAAGGGAGATTTTCCGGACCGGTTTTTTCCGGGTTGTACAGCCGCTTGGCTGCTGCGAAGAATGTATGGGGGACGAACCGGACGAGGAGAATAGAATCACACTTGTTATATGAAGATTAATGGGGGAAAGAAATAAGCGAAGAAAGATAAAGAGATATAGAAACAAGCGAGGGCTCCCTGGGACCGGGGAGCTTTTTCCATGAATATTTTGCATTAGGGTTGGGGGCTCTAGTACCCCGGTTGCTTTCATTTGAAGATGCCGTTGGCTATAATGTAAATTATGTTATTAGCGAGGGGGGTTGCTTTATTTCACAGCCAATTGTACAGCTGCAAAACGTAACGAAACGGATCGGAAAAAAGACGATTATCAATGATCTGTCACTGGACCTTCCGGTAGGCGAAGTATTTGGATTTCTTGGGCCCAACGGAGCCGGCAAAACAACGACAATACGCATGATGGTGGGGCTCATGTCACTCACCGGCGGAGAGATCAAGATCGATGGATACAGTATCACCAAGCAATATCAGAAGGCTATCCGCAATGTAGGCGCAATCGTGGAAAATCCGGAGATGTATAAGTATTTGTCCGGTTATCAGAATCTCATTCATTTCGCACGCATGATCCCGGATATTTCGGATGAACGAATTGAAGAAGTTGTAAAACTTGTGGGATTGGGTTCGCGCATTCATGACAAGGTACGGACGTATTCGCTGGGTATGCGGCAAAGACTTGGTGTGGCACAAGCCATTCTACATAGGCCGAAGCTGCTCATTCTGGACGAGCCGACGAACGGACTGGACCCGGCGGGTATCCGCGAGCTTCGCGATTATCTTCGGCAATTGGCCAAAGATGAAGGCATTTCGATATTCGTCTCCAGCCATTTGCTGGCGGAGATGGAGCTCATGTGCGATCGCGTTGCCATTATTCAGAATGGCAAGCTGATTGATGTTAGAGGCATCAAACAGCAAGGTGATGATGGGGCGGAAAGCAGGCGTTTTGTTTTTGAGGTGGGCAATGTTGTTGAAGCGATTACCGTAGCAGCTCAGCTTGGCCAGAAGGCCGAAGCAGACGGACAATCGGCGATTGCTATAGAAGCAGATCGTGAGCTGGTAGCGAAGCTGAATGCAGCTTTTGTAGAAGCTGGCGTTTCCGTCTACGGTATCCGAGCGCAAGGCAAATCACTCGAAGATCAATTCCTGGAAATGACGGGGGGCGAACAGATTGTTTAATTTTGCAGGGCTCGTCATGAACGAAAATATGAAAATTTACCGGAGGGCTCGTACCTGGGTGATGCTTGGTATTATGCTGCTGCTCGTCCTTTGCATCTCAGTAGGTACCCGACTGTTTTCCAATTATCTGCCTTCGATGTGGTCAGTATTTAATTGGGAATCTGTAGTTAGTTTTCTGCTAATTACGGTATTTACCACGATAGTTGCAGCCGGCAGTGTTGCGGATGAATTTACGGCAGGAACGATCAAGCTATTGCTGATCCGGCCATGGTCGCGGTCGAAAATACTGCTGTCCAAGTATGTTGCCGTTATCTTGTTCGCCTTGCTGCAAACCGTAGTGCTCTACTTGTTCTTGCTTGCTATGAATGCCCTGTTGTTCGGTTATGACAGCAGTGCAGCGTCGGATACCATTGCGCCTCTCTATAAAGGTACGGCGGCTGTGTATTTCATTCAATACTTTTTCTATGAATTCATTTCTCTGATCGTAACGGCTACCATGGCGTTTATGATATCCGCCGTGTTCCGCAGCGGGGGACTGGCGATCGGTTTATCGCTGTTCCTCATTCTGGTCGTCAATTCCTTCGTTGGGCTATTCGCGATATTGAATTACGCTTGGGTAGATTACCTGCTGTTCATTCATCTGAATCTCGTTCAGTATTTGAACGGAACGCCACTAAGGGAGGGCATGACGCTTGGCTTCTCATTGGCGGTATTGGGCGTTTATTATGTCGTGTTTGTCGCATTGACCTGGTTTGTATTCAACAAGCGCGATGTGGCGGCTTAAGTAGCAGGCCAGTCGCTGTACAACCTAATAAAGCCGTCCGAAGGTTCCCGTTATGAATAGGGAAAGCTTCAGACGGCTTTGTTATTTTTATGGATGAAAGGAATTAACCCGCTTGTCTGGCTTTCTCCTTTTCCTTATGGGAGGAGTCTTTCGCTGCTGATTGGTTTGGCAAGGCTGTATCCGTCTCCGATAGAGGGCGGGTTTTGTTCTCGTGAGCGCGTTCCATATGGCAGCTGCCGCTCATCAATCCCCCGTCGTGTATTATAAGCGATTGAGCAGTGATGCTGCCGATAATTTGACCGGTTGCGGTTACTGTCAGCCGTCCTTTGGCGATTATATCGCCGAATACTTTGCCGGCAATCGTAATTTCTTTTCCGTGGATACTGGAGCGGGCAACGCCGCTTTCTCCGATGATAACATCACCGACGCATTCAATATCGCCGCTGAATTCACCCTCAACCCGAAGATTGGCTTCGCAAATCAGCTTACCCTCCATATGTGTCCCTTGACCGATCAGCGTATCGGTTGCGGAGAACCGCTTGCTGTCCTTGAACATAGCCATTTAATCCTCCTTTACAAGAGACAAGTAGTTTAACGGATTGACCGCCTCATCTCTCTGCATGACTTGAAAATGCAAGTGAGGGCCGGAGCTTCGTCCAGTCGAGCCGAGAAGCCCGATTTTTTCGCCGCGGACAATCGTATCCCCTTCACGAGCTTCGATCTGCTTCAAATGCATATAGACGCTGCGCAGGCCGTTGCCGTGGTCGATGACTATATGATTGCCCTCCGAGCTGCTGAAGCCGCTCTCCTCTACAATGCCGTTTGCTGCGCTGAAGACGGGATCTCCGGTATTACCGGCAATGTCGATCCCGGCATGAAAAGTAGCCTTTCCCGTAAAAGGATCCTTTCGGTAACCGAAGCCGGATGTCATCTGATGCGAGCTTGTCGGCCAGCCGGACGGGATGGCGTCCAGCTCTGCTTGGCGCAGTCTGTACTGCTTAAGTGAATATGCCATCGTCTGCTCCATCTCATCCAACATATCGCTTACGGCTTGAAGGTCGAGAGTAGAGCTGTCTGCCAGCGCGGCCATTCGCTTTAATTCAGCCGAAGGCTGTGACGAATTGGCCAAGGGTATAACGGACGACGTCTTTCCCCCTATGGAGGCAGAGAGCGACTGAACTTTCCCACGGGAAACGCTGGAGTCCGAATTGCGGGATGAATGGCTTGACCCCGTCACGGCTCCATACTTCTCAATAAACTGTTGAAGCTTATTCTCCAGCGCCTGCAGGTCATTCAACTTCGTCTCCATATTCTTTGTCTGCTGGGATAGGAGCGTGATTTCTTTTTGCAGATTCAAGATGGCTTCATCTTTGGCGGATACCGTTTGCGCGAACTGGGAGGTTTGCTGTGAGAGCTGGTCTTCCAGGTGGCTGATCTTGAAGGCAGACTTCAGTTGAAGTCCGCCGATGCAACCGGAAACAGCAAGTACGGCTACAGCTGGAGCTGCAACGACCGACCGTTTGGAAACATGGAACTGTCTGACAGTCTTGTCGGCGCCGCGCAGCAGCATGAAAGACCATCCAGCTTTCCGTGTTCGATTCAATAGTCGTTCTCCTTCCGGCCGTTAATTCAAATCAGAACGTTCTAATGCTATTTATTCTAGAAAAGAGCGAAACATGCCATTGAAAAAAATGAGAGTAGCGAAAGAGGGGAGAGAAAAAGCGCCCCAGCAGGGCGCATTTTTGGAAGATTGCAATGTTATTTGAGATTTTCAATGGCTTGGACAGTTTCTGGAGTGAAACTGAAGGAGCGGCCTTGCATTTGCTCTGGCGGCAATGTTGCAAGTTGAGCCGTTCTGCTCTGTACTTCGGCAGCAAGCTCCAGTACACGCTCACGGTACTTGTCTTTATTGGCTGCATCCGAAGTCATAGCGCCAATATTAGCAATAACCGCTTTTTCGTAAAACTGGATATCCCATTGGAACTTGGAGACGCCCTCGTCGAGAATAGCAAGCTGCTCTGGAAGATTTCCGTCTTTTTTGAAAGCATCATTCAGCATTGAAATGATTGAACGATTGTAAGGGTCATGCTTTTTAGCATTTTGAAGGGTTAGTATGCCTTCTTCTAAATATTTACGATCATGAGTTTGATCATAGGCTTGACCCAGCGCCTCGAATTTTGTTAAGGAAAAGACAGATTGATTAGGCTTTGATTTAATGAGCTTATTTAATTTAGGAAGTAATTCATTAATTGCAATCTGGCCACTAGATGCTTTGTTTATCGTTTGATCAAAGCTGCGAATAGCACTAGCGCTGCGGATTGAAGTGATTAATAGAATTATAGTTAGCAGGCCGATTGAAGATGAATATATGATTTTGCTATAGGATGTACTTTTTTGATCAGCGAATCGGTTAATAAGCATTAATTTCCCGTAAGGAGCGAGCATGCTTCCTAGACTGATAAATACGAGAGCACTTAAATAAATGTAGCTCATATCGAAATCAATAGCGCTATGCAAGAGCAGGGTCAAAGAAATGATAAAGAAGATGAAATGACTTCCCCGGCGCTCTGCGTAACGGATATAGGAACGGATGTAGAGCCAGTAAATATAGGCCAATAGACCAATTAATATTAAGAGCCCTAACCAACCAACCTCAACGAGCGTTTGAATAAAGTAACTATGTGCCTGACGGCTCCAGTACGGGTTATGCTGATATTGCTCATAGAGTGCCTGCCAACCGCCACCGCCTGCACCAAGAACTGGATAGTCCTGCGAGACTTTTAGGCCATCCTCGTAAAATGTCCAACGTTCAAGCACGGAGTGCTGCTGCAGGTTAATGTTCTCAAAGCGTGCTGCGATCTTGTCAGGCAGCAAGTCTCTTACGCCGCTGCTTGTGAGTAAGATAATGACTGCGAGTGATCCAATTATAATAATTGTTGCAGGAACAGCAGCGAATGACCATCTGCGTTCGGCTAGCCTTTTCGTTTTCGTTTCCAGCCAAGGATAGAGTTTTTTGTGAATGAGCAGGATAAGTCCGGCATTAACAAGTGCTGCAGCCCCTAACAGCAACCAGCTTTGTATAGGCAATGAGTCGAACATCGAGATTGGGTTTGGCGCCTTTGTCTCGGTAGGCTGAACGATTGCTGCAATTGCATCGGTGTTGGCAGTCAACTTGCTCAGTATGACAACTGATAGCAGAGCTGTGAGCCCTGTGTACACGATATAAGCGATTTGTTGAGCGAACCGCAGAAACGGAACGAGAATAAGGATTACGACCGGTATAATAACGATTGCGCCACGAGAATAGGTTAACAGGAATGATATGAAAATCGGAACGAGCATGATTGCATTCGCCAGACGCATATACCAGCGGGTACATGTTGCTGCATAATAAACAGCTGCTAGCAGAATTGCACTGAGGAAACCTGCATACGTATTGGAATATTGGAAGACAGATGCAAGGCGATAGCCATCATGTGCCAGCCACATTCCGTCCCGGAAATATTCCTGACCAAATAAGATAAGCAATCCGTAAAATACGACTATGTAACAAGTTAACATGGTAGCATATTCAATGATTTTCCGGGCAGGCAGCCTCTCCCCTGCATAAATTGCTGCTAGAAATAATGCTGCCATTAGAAACATCACTTTTACCATAAAGCCAGCATAGTAGCTGGAAACAGCCTGCATGGATGAGAGCCAATAAACGACAGGAAGCAACAAGACGAGAATCGACAGCAAACTTCGATGATTGTTGAGTTTCCAGCCAACTCTGTAAACATAGATAACAGTAGCAGCGAGTAATACAAAACCATAAATGGCTGCATTGTAAATTGCAGTCTCAAAAGCGTACTCGTAACCGTTAAACAATGCTTTGTTGAAAGGGAAAATAATGATAAATAGAGCTAAGCCGATTGTAAGTATCCAGTTTAATAGTGGTGGTTTTTCAGTAATGATAGTACTGCGTGTTACTTTTTTACGTGCGCTCATGTATGAACTCCTTACTCCTATTTGATTCTACTCCTCTGTGTATTTTAACAAATGAGGAAATGGATTACTATAAAGAAAGCAGTGGAATTTGTATGTTGTTTACAAAATTACGAAAATTGTGAATGTCGAAAGAATAGACGATTTCATCGAATTTTCTACCTTTTTGGAGAAACTAGAATAAGAATAAGGTGTTCAGCATGTAGATTCTTTGTTAAAATGGTTAGGATGCGTTCGACATAATTGTAGAAATATGAGAATTGAATTGTCGAACATAACTGATGGTGGTGTCCTATATTAAACAAAATCTCTTAAAATTATTGTATAAGTTAGCTGTTCGGTCTAAGAAACTAGTAGCTCCCTTTGTTCCTCCGCAAACGATGCAGCGAGTAAAACGAAATTTACTTAAAACGGCTTTTCCAATCGAGCAGAGAGAGTTGATCAGTCGATTGGATTTATCCGGTGAACTTGGTGTGAATTTAATCGGTTATGCAAGAGCAGAGATGGGAATAGGCGAGTCATGTCGTATCGCGGCCAAATCACTAACAGCGGGAGAGCTTTCTTTTGGAATTATAAATTATACGGGTACGAATAGCTCGCGTATGTCAGATATGAGCTGGGCTCATAAAGAGATTGATTCTCCTGAATACAAAATTAATATATTTCATCTAAATGCAGAGCAAATGATAGAGATATATTCTCAATACAGCAGTGAACTATTTAAAACTCGTTATAATATAGGTTATTGGCACTGGGAGTTGCCTGATTTTCCAGATCGTTGGCGGGATAGCTTCGGACTTGTCCAGGAAATCTGGGCACCGTCTACATTTGTCGCAGAAGCAATTGCGATGAAAAGTCCCGTTCCGGTTATTCGTATCCCACATAGTATTGAAGTGAAAGTTGCAGAAATGAGAAATAGAGATTATTTCAAATTGCCTGAAAATGTATTTCTATTTTTAACTATGTATGATGTTAAGAGTTATCATCAGCGTAAAAATCCCCAAGCTTCTGTCCGAGCGTTTAAAGAGGCTTTTAAGGGAAACGATGATTCAATTGGCTTGGTGATTAAAGTAAACAGTAGCGATACTAAGGAACTAAAGGAACTAAATCAGCTTGTTGGTGATTACAGCAACATTTATATAATAAAAGATGTCTTATCTAGAAATGACACTAATGCTCTGCTTCATATCACGGATTGCTATATTTCGTTGCATCGAAGTGAAGGATTCGGTTTGGGGCTCGCTGAAGCGATGTATCTCGGCAAGCCGGTTATTGGAACCAATTGGTCATCTAACATCGACTTTATGAATAGCAGTAACTCTTGTTTGGTAGATTATAATCTTGTGCAGCTTGGTGAAACTTACGGCCCATATGAAAGTTATCAATTTTGGGCAGAGCCGGATACAGAGCATGCTGCTTCGTACATGAAGCGAATCGTTGATGATATTGAGTATCGTAATCTTATTTCACATAACGGGAAAATTACCATCCAAACCGATTATTCACCAAAGCGAGTTGGTGAATTAATAAAAAAACGCTTGGAGTATATCAAAGAATGGAATAATGGAGGTTGAAATGACACTAACTTGTGTAATTATGGCTGGGGGGAAGGGTGAACGGTTCTGGCCGAAGAGTCGAACCAATTTACCCAAACAATTTTTAAATATATCTGGCAACAAATCAATGATTCAACAATCGATAGAGAGACTTGAATTATTAATTGATATTAGTCAAATCTTTATCGTTACTAATGAATTGTATGCTGAATTGCTTAAAGCCCAAATTCCTCACTTGCCGATAGAAAATATTATTATTGAGCCAATTGGACGCAATACAGCCCCTTGTATTGGACTAGCCTCTATTATAATTGAAGAGAGATATAAGGATAGTACGATGATTGTAATTCCTTCAGATCATATTATAGAAAACGAAGAAGGATTTATTAATATTTTAAAGACAGCGTCAGAAATCGCTAACTCTAATGAAAATTTAGTTACTCTTGGTATTGAGCCAACCTATCCAGAAACCGGCTACGGATACATAGAAAGTATGGGTGTGGAGCAACTCGTTAATGATGTCAAAGTATATCAGGTGAATAAATTCGTAGAAAAACCAAATTATGAAGTTGCACAATCCTATTTAGCTGCCGGTAATTTCTACTGGAACAGTGGCATCTTTGTATGGAAAACATCTGTTATTCGAAAATTCATACAAGAGTTAATGCCCGATATGCATGATGTGTTAGAGACTATGAAATATGCATTAGGAAAGCCGGATCAGGATAAGATCATCGCAGAGGAATTTATAAAAATGCCTGATCAATCTATTGATTATGGGATTATGGAAAAAGCATCAAACATTTATGTGATTCCATGTTTATTTGGATGGGATGATGTGGGCAGTTGGACGGCATTAGAAAGAATTGATCAACTGGATGATAACGGTAATGTGATTAAGGGCAATATACTTAATCTCGATACTAAACGATGTATTATTGAAAGCAACGGCAAGTTAATTGCTACATTAGGGATCGAGGATCTCATTATAGTAGATACCGAAGATGTGACGCTCATTTGCACGAAAGATAAGGCTCAGGAAGTAAAACTTCTGCTCAAGGAATTAAGAATGCAAAAACTTGAACAGTATCTTTAAATAAATACAATTTAGAGGAGAATGTATCAACATGACTAAGAATGCACTTATTACAGGAATTACAGGACAAGATGGATCTTATTTGGCAGAATTATTATTGGAAAAGGGTTATAAAGTATATGGTCTGCGTCGGAGAACAAGTACGCCAATCATGGAAAATATCGATCATATTAAAAATGAGATAGAGTTTATAGATGGAGATCTATTAGATTTAGGCTCCTTGATTAATGCTGTGCGTATCTCCAACCCGGATGAAGTATATAATTTAGCAGCTCAGTCTTTTGTCGGGACGTCATGGATTCAGCCGGTGCTTACTGGACAGTCTACAGGAATTGGTGTAACTAATATGCTGGAAGCCGTTCGTTTGACAAAGCCGGAAGCGAAATTTTACCAAGCATCTAGCAGTGAAATGTTTGGTAAAGTTGTCGAAACACCGCAGAAAGAAACAACACCTTTCTATCCACGCAGCCCATACGGTGTTGCTAAAGTATATGGTCACTGGATTACCGTTAATTATCGTGAGAGCTATGACATGTTTGCTTGTTCAGGTATCTTATTCAATCATGAATCTCCGAGACGAGGTGTAGAATTCGTCACTCGTAAGGTTACGGATGCAGTTGCTCGAATTAAACTCGGTCTGCAAACGGAACTTAGAATGGGCAATCTTGATGCAAAACGTGATTGGGGTTTTGCCGGGGATTATGTAAAGGCAATGTGGCTCATGTTGCAGCAAGACAAACCTGAAGACTTTGTAATTTCTACAGGTGAGATGCATACAGTCGAAGAACTCGTTGAAATTGCTTTCAGCCACGCAGATTTGAATTGGAGAGATTACGTTGTTATTGATCCGAAATTTGTGCGTCCAGCAGAGGTAGATTTGTTACTTGGCGATTGCACGAAAGCAAAAGAACAGCTTGGTTGGAAGCTAGA
Source organism: Paenibacillus gorillae (assembly GCF_000513275.1). Classification (GTDB taxonomy): domain Bacteria; phylum Bacillota; class Bacilli; order Paenibacillales; family Paenibacillaceae; genus Pristimantibacillus; species Pristimantibacillus gorillae. Next base: position 166,728 of record NZ_CBVJ010000093.1, on the reverse strand, counting down.
GGTTGGGTTTGAACAAATGGTGAAGATGATGGTAGATAATGATATGAAGAAAGTATCGCTTGTAAATCAAAAATAAGGAGCATATGAATGAGAGCTCTAATAACAGGAATAAGTGGTTTTGTAGGGCGGTATTTAGCACAAAACTTAATAAATAATGGGTACGAAGTATGGGGCGGGACACGTAAGTGTCCGCCTCCCCTCATTACTAGTGTAAATATAATAGATATTGATTTTTCACAGCAGGATAGGGTTCAAAGAGTATTAGAGGATATTAGGCCTGATGTGATCTTTCATTTGTCGGGTCAAAGCTCTGTGAAATATTCATGGGACAATATTGAGGAGACATTCCAATCTAATCTAATGGATACTATCGGGTTATTTGAGGCTATTAGAAAGTCTACTGTAAGTGACCTTGTTAAAGTGATTTCAATTGGTTCATCAGAAGAGTATGGACTGGTAACTAAATTGCCGATTATCGAAGAGAATAATACTAATCCATTAAATCCGTATGGTCTCTCAAAGGCTTCTGTAAGTAGATTAGCGCAACATTATAGTAAACAATATGGACTTCAGATTATTCATGCCCGAGCATTTAATCATATAGGCCCAGGACAAATGTTAGGATTCGTAACGAGCGATTTTGCGAAACAAATTGTTGAAATAGAACATGGTAAGGCAGACCCTGTTATCTATGTTGGGAATTTAACTAGCAAACGAGATTTCACTGATGTGCGAGATATTGTTGAGGGTTATCGACTCTTATTTGAACAAGGAGTTTCAGGGCAAGTATATAATGTATGCTCTGGTTTATGTGTCTCAATTAGAAGTATTCTTGATCAATTAATATTATTTTCCTCCACGACCATTGAGGTAATTATCGATGAAAATAAAATGAGGCCTAGTGATGTTCCAGAATACTACGGTTCTAACAAGAAGATTAATCAGGCTACAGGTTGGACACCTGCTATTCCATTAGAAAAAAGCCTCTATGATATATATCAATATTGGAAAAAATCGACGTAATATAGATTATTATGAACGGTGGTTTAAAAGTAATATGCTGAACTACTTTAAGGAGCTTTTTAATTTTAGACAAATGTTGGTCAGTATCGTACGCAGAGATTTACGCTCTCGATATAAAGGATCATTTCTTGGTTTTTTATGGACATTTATAAATCCATTGCTACAGCTATTAGTTTATTCTATTGTTTTTCCCTATTTATTAAGAATTGAACAAGAAAATTATGCGATGTTCCTCTTCGTTGCTCTATTACCCTGGATATTTTTTACTACCTCTGTACAAGGCGCTACAACAAGTATTGTTGGAGGAGCGAACCTAGTAAAAAAAGTTTACTTTCCAAGACTTATTCTTCCTATTTCTGTAGTCGGTACGAATTTAATGAATTATATATATGGTCTAGTTATTACATTTGCTGCGCTCCTTCTGACAGGTGTTCATTTGACATTTAATGTCTTATGGCTTCCTGTCGTTTTACTGATTGAATTTATATTTATATTAGGACTGTCAGTAATATTATCCGCTCTATATGTTAAATTTAGAGACCTAGAGCATATTGTCGGAGTAGTTACTTTTGTATGGTTCTATTTAACCCCTATTGTTTTTCCAATCACCATATTCCCGGAAAGAATTGCTTCCATCATAAGCTTAAATCCAATGGTTCCCATTATAAACTCATTTAGAAATGTGCTGCTAAATGGAGTTCAACCTGATTGGAGTGCATTATTATATTCACTTTTAATAGGGATCGTATTATTAATAGTTGGTATATTTATCTTTAGAAAAAGCGAAAAGACTTTCGCGGAGGATTTGTAAAATGAGCGATCAAACGGTTATCTCTATAAAAAACGTTAGTAAAACGTTTAAAATCTATCGTGATAAGCCATTAACAATGAAAGAAAAATTATTGAAATTGAGAAGCAATGAGTATAGCAATTTTTATGCGCTTAATAACGTTAGTCTGGATATAAAAAAAGGTGAGACAGTTGGATTGATTGGACATAATGGATGCGGAAAAAGTACGTTGTTAAAGCTTATTACTAAAATATTGTATCCTGACACAGGAGAGATTGAGGTTAATGGAAGAATTTCAAGCCTTATTGAGTTAGGGGCTGGTTTCCATCCAGATTTCACTGGCAGAGAGAATATTTATATTAATGCATCCATATCGGGATTATCAAGGAAAGAGATTGATGGGAAATTAGATGAAATTATTCGATTTTCTGAATTAGGAGATTTCATTGAAAATCCAGTAAGAACGTATTCTTCAGGAATGTATATGCGTTTGGCATTCTCGGTAGCCATTAATGTAAATCCTGAGATTTTATTAATTGATGAGATTTTATCTGTTGGGGATGCCAATTTTCAGAAGAAATGCTTTGATAAGATTGAAGGTTTTAAGAATAGCGGAGCAACTATAGTTATTGTGGCTCATGATCTAGGGACAATTGAAAAAATTAGCGATAAAGTTGTGTGGCTAAGTGAAGGATCTATTGTAGAGCAAGGAGAACCTGATCGAGTTGTAAACTTGTATACGCAGCATATGAATAAAAAATTTGTAGAGCAACGCCAACAAGAGTACTTGGAGGATGTAAACAATAAGCCTCCTGTAGAATCAGTGAACGAAACTGAGTTATCCGAGCTGCCTGAGCAGCAAGAAGAAATTCCGCAATTCTCAGATGAAAGTAGATGGGGCTCGAAAGAAGTCATAATTACTGAAGCAAGAATATTGAATAGCCAAGGAGAAAATACGAACGTTATTTCCGCAGGACAATCCATGGTCATTGAAATTGATTATAAGGTTCTTCATTCTCAGAAAGAATATATATTTGGCATTGGATTTTATACAGCTGATAAAATGCTGGTTTACGGGAATAACACACAGATTGGGAAATTAAAGCTGCAATCTATAAAAGACACGGGCACAGTTAAGTTTAAAGTTAATCAATGCAATCTTCTTACAGGTAGTTATAAGCTAAATGTTGCTATTGTTAATGGTGAGCATCTGGCGTTAGATTTTATAAAATATTATATGGATTTCACGGTCGTGTCTAATGATAAAGCGGTGGGTGTCCTGTCTATAGATCATAGCTGGGATATTGGATAGAGTGTGAAGGAGAGTGTGAAATTGAGCAGGCGATTTCAAAGTATTGAGCAGGAAGTTATTTTTAATAAATTAAAAAATGGTCTAGGCTATGAGAATACTACAGTAGAGGTACAGCAAAATCAAGTTCTTCTCAATGCTTCTCAACAATATTTTGCAGAAATAGATGGACATTTAAATACGCTGCTTCAAACAAGAGAAAACTTTGCATATAGATATTTGCATTCTAATAGAAAAGTAATAGGTCCTATAATTGTTTTTTTAAAAAAAGTTAGTGAGAAAACTGTTGAAGTGGTATATCGAGCCAATTACCCATCAGCAAACGGATTTTAATAACGCTGTAGTGCCTGCTGTTGGACGTATCACAGAATTAGTAAGAGGTATTTCAAATAACAATATACAATTGGAGCAATTGTATACGACTGCTGTCCAAGAAATTGAATGGCATAAAAAACAGAGTACTGAATTAAGTGAAAAGCTAGAACGAGCAATAGCCAGCTTAAACCAAGCGCAAGAACAGCAGAATATAATGAGTATAGAACTTAAACAGCACAAACAAGATTTTGAAAATGTAAAAAAGAGACATTATATTTACGAAGAACAAAGTGAGCTTACTACGAGATTTATAAAAAAAATAGAGGCACTTCAGTTGTTTGGGAATGTACCGGATAATTTCTTTGAAAAGACATCATATGCTCAATCGGGTGAAGATAGTATATTAGCATATATTTTGCATGTACTTGGAATCTCTTTTGTAGATGTTACTTATATAGATTTGGGAGCTAATCATGCAAAAGAACTTAGCAATACGTATTTTATGTACAGTAAAGGTGCGAAAGGCGTGTTGGTTGAAGCTAATGTAAATCTAGTACCGGAACTCCAATTTTATAGACATAGGGATATTGTATTGAATAATTGTATAGATGTTGAAACAGGTAAACAAATTGATTTCTATGTTCTCAATGGCGATGGCTTAAGCACGCCTGATTTGAATGCGGCAAATGCATTTATTGAAAAAAATCCGGATTTAAAAATTGTTGAAAAAAAAGTTGTTGAAACGGTATCCTATGAGACGATCGTAGATAACTATCTCGGAAAGGCTCCTACAATATTATCAATTGATATAGAGGGGAAGGATATGGAGGTATTAAAATCTATAAATTATGATAATTCTCGGCCTTTGCTTATCGTAACAGAAATGATCAGCTACGATATTAAATTAAATCACAGATCGAAAAATGATGAAATTAAGCAATTTCTAGAAAGCAAGGGCTATGAAGAATATGCTTTTACAGGAATAAATTCAATTTTCTTGGATGGGAAATATTCAAAGAATAGGGTGGGCTGAAATGAATATAGCAATTGACGTCCTTGCTATTCTTGGACCAGATTCTAAAAATAGAGGTATTGGTAATTATACGACTAGTCATTTGAAAAAAATGTTTGAGCTTGATAAGGAAAACAGATACTTTTTAATTAATTTTTATGAGGATACTTCTTTAAAGGATATATTGAATTACTCAGATAATGTTAGTGAGCATTATTTTTATCTTGGAAGTGATGGATTCTTAGGAAAAGAAATTGCTTTTAATTCTATTCTGGGCGGTATAGTTAAGAAGTTTATACAAGAGAATGATATACAAGTTTATTATTTTACCTCACCAGTTGATAGTCTTATTTCTTATGATATAGAGTGGTTTTCAGAAATACAAACTGTTGCTACGTTATATGACATCATCCCTTATGTATTTAAAGAAAGGTATCTTACCGATAAAACGACATATAAAAGATATATGGCACAGATGAATAACCTAAAAAGAATGGATAAATTGTTAGCCATATCAAAAAATGCTAAAGATGATTTCATCAAACATTTTAATGTACACTCAAGTAAAGTTGATGTTATATATGCGGGAACAGATGAATGTTATAGAAAGATTGAGATATCTTCTTTAGAATTACAAGAACTTAAAAACCGGTATGGAATCGAACAGAAGTATATAATGTGTACCGGCGGAGATGATGATCGTAAAAATATTTCTAAACTAATTGAGGCGTATGCAAAAATGCCACAATCATTAATCAATGAGTATCAACTCGTTATAGCATGCAAACTTAGTAAACAGTCAGAGGAAAGATATTATGTTGAAGCAGCAAAATTTAAGGTTAGAGAGCGAGTCATACTCACCAATTTTGTGCCGTTAGATCATTTAATCCAACTGTATAATCTGGCCCATATCGTTGCTTTTCCGTCGCAATATGAGGGATTTGGATTGCCTGTAGTTGAAGCTATGGCGTGTGGTACACCTGTCTTAACATCAAACAACTCTAGCTTAGGAGAAATAGCTGAAGGCGCAGCTGTGTTGGTCGATCCTTTTAATACTAAAGATATGACAAGAGGATTAGTTGAAATACTGCAAGAAGCTGATTTGGAGTATCTTATACACAAGGGTACCGAAAGAGTTAAAATGTTTACGTGGGATATGGTTGCTCAGAGTACAATCACTTCAATTAACTCAATAAAAATAACCGAAGTAATAACAGTAAGTGAAAATAAAAAGAAAATTGCTTTCTTTACACCGTTACCTCCATTAAAGTCTGGAATATCAGATTATAGTGTGGATATTTTAAATGAGCTCTCTAAATATTTCGTTATAGATGTATTTATTGATAAAAACTATAAGCCAGACTGTCATCTTGCTGATACGATTACAGTCTATGATCATGGAAAGTTCAAGTCTAGAGAGAACAATTATCAAGAAATTATTTATCAAATGGGGAATAGCGAGTACCATGCTTATATGCTGGACTATATAAAAGAAAACCCTGGGACTTTGGTTTTACATGACTATAACTTGCATGGATTGTTATTTCACTTGGTTTCTACAAAAGAAAATATTGAACAATACAAAAAATACCTGTATGAAGATTATGATAAAGAGCAAGTTAATCGCTATGTTAATGATTTTCAATCTGGGAAAGTTCCTCCTAGATTATATGAAATTCCGAGTAATGGAATTGTAACGAATTATTCCAATAAAATTATTGTACATAGTGATTATGCTAAACGTTTGCTTTTAGAAAAAGATATACAAAGAAATGTGAAAAAAATTGAATCGTATGCAGAGATTAAAGAACTCGATAGCATTGCAGAAGCACGTACAAAATTAAATATAAATCAAGATAATATTGTTTTATCAGCATTTGGTCATATCCATGAAACAAAAAGGATTATGCCAGTGTTAAAGGCGTTTCAAAAAAATAGTTTCTACTTATGATAATGTAGATTTATATTTGGTGGGGAAACCTGCAGAAAGTATTAAGGATGAATTAGAGCAGTACATTAAAATGAATAACCTTAATAGTAAGGTTGTAATTACCGGTTATACAGAATTAAGTGAGTTTGAGGACTATATTTCTGCGACAGATGTATGTCTGAACTTAAGATATCCTTACAATGGAGAAACATCAGGAAGTTTAATGAGGATATTAGCAAAAGGAAAATGTTCGATGATTAATGATCTGGGTAGTTTTTCAGAGGTGCCAGATAACTGTTGTATAAAATTAAAGTCACCTGAAGCAATGTCTGAGTCTATAGAAATTGACATGATTTATAATAAATTTGAGGCATTAATAACGCATCCGCAAATGATAAGTGAAATTGGTAATAATGCAAGAAGATATGCAGAAGAAAAATTAGACATTAGAAAAGTAGTACAACAATATTCTGATTACATTGTTACAAAACCGTCCTTAAATTTAACGGAATCAATGATAGTAACCATTATTGATTATATGAAAAAAGAAAGTAACAGAGAAACAGAAGAACTGCACAAACTTTCAGCAACACTAGCCTATTTTAAGTGATGGAACAGATACGTATATGGAGGATTATATGAAATTTTTCAAGAGTGTGGAGTCTAAAATATCTGTTGAAAGAGTATCACTTTTGTTATTCGCAGCAAGTATTTGTTTTATATGTTTTTATATTTTTAATTATGGATTTACTAATCAATTTAATTCCGATTCCGCTACAGCTAATTTGTTAGCAGAAGACCAGGTAATAACTAAAAGTTTTTTTCCTCATACCTGGTACTACTATCAAGACATTTGGATTACCGCAATTAATAACTATATAGTACTTATTAATGGTTTTGTGAACGATGAACTATTATCAAGGTCTATAGCGGTGTTAATACAAACATTAATACTTGCAGTAGTAACTTACCAATTAGTATTCAAAATATTTAACAGTAGAGTTTCGGCGTTCATTTCTTTAGCAATTATTTTTTCGGGAATATCTAATTTGTTTATTGATATGTATTTTGGACAAGCCGCATATGCGAATATTACGATATGTATAATGGTTTCTTTATATATAAGTCTTTTATTATTGGATGATAAGGTCTATTCTAAGGCTAGAATGGCGATTCTGTTTTGTTTATTTAGTTTAATGTTAATCATTCTTAATATGTCAGGACTTAGATATGCTTTTATTTTCACGATACCTTTAGTGGCATCCATTATTTTGTATGGCTTTTTGGATAATATTAAAAAACCTAGTTTTAACAAAAAAATATTGCTTTGTTAGCAATATTAGTTTCCTCTTCATTCGTGGGGCTAGTTATTTATAAATTTTTAATAAATGGATTAAATTATATTACAGGAATAGCAGGGTCAAACCTGACGAATTCTGAACAAATTACTCATAATATTGATCTTTATTTCAGAGGAATTCTAGTTTTATTCGCAGCTCTACCAGATACCACAATTCAGTTAGCTTCTTTTGATGGCTTAATTCAAGTCTATAGAACATGCTTTGCAATAACAGTTGTTTTTATTATTCCAATATTAATGATACGTAGATATAGTACTTATAATAAAAGCACTAAAATATTTCTTCTTTTTTACTTAATGTCCTTACTTTCAACAACTTATATTTGTATTTTTGGAACCTTTATGAGTGAGGATTTAGCTGGTGCGAGATATTTATTGATTATTCAGTTTTTTGCAGTGATATTATCGGTTTGTTATGTTGTTGATAAAATCAACAAATTTAATAAATGGTACGTAATCTGTATTATCGCAGCTTTGGTTGTTCCTATCTTATCTTCTTCTTATATAAATTCAAATATCAAAACAATTTATAGTCTCGATAGCAGCAAGCATCTAATAAAAAATGAGCATCCAAAAAAGGGACTTATAAAGTTCCTAGAGGAAAATGAACTATCTTATGGTTATGCCTCTTATTGGAATGCAGGTGTTTCTACAATTATATCGAACAATAAAGTTTTCGTAGCGGGCATTAGCTTACCGGATATGAAGCCTAATTATCTACTTTCTTCAGAAAAATGGTATTATCCGTCTACATATCAGGGAGAAACTTTCATTTTGCTAGAACAAGCTGAAAAAGAATCAATTAATTTAAATGGATTAAATAATAAGTTAGGTGAACCTAAAAAAATATTAACTTATCAAGGTTATACTATCATCGTATATGATTTTAATATCGCATCGAAACTACCTGGATGGCCAATGAATGCAGGGGAATCTATTAGTATACCCGGGGCTGATCTGCCAAGTGTCGCGGAACTTAAAGAAGATGGCATAAGAAGGATTAGCAGCGATGACAATTTTTCAGGAATATTTACGTTCGGACCTTATGTTAGATTAGTGGAGGGCCAATACAAAATAAAACTGCATTATAACACAAACAGCTTTGAGAACAAGTGGGACATAGGTTATTCAGATGGGGTAAACTGGGTTCAGCTTGACGGCGGTATATTGAAGGCTGATCAATCTGTTCTGGAAACTGACTTGCGAATTGATAATAGCAATAAATCTTATCAAATAGAAGTAAGAACCTTCTTTTCCAATAAAGGAGAACTAACGGTAGACAACCTAGAAATCATTAAAGTGAGCTAAAGGGAGATATGCTGCATGAAAGGAATTATATTGGCGGGAGGAAGCGGTACAAGGCTTTACCCGTTAACTAAAAGTATATCAAAGCAACTCCTCCCTATATATGACAAGCCGATGATTTATTATCCTTTATCAGTTCTTATGTTGGCTGGAATTAGGGAAATTCTTATTATTTCGACTATGGAAGATATACCTAGATTTCAGCAATTGCTAGGTGATGGTGGTGATATTGGTCTGCAGCTATCTTACGCTGTACAGCCAACCCCAGATGGTTTAGCGCAAGCTTTTATAATTGGAGAGAAGTTTATCGGTAAGGATAATGTAGCTTTAATACTAGGTGATAACATATTTTATGGACAAGGATTTACTCCTTTATTAAAACGGGCACTCAATAGAAAAGAAGGGGCAACAGTTTTTGGGTACTCAGTCAAAGATCCACAACGCTTTGGCGTAGTTTCTTTTGACGAGAACAATCGTGCCGTGACTATAGAAGAGAAGCCGCTTGTACCAAAATCTAAATATGCCGTAACAGGATTATATTTTTATGATAACCAAGTTGTGGAGTTTGCCAAATCAATTAAACCCTCTGCAAGAGGAGAACTTGAAATCACAGATATAAATATGATCTATTTACAGCAGGGAAACCTTAATGTTGAATTGTTAGGTAGAGGCTTTGCTTGGCTCGATTCCGGTACTCATCAATCTTTATTAGAGGCTTCCCAGTTTATAGAAACAATCGAGCATAGACAGGGGTTAAAGGTCGCTTGTTTAGAGGAAATTGCTTATCAGAATAGCTATATCAGTAGAGAACAACTAATTCAACTAGCTCAACCTCTAAAGAAAAGCGAATATGGTCAATATCTACTACAGGTCGCTTCGCAAGATGGTTATAAAGTTTGAATAAGGGGATCAGATGAGAAAAAAAACGCCAACAATTTCAGTCGTCATCCCAGTCTATGGGTGTAGAACATGTCTATTAGAATTATATGAAAGATTAACCTATACACTCACACAAATATCAACGCACCACGAAATTATTTTCGTTAACGATGCAAGTCCCGATCATGCTTGGGAGGTTATTACAGAAATAAGTGAAGCAGACGTGCGGGTAGTTGGTATTAATCTAGCTAGAAACTTTGGACAACATCTTGCTATTACGGCTGGAGTTGATTATTGTTCGGGTGACTGGGTAGTCGTAATGGATTGTGATTTACAAGATCAACCAGAAGAGATTGAAAAAATGTATTTGAAAGCAACGAAAGAGGACTATGATGTAGTGTTTGGTCGCAGATATGAAAGACAAGATAGCTTTTTCACACAACTAGGAGGCAAATTGTTTTATTATGTGCTAGATTATTTCACTGAAAATAAATCTGATACTACAATAGCTAACTTTAGTGTTGCTTCTAGAAAAGTAATTGATAATTTTAAGCATCTGCGTGAACAAAATCGCTCTTATCCTATGTTTCTTAGATGGTTAGGTTTCAAAACGGGTTACATAAATATTGAACATTCAGAGAGAAAGAGTGGGAAGTCGACTTATACGTTTTCTAAAAAATTGAAGTTAGCAACTGATGTTATTGTATCGCAATCGAACAAACCGCTAAGGATGTCAATTAAATTCGGTTTTACAATATCCTTTTTATCCATGATTTATGGCATATATTTGGCCGTCAAATATTTTTTTCTTGAGCAACCTGTATCTGGCTGGACAAGTTTGATGGTTTCCATGTATTTTTTAGGTGGATTGATGTTCGCTAATCTAGGAATACTTGGTCTGTATATTGGAAGGATATTCAATGAAGTGAAACAAAGGCCTCTCTACGTTATAAGGGATGTAACAACTAATGTGAGAATGTTAGCAAAGGAGGATGTCTCTTGATTAAGAGCTATATTCAAGCAATAGAATATTATTTGCCAGAAACGGTAGAACATAATTCTATTGAGGATAGGTTAACAGAGAAGATTGGCATCTATAAGAGGACCATTGCGACACAAGATGAGAGTGCTTCAGATTTGGCTGTCAAAGCTGCTAATAAATTATTTGATCAAACTAATTTTGATCGTCAAAAAATTGATTTTGTCATCTTTTGTACTCAATCACCGGATTATATACTTCCAACTACTGCTTGTATCATTCAAGAAAGACTAGGATTACGGACTTCTTGTGGTGCTTTTGATTTTAATTTGGGATGTTCAGGTTATGTATATGGTCTTTCACTGGCTAAAGGTTTAATTGAGACTGGCTCTGCTCATCATATATTATTACTGACGGGTGATACTTATAGTAAATATATTAATGAGAAAGATAGAAGTGTAAAAGTTTTATTTGGAGATGCGGCAACCGCAACACTTCTGTCAGGAAAGGAGGCTGAATCGGACTTTATTGGGCCCTTTGTTTTTGGTACAGATGGCTCAGGAGCAGAAAATTTGATTATACCTGCTGGAGGTATGAGAGAGCCTCTTTCCGAGGAAGCTCAGATAGAGCAAGAAGATCAGTTTGGAAATGCGAGATCAAAGGCAAACTTATATATGAATGGTCCAGAGATTTTTAACTTCACACTAAAAGTAGTCCCAGATACAATACAGCAATTACTTGAAAAATCTGCTAAGATAAAAGAAGATTATAATCTGTTTATTTTTCATCAAGCAAACAAGTATATGTTGGAACACCTTAGAAAAAAGTGAAAATTGATATCGAAAAACTCCCGATTGAAATGGATAATTGTGGAAATACTGTATCTTCAACAATACCTATTACCATAAAAAAGCAATTGGATAGGGATGCAATAGCGAATAATAATCTTCTCATGTTGGTAGGATTTGGAGTAGGCTATTCATGGGCAGCCTGTAATGTACAGTGGGTAAAATAAACTAAATTTAAAAGGATGATTATAATGACTACTATTGAATTTATTGCGAATTTTGAAGAAAACGTTGTGTTTGTTCCTGTAGGTACTTTGACAGTAGAATCTGTATTAGATGAATTGGAAGATTGGGATTCCATGGCAACTGTGGCAACTATTGCATTGGTTGATGAGAGTTTTGGTGTTCAACTAAATGGTACACAGTTATTAGCCTGTCAGACTTTGAATGACCTTATCGAGCTGGTTAAACATAAGCTGGAGGATTAAAATGGCGATTTCAAACATAAGCAATGTCTCAATTAAGGGAATCAGTTGTGCTCTTCCAAGACATAAATATGATGTGGAACAATTCTCGGATGTTTTTTCCCAAAAAGATATAAAAAAAGTTACTAATATGGTTGGTACGAAATACTTCTACAGAACTGATGAAACGCAGACAACCGCTGATCTATGTGTTTCGGCTGCTGAGATCTTGATTGAAAAACTATCTTGGGATCGTAATGAGATAGATGGAATCATATTCGTCACTCAAACTCCAGACTATCTTTTACCTGCAACATCAGGAATTATTCAACACAGATTAGGGCTCCCAGAAACATGTTTAACATTGGATATCTCCCTTGGTTGCTCTGGTTATGTATACGGATTAATGACTGCATCACAATTCGTTTCTACAGGTTCTTGCAAGAAAATGCTGGTACTCGTTGGTGATACAATTAGCAAAATTATATCTGAACGGGATCGTTCAGTTGCTTTTTTATTCGGAGATGCAGGTACAGCAACTGCTTTGGAATATGATGCAACTGCAGGGAATATTACATTTACGAGTGGAAGTCGTGGCTCTGGTGAAAAGAATTTAATAGTTCCAGTGAGCGGGTTCCGCAATAGGAGAAACCATACAAGTTCTTTGAAAGTACCAGATAAGGATGGTAATTTGCGTTCGAAAGAAGAACTTTTTATGAATGGATCTGAAATTTTTAATTTTACGATAGAGAAAGTTCCGCCTTTAATTAATGAAACAATAGAAAGTCATGGGTGGACACTGGATGATCCTGATTATTACATTTTTCATCAAGCGAATAAGTATATGATTAACTATCTATCACAGAAGATAGGCGTTGAGAAGTCTAAGGTTCCAATTAATATTGAGAAATTCGGTAATACGAGTTCAGCTTCCATTCCTTTAGTGTTGGTTGATTTCTTAGGGGAGAAATTGAAAGACAATAGTACTAAAGTTTGTTTAGCTGGATTTGGAGTGGGATATTCTTGGGCTGGGGCTGCTATCGATCTCAAAAATGTAATTTGTCCAGAAATCCAATATATATAAAAGGATTGATACTAATGAGTAACCCATTTACTCTTAATGATAAATGGATTATAGTAACTGGTGCTTCTTCGGGAATTGGAGCTGAAACCGCAAAAATTCTGAGTCAGAACGGTGCTAGGATTATCTTGGTTGGCCGAAATGAGAGCCGACTTCAGGATACATTAAACCAAATGTACAACCCCTCTGCTCATGTCATTGAGGTATTGGATTTAAATGATAGTGATGCTATACCTTCGTGGATGAAAAAAGTTTCGGCTAGTATAGGATCTCCTTTTCATGGTTTAGCTCATTTTGCTGGTATACAACAAACCATTCCATTAAGAATATTAAATGAAAAAAAATATAGATGATATTATGAATACTAATGTATATTCTGGTTTAGCCTTTTTTGCGAGGTTTTGCGAACAAAACGATCATAGCATCTAAGTCTTCTATTGTTTTAGTCTCTTCTGTAATGGGACAAGTAGGGCAACCGGGTATAGTATCCTATGCGGCTAGTAAAGGTGCAGTAAATGCAGTTGTCAAATCAGCAGCGTTGGAACTCGCACGTTATAGCGTACGAGTAAATGCGGTTGCACCTGGAATGGTTAAAACTGAGATGTTTGATGAATTCGTTAATATACTGCCACCTGATCAATACAATAAAAATTTAGCCTATCATCCACTTGGGTTTGGAGATGCCGAGGACGTCGCTTATGCGACGCAATTTTTATTATCAGATGCTGCTAAATGGATAACAGGAACTATTCTTAATGTGGACGGTGGCTATACCTGTCATTGATTCACTTTTAATAGGCATGTGGTCAAGGTTGAGGGAGGTAGGAATGATTACTTCTTATGGTGTAAAATTAAAGAGATTGCAACATAATGATATTGAAATGGTTAGAAACTGGAGAAATGACCCAAAGGTATCAATGTATATGGAATATAGGGAGTATATTTCTCAGGAGATGCAAGAAAAATGGTATTCTAATCTAAATGAAAATGAAAATTTTTATTTTATTATTGAATTTGAAGGTCAAGATATTGGTCTAACGGAAATAAAGAAAATAAGTTTTGATAATAATTGTGGTGAAACGGGAATGTTCATAGCTGATGAAAAGTATTTGAATTCAACTATTCCTTATCAAGTAGTTTTTGCGTTAGTTGATTTCGCTTTCTATGAATTAAAATTAAGTTATTTAAATGCATATATTTTAACGGACAATCGCAGAGCTATTCGATTTAATAAATCGCTTGGTTTTGTTCTGGAGTCACAGCAGGAAGATAGTTATAAGCAGCTCTATAAATTGTATAAGAGCAATTACGAAGAGAAATGCGCAGGATTCAAGAAGATTATTATGCAATCATTGTGAGCATAAAGGCGGCGTTATAGTGGGTTATGTTTATATTCTATTCACGATCATTTTCACGGTAATAGGACAGATTATGCTTAAGTGGAGAATGGAAAAATACGGAGCACTTCCTGCTGAATTATATCAAAAATTTCTCTTTCTGATAAAAGTTCTAATGGATCCTTTTATTATTCTTAGCTTTGGTTCTGCCTTCTTGGCTTCAATATGTTGGATGGCTACAATGACAAAGTTTAATATAAGTTATGCTTATCCATTTATGAGCTTTTCTTACGTACTTGTTTTCGTCATATCGATATATATGTTTAAAGAACCAATTACAATGTATAAGATTACTGGCTTAGCCTTTATTGTGATTGGAATACTAATTTCAAGTAGGTCGATGACATGATAGCATTTAATAGACCAGTTATTACAGGAAATGAGACACACTACATTCAAGACGCTATGGTAAAAGGAAAGTTGTCAGGAGATGGGTTTTATACTAAAAAGTGCAGTGAGTGGTTCGAAAAAAAATATGATGTCAAAAAGACTCTCTTAACAACATCATGCACACATGCTCTAGAAATGGCAGCGTTATTGATCAATGTGAAAGAGGGCGACGAAGTTATCATGCCTTCTTATACATTTGTCTCTACGGCAAATGCATTTGCTCTGAGAGGCGCAAAGATTATATTTGTCGATATTCGCCCTGATACAATGAATATTGATGAGATGCGAATTGAAAATGCCATTACGGACCGCACGGTAGCAATCGTTCCTGTTCATTATGCAGGTGTTGCATGTGAAATGGATGTTATTATGAAACTGGCTGAAAAATATGGTTTGTTTGTCATCGAAGATGCAGCTCAAGGTGTGATGAGCACTTATAAAGGACGTCCGCTAGGAGCGATAGGTCATTTAGGCTGCTATAGTTTTCATGAAACAAAAAACTATAATAGCGGTGAGGGTGGGGCTCTTTTAATTAATGATGAACGATTTGTAGAGAGGGCAGAAATTCTCAGAGAAAAGGGTACGAATCGTTCGAGATTTTTTAGGGGACAAGTTGATAAATACTCATGGGTCGATATTGGTTCATCCTATTTACCGAGTGATATTAATGCAGCGTTTCTGTATGCGCAATTAGAACAAGCAGAAGAGATCAATCAGAATCGACTTGAATCGTGGGAATATTATTATCAGGGGCTAGTTGGACTAGCTGAAACTGGAAAAATAGAGATCCCATTCATACCTGAAGAAAGTATACATAACGCCCATATGTTTTATATAAAGACTCGAGATGTTGTAGAGCGTACCGATCTGATCAATTATCTTTTGAAATATGATATTCAGACAGTCTTCCATTATGTTCCTTTGCATAGTTCGGAGGCGGGGCAGCAGTACGGAAGAATGAGTGGTGAGGATCAATTTACGACAACTGAAAGTGAACGACTTGTCCGATTACCATTGTATTATGGTTTGAAAAAGGAAGATGTTGAACGGGTCATCGAGTATATACAAAAATATTATCAATAAATCGAAAGGGGAAGCTGGTTGTTGCCAATCTTCCCTTTTATGATTTTATTGTGAGGTGAGACAATGAATGTCATTCAAACGAAGTTCAAAGGTGTACTAATTATAGAACCCAGGGTACATGAGGATAATCGGGGTTTTTTTATGGAAAGTTATAATAAAAAAACGTTCGAAGACAACAAGATAGAATACCTCTTTATTCAAGATAATCTATCTTGTTCGAAGGAAGTAGGTACGCTTCGAGGGTTGCACTATCAATTGAACCCCAAAGCGCAGACAAAGCTTATAACCGTTTTGACAGGTTCTGTATTCGACGTTGTTGTTGATATCCGTAAATCCTCAGTTACTTTTGGGCAATGGATTGCTGTCACACTTAGCGCTGATAATAAAAGACAATTGATCGTCCCTAAAGGATTTGCTCATGGATTCTGTACATTAGAGCCCAATACACGGTTATTCTATAAAGTAGATGAATTATATTCAGCGGAATATGAACGAGGTATACTATGGAATGATCCTGCAATAGGCATTCAATGGCCGACAAGTACTCCTATTCTATCCGTTAAGGACCAAAATCAACCGTTGTTGGGCGAAGTAGAAACCTATTATTAATGATAAGCTGTATATAGCTTGAATTAGTATGAAGAGGAATAAAACCCGCACTAGCTTAGGGCTATCGGGACTTAAGCTAGAATATATATGTAGTACAGTCGAGATTAATTCGACAAGTATGCATATATGGCGGTGAAAAGATGAAGACCACTATTGCCCATTTGCATGGAGCATATATAATTGACCCAGTTGTACATGGTGATCATCGCGGTTTTTTTGTGGAAAGTTATAACAGAAGTTTGTTTGAAAAAAATGGACATATCATCTCGTTTGTACAGGATAATCATTCCTTATCTATTGAGGCTGGTGTACTCAGGGGTATGCATTATCAATTAAATCCTAAATCACAAACGAAATTAGTTCGGGTAACAGCAGGTGCAATCTATGATGTCATCGTAGACATCCGGAAAAATTCACCAACCTCTGGGCAATGGCAAGGGTTTATTCTTAGTGCGGCTAACAAGAAACAGCTATTGGTTCCTCATGGCTTCGCACATGGATTCTGTACGTTGGTTCCCAACACTGAAGTCCAATACAAAGTCGACGAATACTATTCTCCTGAGCATGATCGAGGCATCGCCTGGAATGATCCTGCTTTAGCTATAGACTGGCCAACGTCGACCCCAATTCTGTCGGATAAGGATAGTAAGCATCCGCTGCTAGCTGATGCGGAGATTAACTTTGTTTATGAAGGGTGAGTTGTACGCGTGAAATTAATAGTAACTGGCGGTGCCGGCTTTATAGGAAGCAACTTTGTGCTTTATATGATGAAGAAATATCCCGAGTATAAGATCATTAACGTAGATGCACTTACTTATGCGGGGAATCTTGAAAATCTGCGTTCAATCGAGGGGAATCCGAACTATACTTTCGTAAAGGCGGATATCGCCGATAAATCAGCATTGGAGCCATTGTTTGCGGCAGGAAATATAGATGCCGTATTAAACTTTGCAGCGGAATCACATGTGGATCGTAGTATTCTGCATCCGGAGATTTTTGTTCAGACGAATATTCTCGGAACACAAACGCTGCTTGATCTGTCTAAGCAGTATAATATCAGCAAATTCGTGCAAGTATCGACAGATGAGGTATACGGCACGCTCGGCGACACAGGACTCTTTACAGAAGAGACACCGCTTGCGCCGAACAGCCCTTACTCGGCAAGCAAAGCGGGAGCAGATCTGCTCGTTAGAGCGTATCATGAAACCTTTGGTCTCCCAATTAATATAACGCGTTGCTCAAACAACTACGGGCCTTATCAATTCCCAGAGAAGCTTATCCCGCTCATGATTCAAAATGCACTTCAAGATAAGCCGCTCCCGGTGTATGGCGATGGTCTTAACGTTCGCGACTGGCTGTATGTAGAAGATCATTGCAGCGCAATCGATCTGGTTCTTCATAAAGGCCGGAACGGGGAAGTGTACAATGTTGGCGGCAACAATGAACGGACGAACGTCCATGTTGTCAAAACGATTCTTGAAGAATTGGGCAAACCTGATACTTTGATCACCTATGTGAAGGATCGTCTCGGCCATGATCGCCGTTATGCGATTGATGCCGATAAAATCCGGAATGAACTGGGTTGGCAGCCACAGTATCCTTACGAGAACGGAATTAAGGAAACGATTCGCTGGTACCTGACTAATACCGAGTGGATGGAGCAGGTCGCATCCGGCTCCTATCAGCAATATTATGATACGCAATATAAGGATCGCCTGGAGGCGAAGTAATGACAGTTACAAAAATAAAAATTGCCGTAACGGGAGCAAACGGCCAGTTAGGCAATGAATTGGTTAAATATAAACTTGATGAGAATAGGTTTGAAATCATCGGTTTCAGCCGCAATGGGCTGGATATTACAAATTTACAACAGTGCCGGGATGTGCTTGCTAAGCATCATCCTGACGTTGTTATTCATTGTGCAGCCTATACAGCTGTCGATCAGGCCGAGTCCGAACCGGATGAGGCTTTTCGTATAAATTCGGCTGGATCACGCAATGTGGCTGTCGCTGCAAGAGAAATCGGAGCTAAACTTTGCTATATCAGTACCGATTATGTGTTTGATGGTACGGCTAACGTACCTTACAACGAATTTGATCGTACCCATCCCCAGACGGTATATGGAAAGTCGAAGCTGGCAGGAGAATATGCCGTCCAGACGCTTCATGACCGTTTTTTTATTGTAAGGACGTCTTGGGTATTCGGCAAATACGGCAATAATTTCGTAAAGACAATGCTGAAGCTGGGAAACGAAAAGGATCGTTTAAAGGTTGTTGCAGACCAAATCGGTTCTCCTACGTATACGTATGACCTGGCTGCCTTTCTTATCGAACTCGTTCAAACGGATTATTACGGAATCTATCATGCATCAAATTCAGAGAGCTGTTCATGGTTTGGCTTTGCAAAAGCGATTTTCGAAGATAGCGGTACTCCGATTCAACTTGAGCCTTGTACGACAGAGGAATTTCCGCGTCCAGCTCCAAGGCCGTTTTTTTCCGTTATGGACCACAGTGCTATTCGCAGCAATGGATTTATTCCGCTTAGACCGTGGAGGGAAGCGCTGCAACATTATTTGAAGGATTGTGAGTGATGGTTGGATGGCAACGGTAAGCATTTGTATTGTCACGTATAACAGCGCCGAGGATATTGAAGCTTGCCTTGATGCCGTATGGAGTCAGGTTCATCCCATTGATCGGATTGTTATTGTAGATAACGCATCGTCAGATGGTACAGCGACACGTATAGAGCGTTATGATGGCAGTGAGCGTATCTTCCTTGTGAAAAATACGATTAACAATGGATTCGCAGGAGGTCAGAATCAGGCGATAAGTCATACTGATTCTGATTACGTTCTCGTATTGAATCCGGATGTGACACTGGACTCTGGCTATGTGTCATATCTAGTCGCTTTCATGGAAGAAAATCTGCAGGCTGGCAGTGCTACAGGAAGACTGGTGCTGTCGGCCGATTTGTCTGTCATGGACAGCGCCGGCCTTGGCATGCGCCGAACTAGACAAGCCTATGATCTTGGGGCTGGAGAGCCTGTCAGCAAATGGGCACAGCAGCAGCAGGTGTTTGGCGTATCTGGAGCCGCTGCATTTTATCGGATGGATATGGTTCGTGATCTTCAGGTCGATGGCCAATTTTTTGATGAGGAATTCTTCGCATACAAAGAAGATGTAGATGTTGCTTGGCGCGCCCGGCAGCTCGGATGGCTTTCCCACTATATCCCAGAAGCTAAAGCGGTTCATCACCGTGGATGGAAAAAGGGAGGAAGGACTGCGATCCCATTATTCGTGCGCAGACACTCCTATCAGAATCGGTTTTTCACACTCTTAAAAAACGAGCAGCCCGGTTGGCATCTCCTGAAGTTAATTCCTTTGCTTATCGCGGTAGAGATAGTTAAGCTGGGCTATATTATTCTTAAAGAACCAGGGTTATTAAGATGCTGGCCCGTTATATTCCGTTCCATGCCGGATATGCTTCGTAAACGAAAATTAATTCAAATTAAAGTAAAACAAGGCCAAATGCAACTAAAACCATCTAATGAGCGTTAAAGAATATAGATGTTGGAACTAGATGGGGTTCACCTATCTCCTAAATTTTGTTACAATGCAGATAGAGTCGAAATTTAAGAGAAAGTAGTGAAAGCGGTCCTATGATTCGACAAAATCAAAAAATATTAACACAATTGTATGTACTATCGGATTTGTTGTGTACGTTGATTGTGTTTTTAGCCGCGTATTGGCTTAAATTTCATAGTAATCTGCTGCCCTACCAAGAGAGTGCGCCTTTCTCCACCTATCTGCTCTGGGGAACCATCTATTCATTTGCCGCCGTCGTTGTTGGCTTCTATCTCCAGTTCTACGCTCCGAAGCGGCGCAAGCGTTATACGATGGAAGTTTTGAAAATACTGCAGATCCAGACGATCAGCTTTCTCGGTCTGCTTAGCTTGTTCTACTTCACGAAGGAAGTACATATTTCCCGGGAATTTCTCGGTATATTCTTTGTTATGAACGTAATGGTCATAACGATCTACCGCTTTATGGTGAAGAAGACGTTATCGGCCTTCCGGCGCCGCGGCTTCAATAAACGTTTTGTACTTATACTGGGTGCAGGCTCGGTAGGGCGCAGCTTTTATACGAATCTTCGCAATCATCCTGATCTTGGCTATGAGGTCGTAGGTTTTTTAGATGATTACCAGTCGGAGCATGCTCCGGAGCTAGCGGATATGAAACCGATACTAGGCTCATTAAGTGATCTTCAAGAGCAGTTACGCCGGCATCCCATCGATGAGGTCATCATTGCGCTGCCGCTAGATGCGCATAAAAAGTATGCGGAAATTATCGAAATTTGTGAGCATGCAGGTGTGAAGACGCTCATTATACCGGACTACTTCGATCTGCTGCCAGCTAAGCCGTATTTCGACAATTTTGCTGGCATTCCGCTCATCAATGTTCGCGACGTACCGCTGGATGAGTTGAGCAACCGGATGCTGAAACGGACGTTTGATATCATTTTCTCATTGATCGCGATATTAATTACGTCACCAATTATGCTTTTAGCCTACATCGGCATTAAGCTAACGTCTCCTGGACCTGTACTATTTAAGCAGGAGCGGATGGGATTGGACCGCAAATCATTCTATATGTATAAGTTTCGCTCGATGCGTATATCGACGGATAAAGTGGCGGATACGCAGTGGACGGTGCAAAATGACCCGCGGCGTACGCGGTTTGGAAGCTTTTTGCGTCAGACGAGTATCGACGAGCTGCCGCAATTTTTCAACGTGCTGTTTGGCCATATGAGTGTTGTAGGGCCAAGGCCGGAACGTCCATTTTTCGTGAATCAGTTCAAAGAAGAAATTCCAAAATATATGATTAAGCATCAGATTCGTCCCGGCATTACGGGCTGGGCGCAGACGAACGGATTGCGCGGAGATACGTCGATTCAAGACCGGATTTTACATGATTTATTTTATATCGAGAACTGGACTTTTCTATTCGATTTGAAAATCATCGTAAAGACGGTCGTGAAAGGGATTGTCAACAAGAATGCATACTGAATTTACCGAAATGGCTAAAGTTTCTGTTATTATACCTACATTAAACGCCGGGGCAGCCTTCCAGCAATTGCTCCGACAGCTGCAAAATCAATCGCTTCCGCCGTATGAAATTATAGTCATTGATTCTGAATCTACGGATGGCACGGCGGAGCTCGCACAGGAAGCGGGCGCTAAAGTGCTGCGTATTTTGCGTACGGAGTTCGACCATGGCGGCACCCGTAATTTTGCAGCTTCTCAGGCGTCCGGCAACATTTTTGTATTTATGACACAAGATGCTATGCCCGCAAATGGTCAGCTGCTTCAGGAGTTAGTCGCCCCTTTAATGGCAGACGAGCAGACGGTGTACGCCTATGCAAGGCAAATTGCCTATCCCGATGCCAATCTTATTGAACGTTTAGCTCGGGAGAATAATTACCCGCGACAGGCAGCCGTGAAACGGAGTCAAGATATCGAGCGTTTAGGTTTAAAAGCCTTTTTTTGCTCGAATGTCTGCTCTGCGATTCGTCGGGACGTGTTTAACGATATGGGCCGGTTTCCGGCACCCGTAATTTTTAATGAAGACCTGTTTATGGCCGCGAAATGTATGCTGGATGGCGGCTATCAAATCGCTTACGCCGCAGAAGCTTCCGTATATCATTCGCATAATTACACAATTAAGCAGCAGTTCAAGCGGTTTTTCGACAACGGCGTGTCGATGCGGCATAATGAGTGGATTACGAAATACAGCTCCGTAGGTCGCGCAGGTTCAAGTCTTGTCCGTACACAGCTGAAAGGGATAGCGGCAGCGCACAAATGGGGATTGGTCCCGCGTTTAATTGCGGAATCCGCAGCGAAGCTGATCGGTTATAAGCTCGGACTCCATTATAAGCGGCTGCCTCATGGCCTGAGAAGACGATTCAGCATGCATAAACTAATTTGGACGCATATCGAAGCATCCAGTCCGTCTGTTATGAATAGCCGCAATTTGTAGACTCCGCTCTTTCTTCAAGGAAAGAAGGGGTCTTTTTTATTTATCGTGGATTCTCAAGAAGTATAGCAGCACCCTCCTCCAGGACACACTAGAACCACTTCCCTTACTGATATGCGTGGCAGTCTTCTATTTGAATAGAGCTGCCGACCAGACCAGACAAGGATGTTCAAAGGTGTGGTGCAGGAAATGACTGGATTGACAGGATGGCTTACGGCAGCAGCCGTCTTTTTTTTCGGTTTAATCATTCAATCCGCAATAATTATAGGGATGGAAAGAAAGCGCCCGGCGAAGCTGGCAGCATGGCTGACGATCTCATTGCTATTTCCCTACGTTGGCTTCATGGTGAGCATGTTTTTTGGCCGTACAATAACAGGCAGAATTAAGAGGCTGTTACCATACGAGTCCCAAGGCTGGCTGGCTGCTCGAAAAAGTTCCCTCTGCGCACAACAAACAAGTGATATTGGAACTGTCCATTTTGCCGGGGAAACAAAGCTGTTCACCCTGCTTACAGCGGAGCAAAGCCAGCAAATTACGCTTCGTAACCAGACGAAGGTGCTGACTAATGGCGAGGCGAACTATGATACATTATTAACCTCGATTACGAATGCCAAGCGGCATATTCATCTCGACTACTATACGATAAGGGATGATGAGATCGGCAGGCGTTTTCTTAGACTGTTAACGGAAAAAGCAAGTGAAGGAGTGGAAGTGCGCGTTCTCTTCGATGGCGTGGGCAGCTATCGCCTGAGCCGCTCCTATGTGAAGCAGCTAGAAGCCGGGGGCGTGCAGGTGTTTTGTTTTCTCCCCCCTTACAAAGCGGTATTTAGGAAGCTTCTCAACAACCGCAATCATAGCAAAATTGCTGTAATCGACGGAACGATAGGCTTCGTTGGGGGGATGAACATCGGCGACGAATATTTGGGCAAGGAGAAGAAGCTTGGCTTCTGGCGCGATACTCAATTGCAGCTGGAGGGGGACTCGGTTTACTGGCTGCAGGAGCTGTTTATGAAAGACTGGGCGTTCGCTACAGGGAAACGGCTGAACCCAGCCGGCTACATGCCAGCACATGCGGTACAAGCAACAGGCGGGGCCGTACTGATCGTCTCCAGCGGTCCGGACCGAAACGGAGCCCCGATACTGGAAACGGTGTTCGCTGCTGTGACGGCAGCCCGATCACGTATCTATTTGACGACGCCTTATTTTATACCGGATGCCAGCCTGCTCACAGCGCTTTGTATAGCGGCGAAGAGCGGGATAGACGTAAGGGTTATTATTCCGGGCATTGCAGACACTCAGCTGGTTTTATGGGCAACTCTGTCCTATGTGGAGCCGCTGCTGCAATCTGGCGTCAAGGTATATCGTTATCAGAAAGGCTTTATTCATGCTAAAGTTCTTCTGGTCGATCAAATGGTGGCCTCAGTAGGCACGGCAAACATGGACATGCGAAGCTTCCACAGCAATTATGAGCAGAACGCGATGCTATTCGATGAAGCGGTCATTGCACGTCTTGACCGCGATTTCGCTCAGGATATGCTCGACAGTGAGCAGCTTGAGCTGAAGAGCTTCCGGCAGCGTCCGAGAATGGAGAAAGTGAAGGAAGCGGCAGCTCAATTGCTGTCACCGCTTTTATAAACAAAGGGAGCCTGCAAAGGGCTCCCTTTATTGATGTGAGGCGACAAATTGAAGCACCGAATCCAGTCTTTGCGGCGGTACGCTATCCATTAAATCACCAAACGTCTGCAGCCGCTCAGTAATATTATGCAGGTTGAAATCGCGAGGGCGGTAACGGCCGTTATGTACTTCGTCCCAGGTTAGAGGCGTTGAGACGGGAGCGCCGATTCTGGCACGCGGAGTGTAGGGAGCGGCAATCGTTTTGCCTGCAAAATGCTGCAGGTAATCGACATAGATCAGGTCACCGCGATTTTTCGTTAACCGTTCTACAGTAAATAGTCCCGGATGGGCACGGGATAGAAAATCTCCGATAAATTGTCCCAGCTGCCGTAATTCCTCGAAAGGACGGGGTTCAGCCAGCGGAACGATAATTTGCAGACCGGTAGCTCCGGATGTCTTCGGCACAGACTGAATGCCAAGCGATTGCAGCAGCTTTCCGACGATTCCCGCCGCTTCCATAATGCGCGGCTCGTCCTTCAAGGTGGGATCGAGATCAAGCACCCATTCAGGGGCATATTCAGTATCGCCGATGAGATCGAAGGAAGCATGAAATTCCAGGCAAGCTAAGTTGCCGAGCCAGAGCAGTGTAGGCAGCGAATCCAGCTGCACATAAGAGATGTCATTGCTTTCTGCAATCCTAACGAAATCAGGCTTCGGCAGGGGACAATTTTTTTGATAAAACGATTTGTCGCCTATGCCGTGAGGAAATCTTATCGTCGTCAGATACCGGTTCCTGCAATGCTTCATTAGAACAGGGGACAGGAATGCAAGCTTCTCCATGTACTGGAGCTTGGTGATTCCATCCTCCGGCCAAAGCGGCTTGTCCGGATTGGTCACTTTGATTTGCTCGCCTTCCACCAAGAGTATCTTAGGCTTGGATTTTACATAGCTAGAGCCAGAGCCAGAGCCAGAGGAAGTACGGAACTCGCTCACAAGGCAGCTCCCGGGCGTCCGAAGGAAACGAGCTTAGGATGCCGCAGCAGCCCGCCAGAGGTCATCTCCAGTCCCGTTACACGGCATTGCATGGGCGCAGGAAGCCAAATAATCTCCTCGCCCTTCAGCTCAGCAGGCAAGCTGTGGAACGGCATTGGCCAGGAAGGGGGATGCGCGTTGCTCAACTGAAGCATTTCGCCAATCATTTTCCTCATTTCATCGTCGAGGCCAAGCGAGACGCTGCCGAGGAAGCAGCCGTTGTCGGGAGCTGCCATCACGAGGCTGGCAGCCCGGCCTTCGCGGCGCTTTACGCCTACGATACCGACATCAAGCAGCAGTGCCGTTTTTTCTTTAGCCAATCCTGATGCTTTTTGCCTTCCCGGTACGGGCTGTCCGCCCGTTTGCTGACGATACCTTCCCAGCGGTTCTCCACAACCCATTTCCACAGAGCCTCAGCATCCGTAAAAAGCTCCGTCGTCATAATACGCTCGGAGGGAATCGAACCAAGCTTGGCAAGAAGTCGTTTATGACGCTCGCGGAATGGAAGAGGGCGGAGATCCTTCTCGCCATCCTGAAGCAGGTCGAATACGACGTACAAAATTCGGCCGTGATTATTACTGTTTTCATTGGAGACCACGCCGCCAATCCGCTCCCGCTGCAGCACCTTTTGAAAATTAGGCCGGAAGCCGTCCCAGTAGACAACTTCGCCGTCCAGCACGCAGTGGCCAAGCTCTTTAGCCAGCGCCGAAAGGGCGCGAACGATTTCCGGGTATACGGCTTCTTTACGCAGCAGCTTTCGTGAGTACAGCTGAATGTCTCCTTTGCCGTCTAGCAAAGCGAGCATTCGAACGCCGTCCCATTTCAACTGATAAACCCAGGCGGGCCCCTGCGGCAGCTTATCTGTGCTGACAGGAATCATCGGCTCGCTTATAGATAGCGCATTAACAAGAACGGTCATTAGGATACGGTCTCTTTTTTCGTTTTAGAGGAGGCTCTCGGCTTGCGCGGTTTAGGAAGCTGGGTTTCTCCTGCTTCTCCCGTCACTGCTCCTTCGGCTTCTGCAGCAGCTTCACCACCTGCGCCTGACACCGGTTTAGCGCCTGCCCCCGTGTCCAATCCCGCGTTAGGCGGCAGTTTAGCTGCCTCCAGACTTGCTTGCAGTGCCGCCATCAGGTCAATTACGTTCGTTTGCTCCTGCTGTGGAGCGATGCGAATTTCTTCACCTGCAATTTTGCTATTGATTAGATTGGTCATGTTGATACGATAATCGTCACTGTATTTTTCCGGCTCGAACGGAGTAGACAATTGCTCGATCAGCAGCTTGGCCATCGTTAGCTCTTTATCATTCACTTGGACGGCGTCGGGCAGCCCAGGTACCTGAGAGATCGCACGAATCTCATCCGGGTAATAGATCGTCTCCATCGCCAGACAGTTGTCGATAACGCGAATAGCGGCGAGGCTGCTTTTGGAGCGGATGGACACTTTGGCTATGCCGATGCGTCCGGAGTCCGACATCGCCTTCAGCAGCAGGTGATAGGCGTTGCCGCCTGCCTGATCGGGGGAGAGGTAATACGTTTTTTGAAAATAGATCGGGTCGATTTCCTCCAGCGCGACGAATTCAAGAATTTGAATCGTGCGGGATTTTTCTCCGGCGAGCTGATCCAGCTCTTCTTTTTCGAACAGGACATAGCGGCCCTTATCGTATTCGTAACCCTTCACGATATCCTCCCAGTCCGTCTCGACATCACAATTGTTACAGCGGCGAACATAGCTGATGGGACCGCCGCATGTTTTATGCAGCATTCGCAGTGAAATATCCTTGTCCTCCGTCGCCGAGAACATTTTAACCGGTACATGCACGAGACCGAAGCTGATTGCGCCCTTCCATACCGTATGCATACGATTCATCCTCTCCAAATTAGTTGTTATTATTGTTGCCGGAATGAATGGAATCCAGTCAGAACGGGCATATTTTGCTGGAGTACACCAGGATGGGAGGAGGCAAAGCAAATGGCAGACGAGAAGAACGCGGCTGAGGAATGTACAGGGGATGGCTGCCATGAAGGACGCAACGATTACTTCATGGATATCGACAGAATGGTGAACGAGGGGCTTGGCGGCGGTCAGGTGACCATGCATAACGGGCTGATCGAAGAGTCGACGACTGACACGATGGATTTGGAGCGGAAGAATCCAGATAGCGTAACTGCAGAAGAGTAGTCTATTGCCTGCTCAAGTCTATCAAGTCCATTCTTATTCGTGTAAGAAAGAAGGGTGAATATTCATCATGGAAGCAACGAGAGCGAAGCAAATTTACGAGTCTGAGCAAACAATCGGCGTACAGCTGGACGGCGAAAAGCCGGTTTGGATCGAAAGCGTTGATGAGGCCAACGGCATGGCTACCGTACAAGTGGGCTCCGACCCGCTCAATACGCACACTGTGTCTGTAGACAGGCTGAAAGAAGAGGCCTGATTTGGACAAAAGAAGGCTGTATCCGCAAGGGTCTATCTGCTTGCTTGAAGCAGAGACCTAGTGCCGGATACAGCCTTTTTTTCGTACCGCTATCGGTTTGCCTGAGCCATTCAATACATCTACATCCCGCCGAAAGCTTCACGGAACGCCTGCCGCAGACGGACCGGATCGACGTCCCACAGCTCCGCGATTTCGGCGCTGACGTTCTCGTCCCACCAATCCGCAAGCACTTTACGATTGCTCTCATGCTCAGCGATCCACATTAAATTCAAGATAACCTTTTTATAATACAGGGCTTCGGCTTGCTCCATTTTGTCCTTAGATACCCACAGCTTGAGTCGTTTTGCGGTTCGGTACAGCTCATTGCTGCAAGCACGGCGTATTTTACGCGCGGTAGGAAGATTGGAGGCATGCTTTTGGGCGGATGGCTTCATTAGTTGACCGACTCCTCTCTACCCATATGTATGCGATAGACTAGGGGAAGGTCACAGCCATGCTAATCGACGACAATATAGCCCACCATCGGCCCGCTGTGACGCATATCGGTGTGGGACAGACATATAATCGGATAGGTACCCTCGCGGTCGGCGGTAAAGCGGACGACGGTCGTTTGTCCCTTTTTCACTTCGCCCTTTACGCCCAGTCCTTCGATAACGAAGGGATGGCTGTTTCCTTGAAAACCGTTGATGCGCAGCTCAATCGATTCTCCTTTTTGTACGATGATCGTACCGGGATCCCATCTATATACCTCTTGCTCTTTCCCGTCCTTTCCGGTCGTTTTGAATTCAACGGTTACAAGCTCAATAGGACGGGGCTCGGAAGTATGGCCGCTTGCTGCCTTGGAACGGTCCCAGCTCCAGAACGCCATGGCGAGAATCAAGATTAATGCGACGAATGCGAACCATTTCAAATGCTTTTTTTGGACAAACAGTACTTTAGACATATCCTGCAACCACCTCTTGGAAATCGATTTTCTGCTAGTCTATGCAGGGGCTTGTCTGTACATGACTTGCAGGCGATGGCTGTCTTTGCGTGAATATGGTAGAATACAGGCGGGAAACAAACGATAGAGAGGCGGATGAACGGATTGATGGAATGGATTTCTGGCGTGCTGCATGACCTGTTGTTATGGATCGAGAGTCTTGGCTATTTTGGTATTTTGATTGGACTTATGCTTGAAGTTATACCGAGTGAGATCGTGTTGGGCTTTGGCGGTTATCTGGTATCCAAAGGAGACATTTCGTACATAGGGGCAGTGATATTCGGTACGATTGGAGCCGTTGGCCAGAACTGGATTTTGTACGCGATCGGCCGCTTTGGCGGACGTCCTATTGTCGAGAAATACGGTAAGTATATTAAAATAAAGCCGAAGCATGTGGACCTGGCTGAGAGCTGGTTCAATAAGTATGGCTCCGGCATCGTCTTTACGGCCCGTTTCGTTCCCGTTATGCGTCAAGTCATCTCCATTCCGGCCGGCATGGCAAAAATGCCTTTCTGGCTGTTTACGGGACTTACAGCGGCTGCTTCGCTGCCATGGTCGCTTCTATTCGTATATTTGGGAATGAAGCTCGGTGATCAATGGGAGACAATTGATGAGGTGGCAGGCAAGTATGTGCAGCCGGCGATTCTGATTGCACTCGCATTATTGATCGTGTATGTCATCTTCAAGATTATGCGTTCACGGGGTAAATCGGTATAATTGAAGGACGAAATAAATTTTGCATATCAGGAAGGATGATTCACGTGACTAAGAGCATAGCGGAAAAACAAAATAAAGGCATCAGCCCACAGCAGTTTATCGATGGAATGACTAAAAACCAGGAGGCCTTTCTCGGCTGGTCCGACAAATTCGTCTGGACAAATGATGAAGACCGTGCTTTCTTTGAATCGCTTCAGAAGCGTGATGACTTGCGCGTTCATATTCTAATGGCGGACTGGTGCGGTGATGTTGTGCGCAACATTCCGGTTGTATTCAAAGCGCTGGAAGCAGGCAGCTTGCCGGTAGAAGTGCTCATCATGGAAGAGCATCTGGATACGATGGATCAATATTTGACGATGGGCGGACGCTCTGTACCAGTCGTTATTTTCGCAGATCCGCAAGGCAATGTCCTCGGTCAATGGGGGCCGCGCCCGGTTTATATCCAAGAGCCGATGGTCGCGTTCAAGCAAGCGAACCCGGACCGCGAAGCGGCAGACTATCAAGCGAATCTCGCAGAGACGCGCCAAGAAATTATGCGCCGTTACGGCGAGGGAACAGAATATCAGGCATTAATTATTAAAGAGCTGCGTTCTCTTATTGAGTCGTTCTAATATCGGATAGGAGCCTGATTATCGATGCGAATTGAATCTTTCGTACTGGGACCGTTGCAGACGAATTGTTACTTATTGACGAACAAAGAGGAAGACAGCGGCAGGGAGCGCGGCATTATTATCGATCCCGGTATGAATCCGAAAAAGCTGCTGGAGCGGATCGCTAATGTTGAGATTGAGGCGATCTTGCTGACGCATGCCCATTTCGATCATATGGGAGGCGTGGCCGAAGTTCGGGCTGCAGCGGGTTGCCCTGTCTATATTCATGATCTGGAGGCGGACTGGCTGACGGATCCGAAGAAAAACGGCTCAGCGCGCTGGCCGGACGCGACCCCTCCATTGACAACAGAGCCAGCGGAATATGCGCTGGATGAAGGCATGACGCTGAAGCTGATCGGCGAGTCTTTTCAGGTTATGCATACACCGGGTCATTCTCCAGGCAGCGTCAGCTTCCTGAACGGAAAGGATTTATTTTCCGGAGATGTATTGTTCCGCTCGTCAGTGGGACGCACCGACTTGCCGGGAGGCCGGGAACGTGATTTATTTGATTCGATTCGAGTGAAGCTATATGCGCTGCCGGATGACGTGACCGTCTATTCGGGACATGGGCCGAAGACGGCGATTGGCTTTGAGAAGGCAAACAATCCGTATGTGCGGCCATAGGCAGCCATAAGGACTAGAATATATGAATGAAGAGGGACGGTGCATCACATTTGGCAGGAACGACGGCAAAGCAGAACGAGGTTGCTGCAGAGGAAGCCTCGGGCAAGACGGTACGTACGGCGGAGCAGATTGCAGCCGAGAATGAACGCATTATAAAAGGGATGGCTTCCTCCCTCTCCATTCCGTTAACAAAAGTGAAAGCGGCAGTATCGCTGCTGGACGAAGGCAATACAATACCGTTTATCGCCCGTTACCGGAAGGAAATGACCGGGGAGCTGGATGAGAACGAGCTGCGCTCAATAGAGGAGCGGCTGCAGTATTTGCGTAACCTGGAGGAGCGCAAGCGCGAGGTCATCCGGCTTATTGACGAGCAGGGCAAGCTGACGGAAGCGCTGCGGGCTTCCATCGAGGCTTCGGTTAAGCTTCAAGAGATTGAGGACTTGTACCGGCCTTACCGGCAAAAGCGGAAGACGCGTGCCAGTGTAGCCAAGGAACGCGGTCTGGAACCGCTTGCCGATTGGCTCTGGTCACAGCCGAAGCAGGGCGAGCCGCTTGCAGAAGCTAAACGTTACATAGACGCAGATAAAGGTGTTTCAAGCGCTGAGGATGCGCTTCAAGGCGCAATGGACATCTTGGCCGAGAATATAGCCGACGAGGCCGTAATTCGAGCCTGGGTCCGCAAGCACACGTTCGATCAGGGCTTGATCCAGACCGCTGCGAAGAACAAAGATGTCGAGTCGGTCTACGAAATGTATTACAGCTATGAAGAACCGATTCGCAAGCTGCCTCCGCATCGCGTGCTGGCTATTAACCGGGGCGAGCGTGAGGATATACTGCGGGTGTCGTTTGCAATTCAGGCGGAACGTATCCATGATTACATGCAGCGTAAAATACTGCGAAACTATACGGCCGCAGCCGTACGCGATGTTCTCGTTGCGGTTACCGAGGATGCGTATAAGCGACTTATTGCACCGTCGATTGAGCGCGAGGTTCGAGGCGAGTTGACTGAAAAAGCAGAGGAGCATGCGATTTCGATCTTCTCGGAAAATCTGCGAAATCTGCTGCTGCAGCCGCCTGTACGCGGCAATATCGTCCTTGGCGTTGATCCGGCCTTCCGTACGGGCTGCAAGCTGGCGGTCATTGACGATACCGGCAAACTGCTTGAAGTTGCCGTATCCTATCCGACGCCGCCGAATAACAAGGTCAGAGAGGCCGAGCTGTTGATTAATGGGCTAATCGACAAGTATAAAGTCGAATTGATTGTCATCGGGAACGGCACGGCTTCGCGTGAAACCGAGCAATTTATCGCTTCCCTCATCGGCAAGCGGAAAGAAGCCGGACAAGCCGGCAGCGGCGAGCTGAAATATATTATCGTCAGCGAGGCCGGAGCAAGTGTGTATTCGGCATCGAAGCTGGCTGCTGAGGAATTTCCGGATCTGGATGTCGCGGAACGCAGCGCGGTATCTATTGCGAGGAGGCTGCAGGACCCGCTGGCGGAGCTTGTGAAGATTGAGCCGAAGGCCATTGGCGTCGGGCAATACCAGCATGACGTGAGCCAGAAGCGGCTGGATGAGAGTCTTGGCGGCGTTGTAGAGTCTGCGGTTAACCATGTTGGTGTAGACGTGAATACGGCGTCGGCCTCGCTGCTTTCATACGTAGCCGGCATCAATACGACGATTGCCCGTAATATCGTCAAGTACCGGGAGGAAAACGGCCGGTTTGCGAAGCGCGGACAGCTGCAGAAGGTGCCGCGGCTGGGTGCGAAGTCGTACGAGCAGTGCATCGGCTTTCTGCGTATACCGGAAGCGGCTAATCCGCTCGACCGGACGCCGATTCACCCGGAATCGTACGACGTCGTAGACAAGCTGTTTGCCGAGCTAGGCGTTAAGCCGAAGCAGATCGGGTCAGACGAACTGAAGGAGAAGCTTGGGGCTGTTCAGCCGGATGCTGTGGCTTCGGCGCTTGGCGTCGGCGTTCCGACGCTCAAAGACATCATCGACAGCTTGCTCCGTCCGGGACGTGATCCGCGGGAGGAGCTGCCTGCCCCGATTTTCCATACCGATGTGCTGAACATTGAAGATTTGACGCCGGGGATGGAGCTGCATGGCACGGTCCGCAACGTCATCGATTTCGGCGCTTTTATCGACATTGGCATTAAAAATGATGGACTCGTCCACATTTCGCAAATGAGCGACAAGTTTATCAAGCATCCGATGGATGTCGTCTCTGTCGGTGATACGGTAACTGTGTGGGTACTGAACGTCGATTTGAAAAAGGGCCGCGTAGGCTTGACGATGCGCAAGCAAAATTAAAATAGCAATCTACTGGGCTTGCCTGTCAAAAGGCAGGCCCTTTATAATGAGTATAGAACCCTCTAATATCCTTTAAGGGAAGGAGAGGATGCATTTTATGCAACCGGATAGTAAAACGGATAAAGCGGGCAAATGCGTCGTATCGCCCAATCACAAATGGTTCGGCTTGTCGCTGCAAGCTATGGTTGTATTGTCGCGCAAGCAGCAGGCTTGCTCCAGTAATGAGCTCGCAGGGTATTTGAAGTCGGAGGCTACGATGCTGCGGCGCGTACTCGCGAAGCTGGCCCGTGAAGGGCTGCTGGAGACGAGAGAGGGGCGTGACGGCGGTTATCGCTTAAATCGTTTGCCTGAGGCGATTACGCTGGCTGATGTCTATCTCGCGCTTAAGGTCGGGGATCCGCTTTGCAGCGGGATGCTGGATACGACAGGCGTACATGAGTTTGGACAAGAAATGAAACAAGCCTTCGTTGAAATTACCGATGAGGTGGAGCGTAAAACGGTTGAAACGCTGCAGCAGACGACCCTTCTGCAGCTCGCAGATCGTGTATGCGCGCTGAAGCACTTGAACCAGGAAGAAACGGCAAGTCCGGCGCTGGGAGTATAGTTATTTTTACCCGATTGACAGAAGAGAAATGGCGATTTATACTGTTGTTAAATTAGTAACAGTTGCTTCGGTTTAAACTGTGAGGAAATTTACACAGTAAGCAATGATTTTTTTACGCTAAACTGAGCAATATGTGGCACAGATAAAATTTGGAGGGATTCCATAATGAGCACTCAAACAGAAACGCAAGTAAATCAAGCCTTTTTAGAAGTATTGGAAGGCCGTCATTCCGTTCGCCATTACGATCCGGAATTCAAAATCGCGAAAGAAGAAATCGAAGAAATTTTGAAGCTGGCAACTAAATCGCCATCGTCCTCGAATACGCAATCATGGCGTTTCCTCGTTGTAACGGATCAAGAGCTGAAGAAACAACTGCTGCCAATTGCCAACAACCAGCAGCAAATTGTTGACTCTTCGGCTGTTATTGTTCTGCTTGGTGATTTGGAGTTGTATAAAAATGTGGAGAAAATCAATAACCTCGCCGTTGAAGCGGGTCATATGACGGAGGAATTCGCGAAGCAATTTACCGAAAACTCGGTTAAGCTGTATACATCGATTCCGAAGGAGCGTCTGCACGAGGTAACGGTATTCGACGCAGGTCTTGTCGCTATGCAAATTATGCTCGTTGCCAAATCGAAAGGCTATGACACGGTTCCTATGGGCGGTTATGATCGTCAGAAGCTGAAGGAGTTCTTCAACATTCCGGACCGCTACGCGCCAACGATTCTGATTCCGATCGGCAAAGCAGCGACTGAGGGCCGTTTGACTTCGCGTCTGCCTATCGAAGACATCACGTTCTGGAACAAAATTTAAATCCGGCATATCCGGCAAAAACCCGCTAGCCAAGTCCGGCAGCGGGTTTTTTTTGTATAACAGGCTATAAGTATCTTGTATCGCTATTAATGAAGCGTAGTCAGCTCGGAGCTGTCTTCTTCACCTTTAGGACTTTGTCTGTTGCGGTAGAAATACCAGCATTCATTTAACAGCTTGATCTGTCTGCGGTCTTTTTTAAGAAAGGCGCGCATCATTTGGTTGCATAGCCATTGCGGCATACGGATCGTCCTCCTCCCGGCCTAACTTGATGTATTACTACCATATGGAGGAGGGCGGATATCCGTGCAGGTCCTAGATCAGCTCTTCTTCTTCGTACCATTGCTCAAGCTGTGCTTGAAGCGCCCGGATTTCAGTCAGCAGGGCGATTAGCGGGTAGGCGGATTCCTTTACGCTGGCAAAGTCCCGCTCTAATTGATTAATGTAGTCTAGACCGGAGATTATCGCCAGTGAGTCGTCGTGAAGCTCGACGTTATCGCACTCTGCGACAGCGTAAGGCAGCTGCGGCACGCGGTCAGCCGTAAGTTTATCGATTTCTTTATGAAGGCGCAGGTTTAGCGCGCTTAATTGATAAGCGTGAGTTTCCGGCATTTCGACGAAAAACAGGTTTTCTTTGTCCTTCATGATTACATAGCGCATAGTTGGCATCTGAAAATAAGCTCCCCTCGGTTCGATCCATGACGCGTATTCGCGCGGCAAATCGCCGATCGATATAATTGCTACTTGAAGTGTAGCGTATGAACGCTTTAAAATTCAAGTAGTGGGGGAGAATACGATGACATTATTAATGAATGATCAAACGCTGCAGCTCTGGGTAGAGCGGGTGTCGCTGGAAAGCTTTGGCCGGCCCTTTAAGCACAAGGCAACGTTCAACGGCAGGCTAAAGGCAACAGGCGGCCGTTATTTTACGAAATCGCATAATATTGAGATTAGTCCTCATCAGCTCGAAAACTTCGGGCAAGAGGAAACGGAGAAAATCATTAAGCACGAGCTATGCCACTATCATCTTCATATTATGAAGAGAGGCTATCAGCATCGCGATCAGGATTTCAAACAGCTGCTTGCCCATGTGGGCGGTTCGCGTTATTGCAAGTCGCTTCCTGAGCGGGCGGAACGCAAGCCTGCGCCGTTTCGGTACAAGCTGGTATGCAGTAATTGCGGCATGGAATACCTGCGCCGGAGAAGGCTAGATCCGGCTCGTTATGCCTGCGGTAAATGTCGCGGAAAATTATTTTTAAAAACGCTTGACCTAGTGGAGAAGCCGTGATATATTATTACTTGTCGCCGCTGAGATACACGACGGCAAACGAAATAAAAAATTAGCACATATTCCCTGATAGCTCAGTTGGTAGAGCACTCGACTGTTAATCGAGTTGTCACAGGTTCGAGTCCTGTTCGGGGAGCCATGGAGAGATACCCAAGTGGCTCAAGGGGACCCTCTGCTAAGGGGTTAGACTGCGTAAGTGGTGCGAGGGTTCGAATCCCTCTCTCTCCGCCATATTTTTTCTAAGTGATTGTGACGGAAAGGCCGTTCAACAGCTGGTCTTTTTTTTACGCCTCAAATAAGCATGGGATGAATCGATCCAAGAAATGGATTGAAGAAATCGAAAAAAAATGCTTGTACTGAAGCGGTTGAAGTGTTACAATAACGAATGTCGTCTGAAAGATAAGTAATTGAATTAAGGCCCGTTGGTCAAGGGGTTAAGACACCTCCCTTTCACGGAGGTAACAGGGGTTCGAATCCCCTACGGGTCACCATTTCCTCAATGTAAGTGAAGCAGCTCTCAAGAGTTCGTTTTACAATCATGAGAGCCATTAGCTCAGTTGGTAGAGCACCTGACTTTTAATCAGGGTGTCGAAGGTTCGAGTCCTTCATGGCTCACCATTTCTTTAAAAGGTTTTCCCCTATATGTGCGGTAGTGGTGGAATGGCAGACACGCTATCTTGAGGGGGTAGTGGGCGTACGCCCGTGGAGGTTCGAGTCCTCTCTACCGCACCATAACCTAACAATTAAACCCTTGCGGCGCAAGGGTTTTTCTTATGCTTACATACTTACTTTAACTGGTATGAGGGGATTAGAGTCTTTCTTTTTTCAACGTGCCGATTCTTTCTAGCAAGACTTCGAATAAAAGATATCGGGCAGGCCAGGTAAAAGGATGATTATTATACTTTACTAAGCAAGTTCGCTAATGCCGCTACACCGGCTATAATTACTACAATAACGGCCGCAAGACCAATGACGACAACTTTTGATTTTTTCATGAGGCCTCCCGAGGCTGAGAATAAATTTTATTATACTTCGATAACGATGCAATGTTAACGAAGCAGGTTCGCTATATAGCGAACCTGTTTTCGTTGCAGCCGGCAGAACGGCTGCTCGTAAATTGATGTAGCGAAGTAATTTTCGCTTTCCGTGAACATAGTTTCTCGAGTAGCGAAATTTACTTCGCTGTAGGGTGAAGGTGATCCCCAACTTAGCCGCCCAGCGAAAATTGGTTCGCTAAAGAACGAACTAGCTTCGCTATATGCAACTGCCAAGCAGGGAGGATGCATATCATGCTTATCAATGGCTGATCAGGCTTGAAGAAAGCAGGTTCGTGCCTGTCACTGACCTCAGCCCTAGCCCCGGTGTCGGCCCCAGCTCATCCGGCATTTACACGCCATTACGGCATCACACATCCATTAAAAAAAGGAAGACGCTTATCTAAGCGCTCTTCCTTTTTTCGTCTTTTAGGAACTTGTTAACGTATACTTCATAACCAGCCACACCATCGTAATGACAATGGCGACGCTGGATGCGACGGAGAGCCATTTGAAGAACCAATACGATTTAGTGTTTTTATGCTTTATGCGATCCACGCTCCTCTCGCTTCCGGGGTGAGGCGTATTGACTCGACACGTATGCGGACAACGCCCGCTGGGGTCTCGACGGTTACGACATCGCCAGGCTCAGTCAGCAGCAGTGGATAGCCGACAGGCGACAGAAACGAGATGCGATTATATTCTGCGTTTGCTTTGTTAGGAAAATCGATCGTGAATGATTCCGATTGCTCCGATTGTTCCGATATATAGGATATTGTAATTTGGCTGCCGATGAGGACAACGTTATTTAAGATTTCCTCATTGTCTTCAGCAGACTCGAGCAGTTTTTCCACCGCCCTCGTATAGTTGGAAAGGTAGCTGTTCATCTCATTTCTTTTTTTGCCGTAAACCGGAAAATAGTTATCGAGAAACTTTTTCTTTTCTTCGCCTAATACGACGAGCTGACGGACGAGCCGAGATTTCAAGCCGGACTCCGGAATACTAAGGTTCATAGTAGATTTCACCTCCGGTCCGAACAAAATTGTGCTGTACGGGTTTGCTTGCGGTTGTTGTTGCCATAGCAGTCACTCTGATCTCCTCCTAATCGTAATAAAAGACCCCTTGGTTAAGAGGTCTTGATGCTACTCTAACATAGATTGCCCATAAGAGCCAGTGAAAGCGCTTTATCACCGGAGCGGAAAAAGTTGCACGGTTGAAACCGAACCGTCACAATAGAAGAAAAGGAGGAGATCAAGATGGATTTGTTGACCTATAAGGAAGCGGAAGGCCTTCGTCTAGGCATACGTACAGCTTCAGGAGTGCTGGATATAGAGGCAGCTGCGGGGAAAATAGCGGTAGGCTCCGGGGGAGCAGTCCCTTTGACGCTGCAGCAGTTGTTTGACGGGGGAGACGCGGCACTGGCATCTTTGCAGCTGCTCATTAATCAGGCCGAAGGGGATCGCACGTTATTGAAGGAAGAGGCAGGTTTAATCCTGGGACCATGCGTACCGAATCCGGGCAAAATCATATGCATCGGCCTGAATTACCGCAGGCACGCTGAGGAGACGAATATGCCGATTCCGGCCTATCCGATTCTATTCAATAAGTTCGCCAATGCACTGGCAGCGCATGGAGAGGAAGTGCCTTTGCCCCGCAGCAGTGATAAGATCGATTATGAAGCGGAGCTCGCCATCGTTATTGGCAAGACGGCTAAATATGTAAGCAAGGAAGAAGCCCTTGATTATGTATTCGGCTATTGTACGGCCAATGATTTGTCGGCCCGGGATCTGCAAACCCGGACAAGCCAGTGGCTGGCCGGCAAGTCCTGCGATAAATTCGCGCCGCTTGGCCCGTATCTCGTAACGAAAGATGAAGTTGAAAATCCGAATGATCTGGCAATCAGCTGCAAAGTGAACGGCGAGCTGCGCCAAAACTCGAACACCTCGGACATGATTTTTAACTGCGAAGAAATCGTCAGCTACATTTCCCAGTGCATGACGCTTGAGCCGGGGGATGTTATTTTGACCGGTACGCCTGAAGGGGTTGTGCTTGGCTATCCGCCGGAGGATCAGGTGTACCTGCAGCATGGAGACGTAGTGACGATTGAGATCGAGCGTCTTGGCGCTTTGACGAACCGGATGGTTACGGAGTAACGCCATATCGCATCAGCGACTTATGGGCCGTTTCGTACATACGTTTTCGCAGATAGTCACCTTCCGTAACGAGAATTCGTTTGCCTAGAAAACGGATACGGGACAGCACAAAATCGCTCTCATCGCTTAAATAAATGAGCGTAATCCGGTACGTATCAGTAGATTCCTCATAGCTCACCTCTTTATCGAAGCAGGAGAACGCATATAAAATGCGGGACAGCTCCCGGTTAAAGTGAGGCATGATTTGGATGACCGCCTGCTGCTGCTTTGAGGCATAGTAGGCGGTCATCCTTTTTTTCGCGGCTTTGGCTTGCAGGGCTGGAATAGGGGCTGCCGCCACCTCTGCAATGTTCTGCAGCTTCGTTGTCATCACGGAACGATTACGCAAATGGAACCAGAGCAAATACCACTCCCGTTTGACCATAGAATACTCAAGCTTATACGGATAACCGTGCTGGCGCTCGCGGACGGAGCCGTCTTTGACCGCATAGGTCAGTTGAAGGCCAGTTTTGCGTGTCAAAGCTTCACGAAGCGGCCGCAGCAGCGGGTGATAAAGCTGGACCGTCTGACTAGCTGCTTTTTCTAAAATTTCTTCCGCTTCCGGT
The DNA here is from genome assembly GCF_000513275.1 of Paenibacillus gorillae. GTDB lineage: Bacteria > Bacillota > Bacilli > Paenibacillales > Paenibacillaceae > Pristimantibacillus > Pristimantibacillus gorillae. Next base: position 127,123 of record NZ_CBVJ010000093.1, on the reverse strand, counting down.
GCACTCCCATGCTCGTTCTCGTCGAACGCAATGTCTATGCTATCATCCACGGCTGCAAGAGCTCGAAGCTTGACTAGTGTAGACGGGGAAAAAGCATGCTCGGACTCCGGCCGGCGCAGCATATCAGACAGCCATTCACGTTCTTGCGCCGTAACCGCAATCGCCCCGGCATCCTCTAGCCGCGCTATCATTTGGTAGTTATAGATTTTCTCGAACAGGCTCATAGCCGGCGGCCAGCTCCTTCCATTCTTCAATGAACTCCTGTCTTAATGAGCGGGGCTCAAGCACCTCGCAGCTGGAGCCAAAGCTCCGCAGCCAAGGCTTAATCTCCATCGTGCCGTTAACGGCAATCTCATAGATGAAAGTCTGATCGCTTTCCTCCGTAATCATTCCCCATTGTCCTTGCAGCCGTACCCGGTCCCGAACGAAATTCGCGGCAGAGCCTTCCGGATTGTAAAATCTCGCCTTTACTTTCACTGTTCTGCCGGTGTCGACGAGCCAGCTGAAGCGAATTTTCTGCTGCAAAGCTTGCAGCTTTTGTTCAAATTCCGTTTCCTCTACGGCATCACTTTCCTGCAGCTGTGTTAAACCTTCCATCCGGTAAATGACGATTCCTTGACGGCCGCTATGACAAAGCATATACCAGCGCCCATACTGATGATCGTATGTGACACGCAGCGGCAAAGCCGTGTGCTGACGCCCTTCCGATTCGCGCTCGAATAGCGGATTCGTATTTTTGGAGCCGTAGCTTTGCTGAGCTTTTGGCGTGAAGTACAGGAAGCTCAGCCGTTTCCGATCGCGAATCGCTTTCAGAATCGGATAGAGATGTGCTTCGTCCAAGATGCGAGAAGGGTAATGGTATTTATAGAAGAAGGAGCTTTCTGCAACCGCGCGCTGCTTCAGCGTTTTTTTCAAGCTGTCCCGGAGCAGATAGCCTTGTACGGATGGAATTTGCGTATTCGCCATGACATCTATAAAAGCATATAGATCGCCTAACTCTTCATCCGACAGCTCTGTTATAAAACGATTATCGGCTGTATAGCGCTGAGGACGCGAGCCTTGCGTTTTGCGGATAACTCCGGTTTCCTCCAAATATTTGAGGTCGCTGCGGATTGTTTTCTCATCGGGCATAGCCATGTCCTCAGGCATACCGTCACAGCATTGCTGAAGCACTTCAGCTGCCGTTAAAGCTATTCCCTGCAATGCAATAATGATCTGCGACAGCCGTATGCTTTCGGATTCCTTGACCGATTTGGAGCGGAACAGAAACAGCAGCACCGGATCAGCGGATTCATAATAGCCGGTGCGAAGCAGCTCAGCCAAGGGGAGGCTTTGCTCCTCTTTGGGCAGCTGTCCCGCCGTCTCCGCAATTTCCTTCAAGCGGCGCATCGTTTTATCGAAGGTATGTACAGAAATGCCGAGCCGGTCGGCAAACTGCTGCCGGCTGTAAGCGCCGCTCGTTAAAGCAAGCATGCGCAGAAACTGGATCTCTTTATCAAAGCTTTCCCTTGCCAATCTGCCGTTCCCTCCCAGTCCATCATTAAACTCTATTGTAGCAAGAGTAGAGAGGGCGAAGTGATTTTTTATGAAAAAAGGCAGAGTCGTCATACTTTTACCATGTTCTGCATGGCGCTCAGGCGCAATAATAGGGAAAGCGAGAGAGGAGCTGGCCCGGACCCGGGCAGGGATTTCATTCCTCAGGAATAGTCCCGCAGTGCCGGCGCGGTATCCGCGCAAGGCGTGCTGTCCAGGAGCAAAGCATTCTCGCTGAGGGGTTCGAATCCCCGCTCGCAATTTAAGCGATTCATTGGTGATGAATATTGAGCATTTTCCAACTAATCAGCGATTGGCAGCGCTGCTCAGCAGGCTTAGACAGCTGCACCGCAGCCCGGCTATGCAACCCGCGGATACCGAATGGCTGCTGCGCCAACCAATTGTCGTTCTGATCTGCCATACTAGCAAGCCCAAAGAAAGCAAGGCTTGGATGTAAGGCGGCAAAGAGCAGCCGTATTGGCACGAACGTCATTCTTAAGCCGGATTCCGCCGAGGAAGCGGGAGCGGTGCGGTCAATCGCAACAACCGTAATCAACTTTATTGCGACAGCAATAAATAAGGAGGATATACATATGAACCACTGGACGATTCAAAACGATCAAAGAGGGCTGCTGTTCAAGAAGGGCAGCTATGTTCGTCTGCTTACACCGGGGAACTACCGGTTTCTGCCTTGGTCCGGCTATTCCGTTGAAGTGCTGGAGCTTGCAAGACCTTTCGAGGTGCCAGGCAAGGAGCTGGAACTGTTTCTCCATGACAGCCTTCTGCTTGAGGAGCTGGTTATCGTCGATGTGCAAGATGATGAATATGTGCTGCATAACGAGGACGGGCATTGCAGGAGCATACTGATGAGCTCCGGCAAGCACGCCTTCTGGAAAGGTCTGAAGCAGCATACCTTTGTCCATTTCGATATCCGGCAGCCGGAGCTTCCGGCTAAGCTGAGTGCAGCCGTTCTCAAGAAGCTCGCCGGCCTCTATCATACGCATGAGATTGCCGACCGGGAGATTGGCTACCTGTTCTACGACAATGTTCTGCAGCGGGAGCTGGGGCCGGGCAAATACCGGTTCTGGAAGGGGCCGGTATCGACAGCGGTTCAAACGATCGATACGCGCCGCCAGCAGCTGGATCAGATTGGTCAGGAAATGATGACAGAGGATAAAGTGACGCTGCGGCTCAATTTCGTCTGTCAGTATAAGGTCGTAAATCCGCTCAAAGCACTGGAAATCAAAGGGTTCGAGGACCAGCTCTACATCCAGCTTCAGCTTGTATTGCGGGAATATGTCGGTATGCTTAAGCTCGATGAGCTGCTGCGCACAAAGCAGGAGATCGGGACGTTCGTGCTGGAGAGACTAGAGCAGAAGGGCGAAGAGTATGGCGTCGAGTTTTGCTCCGCGGGTGTTAAGGATATTATTTTGCCCGGAGAGGTTCGGGAAATTATGAATACGGTGCTGCTCGCTGAGAAGAAAGCGCAGGCCAACCTGATTACCCGCCGTGAGGAGACAGCATCTACCCGCAGCTTGCTCAATACGGCGAAGCTGATGGATGAGAATGCGACCCTGTTCCGGTTGAAGGAGCTTGAGTTTTTGGAAAAAATCAGTGACAACGTCGGCAGTGTCTCGCTAACCGGCGGCGGCAATCTGCTGGAGCAGTTGAATCAGCTGCTGGGAGGCGGCAGACAGGCCAAGTCTATCGAATAGATTTCGTAGAGAAGGGGGAGATAGGCGATGGAGAAAGATTATACTAGCTTAATTCAGGATGAACTGGCGCGGATAGAAGGGGAGGAAGGCGTCCGGATCGTATATGCCTGCGAATCGGGCAGCAGAGCTTGGGGTTTTCCTTCCCGGGACAGTGACTATGATGCCCGTTTCCTCTACATTCGTCCTGTAGAGTGGTATTTGTCCATTACGGAAAAGCGGGATGTGATCGAGCGGCCGATCAGCAACATGCTTGATATTACCGGCTGGGATTTGCGAAAAGCGCTCCGGCTGTTCCGCAAGTCGAATCCGCCGCTGCTGGAGTGGCTGCAATCGCCTACGGTTTACAAGGAAACCGGTTCAGCAGCGGAGGCGTTACGAAGCTTGTCGCCGCTCGCTTTTTCCCCAAAAATCATGCATGTACCATTATTTAAATATGGCGAGAGGCAATTATCGTGATTATTTGCAGGGAGACCGGGTTCGGTTGAAAAAGTATTTTTACGTGCTTCGGCCGATATTAGCTTGCGAATGGATCGAGAAGCGCAATGAAATGCCGCCGATTGCATTCCAGGAGCTGATGAAGGAGATTATGCCTCCAGACAGTGAGGTTGGCATGGAGGTAAGAGGGCTGTTGGAGCGAAAGCGCGCAGGAGAGGAATTGGACAGCGGCCTGCCATTGAAAGCGATAAATGATTATTTGGAGGAACGGATTCGTTATTTCGGGCAAGCGGCTTCAGAGGCACCGGCAGTTCATGAGGATACCGAACAAGAGCTGGACATTCTCTTCCGCCAATTGTTGACTGAAGCGTGGCAGACGGATTGAAACGGCCTGCCAATAAAAGGATTGACAGCCAATCAAACAATCGTTACACTAATCATATATATCCGCTAGGATTAATTGGTTATTATAGTGATCACACAAACTATCATTGCGAAGCAGTTCACCAGAACACTGGAGACTGATCGGATTCCGTATGGAATTCCGTCAGTCTCCTTTTTATTTTTCAAGGGAAAAGGATGGGGTGGAGACATGGGAGAGCAGGGAAAAAAAGAATGGAAATTCGATACGCTGCAGGTGCACGGAGGACAGACGGCAGATCCGACAACCGGTGCGCGGGCGGTGCCGATCTATCAAAGCACCTCCTTCGTCTTCAAGAGTACGGATCATGCGCAGGCGGTCATCAACTTCGATGAAGCCGGCAATACGTACTCCCGCATTGGCAATCCGACTAATGAAGTGCTGGAGCAGCGGATCGCAGCGCTGGAAGGAGGAGTTGGCGCATTAGCTGTATCTTCCGGTTCAGCAGCCGTAACTTTCTCGATTATCAATATCGCCGAAGCGGGTGATGAGGTGGTGTCTGCCTCAACGCTTTATGGAGGAACCTACAATCTGTTTGACGTCACACTGCCGAAGCTGGGCATCCATACGACCTTCGTCAATCCGGACGACCCGGAAAACTTCCGCAAGGCGATCAAGGAAAAAACGAAGGCGCTGTTCATCGAGTCGATCGGCAATCCGGGCTTGAACATCCCTGATATTCAAGCCATTGCCGACATCGCTCATGAGCATGACATTCCGCTTATTGTCGATAATACGTTCGGTTCGCCCTATTTGATCCGGCCATTCGAGTACGGCGCCGACATTGTCGTTCACTCCGCAACGAAGTATATTGGCGGGCACGGTACGACGATCGGCGGACTTATCGTCGATGGCGGCCGCTTCGATTGGGAGAACGGCAAGTTCCCCGGCTTCACGAATCCGGACAGAAGCTATAACGGCTTGAAGTATGTCGAGAAATTCGGAGAGCTGGCCTATATTACAAAGGCTCGCATTCAATATTTGCGTGATATCGGCGCATCGCTTAGTCCGTTTAATGGATTTCTGCTGCTGCAGGGGCTAGAAACACTTTCCTTGCGGGTCGAGAAGCATATCAGCAATACGAAGCAGATTGTTGATTACTTGAACGGTCATCCCGAAGTCGCTTGGGTCAATTATCCTGGGCTCCCGGACAGTCCTTATTACGAGCTGTCGCAGCGGTATTATCCGAAGGGGCCGGGATCAATTTTCACATTTGGGTTAAAAGGCGGATATGAGGCGGCTAACATATTCATCAACCATTTGCAGCTGTTCTCTCATCTTGCCAACGTGGCTGATGCCAAGTCGCTCGTTATCCATCCGGCCAGTACAACGCATGCGCAGCTGTCGCCTGAGGTGCTGCTGCAGACGGGCGTCGGACCGGATTTGATCCGCTTGTCGATCGGGATTGAAGATCCGGGAGATTTGATTGACGATCTGGAGCAGGCGATACAAGCAGCAGCGCAGTCCGGGGCTGCGGACGGCGTTGTCAATTCAGCGGGCGCAGCAGGTTAAAGGAGGCGGGAATGAAAGAATGCCGGAACGAGCACAATGGCTGGAAATAGAGCAAGAGCTTGATGTACCGGTAACGATGCGGGACGGAATCAGGCTGCTGGCGGATATTTACCACCCCAAGGAAGGAGGGCCATACCCGGTTCTCCTTATGCGGACGCCTTACAACAAAGCGGATGCGCAGACGATGAACTATGCGCATCCCTCCTGGTATGCAAGGCAAGGGTATATCGTCGTTATTCAGGATACTAGGGGCAGATGGCGCTCGGAAGGAGATTTCCAGCCCTATGAGAAGGAAGCGGATGACGGCTATGACACAGTGGAATGGGCGGCTGCCCTTCCTAACGCTTTGCCGAAGGTCGGCATGTACGGCTTCTCTTATGTCGGAGCGGTCCAATGGCAGGCGGCAGTCAACCGTCCGCCCCATCTGACATGCATCGCGCCCGGCATGATCGGCTCCGATGCCTATCAGGGCAAAGCTTACCGGAATGGAGCCTTTGCATTAGCGCTTTCGCAATCCTGGGTATTGTTCGCTGTGCAGGACACGGCGCTTAGGCGCAACCGGTTGGATTGGGCAGCGGAGCTTGGCGCGCATTACGCCGGAATACATAGCGTCTACCGCAAGCTGCCATTGACCGCTATGCCAGATGCCGTAAAGGAGACGGCGCCCTATTATTTCGAATGGTTCGATCATCCGACCCGCGATGCCTATTGGACGAAGCTGTCGCTTCGCGAGCAATACGAGCGGGTTCAAGTTCCGGCCCTCCATATCGGGGGCTGGTATGACATTTTCGTCGACGGTACGATCGATAATTTCAATGGTGTCCGTCAGCATGGCGGTACGGCTGTTGCCAGAGGCCATCAATATTTGCTAATTGAGCCATGGTTCCATATGCCTTGGTCGCGATATGTCGGCGAGCTGGATTTCGGAGAGGAAGCATCCAACCGGATTGACGCGCTGCAGCTCGAATGGTTCGATTACTGGCTGAAAGGGATACGCAGCAATCGTTTTGAGCAGCAGCCAGCAGTTCAATATTTCGAGATGGGCAGCAATCGCTGGCGGACGTCAGAGAGCTGGCCGGTTCCCGGAACGAAAGTGACGCCTTACTATTTGCGCAGCTCGGAACGGGCCAACTCTATTAATGGGGACGGCGTGCTAAGCTTGACAGCGCCCGCCGCTGAGCTACCGGACGTCTATGTGTATCATCCGTCGATTGCGGTACCAGCTTTGGGAGGGCGGTCGGGCGCCGTTCCTGATTTAACCCCGATGGGGCCGAAAAACCAGCTGCCCGTCGAAATTCGCAACGATGTGCTCGTGTATACATCGGCAAAGCTGGAGCGGGAGCTAATCATAGCAGGGGAAGTTACGATCGAGCTGTACGCAGCGACCAGCGCAGAGGATACCGATTTTGTCGCCAAGCTTGTTGACGTTTACCCCGACGGCAGAGCCTACAATATCGCGGAGGGCATTATTCGCGCGAGTTATCGCTATGGCCTAGACAGGCGGGAGGCGGTGCCGCCAGGAGAAGTCATCACGTATGCCTTCTCGCTTGGTCCTACAGCCTACGCTTTTAAGCCCGGGCATGCTATACGACTGGATGTGACCAGCTCCTTGTTCCCGACCTTTGACCGTAATCCCAATAAACTGGTCAACCCTGGTCAGGCGACCGAGGCGGACTTTGTGACGGCGACACAAACGATCTATCACGATAAAGCACGTCCATCTAAAGTGTGGCTGCCCGTCGTTCAGCGTTAGCAAGTAAATGGGGCAATAGTAAGAGCAGCAGGAGGCAAACATGCAGAAAACGTTTATTTGGTTCGACTTAGGCTATACGCTCGTCTATCAGAATCGGGAGCCGCTCTATCAGCAGTTTCTATTGGAAGAGGGAATTAATAAATCACTGGAAGAGATAGAAGCAGCCTATCATGTAACCGACAAGCTGTTCATGCGGCAATATCCGGGAGCGCTGGGCAGGGGGCTGCATACCTTTTACCCCTGGTATATTGGCGTGTTGAACTATACGCTCCAAGTCCGGTTCGATCTTCATACACAGGCTGCAAGACTGCATGAGCTGCAGAAGGAGGAAGACGAGCTGACATGGCGTGCGTTTCCATTCGTCCGGAACGTATTCGATGCATTGAAGAATCAGGGGTATGGCATCGGCCTAATCAGCAATTGGGATGCGGGCTGCAAAAGCGTTCTGGAAGCCAATGGGCTCATCCATTATTTCGATGAACTCATCGTCTCCTCCGAGGTGGAGCTGGAGAAGCCGGATGAACGAATTTTTACGTTTGCCATGGAGAGGGCAGGTGTCAGTCCGGAGCAATGCGTCTACGTCGGCGACAATTATTATGACGATGTGGTGGGCAGTGCAAAGGCAGGAATGGACTGTTACTTAATTAACCGGTTCGGGAGACTGGGAGTCGAGGAACTGCAATATGACCGGCTTATTTCGTCTATTCAGGAGCTTCCTGCATTGCTTCGACTGCTTCGGCAGCAGGGAGAGAGTGCGGTTACCAGTCGTACAATCAGCAGTCTTCACTTCGAAACTTAATTCAAACCTATTATTGAAGGGGATAGAAACATGTTGAACAACAAACGTCATTATTTATTGGTAACTATCATTGTATTGCTTTCGCTCGTAACGGCCGCATGCGGCAGCAGCAACAGCGGCGGAAACGGCAATAAGAATAACAGCAGCGGGAAAGAGACAGCGGCTCCGAGTGCAACTGCGGAGCCGAAACAGGAGGAGAACAAAGCGGAGGGCGGTAAAGTTGAGGGCGGCAGCGTCGTCGTATCGATTCCGCAGGATTTGGACTATCTCGACCCTCATCTGGCTGTAGCGGCGGGTACGCAGGAAGTATTATTCAATGTGTTTGAAGGACTGCTCAAGCCTAATGAAAAAGGCGAGCTGTATCCGGCAATCGCAGAATCGTACGAGGTGTCGCCGGACGGACGTGTTTATACGTTCAAGCTGCGCTCCGGCGTGAAGTTTCATAACGGCAATGCAGTGACAGCAGAAGATGTGAAGTTCTCATATGACCGTCTGGCAGGAACCGCGACGGGCAAGCCTCTATCTCCTGCATTCAACAGCGTGGAGTCCATCGAAGCACCTGATGCCTCGACCGTAATTATTAAGTTAAAGGAAAACAATACCTCGTTCCTGACCTCCCTTACGGCAGCTGTTATTCCTAATGGCTATGAGGACAGCAATAAGAACCCGATTGGTACCGGGCCGTTCAAATTCAAGGAGTATTTGCCGGGTCAACGGATTAGTGTGGAGAAATTCGCGGATTACTACGTAAAGGGCGTTCCCGTACTCGACAAGGTTGAATTCCGCATCATTACCGACCCGGAAGCGTCGCTGCTCGCTTTGAAATCTGGAGAGGTGGACATCTATCCGCGAATCGGTACAGAGAAGCTGGAGGAGCTCGGCGATGATTTCCAGGCGGTAAGCGCGCCGCAAAATCTGGTGCAGCTCGTAACCTTCAATATTGACCGGAAGCCATTCAACGATATTAAAGTCCGCCAGGCGATCAATTATGCCGTTAATGTCGATGAGATTATTGCCGGGGTTGCGCTGGGCAAAGGAACGAAGCTTGGGTCCAATCTAAGTCCTGTACTAGCGAAGTACTATCAGGAGGGACTGGAGGATACGTATGCAACGGACATCGAGAAGGCGAAGAGTCTGCTTGCCGAAGCGGGATTCAAGGATGGCTTTGAGACGACATTATCCGTTCCTTCCAATTATCAGTTCCACGTCGACACCGCTCAAGTTATTGCACAGCAGCTGGGGAAAATCGGCGTTAAGGTGAAAATCGAGCCGGTCGAATGGGCCGTGTGGCTGGAACGCATTTATAAAGGAAGAGATTATGACCTGACCATTATCGGCTTGGACGGCAAGCTTGATCCATATCAGATTTTGAATAAATATTTATCCGACTCGCCAAACAACTTTTTCAATTATAAAAGCACGGAGTTCGACAGCACGCTGCAGTCGGCGGTTGCCGAGGTCGATGATGCTAAGCGCGTAGCACTGTACAAAAAAGCGCAAACGATACTGGCTCAGGATGCGGCGGCTGTATACATTATGGACCCGAATCTGAATGTCGCGATTAATAAAAAGCTGGCCGGCTATAAGCAATATCCGCTCTATGTACAGGACCTGTCGACCGTTTACTTTACGAATTAAAGGGAAGCGAGGATGAATTACTTTGTGCGGAGGCTGCTAACGCTTCTGTTGACGGTGTTTTTTGTCGTGACGCTAACCTTTGCGGCTTTTCGGATCATACCGGGCAACCCTGCGCTTACGATATTGGGCACGGAAGCATCCGATGAGCAAATTGCGCTGCTGGAGGCGAAGCTCGGCATTAACCGGCCGCTTCCGGAGCAATTTATCGATTGGCTGAGGGGAGCGGCAGCGCTTGATTTCGGGCAATCGCTCCGTTTCTCCGAACCGGTGCTGAAGCTGATTGGGGACCGGTTTCCCGTCACGATCAGCTTGGCGTTGCTCGCTCTGACAATTACAATTGCTGTTGCCGTGCCGCTGGGCATTGCCGCAGCGCGTTCGAAGGGGAAGGCAGCGGATATGATGATCTCTATCGGCACGCAGCTTGGCCTTGCGATTCCTTCCTTCTGGATGGGGATTGCGCTCATACTCGTATTTGGCCTTGTGCTTCGCTGGTTTTCGGTCAGCACTTATGTGCCATGGTCGGAGAATCCATATTTGGCCTTAAAGTCGCTGCTGCTGCCAGCCATTGCGCTTGCGGTGCCGCAGATTGCAATCGTCGTCCGTTATTTGCGCACGACACTGCTGGAGCAATTGAATCTGGATTATGTGAGAACGGCACGAAGCAAAGGATTGAAGGATCATTCTGTACTTTTCCGGCATGTGCTGCGCAACGCCCTGCTCCCCGTTATTACTGTGGTCGGCATTAACTTTGGCGAGCTGCTGGCTGGCAGTCTCGTCGTGGAGCAGGTATTCACGCTACCGGGGTTCGGCAGTCTGCTCATTACGGCGATTGGCAATCGCGACTATCCGCTGGTACAGGGGATGATTCTTCTTATCGCTTTCATCGTTGTGGCTGTTAACTTTGTCGTCGATCTGTCATACCGGATACTTGATCCAAAAATCAGAATGAAATAGGGGCTTTGCCATGAACAAAAAAGCAAGCTTCAGCCTGCTGCTCGGCATAGCCTTCGTCGCGCTGCTGCTGGCCGTTATGCTGACCAGTTTGTTTTATACGCCGTACGATGCCAATGAAATGAATATTGCCGAACGGCTGCAGGCGCCCAGCGCCAAACATTGGCTTGGCACCGACAATTTCGGCCGTGATGTGCTCAGCCGGATTATGGTAGGGGCACAGACTGCATTTCTGGTCGGTTTGCTGTCGGCGGTAATCGGGCTGGTATTCGGCTTCATTATCGGGACGGCAGCGGGCTATACCGGCAAATGGCTGGATGAGCTGCTCATGCGCGGTATCGACGGGTTGCTGGCTTTTCCCGGCATCTTGCTGGCGCTGCTGCTTGTTTCCATCTTTAAGCCAAGCATGTCGCAAACGATACTGGCAATTGGTGTCTTATCGATCCCGTCGTTTGCCCGCGTCGTACGAAGCGGCGTGCTCCAGCAGAAGGAAGCGGAGTATGTGAAGGCAGCCAAGGGGCTGGGAGCCGGCCACCTGCATCTTATCTTCAAACAAATATTGCCGAATATGATTTCGCCGATACTGACGACGGCGGCGCTCAGCTTCTCGGCTGCTATTCTAATTGAAGCTGCGCTCAGCTATTTGGGCCTCGGCGTACAGCCGCCCGATCCCAGCTGGGGGCGCATGCTGAACGAAGCGCAAAGCTTTATCCGCAAAGCACCGTGGTTTACGCTGGCACCGGGCCTATTTATTATGGTGACAGTGCTTGGCTTTAATCTGTTAAGCGACGGTATTCGCGATTTAAGGGATACCCGGCAATGACCGTGAAGAGGGAGGTGACGTTATGAATCCGCTGCTCGATATTCGGGAGCTGCGTCTGGAGCTGCAGCGTACACGCAAGGAAAGCGTGGCTGTTCTGGACGGTCTATCGCTTTCGGTCGGAAAAGGAGAAACCGTTGGCATCGTTGGCGAATCCGGCTGCGGCAAAAGTGTGCTCTCACTGTCCATCCTCGGCCTGCAGCCGAATGCGATGCGTATTACAGGCGGTGAGATATGGTACAAGGAAGAGTATCCGCTTCATGACCTGAAGCCTCGTGACATAAGGCGTTACCGGGGAAGCGAGATTGCGATGGTGTTCCAGGACCCGATGAGCTCGCTCAATAACGGCTTGACCGTGGGGGCGCAAGTCACTGAGATGTTCCGGCTGCATGCCGGCTGCTCTCGTGCGGAGGCAAAGGAAAGGGCTATTGCGCTATTTCGCAAAGTTGGCTTGGCCCGCCCGGAAGCGCTGCTGAAGGAATACCCCTATCAGCTGTCTGGCGGCATGCGGCAGCGGATTATGATTGCAATTGCAATCAGCTGCAATCCTGGCTTGCTTATTGCCGATGAACCGACAACGGCGCTGGATGTTACCATTCAGGCGCAAATTCTTGATCTGATGCGGCAGATTCGAGATGAGAACGATACGGCTATTATGCTCATCTCGCATGATCTGGGCGTCATTGCGGATATGTGTGATCGTATCGCCGTCATGTATGCTGGACAGATCATAGAAGAGGGACCGGTCGATGCCATCTTCGAGGAGCCGCGTCATCCGTATACGATTGGCCTGCTGCAGTCAATCCCTGCGCCGTCCAAGAAGCAGGAGAAGCTGTTTTCGATTCCCGGCACCGTGCCGGGGCTGGCGGAGAGGCAAAGCTTGGGATGCCGTTTCGCGCCCCGCTGCGGAATGGCTGTGAAGCATTGTTACACAGAGGCGCCGCCATTGTTCGGAGCATCTCCAGGTCATGCGGCAAGATGCTGGCTGCTGGCCGAAAGAGGAGGGCAAGCCGATGCCATCGTCAGCTGAGCCGCCGATTATGGAATTAATCGATATTCGCAAGCAATATGGAAGCAGCGTTTTGCGCCGCAAGCATACGGTTCGCGCCGTAGACGGCGTATCGCTGGCGATTAAGCCGGGGGGAAACGCTGGGGCTTGTCGGCGAAAGCGGCTGCGGCAAATCGACGGTTGGTCAGATCGCCGCCAGACTGCTGGAGCCAAGCGGCGGCAATCTGCATTTTAAAGGCCAGTCACTAGAGGGGCGGCTTAAGGAAGCGAAACGGCTTCGTCAGCAAATACAATATGTGTTTCAAGATCCGTATACCTCGCTGAACCCGAGTCATACGATTGGAACAATTCTAGAGCAGCCGCTTATTATTAATCGTCTGGGTGACGGCAGCAAGGGAAGAAAACATCTGGTTAAAGAGATGCTGCGAAAAATCGGTTTAGATGACTGGCATGCCGATAGCTTTCCGCATCAGCTTAGCGGCGGACAAAGACAGCGGGTTGGCATTGCCCGGGCGCTGATGCTTAACCCGGAGTTCATCGTGCTGGATGAGCCGGTATCGGCGCTTGACGTATCGGTGCAGGCGCAAATATTGAATTTGCTGAAAGAGCTGCAGCAGGAGCTTTCATTAACTTATTTATTCATTTCGCATGATCTTAACGTCGTTCATTATATGAGCGACCGGGTTGCGGTCATGTATTTGGGCCAAATTGTCGAGCTTGCCGGCGTTCAGCAATTGTATGAGCGGCCGCTGCATCCCTATGCGCAAGCGCTCGTATCAGCGATTCCGACGGAGAACAGACAGACTAAGCGGGAACGGATTGTACTGCAGGGGGAACTCCCTAGCGCCTCTGAGCGGCTGAGCGGCTGCACATTTCGAACGAGATGTCGGCATGCGCATGAGCGATGCGCGGCCGAGCAGCCGAGTCTGGCCGAACGGGAGCCCGGCCACTGGGTTCGCTGCCATTTGCATTCCCTTGCTTGAATAGACGGAGCCAACAAGGCTGAGATTCCCGGTTAACCGGGAAATCTCAGCCTTGTTTTCCTCTTTTGTACAGGCGGTGTATAATGGGGAACGAATAGTCAGATCGGTATAGAAAAGGAGTCGATGGGATGTCCCGGGAAATTCGCTCGAATGAGCTCATGGCGCTGAAGGAAATTGCAGAAATGCTCAATACGTCGAATGAGATGGATCTCATCCTTAATGATGTGCTCGTTAAGCTGCTGGATGTAACCGGCTTTTCGACGGGCTGGATTTTTCTGCTTGACGATGATACACCCGGTAATGAGTGTGCAGCCTCGCATAATTTGCCGGAGGCGCTGACCGTCGGCAACTACGCGCTAATGTGCGGCGAGGATTGCTGGTGTGTAGAGCGCTACCGCGAGCGCCAGCTGCATCAAGCGGTTAACATTATTGAATGCCGGCGGATTAATTATGCAGTCGCCCATCAAATCGGAAGCACAGAGGGCATTTCACATCATGCGACAGTGCCGCTGACGGCAGGCAAAGACCGGTTCGGCCTGCTTAATGTTGCCCAGGCGGGCAAAGATCATTTCAATGAAGAGGAGCTCGCGCTGCTCCAAGCGGTCGCGTTCCAGATCGGAACCGCGATCAAGCGGATACGCTTATATCAGGCACAGGAGAAAAATGCAATGCTGTACGCGAAGCTTGGCGATGTGATTCAGACGCTGAATGCGATTCAGAATGGCGATCAGCTGCCGCTTCAAGCGGTTAAGCTAATCGGAGAAGCTTTCAATTGGCCGCATGTCTCCTTCTTTGTCTATGAAAGGGATCTTTCGTTACGGGCTCATTATACGAATGGCCGGGTAAACAAGGATTGGCGCTCGCTAGAGCTCCATAAGGCAGGACCGGTTAGTACCGCCTTTCACGAAAACCGGCTCGTCATCGAATCCAATGGTGCATTGGAATCCTGTCATTCGCTGGCGGCTATCGGCATTCCGCCTTATGTCTCAGCAGCAGCTATTCCGCTGCGGATTCGCAACCGGACGATCGGCGTACTGTTTGTCAGCAGTCCAAGCAGCAAGCAATTTGATGAGCTGCATGAGGACTTCATGTATTCGCTTGGCGATCATTTCACCCTGAGCATGGAAAATCTGCGTGTCTACGAGCAGCGACGTGAGTTGGCTCGTATGGAGGAGCGGAACCGGATGGCGCGGGATTTGCATGACTCTGTCATTCAGAAAGTATTTTCTCTCTCCTTCCTGGCGAAGGGAGCAGAGACGGTGCTGTCCGGCTCAGGCGGAGCGCCTGTCGTGAAGGAATCACTGCAGGAAATTCAGCAATTGGCTCAGGAGGCACTGAAGGAAATGCGCGGTTTGATCTGGCAGCTTCATCCCCCGGGTCTTGAGAACGGATTGCTTCCTGCCTTGAAGCAGTACGGGCAAGGAATGAACCTTGATATATATGCTCAGGTCGACGGGGTGAAGGAGCTTCCGCGGGCCGTCGAAGAAGCGTTGTGGCGAATCGGCCAAGAAGCGCTTAACAATGTAAGGAAGCATGCTGGAACATCCGAAGCTTATGTTCGTCTTGTAAAAACAGATCTGTCGGCAAGTCTGGAAATTATGGATAAAGGCCGCGGTTTTTCGATGGAACGCAAAAAGTCGGACCTGACGATGGGCATGATGTCGATGAGGGAACGTGCGGAGTCGCTCAACGGCCAACTGACGATTCAAAGCGGCAAAGGAAAACCGACGATCGTGAAAGCTGAAATTCCAATTACGGCAGCAGAAGAAATATGCAGCGAGAATGAGGGTTTAGTGTGAAAATAAAAATATTGCTGGTCGACGACCATCAAATTGTGCTGAAAGGCATTTCCTTTTTTCTAAGCATGCAGCCTGACTTTGAATTGGTTGGAGAGGCGCAGAACGGCAAGGAAGCGGTCGAAAAAGCGGGAGAGCTGCAGCCGGATATCGTACTGATGGACTTGAACATGCCCGTTATGGATGGTATCGAGGCAAGCGCGCAAATTGCGGAGCAGCACCCTCATATTAAAGTGCTTGTCTTGACGAGCTTCTCCGACCGGGGTCACATCCTGCCTGCACTCCAGACGGGAGCCATCGGCTATATGCTGAAGGATGTGGAGCCCGAGCAGCTGGCAGAGGCGATCCGCAGCGCTTATATGGGTAATATTCAGCTGCATCCCGATATATCGGCAGCCTTGCTTCATCAATTGCAGCCGCAGACCGCGCAGCCAATGAGCAGCGGAGTCTCTATTATGCCGGCGCAGACAGGAGCGGAGGCGATTGAGGCGTTAACGCCGCGGGAGCAGGAGGTGCTGCAGCTGCTCACGAAAGGGCTCAGCAACAAAGAAATTGCGCATACACTGGTTGTCGCTGAGAAAACGGTGAAGACGCATGTAAGCAATATACTGGGGAAATTGCGTCTGTCCGACCGTACGCAAGCGGCGCTTTATGCCGTGCACGCTCTTCATCCGCAGGAATAAGCAGCTTGCTTCGCATTAGTCTTACGTCTATAGTCTTACGACTAGTCCTCCGTCTTCGGAGGGCTTTTTTGCGCAATATTTCGGCCTAATTACCGATGTGCGGCTGCTATTTTCGTACTAAACTACAGGTAGTTACAAAAAGTTAGTGCAACTATCGCTAACTACAATAATTGCTTGATGCAATTAATATTAAAATCACATTATGTGGAGGGAATTTACTATCATGAGTACTGTACTTTTCGTCAAAGCAAACGATCGTGACATCGAGCAAGCGGTTAGCGTTAAATTGTATCAAGCATTTTTGGATAGCTACAAAAAGAGCCATCCTGAAGATACGGTCATTGAGCTTGACCTGTTCCAGCAAGAGCTTCCTTACATGAATGCCGACATGATCAACGGTAATTTCAAAGCCGCTCGCGGTTACGACCTGACGCCTGCTGAGCAAGCGCAAGTTGAAGTGTCTGGCAAATATATCGATCAATTTCTGGCAGCAGACAAAGTCGTATTCGGCTTCCCGCTTTGGAACCTGACGATCCCTGCTGTACTGCACACTTATATCGACTACATCTATCAAGCAGGCAAAACGTTCAAATACACCGAGCAAGGTCCAGTTGGCCTTATTCCGGACAAAAAAGTCGCATTGCTTAACGCACGCGGCGGCATCTACTCCGAGGGTCCAGCCGCAGCAGCGGAAATGTCCCATAACTATGTGAAAAACATCATGAGCTTCTTCGGTGTAACGCAATTCACTGACGTTATCGCAGAAGGCCATAACCAATTGCCGGCTCAAGCAGCTGAAATTGTGGCAAACGGCGTTGCTGCTGCTGAGAAAGCTGCAGTAAGCTTCTAATTGGCTGTTCACGAACAGATAATAGCGGAAAGGGCAAGCGGGTGTCTGTATACACCTTGCTTGTCCTTTTTCCTCTCCGGGAGAATGGAGATGATCAATGCAGCTCGGATACGAGGGTAATGAAATGGCGTCCTGCCTGGGACAGGTAATGATCTTTCAGCCAAATGAGGCCCGACGTAGAGACATGCGGTGATACTTCGATCTCAAAGGCATGAATGCGGGGCGTATGGTGCAGCTTGAGGACGGTAGCCGGCACAATCGACGAAGCGAAGCCAGTGGAGACGAATTCCATCAGCAGGGCGATGTCAGAGCATTCGCCGAGCAGCCGGGGTGTAACCTTCGCA
The DNA here is from genome assembly GCF_000513275.1 of Paenibacillus gorillae. GTDB lineage: Bacteria > Bacillota > Bacilli > Paenibacillales > Paenibacillaceae > Pristimantibacillus > Pristimantibacillus gorillae. The sequence goes on along the minus strand of NZ_CBVJ010000093.1, from coordinate 109,881 downwards.
CTGGCGAACTGTTCGACGATGCGGTGGTAGATGCCCAGACCCTCCGTGCTTGGCAGCATGAGCGGGTAAGGCTCGATCGTCCGGTAGTTTACCGGCTTACCCTCCAGGCCGCTGGGATCGGACGTGACGAAGTAAAACGGTTCTCCTTGGAGATGCAGAACTGAGAACTCGCTCAGCTCCAGCGGCAGCCGGACGATAGCCAGCTCGATTTCTCTTGAACGGACTAGTCTGCATAGCTGAGAGGATTCATTTTGCTGAATTTTGTACGTAATGTTGGGAAACTGCTGCTTATAGCGGAGCATCAGCTCCGGGAGCCGGGCATCCGACAGCGTATTGATTCCGATCGTCAGCTTTCCCCGGACGCCTTGTCCCGTTTCTTGCACTTCCTTCTGGCATTCTTCCATTTCCTTTGTAATCTTAAGCGCTTGCCGGTAAAGTGTCTTGCCGGCGTCTGTCAGCTCGATCGTCTTGCCGATACGGTGAATAAGCTGTACGCCAAGCTCGATTTCCATTTTTTTAAGCTGCTGGCTTAGCGGGGGCTGGGCCATATGCAGCTTTTTGGCTGCGGCGGTAATGCCGCCTTCTTCTGTAATCGCTATAAAATAACGCAGCTGGCGGAGATCAAGTCCCAATTTAAGCGTCCTCCAATCGTAAACAATCCATATGTTAAAAGTATCGTATTTCAATTTTAATAATATTTTTCATATTATGATGCCTATGGTAGCATGGTTGCAGCATAAAACAAAGGGGCGCTGCGCCAGTATGAGGCATCTTGTGAATAACAGCTTGAGCACGTTGCAATGGTTTATATTTATGATTACCAGTTCCATTGCGCTTCCGATCGTGATCGGCAGCGCATTTCATTTGTCTGCGGGAGAAGTCGAGGGGCTTGTGCAAAGAACGCTGTTCATTGTGGGATTGAGCTCGTTCCTGCAAGGCTGGATCGGCCATCGCATGCCGCTGATGGACGGGCCTGCGGGCTCCTGGGTCAGCGTATTTGTATTGTTCGCGGATGTTGCCGTCCGTCATGGCCAGCAGCCTTCGCAATCCCTGCAATTGCTGGAGGGCGGACTGCTCGTAGCTGGTCTGCTGCTCATTCTATTGGGGGCAACCGGAGCGATCTATAAAATCTTGCCCTTGTTTACGCCGCTCGTTACCGGCACCTTCCTGCTGCTGCTCGTTGTACAGCTCAGCGGCGTGTTTTTGAAAGGGATGCTCGGCATCCATGGGGATACAGACATTCCGAATTACGGCGCTTCACTCGTCGCTTTCGGCATTTTTGGCCTCGTCGTCTGGCTGTCGGCAAGGGGAAGGGGCTGGCGTAAAACGTATGCGATTCTGATCGGCATAGCGGGAGGCTGGATTCTCTTCGCTTTAATGGGCAAGGCGCCATTTTCCCTTTCGGCTGGGCATACGCCGTTCGTGAAGCTGCCGGAGATATTCGCTTGGGGTGCGCCTGAATTTAATGCCGGTATTATTACAACGGCAGTGTTATTTACAATTACACTCGTATCGAACACTATAGCCGCCGTAACGGCGGTAAGCGAGCAGCTTCCCGAAGCGAGCAAGGATACGATGAAGAAAAGAATGAACCGGGCAAGCTTGCTTGGCGGTGTCTCCCATATGCTGACGGCCTCCGCCTCAACGGTAGGCGTCGTGCCGCTTCCGGTATCTGCCGGTTTCATCCGGATGACCGGGCAGCGGTCACGTGGACCGTTTCTCGCCGCATGTCTGCTGTTAGCAGGAATCGGGATGCTGCCTGTCGTGCTGCGTGTTCTTTCGCAGGTGCCAGGGCAGGTGGCAAGCGCCGTGCTGCTTGCTTCATTCGTGCAGTTGGCGGGCATATCGTTTGCAAGCTTGTCCAAGGAAACAAATAACCAGCGCGGGTTGACAATTCTAGGCGTCGCCGTGCTAGTCGGCATCGGCATTATGTTCCTGCCGCCCAATGCGCTGGCCGGACTGCCGCCTACTTTACAGGATGTTGTCGGGAACGGACTGCTGGTCGGCACGCTCCTCGTAATTGCCTTGGAGCGGTTTTGGAAAAAGCCAGTCGCCGTCTTATCGGACGGGGCATGAGGCAAAGAATACGTGAAGAACGACAAATTTTGACAACACTAGTTCTTAAGTAGTACGATAGTAGTCTAATCAACCTAGACGGCTAACGGAGATGATAGGGATGGACAAGCAGTTTTTTGAAGAGATGAGAAAAATTAGCCATGAGGACGAGATGCGCTCCAAGCTGATGATGCATGGCATGAAAAGGCTGCTGGAGGAGAGGCAGGAGAAGAAAGTGTACCGCGGGCCGCTCGCTTTTTGGGCGCGCCGAAAGGCGCTGCGGCAGGCTGAAACGTATGTCGCCCCGTGGAATTCTAACGACTCCATGACCCCTTAAAATACGACAATACAAAAAAGTTGTGACTTTATGACCGTGAATACGTATACAATCCTATAATATCCAATCGAGGGGAGATATGCGTATTGAGCAACTTTGGGTCACAGCCAGATTTGGAAGTCGTCAAGCCAAACCCTAAGACAGGCGGGAACGGGCCGATGAAGCCGGCAACCATTATCAAAATGATTGTGGGCGCCGTCGCAGCCATCATTATAGTGATGGCATTGTTCTCATCATTTTACACGGTACAGGAACAGGAGAGGGCAGCGATTCTAACCTTCGGCACCTATACGGAGGAGAAAACCGCCGGTCTTCATTTCAAATGGCCTTATCCGATTCAAGACGTCGTCATCGTACCAGCAGAGCTTATTCAAAGTATTACAATCGGCTACCGTCAGCAGGGCGATAAAGTCGTACCGATCGATGAAGAAGCCATGATGATTACGGGGGACGAAAATCTCGTATCTGCAGATGCCGTCGTCCAGTGGAAAATAAGCAATATTGAAAAATACTTATTCAATATGGATAAACCCGAGCAGTTTCTGCGCAACTCGGCATCGGCTTCCATCCGCTCTGTAATTGGCTCCGAGAAGCTGGATTACGCTATTACGGATGGTAAAACCGTCATTCAGGAGAAAGTGCGTGAACGGCTGGTTGAGCTCCAGGCAAAATACGATACGGGCATTCAAATTCTCGGCGTAAAATTCCAGGATATCGAGCCTCCAAGCGGTCAAGTAGAGGAAGCGTTCCGTGAAGTCACGAATGCGCGCGAGGAGAAAAACACGAAGATCAACAATGCTGCTAAGTATGAAAACGACCGGATTCCGAAAGCAAGGGGCGAAGCCCAGGCGCTTATCGAAAATGCGGAGGCGGAGAAAAAATCACGGATTTTGAACGCTCAGGGCGATGTAGCCAAGTTCAATGCGATTTACAGTGAGTATGCGAAAAATCCTTCCGTTACGGAAAGCCGGCTAGTGCTGGAGACGCTGGAGAAAATATTGCCGAACGCGCAAATTTTCATCACCAATACGAACAGCGATACGGTCAGCTACTTGCCTTTGAATGAATTGATGAAGTCTAAATCACCAAGCTCACCATCCTCTACACCGGGAGGTGCGGCGCAATGAAAAATAAACAATGGATTATCGTAGCAGGTGTAATTATTGTAGCCATTCTGTTGTCAGGTTCGATGTTTGTCGTGAAGGAAGGCCAATACAAGGTTGTGCTGAAATTCGGCGAAGCTGTCCGCTATGCCGAAACGCCAGGATTGAAATTCAAGCTGCCGTTCATTGAGAACGTCGTTGAATTGCCGAAGTACCAAATGACGTACGAGAGCAGCCCGACGAACATGCTGACGAAAGATAAGAAGCCGATCATCGTCGACAATTACACCGTATGGAGAATCAACAATCCGAAGCAGTTCAATCAGAAGGTAAAATCGGTTGGTGTAGGCATTCAGCGGATCGACGAAGCAGTCTACAACTCGGTGCGCCGTAAGCTGGCGGAGATCAACTTCGACGCAATCATTAGCGAGAACACAGCCCGCGGCAATATTAATGACGAGATCACCAAGGATGTAGCGGATGCGCTCACCCGTGATGAATACGGCATTGAGATTATCGATGTCCGGATTAAGCGTACTGACTTGCCAGAGAGCAACAAGCAAAGCGTATTTAACCGGATGATCTCCGACCGTCAGTCGATCGCTGCGCGTTACTTGTCTGAGGGAGATGAGGAGTCGCGTAAAATTACGTCCAAGGCCGACCGTTCGGCGACGGAAATTTTAGCGCAGGCGGAAGCGGATGCGAAGAAAATTATCGCGGAAGGCGAGAACGAGGCAGCGAAGATCTATAATAATGCCTACGGTAAAAATCCGGAGTTCTACAGTCTGTACCGGACACTCGAGAGCTATGTAACAACGCTGCAAAATGAACCGGTCATTATGCTGCCGATCGATTCACCTTATGCGAAAATATTGTTAGGCAAGTAACATGATGAAGTAATCAGTAGCCGGCATATTGCCGATAATAGGCGGTCTGCCCCGAATCAATCGGGAGCAGGCCGTCTTTTTTTTGTACACTCCCAATTAAATGGATGAGTCTTAGAACAACCACAGTTAAATGAAGCGTGTAATTGGCTCATTTCAATCAAGCGCTTTCAAAGGCTGCATGATACAATAATACATAAGAAAACAGAATAAATTCGAAACAGGAGAGGGTGTTCGAGTTTGGCTACTACATTTAGAATCGGCTTGGTCGGTTTGGGAAATATGGGTACAGGACATGCGAATTATTTGATTGAGGGCGGCATTAAAGGGGCGGAGCTGACGGCGGTTACCGATGTTCGTCCAGAACGTTTGGCGGAAATTGCAGAGCAATGGGGCGAGCATATCCACCGGTTTGAATCGCCAGAGGAGATGTTCCGTTCCGGAACGGTAGACGGCGTTATCATCTGCACGCCTCACTACGATCACCCGGAACAGGCAATTTTGGCATTCCAGCACGGGCTGCATGTGCTAATCGAGAAGCCTGCTGGCGTCTATACACGCCAAGTGCGCGAGATGAACGAGGCTGCTGCCAAGAGCGGCAAAGTTTTCGGTATTATGTACAACCAACGGACGAATCCGCTGTATATGAAGCTGAAGGATCTAATTTCTTCGGGCGAGCTGGGCGAGGTACGCCGTACGAACTGGATCATTACCGACTGGTACCGGACGCAAAGCTACTACAATTCCGGCGGCTGGCGTGCAACTTGGGCGGGGGAAGGCGGCGGGGTTCTTATCAATCAGGACCCTCACCAGCTTGACTTGTGGCAATGGACGACGGGCATGATGCCAACCCGTGTACGTGCGTTTTGCCAATTTGGCAAACACCGTGATATCGAAGTTGAGAATGATGTAACTGCCTATGTGGAGTACGAGAATGGAGCGACGGGCGTATTTGTCACCTCTACGTTCGAATCGCCGGGCACCAACCGCTTTGAAGTGTCGGGCGACCGCGGCAAGATCGTAATTGAGGATGGCAAGCTGACCTTCTGGCGTCTGCGTACGCCGGAATCGGAGTTCAATGCCAACTATAAGAGCGGCTTCGGCCAGCCTGAGTGCTGGAAGTTCGATATTCCGGTGCAGCATGGCGGCGGACAGCATAAGGAAATTACGGAAAACTGGGTGAGTGCAATCGTGAATGGCACGCCGCTTCTTGCTCCGGGCGAAGAGGGCATCAAAGGGCTGACGCTGTCGAATGCGATGCTGCTGTCCACTTGGACCGACAGCTGGGTTGACCTGCCGATTAATGAGGATTTGTTCTATGAGAAGCTTCAGGAGCAGATTTCCAAATCGGAGTCAGCGAAAAAAGCTGATCATTACGAAACGTTAAGCGTGAAAGGCACGCATTAATAAATAAATAACTATGCTGACGGACTCGTGTCGGCACCGGGGAGGAAATTCAAGCAATGTCCACAGCAAACGGAATGAACTATGCACCGCAAGGCAAGCCCCGTCCCGTCGTAAAGGCAGGCGAGTTCCCATTCGCCGCCATGTCGCTTGACCATGGCCATATCTATGGCATGGTCAATGGCTTGCGGGAAGCGGGGGGCACGCTGAAATGGGTTTATGATCCGGACCCTGCAAAGGTAAAGGCATTTCAGGATGCCTACCCGGAAGCGCGAGCGGCCGAGTCGCAGCAGCAGATTTTGCAGGATGCTGAGATCCAACTCGTTGCAGCGGCAGCTGTGCCGAATGAAAGAGGTCCGCTCGGCATTAAAGTGATGGAAAGCGGCAAGCATTATTTTACCGACAAAACGCCGTTTACGACGCTGGAACAGCTGGCTGCAGCCAAGACGGCGGCCAAGGCGACGGGGAAAAAATATGCGGTTTACTATAGCGAGCGGCTTCATGTGGAAAGCGCCGAGTTCGCGGGTCAGCTCGTACATGACGGGGCGATTGGCCGCGTTATTCATGTTATGGGACTTGGTCCTCATCGGCTGAATGCGTCAATGCGTCCAGATTGGTTTTTCCAAAAAGAAAAATACGGCGGCATTCTATGTGATATCGGCAGTCATCAAATCGAGCAGTTTCTCTATTATGCGGGCTGCAAGGATGCGGTTGTTCAGCATAGCAAGGTAGCCAACTACAACAATAAAAAGTACCCGGAGCTGGAGGATTACGGCGATGCAACATTGGTTGGCGACAATGGCGCGAACAATTATTTCCGCGTGGACTGGTTCACACCGGACGGGCTGTCGGCTTGGGGCGATGGTCGGACGATGATTGTCGGCACGAACGGTTATATCGAGCTGCGTAAATATGTGGATATCGCCCGCAGCGCATCGAAGGACAATTTGTTTCTCGTCAACAGAGAAGGCGAATTTAAAATCGATGTGCAGGATAAGGTCGGGTTTCCTTATTTCGGAGCGCTGATTCTGGACTGCTTGAACGGTACGGAGCTGGCAATGACCCAGGAGCATACCTTCAAGGCGGCAGAGCTGTGCTTGCAAGCACAGCAGCAAGCGATCCGAGTGGAATAGCGAAGCGAATGACGAGAAGAGGAGAATGCACAATGAAGCTATCCGTATTTACAGTAGCGACCCCGGAATTGACTCCGGAGGAGCTTGCGGCTGCAGCCCATGAAGCCGGTCTGCACGCCATCGAGTGGCGGTATAAGGAAGCGCCGGAAGGTGCGGAAGGCATGCAGCCCTCGTATTGGGGGCATAATCTGAGTACGCTATTGCCATCAGGCGGTGATGCAATGATTGACCGGCTGCGTCAGGCTGCGGAAGCAAACGGGCTGAAGTCGATCAGCGTAACTCCTTACTTGCAGGCGGGCGATCTGGAAGCGACAGAGGAAGTATTGAAGGCGGCAAGCCGGATGGGCGCATTGTATATCCGTCTCGGCGTGCCGGGGTATGACCGGAGCCGGCCGTTTGGCGAGCTGTTTGAGCTGGCCCGCCGCTATTTGCGCGAATCGGAGCAGCTGTGCAAGAAATATGGCGTCAAAGGGCTGGTTGAGACGCATCATCATACAATCGCGGCTAGCGCATCCGCTGCATATCGTCTAGTCGAAGGGCTCGATCCGAACCATATCGGCGTACTGTACGATCCGGGCAACATGGTTCATGAAGGCTATGAAAACTACCGGATGGGCATGGAGCTGCTGGGGCCGTATTTGGCCCATGTTCATGTGAAGAACGCCAGCTGGCTTGAAGACGGCGCCTCAGAAGAGGATGGCAGCATTCGCTGGAAGTCGGAGTGGAGCGGGCTGAAGGATGGCGTGGTGCCGTGGAAGCAGGTCATCGATGATTTGAAAGCCGTTGGCTATGACGGTTATCTCGGCGTCGAGGATTTCAGCGGCCAATTCCAGCAGTCACCGGACATGCTTAAACATTTCACCAACTATGTGAACGGACTGCTTCAGGAGAGCTAATCGTATGATGGATTACGGATATCGCGCGGAAGGGCCGATTGAACCGATCTTTCATTCCCACACCAACTATGAGGTGTATTACTTTCATGAGGGACAATGCAATTACTTAATTGGCGACAACATTTATCATATGGCTCCAGGCGATTTGATCATTATGTACGGCATGACGCTTCATTGTGCCAAAATCGATCCGTCCTTCCCCTACGTCAGGTCGATTATTCATTTCGATCCCGGAATTGTAAGGCCCTATGCGGAATTACCGCATGGGGTCAATTTGCTGGAACCCTTCGAGCAGTTGAGAAATTATCGCCTTCGCCTTCGAGGTGAAGATAAGGCAGAGGTTGAACGGATACTGGTGCTGATGCGTGATTATCAGCTTCGTCAGGATGCGGTCGGCGAGAACAGGTTTCGGCTTGCTTTCGTCGATTTGCTCTATTTTATTTTCAGCTTATGTGCGCTGCCGCTGAAGGAACGTCAGGAATATTCGTCCGACAAGGAAGCCTCGGTCCAGCGGATCATTTCGCTGCTGGAACAAAGCTACAAGGATGATCTCCATATGGAGCAGCTTGAGGAGCAGCTGCATATGAGCAAATCCTATCTGTCGAAGCTGTTCAAGGAAGTGACCGGCGTTACGATTTTTCATTATATTTACCGGCGGCGAATTAATGAGGCGAAGATTCTGTTTCTGATGGAGCCGGAGCTGTCGGTTACAGAAGTGGCTTTCCGGTTGGGCTTTAAGCATCTGGCTCATTTCAGCCGGCTGTTCAAACAGTTCGCGGGAATCACGCCGGAGCAGTTCAAACGCGGCGGCGGCGAAGCATTTGCTTTTGAATAAGGGCTGGCTTGCTGCTTTGCTGCCCGAGTCAGACGATAGGACCCTTTTTCCAGTGTAGGAGAGGGTCCTATTCGTGCTGCCTTGGTCAAGCGATTGCTTCAGGTTTGCATGAATGCAAGGACCTCAGTCCCTCTAGCCCGTGGACGGGTTGTTCGGGGTATGGCCCTTTTGGTTCCGGTTGACAGCTGCAGAAGCGGCTACATTATTTTCGGCTTCGGCCGAGTTGACCCGGAACGCATGCATCTTGCCTTGGAAAGAACGTTTTTTGTTATGAGACATGGACGTTTCCTCCTATATGAAGCGATTGCCCGGATGAGCCGGGACAATTATAGAATGGCCTTTATGGACAGTTAATATCGGGGGTAAAATAAGTATGGACCGCCATTTGAACGGAAACGGGAAGTGATGCTGAATGAAATATGAACTTGGTGCTTGCTTGCTGGCTCTCCGATTGTCGGAAGCCAGAATGACGGCAGAGCAACTGGCACAATTGCTGCAGTATAAGCCGGAGAGGCTTGTTGATTACATAGACAACAAAAGAGTGATGCCTTTAAAAACGGCGATTGCGATTGCCGACACCTTAGGCTGCCGTGAACGTGATCTTTATGAGCTAAAACCATATTAAAAAATCAGTTGCAAAAACTAATGTTATTAGTTATCATGAAACTAACGATATTAGTTTATAAGAGAAGGTGGTTAGCTATTATGCGAATAACAAAATCCAATCAAGTTTATCAGCTCACCTACTTGCCCCATATATTTCCGGTTAATTGCTACCTCGTTGAAGAAGAGGATGGCCTTACATTAGTGGATGCTGCTCTTCCGAACAATGCAGAGGCCATTATAAAAGCGGCCGAAGATATCGGCAAACCAATCGTACGTATCGTGTTAACACATGCACATAGTGATCATATCGGTGCTTTGGACTCGCTCAAGGCCCGCCTTCCAGACGTAAAGGTCTATATTTCCGCAAGAGACTCTCGCCTATTGGCGGGAGATGCTGCGCTTGAACCGGGCGAGTCGCAACTGCCGGTGAAAGGCGGTGTGCCAAAGCCGGGAGCCATTAAGACGATGCCTGATGTGCTGCTGCAGGAAGGTGACCGGATCGGATCATTGCTCGCAATTTCGACGCCGGGTCATACACCAGGCTCTATGTCTTTCTTGGACACGCGCAGCCAGACGCTCATAGCAGGAGATGCGCTTCAGCTTCGGGGAGGAATAGCCGTGAGCGGACAGCTTAAACCGTGGTTTCCGTTCCCTGCCTTGGCAACCTGGAATAAGCAAGCTTCACTGGAGAGCGCCCGCAAGCTGCAGGCTTATAAGCCTGCGGTATTAGCAGTCGGGCATGGCAATATGCTTCAGCAGCCTGGCGCTGCTTTGGCAAAGGCGATTGCGGAGGCTGAGCGAAAACTGAAGTAATTAAGATGCAATATCTAATGAATAGGGGGAATATAGATGTCACCACGACAAGGACTGGATCTGCAAACGATATTGCAGGCAGCGGCAGAAATAGCCGACGAACGGGGATTGCAGGAAGTAACGATGGCGTTGTTGTCGCAGAAGCTGGGCATCCGCTCGCCGTCGCTGTACAACCATGTGGAAAGCTTAAGCGGCCTGCGCTTCAAGCTGACGCTGCACGGCTTGAAGAGCTTAAACGAGAAGATGCTGCGATCGGCCTTCGGACGTTCAGGCGATGATGCCGTGTTTGCTTGCGCCAAAGCGTATATTGAATTTGCAAGGGAGCATCCCGGATTGTATGAAGCGACGCTTGCCTCGCAAATCCATACCGATGATCCGGAGTGGAAAGCTTTAAGCAGTGAGCTGGTTCAGCAAATGATCGATCTTCTCCGGGCTTATGATTTGGAGCGGGAAGAAGCCATTCATCTCGTCCGCGGCTTGCGCAGCATTTTGCATGGCTTTGCTTCATTAGAAAGAGCGGGCGGCTTCGGAATGCCAATCCAGCTCGATGACAGCATTAACCGGGTGCTTAGCGTCTATTTGCGCGGCATTCACCATCCGAACAAATAAATGCCTCTCTTTTCCGTCATATAACGTCAGTACTCTGCAGTAAGTATAAGAAGCAGAATGGCTTTATAACGATTGGAAAAGGGAGGCTTTTTGCCGTGAACAATTTGCCGCGAAACTCATTACTTTCGCTTGGAGGACTGCTATTCCCGATTATCGTCCATGGCATCCATATGCTGCTGCCGCTTCTCGCAACGAGCGGAGCGACGCTCACGAGCAGCATGCATAAACACCAGAACGGCGGACAAAGCTTGCAGGACCCGTTCATAGACGGTTTAATTCTCGCTATCACGATTGTGTCCACACTGTTTACCATATGGTACTTATATCGGATTTGGACTCGCAAAGATTGCAGCCGCGCTTCCGCATGGAGCTACACGGCCGTGTCCGTGCTCTGCTTTGGCCTTATTATATTTCTGATGTGAGATTGGAATAAGCCTGTTCATGACTGTAAAAATCGTTGTTGCAAGTCCTGCTTTTCTCTGTTCTAATGGAGTCAAACCACATCATCTGACGAACGGAAGGATTAGCAGGATGGAGACCAAAGGCAGCATTCACAGATTCGGCATGAACATGACGCCGCGTGTCTGGCATAACTCCAAAATCGATTTTGGAGCCTCGATTATTTTTAGCCTTTTCAATGTTGTTTTCAATCAGTTTTTCAGCGCTTTCGCCCTTCAACAGGGGGCAAGCTCGCTCCAAGTCGGGGTGCTGTCAGCGGCTCCGGCCATTGGGCTGCTATTTTCTCCGTTTTGGGCAAGCTGGATCGAGAGAACCGGCAACCCCAAACCATTCGTTATGATACCAAATGCGATCGGCAGGCTGCTGCTTTTGCTGCCGGCCTTTTTCGCTTTTCCTTCCGTATACGTAGCGACAGCAGTCACGATTCAGTTGCTGATGGGCATACAAGCCCCAGCCTATGCATCGCTTGTGTCCAGCATGTACCCTACTGAGGTGAGAGGGCGGCTGATGGGCTATGTTCGTGTCGCTATGGGCATGCTGATGATTCCGCTAGCTTATCTGGTTGGAAGCTGGGCGGACGCTGCCGGCCCGCGTTTCCCGTTAATTTGCGCGGCTGTGGCCGGCTTCGCTTCTATTCTGCTGTTCAATACGGTGAAAATGCCGAAGAAAGCAGCCGCTAAACCTGTTGGCCCGCCAAAACGATTTTCGTTCGCAGAGCAATGGACGCTTGTAAAAGGCAACCGGCTGCTTGCCGTCATGCTTGGCGCAACAATGCTGGCAGGCTTCGGCAATATGCTGTCCAATCCGCTTTATCAAATCATTCAGGTCGAGGTGCTGTCGCTTAGCAATTCGCAGATCGGCTTTGCCCGCGTCTCGTATTTTACTGCGCTGCTGCTGACGTATTTAATTGCCGGCTGGGCCATCGATCGTTTTAATATGAAATACGTGCTGCTATGCGGCATTGCTGCGTATGCTATCGTCCCGATGCTTTACGGCTTCTGGGGTACTTATCCGGCCGTACTGTTGGGCAACGGCATTCAAGGAATTGGTGAAGCAATTTGGGATATCGGCATCCTATCTTTTATATTCCGTCTGGCGCCGGGAAGAGAGGCGACGGTATTCGGCATTCATCTGATGCTGTTCGGCATTCGCGGCTCTATTGGCCCGCTGCTCGGCGCAGGCTTGTACGACAGCCTAGAGCTTCCAATGCTTCTCGGAGCTGCATCAGCTTGCGGGTGGATTGGCACGATGATCTTTATTATTGGCAACTGGAATAAGACCTCGGCCGCAATAACAGCTAAAGAATCATCGATGTAAACTCTATTCGCTCCGGCATTTCACGTTCATATGTCATTCATATTGCTTTGGTACAATCACTCCGCGATACCACTCGGTGCGACGATACGATGTCGTTCAACAAGGGAAAGGCGGTAGTGAAATGCAAATGAATAAATGGAAGCTAGTGCTCGGTGCAGCGGTAATGGCAATGGCTTTAAGCGGCTGTGGGGCAAATGCGCAAACAGACGAGCCGGTAACTGCAGCGGTCGGCGAGCTGCCGGATCAGCAGCGCCCTGGAGGAATGATGATGGGCGGGACGTTAGGTAAAATTAAATCCATCGACGGGCAGACGATTACGATGTTTGTCTCCTCGTTCCAGCCCGGCAATCGCAGCGGTGGCGGCGCAGGCGGGGATGGAAGCGGTGCTGCCGGAGGCAGAGGCCAGCAGGGCGAAAGACCGCAGCGTCAAGAAGGGCAAGCTCCTCCAGAAGGCGGAGGTATGAACCTGGACAATATGTTCACCGACGAGACGATGACCATTACAGTTACGGATGAGACGAAGATCGTATCCACGACCTTCGAGAACAATGAGCGGAAAGAGACGGAGCAATCGTTATCGGATTTGAAGGCAGATGACGTCATTACGGTGACGTTAAAGGAAGGAACGCAGGAGGCAGAGTCGATCAGGCTCGGCGGCTTTGGAGGCTTTGGCGGCGGAGGCAATATGGGAGGCAGCCGCCCGCAAGGACAGCAAGGAGACGGATCAGGCGAGCAAACAGCGCAATAACAATAGCAGCAGTAAAAGGCCTAGATTTGCAAAAGCAGCGGATTCATTTACCGCCTCTTGCAAGACTAGGCCTTTCTCTCCTTATATGGGTCCATGGATTAATACAACGAGATCGTCAAAGTGTCTTTTTCGTACAAGGAATGAAGCGTAGCCTCACTGCCGTTAATCTCGACGCTGATCAGCGAAAGAATACAGTTCTTCAGAGCGTTTTTCCCTGTTACAAGTTTGCGGGTAAGCACGTCCGCCAGCTTGTCTATCGCTTTTTTGTTCGTATCAGTCAGGTAGACAGGAATTGTTTTGTTATTGAACATAAGCATCGTTTTCATCATTGTTCCTCCACTCTATATTTGGAATTATGTTTTACGCCGACTGGCGCAGGATGGCATTAGAAACGGTTTTACTTCTATACGGACGTAATAGCAAAAAAGTTTCGGCAGCCTATGACAAACTTTATGTGATTGTGATTATTCAAATTGCAGTTTATCTGATTGTATTGTACACGATAAAGATTAATCATTTCTTAAAAATAAATTAGATTTTGGTTACAAAATGATGTCTAGGCCAGTCTTTGCCCTATTTTCTTGCCGATTTGGACGAATTGCACCTATTTTATTAGGAAGAGAACTGCTATCGGGCGCTGAATCGGGGCGTTATGAAGTTGAAATACCCCGGGTTGTCCGTCTTGAAACAGGCTGCGAATAATTTATTGTATTTGCTCAATAGGTATAACGATTGCTCGGCTTTGTATACTAATGAAGGTTGTTTCCCCAGCCCCTTGCCTTTATTTGCGGACAGCTGGAGCTATCCGGTTCGAAATATCCTTATTAAAATTAGGAAAAGACAAAATCGCATATAAAAAGAGTAATAAATCACCTATTTTTTGCAGGAATAGAGTTTTATAATGAAAGACGAAAGCAAAAACAAACAGATATTCAATCGAAGTAAGGAGTGTATATACGCATGGGTAAATTTCCAATCGGTCTGCAGTTGTATACGTTGCGCGATGCGACAAGCGAAGATTTCGAAGGAACGCTGCGCAAAGTAGCGGCATTGGGCTATCAAGGTGTTGAATTTGCAGGCTACGGTGATATCGAGGCAGAAAAAATGCGCGACCTGTTGCAAGAGCTTGGACTAACTGCGATCGGCAGCCATGTCGGTCTGCAACTGCTTGAGGAGCGGATCGATGAAGAAATCGCTTATCTGAAAACGATCGGCGCTAAGTATGCGAGCATTCCTTGGCTGACGGAAGACCAACGGAGCGCGGAAGCTTGGGCAACTCATTTCGTCAAATTCGAAGAGTATGGTAAGCGTTTCCGTGATGCCGGCATTCAATTGCTGTATCATAACCATGAATTCGAATTCGAAGTGTCAATTGACGGCCAATTCGTGTTTGACGCGTTGTATGAGCGCATTGGTTCCGATTTGCTGAAGGTTGAAATGGACATCGGCTGGGTTCAGTATGCAGGTCAGGACCCTCTCGAATATATCGCAAAATATGCGGGCAAACTGCCGCTTCTTCACTTGAAGGACTATCGTAAAGCAGAAACAGGCATTGATACGGTTGAGCTCGGCCGCGGTGAATTGCCGCTGCTGCCTATCATCGATAAAGCATCGGTATCCGGCGTAGAATGGATTATCGTGGAGCAGGACAACTGTGCGAATCCGCCGCTTGAAGCTGTAGCGGAAAGCATGCAGTGGCTGAAAGACAACTATCTGAGCAAATAATTTTAATTAAAGGGGCAGGGGAAAATTATGAGTAAAGTAAGAGTAGCGGTTATTGGCTGCGGTTCGATTTCGAAGCACCGTCACATTCCAGAGTATGTTTCCAATGAAAATGTTGAGCTTGTAGCATTCGTCGATCCTGTAATTGAACGGGCTCAAGGTTATGCCGAACAGCATGGCGGTAAAGCATTCGCCGATTATGAAACGATGCTGGCTGAAATTAAGCCGGATGCAGTAAGCGTATGTACGCCAAATGCAACTCACGCTGAAATTTCGATCGCAGCTGCAAAAGCTGGCGCGCATGTATTGGTTGAAAAACCGATGGCGTCGACGGACGAAGAAGCGGCAGCTATGATTGAAACGGCAGCAAGCAACGGTGTGAAGCTGATGGTCGGACATAACCAGCGTTTTATCCCTGCTCACGTAAAAGCGAAGCAAATTTTGAAATCCGGTGTTTTGGGCAAAGTGCTGACATTCAGAACTTCCTTCGGCCACCCGGGTCCGGACGGCTGGAGCATCGACGGTGCAGGCAGCTGGTTCTTCCGTAAAAATGAAGCGATCATGGGCGCTATGGGCGATCTTGGCGTGCACAAATCCGACCTGATCCGCTGGCTGCTTGATGACGAAGCGGCTGAAGTAGCGGCGTTCATTGCAACGTTGGACAAACCGGGCGATGTCGATGACAACGCATCCGTACTCGTTCGCATGAAGGGCGGCTCCATCGGTACTCTGGTTGCCAGCTGGACGTACTACAAGGGCGAAGACAACAGCACCGTTCTCTGGTGCGAGAAGGGCGTAATGAAGATCGGTACAGATCCGGAAGATCAAGTTATCGTCGAGCTGCGCAACGGAACGGTTGAG
Organism: Paenibacillus gorillae; assembly: GCF_000513275.1. Taxonomy (GTDB): domain Bacteria; phylum Bacillota; class Bacilli; order Paenibacillales; family Paenibacillaceae; genus Pristimantibacillus; species Pristimantibacillus gorillae. Next base: position 94,099 of record NZ_CBVJ010000093.1, on the reverse strand, counting down.
AAGCATAAAGTAGGCGCGATCTCCACGAACGAGAAGCAGCTTGCCAGCGGCGTAGTCGATGCTTTCGTCGATGCGATCGTGAACGACACTACGCCGGAAGTGACTGGCGAAGAAGGCCGTAAATCACTTGCTGTCATTTTGAGCGCATTTGAATCGCAAGCTTCAGGCAAATTTGTCGAAGTGAAGTAAATCGGTCATTATCTCTCATACCTGCGACGGAGCGAAAGTTCCATCGCAGGTATTATTTTTAATTTAGTATTATGTATTGTATAATAGTAATCAGTAGAGCATAGAGGGGCGATACGGATGAACGTGCAATTCAAGAAAGGCGTGCTTGAGGTATGTGTACTCGTTCTTGCCTCAAGCGAGGACAGGTACGGCTACGAGCTTGCGGTGAAAATATCGGAGAAATTCGAAGTAGCAGTCGGCAGCGTATATCCGCTGCTTAACAGACTGACGCAGGAAGGCTATTTCTCCACGTATTTGAAGGAATCAACAGAAGGACCCCCGCGCAAGTATTATCGGTTGACGGAGCAGGGCTGGCATCATATGCGCTTACTCATCAAGGAATGGTCCACTTTCACAAGTGCAGTAAATGAAATTATTGAGGAGGGAATGAGACTGTGAGCAGCATAACGAGAGAGAGTTATATGAAGGAACTGGAGAGCCTGCTGCAGAAAGTGCCGGAGCCGCTGCGCAAGGAATGGCTGTATGACTACTACATTCATTTTCAGCAGGCTTATGAGAACGGACAAACGGAGCAAGAGGCAGCGGCTGAGCTTGGAGATCCGCGATTGATTGCTAATGAACTGCTGCTCAGCTATCGTGTAGCCCAAGCCGAATCGAAAAACAGCGTCGGCAATTTGTCTAGAGCGGTATTTGCAACGGCAGGAATGGGATTGTTTAATTTAATATTTGTGCTAGGGCCGTATATCGGAGTAGCAGGGGTATTGTTCTCGTTATGGGGGACTACGGCAGCGTTGGCGCTGGCAGGTCTGGCTATCGTCATTGACAGTCAATGGAACGGCACCTTCTCCATCGGGCAAGCGGTGTCGCTCGGCCTTATCTGCTTATCGTTATCGATGTTGATGGGAGTTGGCGTGCTCAAGCTGACGAGAATGTTTACCGCAGCCACGTTGAAATATTTGCAATTCAATACGCGCGTTATCAGGGGGGCAGGCAAATGAGGAAATGGGTCGCCAGCGCATTAATTATTTTGGGAATAGGCATTATCGGCGTCCTTCTGACGTTTGACCGCGACGAAATGCTTAACTTCGGCACGGAGCTGTATTCGAAGAGTAAGACGATTGATGCCAGCTCAGCTAAAAATATCACGATCGAGTCAAAGTCCATTAACGTCAATATAGTGAGAGGGACACAGAAGGATGTCGTTGTCCGTCTAGAAGGCCGGGCAAGTGCGAAATACGCAGATCGCTTCCATATGGATGTTGAACAGACGGGCGATACACTGCACATTACAGGTGAGTATAAAGACGGGTTTACGTTCGGCTTCAATTACGAAAACATCAAGCTTATTGTTGAACTGCCGGAAAAGGCGTGGGGACAGTTCGAAGTGAAGTCCTCCAGCGGCAATATCCGCTTAGCGGACATTCAAGCGGATAAGCTCGAAATGGCGAGCAATTCTGGCAATGTTAAGGTAGAGGATTATACAGTTAAGCAGCTTGATTTTGCTATGGCGAGCGGCAATATTGTATTAGAAGATGGTACCGGCGAGATTAAAGGCGAGACGAGAAGCGGTAATGTTCATATTGATTCGGAACAAATCTTAAATCCAATTACACTGAAAGTTCTCAGCGGCAATGTCGTCATTTCGAGCGAGAACGAGCCTGAGTCTGCTAAGGTTCAGTTCCGTACGCATTCTGGCAACAGTAAGGTGAAATGGGATCAATTCAACACGGTGAATAGCAACGACGATGCAATGGATGGTGTTGTCGGCTCCGGCAGCGGCAATATCGTGATCGATGTTGAGACGCGCTCCGGCAATTTGCGGATTCAATAACAAACGAAGCAGCAAGAAATAAGCGGTTCCTTGGTCATCATGGATGATCGGGAATCGCTTTTTTTGTGATGAATGCCTGATATACATACGGAAAATGCTGAGCTTATGCGGTTGAATCGCATGAAAACGCATTCTGAACGGATTCTAATATTACTCTTATGCTATACGCTGCGTATAGCAAGATAGGATGTGATTCGTTCAAGCTAGGCGCAATAATAAGCTCGAATTATAAAAATGAGCGCATTCTCATAAAGGTGCTGAACTGCCTATTAAGCCTATGAAAACGCGCTTATTACCAGTTTTTGAGCCGTGAAACACCCTAGAGGCCATGTTACGATAGGTTGCGTCAGGAAGCACAGCAATCCACAATTTGCAAATCCATTGCAAAAAAAGCATACAACCTTGAGGAGGATGATTTACATGAAGATGCAAACATTACGAGTAGGTGTCGCGAGCTTAGCAGCAGCAGCTTTGATCAGCGTAGGGGTAACGGCTCCAACTGCAGGTGCAGCACCAGCTGTGAAGACAAACTCCAATGTTTTAACTCTTAACCAAGATCTTATTAATCAAATTGCTCAGCAATACGGTATTGATTTGAACAAAATTTCGTTCGGCGGCATCACAATCAAGCTTCCTATTAATATCGGCGATGTGAACGGCGGTACAGGCACAACGACGAAGCCGGGAACAGGCAACAGCGGTTCGGGTTCGACGACGAAGCCGGGAACAGGCAACAGCGGTTCGGGTTCGACGACGAAGCCGGGAACAGGCAATAGCGGTTCGGGTTCGACGACGAAGCCGGGAACAGGCAACAGCGGTTCGGGTTCGACAACGAAGCCGGGAACAGGCAACAGCGGTTCGGGTTCGACGACGAAGCCGGGAACAGGCAATAGCGGTTCGGGTTCGACAACTCAACCTGGCACAGGCAATAACGGCTCGGCCTCGATGTCCCAGTTCCAACAGCAAGTAGTCGATCTGGTTAACCAAGAACGTGCTAAAGCGGGATTATCCCCATTGGCCGTAGACAGCTTGTTGACTAAAGTTGCAACGGAAAAAGCAAGAGACATGGACGTTAACCATTACTTCAGCCATACGTCCCCAACTTACGGATCTCCATTTGATATGATGAAACAATTCGGCGTAACTTATTCCTATGCCGGTGAGAATATCGCTGCCGGTCAAAGAACGCCGCAAGAAGTAATGACAGCTTGGATGAACAGCCCGGGTCACCGTGCGAACATTTTGAACGCTAATTTCAAAAAAATCGGCGTTGGCTTTGTCAACAACCAATGGGTACAAGAGTTCACTGGCTAATTTAACTGAGCATGGGCGTCATGCTGAATGCATGACGCCTTTTCTTTTATACGACATATAAAGGTTTAGGGAATCCCCCCCGTACTTAAATACAAGTCTGGCCTTCATTCAGGCTGGACACAAGGAGGATGTTTGTTTTGAAAAAATCCGCCATTACAGCAGCAGTTCTAGGTTTATCCCTTATGCTAGCCGCAGCTCCGGCATTTGCAGCCACAGATGCAGCTCCAGCCTCGCATACAATTAAAGAGGGCGATACATTCTGGAAGCTGTCCCAGCAGTATAAAGTCAACTTCGAACAATTGGTGAAAGCCAATGAGAAGCTTGATCCGCAAAATCTGACGATCGGCTCTAAAGTGGTCATCTCCACCTCGGCAGAGAAGAAGGAGAGCAAGCCAAGCGCCAAATCCGATGCGTCAGCGAGCCGGAAGACAGTTCAAGCGCAATCGGTTACAGCCAGCAATGGCACTGTGCATGCTTTTAGCGACAAGCTGCAAGTAAAAGCGACGGCTTATAGTGCTGCTGCGTCCGAGAACGGCAAATGGGGAGCAGTCGATTACTTCGGCAATCCGTTGAAGGTTGGGACGATTGCAGTTGATCCGAATCTGATTCCGCTCGGAACGAAAGTATACGTCACTGGCTACAGTCATGATGGTCTGCCAAGCGGCGGTATGATTGCTACTGCTTCCGATATGGGCGGGGCGATTAAAGGAAATCGTATCGACATTTTTGTTCCAGGCAGCTCGACACAAGCCAGCACATTTGGTATTCAAGATGTGAATGTCTATATTTTAAAGTAGGCTGGAAAAATGAAAAAGGCGCGGAAGCTCTTGCTGAACTAGAGCCTCCGCGCTTTTTATTATTTTTGATTTTTGTAAGCAGGCTTGCCAAGCAGCTCGGGCAAGGTGACGAATTCATAGCCCTTTTGCCTGAGTGAGGAAATTAACCGCGGAAGCGCGTTGACGGTTCCTGACAGGTCCTGGCTTGATCCGCCTCCAGCATGCTGCAAAATAATGGAGCCAGGCTGAAGGGTTCTTCTTATGTTACGCAGCACCGTTTCCGTTGAAGGATTGTTTCGCCAGTCTACGGAATCGACATCCCAATTCACGACTACAAATTGGTTCTTCTTGGCCCAAGTAACTTGGGAAGGGAGAATTTCACCATATGGAGGCCGTATGTAGCGAGGATGATAGCCAATAATGCCATGTAAGATGGCATCTGTCCGGCCAATTTGTTTACGGAAGGCTTCATTCGATAGTTTGGACATCACCGCGTGGTTGTAGGAATGATTGCCGACGGCATGGCACTCGCGGCTCATCCGTCTTACAAGATCCGGTTTTTGTGCCGCTCTAGCGCCAACTACGAAGAAAGTGGCGCAAACATCGTACTTGGCTAATACATCCAACACCGCTGGCGTGAAACGGGAATCGGGCGCATCATCAAAGGTTAACGCGACTTTTTTCTTATTGCGGGGGCCATGGATTACAAATGTGCCGGGAAACTGTTTTTGCAGCTTGGTCCATGACATATCTGCTTTGCGTGTCTTCGATTTTACTTTCTTTTTTGTTTTTTCACCAGATGCTGTGTCGAACTTAGCTTGATAGGAGACGGAGGCTGCTGCGCTTCCGGGGTTCCATAATTGAATAGGAATGAGGATTGCCGCTGCCAATAGGACTACTCGCGAGTATTTCTTAAGGTTGGAAGCCCGACCCAACGCCATTGTGTGTATGTACCTCCCTTAATGAGCCTGCTTTCCTAAAGCAGCGCATCAGCTTATTGTCCGGCTATTGTTCCACCCTGCCCGTCTTTCATTCACAAAAGCAAAAGCAATAAGAAAGGCCATCGTCTAGGGAAGACGATGGCCTTTCTTGGGAGAAGCTTATTTCATCTTGAATACCTGGATTGTACGCTGCAGCTGTGTTGCCATTTGAAGCATGCGCTCAGTCTCAACGACAACATCCTGTACAGAGGAGATTTGTTCGTTCATCGACGCCGATACTTGCTCCGTTCCAGCAGCGGATTGCTGCGTAATCGAAGAAATATTTTGAATAGCGTCGGATATCTTTCTTGCGCTATCCAGCATCGCATCGCTTTCGTTTGCAAAAGCAGCAATTTGTTTCGTAATAAATTGTACGCTTTGTACAATCTCTACAAATACTTGCTCCGATTCGCGGATACGTTCGGTTTGCAGTTGTACGACCTCTTCATTGATTTTCATATTATCAATCGTATGTTTAATACCTTGGTCTATGCTCTTCACTAAATGGAATACTTGCTTGGTCGAAGACGTCGATTCCTCTGCAAGCTTGCGGACTTCTTGGGCCACGACCGCGAATCCACGGCCATGCTCGCCAGCCCGGGCCGCTTCAATAGAAGCATTCAAGGAGAGCAGGTTGGTCTGCTCCGCAATATCCGAGATCGTCTTCGTAATGGCGGAGATGCCTTGCGCCTTGCGCGCGAGTTCGGTAATGGTCTCCGATACGTTGGCTGTAGCTTCGACGTTCCGGCGCATTCCTTCGGCTTGCACTTCCAGCGCTTCTCGGCCTTTATCGACCAGTTGAAGCGTCAGCTCGGACCGTTCATTCATTTCCTTCGTAGATTGCGCATAGCCTGCAACCATCTTCTCAATCTCTACAATAGAGTCGCTCATATCGGAGACATCTTCGGAAATTTCATTAGCTCCGGTAGCAAGCTCATTGGAAGAGGCGGCCACTTGCTCCATCGCTTCTTTAATATGAGTGTTGCGCTCGAAGATGCTTCTGCTTGTCTCCGAGACATGTTTAGTAATGCTGGAGGTTTCGGTTAATATGTCGCGCAGTTTGTCGATCATGCTGTTGAAGGCATGGCCGAGTTCGCCTAATGCGGCATTGGACGTATCGATCTTTTGTGTAAAGTCGCCTTTTGAAATACGGAATGCGGTAGTGGACATTTCCTCATAAGCACCGCTTAAGGAGCGCTCAATGAAGGCGACGAGCGGATAAGCAGCTGCAGCCAGGATGACCGCAACGATTAATCCCGCAACTACAGATCCGCCGGTAAACGAAAGCACTAGGACCATAGCAATGGTGAACAGCGCCAAAGTAAAGTAAGTCGAAATCAATAGCTTATTACGTACCGATAACGAATAGTACCATTGGATCATTATGTAAGCGCTCCTTTTAATTTAATATCCATATTATAGCACCGGCATGTCGATTGGTCTATAAATGAATACCGTCAAATTTTCAAGAATAATGATGAATTCTGACGAGTAATGCTGTAAGACGATCACGTATTTTATCGAATTATGCAATTTTTATAATTTACTATATTGTAAATTAATTGAAGTGGACATATAATCATACTTGAGAACTAGTTGTAAACATACGGTTTAATTATAGAAAGGAGGAAAATAAGTATGAATATGGATGCTATGTCATTGGCAAGGCAAGTCGATTTCGTGTTTAAACAGCTGGAGGAAGAACTGGTGAATTCACCTGCGGGTACGGTGATGATACATATCCGCAACAATGCTATTGGCAAATTTGGCTTGCGAAACTAAACAAAACTATTGAGTTATAAATTGATAATCCCTAATCACAAGTTTAGGACGGAGACCTTGCCCAGCTTTTTGTCCTGGCGCAATATCGACAACCATGTGTTTGTAGGCGTTTTGAATAAATAGTTTTTTCGCTTTGTCATCAATTCCAGCCCAAGACTGTTTTAATAATTTCAGCTCTTCCATTACCTCTGATCTAAGCCATTTGGAACTTGAATTGGACTCTAGAGAATGTAACTCGGTTAGTAATTTATCTTCCTTCTCCTTATCCTCTGATAAATGCTCCCTTAACTCATCTAATGAAAGTAAGTCATTTGCAAATGCAAGCCTCCAATTTTTCTTGCGTTGTTCTAGTCGTGCTAACTGATTTTTTATTTCTTTGATTCGTCCTTCGTTATCTTGTTCTGTCAATGGTACCTGAGTCATATCGAATTTACTTAAATCAATGTGTTCCAAAAAAGCTTCGGTCACGCCATTTTCTCGAGTGTTTGGAAATGCGCAAGTTCCCTTTTCTATTTTATCACCGCAGCGATATGTCTTGTAAACTTTAGTCTTATGTTTGTAAGAAAAACCCTGCATATTAGCCCCGCACCAACCACAACGCAATACTGCTGAGAATACATGTTCTGAAGTGAAACTCTTTCCTCCTTTTTTTCTTCTCTTTATTTCAAATTGAACCCAATCAAATGTTTCTTGATCCTTGATAGCAGGGATGTCTGAATTAGTTAGTATAGGATTACCTGTAAGATGGTTGTTCTTGTCTACATACTTATATCTGTTTATACCCAGACAAATTGGATTTTGCAAAATATATTTTACCCCCGCTGAACTCCATTTAAGCAGATGACTCATTTCTGGATCGGCCAACATGATGTGCGCTATACCTTTGTAACCATTACCTTCACGATAAAGATCAAATACCTTATCATGAGCCTTAACTCCGATCGGGTCAATTGTATATTTGCCATCTATTACTTTGTATCCTAATGCACTCGGCCCACCGTTCCTCAACCCTTTAAGCGCCCTTTCCTCCATAACTTGCGATACGCGTTCGGAATTTGTTTCTCTTTCCAATTGCGCTAATGAAACAGATAGTTCAAGCTGAAACCTGCCGATCGCAGAAGTTGTGTCAATTTTCTCTGCGAGCGAGATGATGCCTACGTCATTTTTACCAAGCATATCAATAATATTGTGGAAGTCCTTAGATCTACGGGTGAACCTATCGAGACGTGTGAATAGTATTGCATCAAATGTACCTTTATGAGAGTCTATCAGCATTTTCTTTAATGCTGGACGTTTCATGTTCTTTGCACTATAACCATCATCAGTGTAAACAGCAGTTACTACGGCTCCGAGGCGTTTAGCTTCACGGCGCAGAACGGTTTCCTGTGATATAAGTGAATACCCCTCTTTTGCCTGCTCTTCCGTCGAAACTCTAATGTATAGTACTATCCGTAAAATCCCCGTACTTATCTCGTTCATATAACCACTCCTAATTGTCATATTTTTCAATTGTTACTTTCGACAAATTATGACAGCGTTTTACTTGAAGATACAATAGAATGGCTGTTAAGCATTACTTAACAATTTGCTCGAGGGAGAGTAGAATTTCTACTCGTTCCTGTTACTCCTTCTTTTCCCGATTTCTAAAATGTAAAAATCAGTAACCTTACAATCAAGGAGGTGTGCGGCATTAACAGCGAACTCAAGAGACATAAAAGCTTCACCATTAATAAGTTGCGTCACGAACGCTCTTGAACATTTAATTTTTCGAGCGAAGGCAGCTTGTTTCATACCTCGATTGTTCAGTATTTCGAGTAACAGGCATTCCCCGAGACGGAATGCCATAGGTATCTCCTTTCTATTGTCGTATAATGTCGCAAAATAATAAGAACAAATGTTCCTGTATCGTGTTATAATTTATGAACTGTCATGGGGAGGAGTTGTTAAATGAAAAAGCGCTTAGAAGCCATCATTTACTTATCAGATTGTGATCAACAAGAGTTAGAGAAAATCTACGCGAACCTAAAGCATGAGAACGCGCCTATATGTTTATTGGACTTACTTACTCAGATTTTAGCGTCCGCTCCATAATAGATAGCAGCAGCGCTAAATCATCATTGGAAACTTTCATGACCATTTCCAAAGCTTTTTTTCTTTCTTCAGATAAACCTGGCAAAGCATTGAAAATGTCTTCGGTGTTTTTTACTGGCTCATTAACAATTAACTGATCCCATTCAACACCGAAGACAGCTGCAAGTTGCTCCACTTTTTTCATTCTGGGTGTAGTTTTGCCCTGTTCCCAATAACCTATCGTAACCCCTGATACTCCAATTCGTTTGCCCAACGCCTCTTTGCTCAAGCCCATACGTTCTCGGTTCATTTTAATGTTTCCGGCAATAAAAACAGTTGACATTTTTGGTTACACCCTTCTTCTAAAAATTTCTATTTCCGATATTATCACATTGCTTCTAATAATGCCACTTTTTTTCTAATTTTTTATTAGGATAACACTAATTTTAGAGGTTGACATCTAATTTTAACTTAGGATATACTCCGATCAGGAGGTGAAACAATGATAAATTTTCCAGACAACAAGACGCGAACATTAGAAGAATGGAGAGCTGTCATGGGTTATTCGAAATCCTCAGTCGCCCGACATCTCGGAGTACATCCAAGTACCTATTCGCGAATTGAAGACCATCCAGAAAGTATGTCAATTGATACAGCCATGAGTTTGACAGAATTGTTTAAGTGTAATGTAAGACAGATTATTTTTTTAAGAAAAATCCTAATTTAAACTTAGATTTTACTGGTGCTAACACAGGAGGATGATAATGGAAAAAGAAAAAAAAGAGATCGCGGCCCACGAAGTTAAACCATTTTTCGTGCCAGATGAATGTCACAAGCAATTTAGTTATGCTTTGGGATTTCTGGCTGCTGACATCGCAAGAAGACCAAAAACAACTTCATTAGAAATAAAAACAGTTTCATAAAAACGAAACATCACTGATTGGAGGAGGGAAGGAATGAAATCAGAAGTGATTCGCCTTAAAGAAGGCGAGCAAATTAAAGTGGCTAAGAAGAAATTCGGATGTACGATTCACGGCCCGGCTATCGTGGTTGTATTAACAGAATATGAAGGGGCCATGACGCCTCCATTGTCGTGTCCTGAAGGCTGCTCTTTTGTGCCACTTGAGCCAGATGATAGGTTTTGCGGAATGTGCGGCTCGAAGCTCACTATTGAAAATGGACAAGCTGATTCGCTAGGCAGATATTTGCGTGTGGCTCGAGAAGCAGTAGGACTCACTCAATTGCAACTTGCTAATCTAGTTGGGATGACGGAAGCGAATGTTTCGAGTTACGAACGGGATAAAAGCATTCCGCCACTACACGTCCTGAGAAAGTTTTCGCCAATCTTCAATGTTTCCTATGTGGACCTGATGCTCAAAGTAGGCTACCTACTAGAAACTGACTTGTCTTCAGTAAACCCAGCAGCACCAACTGAATAATTACAGGAGGGTTGGACATGAACCAACTTAAAATCGTAAACCAGAACAATCAATTGCTGGTAGATAGCCGCGAAGTAGCGGAGATGACTGGCAAGCAACACAAGGATCTGCTTCGGGATATTCGCAATTATAACGATGTTTTACTCAGCGCAAATTTGCGCTCAGTGGATTTCTTCATCGGAAGTACCTACCAGGACAATACCGGACGAACATTGCCAGCATTCTTACTCACTCGCAAAGGCTGCGACATGGTAGCGAATAAGATGACCGGAGAGAAAGGCGTTTTATTCACAGCAGCGTACGTCACTGAGTTTGAACGGATGGAAAGGGCTATCAACGATCCATATGCCTCGCTCAGCCCAGAACTCCGCGCAGTCCTTGTAATGGATACCAAGGTGCAGCAATTGGAATCCCGCATCGAGGAAGTCGACAGCAAGATCGAAACGCAGATCAGATTGAACCAAGGTGAGCAGCGGCGCATGCAAAAAGCTGTATCAAGTCGCATTTACAAGTTTTCGGCTGATAGAGAAGAGCGCGGCAAGATGTTCCAGGAACTCTATCGCGAGATTAAGGACCGTTGGGGTGTTCCGAGTTACCGGGACGTGTCGCAGAAGGACATGCAGGACGTTATCCGTTACATTGACGCTTGGTTCCCTAAAAAGGTGACAGCATGACAAAGCCAAAATTCGAGGATCACGAAAGGCTCATCCATTTTGTGCTGAACCGGCGGTTCCCGCGGCTGAAATACTGCGGCATCCACACTCGGGAGGATTTGTACCAAGTCGGCTGTATCGGATTACTGAAAGCTATCGAGGTGTTCGATGAGTCCCGAGGGACGAAGTTCTCTACGATGGCGGTCATCAATATAACTGGGGAGATTCGTAATTTCCTGCGGGACAATCATTTCATTAACTTTCAACGCCGGCCGCTCCAATTGTCATTGTATATCAAACGCAAACACCTAGACGACAAATCAGTTGATGAACTAGCTAGCATGTTAAACGTTAGCCAATCGATGGCTGAGAGAGCGGTAGCAATAATGGGCGTTGCTGTAGTGTCTACAGATCGTCCGGTAGGCCAGTTTGATAATCGGAGTTTGGCAGATTTGATGCCAGTGTTTGAGGACCACAGCGCAGTAGAGGTCGAATCATTCTTGAACAGTTTGCCAGCAAATGAACGTGTGACGATTATTGGGAGAATGGCAGGCCGAAGCCAGTGGGCAATTGCCGATGCGCTAGGGGTAAGTCAAACATCAATAGGTCGTTACCTAAAAAGAGCAGCGAGAAGATACCTTGAATTTGTTGGGGGAGGTGAGACAAATGAATGTAACCGGTCAAGTATGGCTTGAGCTGACGAAGGCGCAGCGTATTTCCCGTTTGGAAACTGCTGCTAATAACAATGCCAAGAAAATGAAAAAGACTATCGCAGGGTAGGAGCTGCAATAGCTTACGCATCAAAAAATAAGTTGCCGTCAGTATAGCACATGCTGCGCGGTTTGAAAACAGGAGGAATTATTTTGCATATCAAACGAATCGAAATTAAGAACTGGCTGGGCATTAAGGAACTGCTTTTTAGCCCAGGGAAAATAAATAAAGTATCTGGTGATTCAGGAACCGGTAAGACGAGCCTTGTGGAAGGGTTGGAGAAGCTTTTCACGAATAAAAACCGCCGGACAGAGGTAATCCGGCACGATGCGGACGAGGCAGAATTGTTCGTGGAGCTTGACGACGGTCTGCAGACGACTCGCAAGGTTCGCGCCGAGAAAGCGGACTACCTGAAGGTTAAGCATGATAGCAAGGCAGTGGCTAGCACTGAAGCGTTCCTGCGGCAGCTTATTAACGGCGAAATCTTCCGGCCGATTGAGTTTGTGCAACGTTCTGCCAAAGAACAAACCGAAATCATTCTGAACATGCTGCAGATCGGCTGGACCATAGATGACATTAAAACGTGGTTCGGAGAAGTGCCGGAAGCGGATTACCAACTCCACATCCTGCAAATCCTCAAGCAGATCGAGAACGTGTACTATGCGGAGCGCGAGAGCATTAACCGCGAAATCAACCTGTTGCGGGCAAATATCGAAGGTATCAAACGAGACCTGCCAGCCAACTACGATGGCGAGGAATGGCGCGGTGTGAATCTGCAGGCTCTTTATAAGCAACTTTCCGACGCTGAGGAATCCAATAAGCGGCTGGCAGAAGCACAGACACTTGTAGATGGATTGTCCTTGCGTATCGACGACATCAAACAGCGGGCAGCGAACAAGGCTGAAGAGAAGCGCCTAGAATACAAACGTCAACGCGACAATTTGACGGCTCAAGTTACCCGTCTGGAAGAGTTCATTCAACGCGATCAGGCAGTTATTGACGATTCCGACCGTCGTTTAGTGGAGTCTGCCGCGCAGCTTGATAATGATTTAGAACAGGCGATTGAACGTTTGAGGCTGCAATTCCAAGCTAAGAAGCAGGCTGCTCGGGAGGAAATCCAACAGGCATCGGAACAATCCCGTGTATTCATTTCGGAGTACAGGGAGCAGATTGCGGAAAAACGGGCAACGTTGGGCAATGTGGACGAGCACGAACGCAAGGACCTGGAGAAAATCACAGATCATGAAACCAGCCTGATTGCGACGGAAAAGGACAAAACTGGCAATGCGCAGGAAGTCGCCGCGGACACGGTGTTAATCGATACAGTGCCATTGAAGGAATCGGCCGACAACGCTGTTGCAATGAAAGAATACCTTCGCGAATGGGAACGTATGCGAGAGATTATCCGCGAGAAGTTGGCGCCGAAAGAAGAACGCAGCGCGGAGCTGACGCAGAAGATCCAAAAGGCGCGTGAACTGCCAAAAGAACTTCTCAAGACAGCGGCGCTGCCAGTTGCGGGGCTATCAGTTGACGATCAAGGGAGAATCCGCATTAACGGAACACTTATTGATGGGCTTTCTGAAGGAGAGGCGCTTGAATTTGCCTTTATGTTGGCGAAGGAACAGGCTGGTGAATTGAAAGTTATTTGCGTCGATGGCTGGCAGAACCTCGGCAGCCGGCAGCAGGAAATCATTGAATCGGCTAAACATGATGACTATCAGTACTTCGTCCTGGAAACAGTCGAAGGCGAACCGCTGAAAATTGAAAATATGGAGGGGTAACAATGTCAAACGATGTTCAGTTCATTGAACCGCTGGAGGCATTGTTGGAGGCAAAGCATGACGCTTTGCCCTCCGGTTTCAATGCGGTCCGGTTCGTTCAAAACTGCAAAGCTTATTTGCCTGAGGTACGAAATTTCGAAAGGTTTAACCCGGATGAGATTGCGCTGCAATTCTTAAAAGGCGCGATTCTAGGACTCGATTTCCTAGCGAAAGAATGCCACGTCATTACAGAAGGCAGCGCAGCTCGGTTTCAAACAGATTATAAAGGCGAGATGAAACTTGCGATGAAACATAGCGTTCGGCCGTTGCTCAACATTTACGCCAAGAACGTTAGGGAAGGCGACGTTTTCCGTGAATCTGTTGTGGAAGGGCGACCGGTTGTTTCCTTCGACCCACTGCCTTTTAACAATAGCAAAATCATCGGTAGTTTCGCGGTCGCCCAGTTTAATGATGGCGGTATGGATTACGAGTCAATGTCCTCGACCGAGATTGAGTCGATCCGCACACACTACGGCAAGAATCCTGGCAGCGACACATGGGAAAAGAGCCAAGGCGAGATGTACAAACGGACTGCATTGCGGCGGTTGTGCAAAACGATTGAGATTGACTTTGACGCGGAACAGCGTCTTGCCTTCGACGCTGGCAGCAGCTTCGAGTTTAATCGGGAACCTCGACCGCAACAGCAAAGCCCGCTGAATCTGGAAAGCGAGGTGCTGACGGATGAAGTTGAACAAGGATAATTACTTTTCACTTGAAGCAAATCGCCATTACATGTCCGTCAGTCAGTTTAAAGGCTTCCTACCATCGTATGAGGGTTGTGAAGCTCGCAGTATGGCTGAATTGTCAGGAGAATACGAACGCCCAAACAAGGGGGCTTTCGACGAAGGTCATTACATCCATGCTTGGAATGAAGGGACGCTTGCTGATTACAAAGCGGATCATCCAGAAATTTATAGCAGCCAAGGACCGACAAAAGGACAACTGAAGTCGAATTACAAACATTTGAACAAAATGATCGATGTTTTAATGAATGATCCACTGGTTATGAAAGTGCTTGCCGGACAAAAAGAAGTGATTATTACGGCCGAGCTGTTCGGGATCAAGTGGAAAATCATGATCGACAGTTATCAACCAAGCGTTGGATTGTTCGCGGATTTGAAGGCTTTAAAGGACATTGATGGCAAATGGTGGTCGAATGATGCAAAAGCTTATGAAAATTTCATTGATCATTACGGATATGCCTTGCAGATGGCTGTGTACGCTGAGATTGAGAAACGTAAGACAGGCCGTGAGGAATGGTTGTTGCCTCACATAGTAATTGTCACGAAGCAAGATCCTCCAGACCATGAAAGCATCTATTTTGACTATGATGCCATAGAAGCCGGGCTACAGATCGTCCGCAACAACATTGAACGGGTGAAGGCTGTGAAGTCGGGGGCGGCAGAGCCGGTCCGCTGTGAACGGTGCGATTACTGCCGGGCGACGAAGAAGCTGAAGCATATCAAGCATTACGGCGAGCTGGCGGTGTACTAATGCCTGTTGGTGATTTTAACCCAGCCTATAAGCCTAAGCATAAGCGAGGCGGACTCACACAAAAGCAAATGGGTGATATAAGCACCAAAGTGGACAAGCAACTTAAGGAGCGATCACACAACGTCTGCGAGGTCAGGAAACGCTGTGTTGGCGCTCCAGCTGCTGAGAGGGCTCATACTATCGGACGGAGGCTCATTGCTCATCCTACGACCGTGGACGACCTGTTTCACGCCTGCAAGCTCTGCCACCTTTGGCTGGATGAGGATCCAGAGGGCATCCGGTTTAAACGGTACGTTCGGGATATAGGTACTACACAATATTTACGAGAGAGAGGTAAAAATGCCGACTCACACACAAAAGCAAACATTTTATTCGATTAGTATAAACGGTGTGTTTCACGATGTGACTGGCAGAAAGCGCACTAAATCGGGATATGTAACTTTGTGCGTTAAGTCTCACCCATTTGCAGGTAAGGACGGTTATGTTTTTGAACATCGGATTATCATGGAACAAATATTGGATCGTTACCTCGACAAAGATGAAATTGTCCACCATAAGAACGGAAAAAAGCATGATAATCGGTTTGGAAACTTAGAAGTCATGAAACATAGCGATCACACTATCTTACACAATACCGGCGCAACTAGAAGTATTGAAACTAGAAGACTAATATCTCTAAAAATGAAAGAACGTCTCGCTGATAAATTTAAACACCATTCTTACAAAAATATTGATAAACAACATCTAATGCGATTGCTGGAGGAATACGGGCCAACTAAAACTTCTTCAATTCTAAATGTAACGAGAAAGACCATCTATAACAAAATCAAGGAATTTAAATTAGAGGAGTGGTACGAAGGTGTTAAACAGAACAATCTTAATCGGAAGACTTACTGCCGATCCTAATTTACGCTACACGCCTGCTGGAGTAGCAACGACATCCTTCACACTGGCGGTTGACCGTCCGTTTACGAGCGGCGACGGTAATCGAGAGGCTGACTTTATCCCCGTGGTGACCTGGAGGCAGCTAGCTGAAGCATGTGCCAACTATCTTGCTAAAGGTCGCCTGTGCGCCGTAGAGGGCCGCATACAGACCCGCAACTACCAGAACGGCGAAGGCAAGCGTGTGTATGTCACTGAGGTCATAGCGGACAATGTGCGCTTCCTAGAACGCAGCCGGAGTGAGGGCGGTCAGTCTAGCGAATCATCCGGCAACAGCCGCGACCCGTTCACAGACGATGGCAGGCCAATTGATATTTCAGAAGACGACCTTCCGTTTTAATCAAATATAACCTAAGGAGATGTATGAATAATGGATCTTAATGTAATGGTGAACAATGCTTTGGCGGAAATGTCTCAGTCCGGATTCGTAGAGCAAGCAATTAAAAAGACACTGGAAAAGACAGTAACGTCAGTTGTTGACGACCTTATCGGCGGGTACCGCAGCGATTTCAAAACCTCGCTGGAAAACCATGTTAAAGAAAACTTGAATGTCAACATGGACAAACTCAATCTGTCCGGATATAACGTGCTGCTCCTCAATTCTGTTCAAGAGATCCTTGACGAGCAAATTCAAACAGAGGGCATTGCGAGAGTCAGAGAAGAACTGACTAAATTGTTCTCTCCATTAGAAAAGAAGGAATGGAAACTGTCGGAAATCATCGAGAAGATGAAAGAAGAGGAAAATGATGACGGAGACAAAAACGGCGACTATATTTCGTTTCATTGCGACGACTCCTTCACCTATGGAATTCATGTATATTTTGATCCTGAAAGCGACAAATCGAATTACCGCTGCAAGTACAACTTCTACCTTTCGAGAGAAAAAGAAGAGCCGACATTGTGCAAACTCAGCACATTGAAAATTGATGATAAAGAACTGGACAACAAGAAAATTCTGAACGGACTATACGGCTTTGATAAGTTCCTCTTCCAGCTCTATGCCACTGGCGCGACTATCGTTGCTGATTGT
This sequence comes from Paenibacillus gorillae, assembly GCF_000513275.1. Classification (GTDB taxonomy): domain Bacteria; phylum Bacillota; class Bacilli; order Paenibacillales; family Paenibacillaceae; genus Pristimantibacillus; species Pristimantibacillus gorillae. The sequence continues at coordinate 77,068 of NZ_CBVJ010000093.1, read as the reverse complement.
AAAGACGTCGAAGAGTACTATGATTGCAACGATTAAATGATCGAAAAACCATTAACCCAATCCAGTGTCGGCGAACGAATATGGATGCTTGCTGGCGAAGATATGGACGAATTCAAACGGGAGGTACAGCGCTATTTTGCGCTGGCCTACCCGGGCTTTACTCCAGTCAAATACAACTTTGAGCGGCGCATTATATGGCTGCGAGACGACAGATAAGAGGGAGGGGGACTAGTGGCAAAGGAAGCTTTCTACTTCTCGCATGACAGCAACGCTAGGCACGATCCTAATATCAAACAAATGCGGGCTGTCTATAATCTGGAAGGTTATGCATGGTATTGGGTACTCATTGAAATGATGCGCGATGAAGACGGGTTCAAATTAAGCATGCAAGGTAAATACATTTGGAATGCATATGCATCTGAGTTGCAATGCAATGCAGAAATTGCAGAAGCATTTGTAAGAGATTGCATTAACGAATTTAAACTTTTTGAGTCTGACGGGCACTACTTTTGGAGCCGATCTTTGCTGAGAAGGATGGAAAAGCGAACTAAAGTGAGCGAAAAACGTTCAGAGGCAGCAAATAAGCGATGGGCGAAAAGTGGCGCCGTTACTGAGGTTTCCGATTCTGCCGATACAACAGCATTGCAAATGCATGAGGGTGACGATGCAAATGCAAGCAAAAACGATGCATTAAAGGAAAGTAAAGTAAAAGAAAGTAAAAGAAATAAAAAAGAAAATAAAGATAATACCTTCTCCGCTTACACGTCGAATACGGAGTTGTCTGACACTCTGGAATCTTTTATTGAATTCAGAAAGAAAATTAAAAAGCCGATGACGGAACGAGCCATTACTTTGCTGCTTAATGAACTGAATAAGCTGGCATCGAATGACGATGACAAGATTGCTATTTTGAATCAATCTATTTTGAACAGTTGGCAAGGAATATTCGCGTTAAAAGAAAAGACAGAAATGAAGTTTGGTAGATACAACAGCCCGCAAAAACCTAGCTTGTCAATCGTGACCGGCGGGAATGACGATCCTCATACCATCCCACCAGAGAAACTGGAAGAGATGCGGAGGCTTGCTCGGAAGTTGGACGGTGAGGATTTACCGTTTTAGGAGGACACAATGAAAATCGCCAAAGGAGTACAAGAGGTCTGGGACAGCTTCGAATGGCTGATACGCGAAAAGCTGGAGGGCCTTGATCATTTGACTAGGCAGATGTATACGGAAATGCAATTAGCGAGCGGCCGTAATTCAAAGGATGTCCGTGCAAGCATTGAATACCTGTTCGCAGACCTTTGGGAAAACGTAGCTGCAGTAGAGGAGATGGGAAAGAATGACTGACACGATCGAGCAAATAAAAGAGGCGTTGAAAAACGCTGAAATTGGACCGTGGGCTAAGATTACAAACACTGCCACTGGGAAAATGGAGATATGGCAGTCGATTGACAATGGTAGCATTGCTGAAATCCACGGAACTGACGAGGTCGCAGCGGCTAACGCTTACCTAATCGTCAACACTCCAACATGGATGGCCTTTCTGCTGGGAAAATTGGAGACGGCAAATAAGATCATCGACGCAAAATTCGTATTCTTCAACGATGGACAAAACGAACGGCGTTGGTACGAGCAAGAACGGATAATCGAGCTTGAAAAAGAGCACACCGCCATGAAGAGAGCGCTGGAATGGATTAATGACTATCGCGAAATGCTTCCCGCCAACGTGGAAACCTATCAACTAGCAGAGGCGTTCTTGTCGGTAGAAGACAAGGCAGTTTATGTCCTCTCGACTCTATCCAACAAGGAGGATGCTTCTGGCAATGGACAACCATCTTGAGGAAGCTATGTATGGCATTGTAGGAACAACCGACTGCCACAAAGTCGGTATATGGGGAGGCTGCGGGCTTGATTGCTGGGTGTATCTAGAAAGGCGTTGCCCTGAGCCTGTAGAGATTCTTGAGAACAAAGTCGAGACTGATGAAGATAGAGAGCTTCATGAACGCTTGTATGGAGGAGGAACCGGAATGAATTATACAGAGATTGAGAAGCTGCAGCCTGGGAAAGAGTTGAACGAACTGATTGCAGTAAAAGTATTAGGTCTGACGCTAGAAGAAGGTCGCGGTATATACGCCAAAACGAGCCACCACTTGCTCAGATTGGTAGGGCTATCAGAAGAGGAAATAAACAAGCCAAACTTAGTTATTAGGGATGTTGCCGATTTGCTTCAACAGCGAGAAATACCAAAATACTCTACCACATGGGAAGGAATGCGACTGGTGGTAGACGAGATGCTCAAGCGCGGAGCTGAGATCAACATAGGCTTTTACGAGGATTGGGATTGCAGCATTGATTACAAGGGGACTAATTACAGGTCTGTATCAGAACATGCCCCGTATGCTGTATGTAAGGCTGCGCTCCTGATGTTGAATAGCGAGGTGAGTTCAAGTGAGTGAAGCATTAAAAGACGGTCCAGTACTCTTTTATAACAAAGGCGGTATGTTGTACCCCGTAGCATTGGATCAGGAAAGCCAACAAATACTCGAAATCACATGCAGACTTTTTTCTCCTTTGACAATAGTCGCAGATCGCCCGCAGGGCAAAGCAATCAACCTGTTGGAACGGCCGGACGTATCCACAATCAACGAGCATGACAAGAAGTTGGCTGCTGTTATAGCTGAGACTCCGGGGGTGGGGGATTGAGAGAGATCATATTTCGAGGAAAACAAACTAATAACGGCGGTTGGGTGTACGGATTCTATCTTTACATGTTCGAGATAGGATACAACACACAAGGTTTATGTGACGTTCCGCCAAGATGTCACTACATTTTCACAAACAGTGGTGCTTATTTTGAAGTAGATCCCAAAACAATCAGTCAATACACGGAAGTAAATGATTGTGAAGGTGAACACATATATGGGGGCGATATTGTTAAAAACGAAAACGATGTGGGTGTAGTCAATTATGAAGAAGGGAAATATCGCATCGATTGGCTTCCCCCAGTTACATGGCAAATTAGTTATACCCTTTATGGTAATCACGACTCATGTGAGGTCATCGGAAACATCCATGAAAACCCTGAACTGTTGGAGGTGGGGGGGTGATCGAATTCACAGTATACGGCGAACCAATAGCGCAGGGAAGGCCGAGGTTTTCAACTGTTGGAGGATTTGTGAGAGCTTACGACCCTAAGAAGTCGAGTGATTATAAAGATTACATTCGACTAGCAGCCGTGGAGCATAAGCCGGCTGAGTTGATCACTGGACCGATAGCAATGAAATTGATTGTTTATCGGCCGATACCAAAGAGTTTCAGCAAGAAGAAGGCGCAGGAAGCTGAGGATGGCACTATTTACCCCGTGACGAAGCCTGACGGAGATAATTACCAAAAAGGCGTCAAAGACGCTCTGACGGGCATCCTGTGGCGTGACGATAGCCAAATAGTAGATGCTAGAGTGTTGAAACGATATAGTTTCAATCCCCGAATCGAAATAGCAGTGAAAGAATTATAGGCGGAACAGCATCCGGCTAAGGGATTCGCATTGTCGTCAAACAGAACGTGTGTTCCAGATTGGAGGTCGTTATGGGTAATTTGGATATGAGAAAAGCCACACAATCGCAGCTCCGAGAGATCGCGTACAACGACGACGAAGCCCATTGGATATACAAGGCAGCAGCAATGGCGGAACTGATGCGGCTAGATAACCCACAGCGGTACGGACACCATCAAATCAAAATAAGGGCGGTGTACAAATGAGAGGCAGCAAGATAAAGGTTTGGCAGCTTACTCCCGAACAAGTCGCTAACTATGTGCCTGGTATGGATCTGGGAAGGCCGGACAGATTCGAGGAACCGCCACCGTCTACGCTCAAAATAATGGACGAGGACGGCGACGAGCGGCGGCGCCGGGCGGTGAGAAACCGGTTGAACGGCAAAATTGTTTTGACAGAAGAATTGTACAAGCGCCACCGCGGGCAATTCATGACTGATCGGGAGATTGCAGAGCGCTACGAAATTACACCCAAGACGCTTACTGGATACAAATCAGTCTGGCGAAAGAAACGTCATGGATAAGCTCACAGTGACGCAGCAGAAGGTGCTGGAGTACATCGAAAGCCACATCGTTGCAAATGGATATCCACCTACTGTGCGGGAGATCGCTGAGGCTTTAGGGTATCAATCCTCAGCAACGCCACATGGGATTCTGGATCGTCTGGTAGTTAAGGGGTATGTGGAACGGCAGCCAGATAAACCGAGGGCGATAAGGGTCGTTAGTCATGTATCAAAATGAATATTAAGAGACATGGGAGGAATTAAAGTGCCAAATCATATTACTAATGTTATTACCATTCAAGCCCCTGAGGGCCGAAGCGTTAAAGACGTTATCGACTTTGTTTCATCGGAGGATCAATCCTTTGATTTTAATAAGCTCATACCTATGCCGCAGGAAGAAATTGATTCAATTGGGACGCCTGGTATTTCGCCGCTATGGTATAGATGGAGCAATCATAATTGGGGAACGAAATGGAATGCATACGAAATTAGCATAAACGAAAATGTCATTAAATTTGATACAGCATGGGCGTCACCAATTCCAATTTTCAAAGCACTCAGCAAACAATTCCCTGAATTTGTCTTCGACATCAAATATGCCGACGAAGACTATGGCTATAACTTCGGACACTTTAAATTCGATTCAGTTGGGATTCTTGATCATTCATTGCCTGACAGTGGTACACCTGAAGCTCGTAAATGGATATTTGAAAATGTAGTAGACAGACCGGACTATTACGACGAGAACGGGAACTATATCGAAGAAGAAGAGTGAATAGGGAGGGACATAGGGCATGAAGGAAATGGAAACTCTGCTTAAAGTGCGTGCAGAATTTGCAAAAGTTAAATTAAATGAGGACATGCCGCAACAAAAGAAAGATGAACGTTATGGTGCGTTCATGACGGAGTTGGAGCGTTTTTATAAAATTCCTATTTTCCGCGATGAAGCTTTTGAAATTGCGAACCCTGATTTGATGCGTATTTACCGTCAGATATCTGATGAGAGGCTTACTTTGTTTGAGGACTAATGTGAATAATCAAATACATGAGGGGTGAGAAATTGAACAAGAAACGACAGGAAATATGGAACAAATCAGGCGGAAAGTGTTGGTACTGCGGATGTGTACTTGCGGACAAATGGCATGCGGATCACTTTGAGCCGTTGGGTAGGCTTCCAAATGCCATATCCTATAACTATGAAGATACTGAATACGCATTAATAAGAACAAAGGTCGAAACAAAAAGGGTGCCATTGAATCCTGAACGAGATCACATCGACAACCTCGTCCCAGCTTGTCCAAGTTGCAACCTAATGAAGGGTATGAGCAGCGTCGAGGGGTTCAGGGAAATCATCTATCGATTCATCGAAAGTTTAAATTCGTATTCGAATCAGTACAAGTTTGCCAAGAAGTATGGATTGATCGTGGAATCGCAAGAGCCGGTCGTGTTCTGGTTCGAGCGGCAGAACGCAGGCTGAATAATCAAATACATGGGAGGGATTGCCGTGCGAGAATACCGGGGGAAAAGGAAAGACAATGGTGAGTGGGTGGAAGGTTGGTATCATGAGTTAGATCATGGCGAACACCTTGGCAAGGCATTCATTATGCCTTCACATGCATCGGCATTGTACTCATACGAGGTCGATCCCGTCACAGTAGGACAAAACACTGGACTCAAGGATAAGAACGGTGTTGAGATATTTGAGGGGGACATTGTCAAAGTAAAAATCCAAGGTGGATATAGTCAACATTTCGCAGATATCGAGCGCATTAAAGCGGTTGAGTACAATGAACAAAAAGCATGCTGGAAACCATTTGATGTGTGTCATATGTGGAAGGATGAGGACGGCACACCCAAGGCGATTGAAGTCACTGGAAACATCCACGATAATCTGGAACTTCTGGACGGGAAGGTTTGAATATTGAATGACTTAGGAGAGTAGCAGATAGAAAGGAGTGACCTGAGAATGAGTGAACCGCAAGCTATCGAGCAGTTAAGTCGGTACCGGCAGATTCAGGCGAGAATTAAGGTACTCAGCACCTACAGCGTAGGCAGCGGAATAACGGTAAGCCGGCTTAACCAAGACGATCAACTGCAAGAATTGCACCGGAGATTAAGAGGTATGCCGAGCTACATGTACCTCTCGGAAAAGGAGCAGAGGCTGGAGACAGTCGCTAATGCATACTTGGATCGCTACCCTTCAGGGATAAAGAGCCAATGTGCGATCATCCCACAAAAAGGGGCTGACAAAGAGGACGAGCAGTTGCTGCAGGAGTTGAGAAGTAAAATCCAAAAGGTAATCGCCGCCCGGGGGTACGGAGTTCGAGACAACCTTGATAAGATCATTGAGAGAGTCGCGGAACTGCAAGACTTACAAGAGGAAGTTGAAAGAATTGATACAATTCTAACTGCTCTCAAAAGCCATAAACCTGAATACGCCAAAATATTGAGAATGAGGCATATTGATGGAATGAATTACACAGATATAGCCGTTCAACTCAATGTGACAGAGCGCACGCTAAGGAGATGGAAAGACAACGCAGAAGACGAATATAAAAAGTTGTCCGCTTAATGTCCTATAAATGTCTGGTTCTTGTCTGGTTTGCCGAAAAAAACCGCGATATTATGGTACTATCGAACGAAATGAAAAAGAACAGGAAGCCGTCCTAATTGGGGCGGCTTTTTCTATTTCCTGAGAGGGTGGAGGGTATGAAACTTGCAGAATGCACGGTACGGATAACGAAGCATGGGCACGAGCAGTATTGCGAGAGAGTGCAAGTGGTAAGCAAGACCGATTTACAAGCGGTGCTGCAGGAGAAACTAGCGGCAGGAGAATACAACCGCACAGATGAGTACATCAAACTTGAAGGCGTTTGGTGGGTGTTTGAAGTTCGGGTAGACGTAATGATTATGATCACCTGCTATGGCCGCACATTCATAGATATCCCCAAGGCATTGAGGTGGGCAAGACACAATAAGGACCGGATAGTCCTAACAGGAGGCGAGGTGTTATGCGATGAAGCTGACGGAGAAGCAGAAGAGGTTTGCTGACTACTTTGTGGAGAGCGGCAATGCATCTGAATCAGCCGTAAGAGCTGGATACAGCGCTAAGACGGCTAGGGAAATGGGCCATGAGAACTTATCAAAACCTATCATTCGCGAATACATCGATGCTCTGATTGCCAAGAAGGACGAAGCGAGGATCGCGAAACAGGACGAAGTTCTGGAATTCCTCACTGATGTGATGCGGGGCAAGGTGACTGAAAAGATCCCGTTAGGTTTGGGGATGGGTGAACAAGCACTGGTCAAAAACGAGCTCGAAGGTAAAGATCGCATCAAAGCAGCTGAGTTGTTGGGCAAAAGATACGGCACTTGGGTTGACAAACAGGAAGTGAAAGGGCAGGTGGTTGTCTTCAAAGGTGAGGATGATTTGCCTGATTAGTATACAAATAGTGCAAACGAAAATACGAAATGTGCTCGGAATATCATCATGTTGATGGTGATGCATCCAGAGACACAACATGCAGACATGCGCGTATAATCTGTATTTTGTACAGATGTATAAATTGAACGGGTGAGGCTATGACAGAGGTTAATTTGACTGAGGTTGTCGGTAAGGGGTATGGAGCATTCTGGCGTTCAAAGAAGCGCTACCGTGTCCTTAAAGGCGGGCGTGGGTCGAAAAAGTCTAGGACAGTAGCCCTGTGGTTCATTTACAACATGATGAAGCATCCACAAGCCAACACAGTCGTCGTTCGCAACACATTCAATACCAACAAGGACAGCACGTTCGCGGTTCTTAAATGGGCTGCCAGGCGGATGAATGTATATCACCTCTGGAAGTTCACAGAGAGTCCTCTGGAAGCTAAGTACCTGCCTACCGGACAGAAGATCCTATTCCGGGGGTTCGACGATCCACTTAAAATAACCTCCATCACTGTAGATGTGGGCGTTTTGTGCTGGGCGTGGGTTGAGGAAGCTTTCGAGATCGAGAAGGAAGAAGAGTTCCGGACATTCGATGAATCTATCCGTGGAGAGATGCCTGACGGCCTTTGGAAGCAAGTCACGCTGAGTTACAACCCGTGGATCGATTCCCATTGGACAAAGCGGCGTTTCTGGGATGCGGAAGACCCGCAGGCAGATACATTCACGACAACATACCTTTGCAACGAGTGGTTAGATGACGGCGACAGAGAGTTGATAGAGCAGCTCAGAGACACCAACCCGGCACGTTTTAAAGTCGTTGGGCTCGGTGAGTACGGATTGCCAGGCGGCACATACTTCGAAGAGTTCAGTGAGTCAATTCACGTCATCAAGTCGTTTCCCATCCCTAGCGACTGGCAACGGTTTCGAGTGCTCGATTATGGTCTGGACATGCTAGCCGGTTACTGGATCGCAGTTGACACACAGGGTTACGCATATGTCTACAAAGAGGTATATGAGTCCGATTTGATCATAAGTGCGGCCGCTAACCGACTGACAGAGTTGACGCTTGATACCGAGAAAATCAAGATCACCTATGCTCCCCCGGACTTGTGGAATCGGCGACAGGACACAGGCAAGAGTGCTGTTGAGATATTCGGCGAGAATGGCGTTGTTCTCGTCAAGGCAGGCAATGAGCGCGTACAAGGATGGCTCAACCTCAAAGAGTGGCTAGCCCCTTTTGACATACAGGACGAGCAGACTGGCGAAATCGTGCGGACGGCGCGGATTAAGTTCTTTGATAACTGTAAGAACATCATCCGAACACTGCCGGCTGTGCTCAAGGATGAGAAAGACCCGAATGACGTTGCGACTGAGCCGCATGAGCTTACACACGGACCGGATGCCATTCGTTATTTCTGCGGTATGCGAACAATGCCAACGAAACCGCAGAAGCCAGCACCAGACAACAGCATGGAAGCTCGTGTACGTCGTAACATCGCTAATCAAGGTAAGACCAAACGAAAGGGGATGCAGGCGCTATGATAGTTGAAAAAATCATGGACACAATACACGATTTTGTGGCTCAGCCAGACGTAACTTCTTCCATGAAGGATTACGAGTTACACGGGAATCTCATAGAATACTCGAGCGGAGATAATTACATGTTTTCGCTAACTGCGGTCCATAAAAAGTTCACTAACTCCAACGAATACGAAAATGTGCATTGGCACATGGCAAAAGCTAAAGGGTACACCGAAAGAGAAATAGGTTTGATGGCTGTATCGGGGTTAATAACGATTATTGCTTACAAGACAACGAACAAGCAAATGGGAGGAGAGGTGAACTAAATATGATAGATGCCAGATGGGTGATAGGACTGGTCGCAGTTATTTTCATACTGTGGTTTCTCTACGACGAAAGAAGATTTAACAAGCATCGCGCTGATCTAGCTGCACAACGTAACGAGAGTCGTGTTGCTTGGATGGATGATTATGAATCGTGGAAAGAAGAACGAAAGCAGCTGTTAGACCGCATACAGGCTCCAAGCTTTGGGGAGTTGAAGCATGCCGAAGTTAAAGTAATCAAGGCACAGCAGGGCGTACAGGAGCCCACTCCGCTGGAACCGTTATAAGGAGGATGAGACATGAAACTATTCAAGTACACATGTGGTTTTGATGAGCGATATGGCGCTGCTGAGGATGCACAGGACGCTTATGAACGTCGAGCAGAGATCGACCCGACATACGACTTTGTAGCGGTTAAAATCGCCGAGGTTGAGGTGCCTGGCTACGAAATCACGCTGACTCCAGTTGTGGATGAGCGGCCGCTGGAGGAAGCAGTTGAGGAACAGACGGGACAGAACGAAGAACTGGTGCAACAAGAGGGAGACACTGTGCCTCCGCAAGAGCCACAGGAACCAGCAGGTGACCAGTTCGAAGCCATGGAACGCACTGAACTGGTCGAATGGCTGAAGGCAAACGAAGTGCAATACGTCCCACAATGGGGCGATACCAAATTAAGAGAGGCTGCTAGAGCGGCCGTGAAGGAGATGGAATGATGAACTTTGGCGAAGCGTTGGGAAGTATGAAAGAAGGTAAGAAAGTGGCACGCGCAGGGTGGAATGGTAAAAGCCAATTTGTAGTAGTGATGCCCGCTTTGTATTTGCCGCCACATTCCACACAAGAACCCGGGGCGAAGGTGAACGACCGGACGGCGAAGCACATTGGTGTAGATACGCCATTGGACTCACAGCCGTACTGTGCTCTATTCAACGCACAGGGTAAATGGCAGCCAGGTTGGGTTCCGTCGCAGGGTGACTTGTTCGCTGAGGACTGGGTAATCGTCGAGTAATCCGAAAGGGGTCGTGAGCTGTGGGAAAACAGAATACCGATAAAAACGCCAACGCGGTCGGGGATATAGAGTCGAAACGGCTCACTCCTGATCGCGTTGATTTGTTGTTTCGCTCAGCCGAGAACTGGACGGACATCCGCCAGCAACTCGTTAACATAAATTACTACGTCGGTAACCAGTGGATCGGCTGGAACTCCTCCGAACGTAGGGTACAGGTGTTGCCGCAGCAGTCGGGAGAAGTTCGAGTAACGCGCAACAAGATCCGGCCGCGGGTGACAACACTGCTATCGAAACATATCAAGTCCAAGCTGAAATTCGACGTTATACCGGGAAGCAAAGAACAAGTGGACATTGATGCAGCTAAGGCTGCTGACAAGTATCTGCATGTGCTGTGGCAAGAACTCAGCTTATCCACGAAGACGCGTGAAATGTTTTTATACATGCTCATTCAGAAGCGATGCTGGGTAAAGACTTGGTTCGATTCGGAGTCCGGCAATGACATCACGCCGGTGGAAGATGACCTTGGATATGAAGAGTGGGTAAAAGGTGAACAGAAGCCCATATACGACGGCGTGATTCGTGCCAGGGTATGCGACCCGCTAACTGTATTCGCTGATCCAGCAGCTACAACAGAGGATGATGTCCGATGGATTATCGAACGTAAGGCCCGCGATGTTGACGAGATATACGAGGAGTACGGCAAGCGAGTGAGCCCTGATGCGAATATCGGCTACCTCAACCGGTATGACATTACTCGGATGTCTGGTGAGGGCATAGGATCTTCCCAGATAACGAGTATGCAGAACCAGGCACTTGTGTACGAACTGTGGTACAAGCCATGCAAGAAGTATCCAAAGGGCGCCAAGATCACCGTTTGTAATGGTCAGGAGCTCGACTACAGCGAGGAGTCTGGCGAGCTGCCGTATCAACTGTTCGGGTACATTCCGATTCCCGGCACGCTGCAATATGACTCTATTGTTACGGACATGCTTGCACCACAAAGAGAGATCAACGTTTTGCGCTCGATGGTCGCTACCCATGCACGCCGACTCGGTAACGCTATGTGGCTGAACCCGATCGGTAGCGGAGCAGACGAAGAAATGCTGACGAATGAAATATCAGGCATCATCGAATATACGCCGATCGGCGGGGCGAAACCGGAGCGCATTCAGGCCCCTGACATTCCGTCGTTTTATAACAACGAACTCGCGCAAAATGCGATTGACATAGATGACATGAGTGGTGCCAGGGAGTTGTCGCAAGGTCGATTGCCAACCGGTCTGGACACCCTCGGCGGATTGGAACTGATGGTTGAGCAAGAGAACGAGAAGATGGCCGTCGCCTCCCAGAACTATGAACAGGGCATGAAGAAGGTCATGCAGCGCATTCTCCGGCTGCTGAAGGCGCATTACACAGAGGAGCGGCAAGGACGTATTCTTGGCGAGGACAATGAGATCGAGCTTATCAGCTTCAACGGTTCGGACTTGACCGGCTTCGAGGATGTGAATATCGTCCAAGGCTCCAGCTTGCCGGAGATGAAAGCAGCTCAGCAGGAGCGCATCATGACCATGTGGGGAGCTGGCGCAATCGTCAAGAAGGATGGCACGCCAGATCCGGCCAAATTATTACGCCTCATGGGTATGGGTGATAGCACGGAACTGTTCGAACAGGAAGCGCTGGACAACAACAATGCCAAGATGGAGAATAAGAAGTTTGAGGACTTGGCTGATGATCCGGAATTCATGCAGTTATTAGCGCAACAGCAGCAGGGCATGCAGGCTATACAACAGCAATTGCAAGCTAGCGGATTGCCGGAAGATCAGATACCGCCGATCGAACCGCCGCCGCTGCCGGATGTCCCCCATATTTGGGACAGCGATGACGACGAGATTCATATCCTTGCCCATAACACGTTCCGCAAAGGTAGTCGTTACCGCTCTCTGCCGCCTGAGATTAGGGCGCTAGTCGATCAACACTATCAGGAACATGTTGATAGGCTTAATGCCCCAGCGCTCGAACAGCAGCAAGCACAGGCTGCAGAACAGGCACAAAGAGCAGAGGAAGCCGATAAGATGCGTCAACATCAAACCGAGATGAAGGCGATGGACAACCAGGAGAAGCTGGAAACCGAGCAAATGAAGGCTCAAACGCAAATTGCAACAACAGCAATGAAATAAGGCAGGCCCCGGGTGAGAGTCCACGGGGCCTATTTCTATTATTCGCGGGCGTTGACTCGTTATGGTCGCCGCATAACAGGAGGATTTACCATGAAAAAGTTTCTTTTATCGCTTAACTTACAGCTTTTCGCCGACGAAGGTGCGGCTTCGGGCGTTGAAGGGGCTTCCGCCGCCGGGGAGCATTCGCAAGTGACTGGAGGATCTGACCAAACGGGCGTTGATAATCAAGCTGCCGCCGAGCCGGGACAGAACAACTTCGAAAAAGCATTCGCAAAACGGCTTGCTGCTGAACGTGAGAAGTGGGATGCGGAACACAAGACGGCGATGGAGCAGTACAAGGATCATGACACATACCGGAAAGCTGCCGAATACCTCCAGCGGACAAGTGGCATCGACAACCTGCTGACGCTGAAAGAGGAAATCGAGCTCGTAGAGCTGCAGGAACGCGCTGATAAGGAGCAAGTCTCCCCAGAGGTACAGCGCCGCTTGGAGCAGCTTGAAGCGAAGGCCGCGAAGGCTGATGAGTACGAGGCCAATACACAGGCCGAGAAGCAGGCGCAGGAGTTCGAAACGTCACTGAAGACGTTTTGCGCTGACAAGGAAATCGATGGCAAGGCGCTCGACCACAACGAACTGTGGGCGTACATGCATGAAAACGAGGTGGCTAATCCCAATATCGCTTACAAGGCGATGAAGGCCGACCTGCTGGAGGCAAAGCTTGCCACAGCGAACAAAGACGCAGTTGCCAATTATCTGAAAACCAAAACAGGAATCAAAACGGAGGGCGCTCCGGGTGCTGCCGCTCAATCCATTCCGCAAACTGGCGGAGGATTCAAGGGCGCAGAGGCGCGGGCTATTGCCCGTATTCAAGCATCACGGAACGCCGAATAGGAGGATAATACATGCCAGCAACATTAGGAACAATCGAAGACGCGCTAAAAACCGATTACCTGCCAGAGGTGCAGGAGCAGGTTAACAACGGCTCTAACTACTTCGTTATGAAGTTGAAACAAAAGGCTGAAGAGATCGACGGCGATGGTAAGGAATTTTACATTGCCCATCACTTTGGCCGCAACGCGGGTGTCGGCGCAGGTACAGAAATGGGCGACCTGCCGGATGCTGGACAACAAGGGTATAAAGGTTCGAAAGGTAACGTGGCGTATGTTCACGGTCGCCTTCAGGTATCGAACGCCACAATCCAAGCGTCGAAACGGAATGAAACTTCGTACATTCGTGCGCTTACAAGTGAAGTTAAGGGCCTTACAACGGACCTCCAAAACTTCATGCGCCGTGTATCTCTTGGAGACGGTAGCGGTAAACTGGCAGCATTCCCGACACAAGCAGCCTCTACAACGCTGACTGTTGATGATGTCCGTCTTTTCTTCGTTCAACAGATCATCGACATTTATACCTTGCCTAATACGGCGGTAGCAACAGCGCGTACAATCACAGCTGTTGACTATGACGCGAAAACAATTACGATCAGCGGCGCAGCGGTGGCAACTACAGCCGGCGATATCGCAGTGACAAAAGGATCGCTCAACCTGGAGCCGCTTGGTCTGGCTGCAATCATCAGCAAGACTAAATCGCTGCAGGGTCTTGACCCAGCGACATATGCCTGGTGGAAAGCCACAGTGATGAACAACACCGCTTCTCCAGGTACAGGCCGAGCGATCTCTGACTTGCTTATCCGCAGTCTGATCGACCGTCTCGACATCACATCGGGTAAAAAAGTTGAATGGCTGGCAGGTTCCCACGGCATCCGTGCGGCATACGAAGCATCGCTTACCAGCATGAAGCGGTTCGTTAACCCAATGGAACTCGAAGGCGGATACAAGGCGATTGAGTTCGACGGTATGCCACTGATCGTCGATCGTTACATGCCATCGAAACGTATTTGGGCCGGTAACTGGGATGACCTTGGTCTTTACCACACGTCGAAACTTGCATTTATGGACGAGGACGGCAGCATGTTCTCCCGTGTTCCGAACAAGCCGGCATACGAGGCTACGGCGTTCTGCTATGAAACGATGGTCTGCCATGCTCGTAACGCATTCGGCGAGCTGGGCGATATCAACGAACCTGCCGGATACTAATTCACATTCAGAGGGGCCTACGGGCTCCTCTTTTCTTTTGGAGGGAACATGAACAGACACTATCGCAACGGATTTACAAAGGTAATGATCAATGATCTGAACGACGTGGAGCCGCAATTACAGGCATATGATGAGCATTTGTATATCATGTGGAATCCACATACAGGAGAACACCTGATTATGGATGGATTAACCGAACTTGCGATCATGAAAATTCCGCAGCCGGGATTCCCGATCCTGTCCAGTCACGTAGTCTCACATATTCGAAGGATACACACCGCAAATGGGTTCAGCGCTGTTGCCGAGATCGATCAGGCAGACGAAGCAAGAGAACGAGACATTGAACGCAAGAGAGACCAACTTGCCGCCGATTTCGCTAGGGACATGTACCACGGCGATAAATACTCGGTAGCAATGAGCGGAGGGATTACATGAATGTAGGAGAGCTGCTTGAACGTGTCCGACTGGAGGTATTCAATGACTTGACCGATGCTCAAATAGTCGGCAGGTTCAATGAGCTCTCCAAGCGGTTATTCCGGAAATTCGCGTTGCCCGAGGCCATATACAAATTCTCAACAACAGAAATTCCATATTACACGCTACCAATGGATTGTTCGGAAGATCGGATAAGGTGCGTGGTAATTGACGGTATTGAATACATTAAACTTACACCAGAGATTCAGAATCCGCCTGACCAATTTTGCACGGTATTTCTGCAGTCTCTCTATATAAACCCTAATCCATCGGCTGATAAAGACGCTTATTTGTACTATAGACCACGCCCAATACCTCTGAGTGCAAATCTGTTGACGGTATCACCCAATTTCCCTGAGGATTACCACGAACTGTATGTATACGATGCCGCTAGTTGGATTGCAGGAATTCAGCGCGATGTGGATATGAAAAACAATTTCCAAGCTGAGTACAACAGCATATTTTCAGATGCTGAAAAAGATTTGCGGAAAATGGGGCTACGGCGTTCTAAAGAAACTACTATTTGGTGAGGTGAAATTATTGGGACAAAGTGCGTACTCTATCGCCATGAAAGAAATGGGTCAACTTATTGAGACTGCAAATGCAAAACAAAAGTACCTGCCAGGTCCGGTATACAACGTTTTGGGTTATGGGGCTAAAGGTGACGCAAGGACCGACGACACAAAAGCGTTTCAGAAGGCGATTGACGCAGCATCAGTTAAAGGTGGCATTGTTTATGTTCCAAGTGGGGAGTATGTGTGCGGCCCCATAGTAATCGCGGCGAGCAACGTTACGTTTTGTGGGAGTGGGATGAGTTCTACTATATACTTTACATCACCTACAGGGACATGGTTAACGATACGAGATGCAAGAGATGTTACTGTTCAGGATTTGAATTTCGAAAACACTTTAAACCCTACGTCCGGCAATGTGATTAACATTGATAACTGCGCTTGGGTTATTATAGATCACGTTAAAATGGGTTTTTACACTAACATTTACAACGGTGTTTCGATAACTAGTATTCGCGGGGGGGTGCAGGCCGTCTACATCCGGAATAGTTTCATTTTTAAGTTTCGTGGGTCTGCGATAACTGCCGATACTTCGGTGGTCGGATCCCAAACTATCAATGATATCTTTCTTGAAAACTGTTTCATACAGTGGCTTGCTTCTAATGTCGGAGAAATTCCTCCAAGTACATCTATTGGCGTTAAACTGTACTCGGTCTACGCAGCTGTGCAAGCAATCAACATAACAGATTGCGAGATATCTGCAAGTTACTGGACTTTTTATAGCGTGGGGTCGAGGTTTTTGCGGATTACCAACTCGTACTTCGACGGTAATAACTATTTCGAAACGGTTAATATTTCGACATTCAGCAATTCTTGGTTCAGTGGTTCTACAGGGGCAAACAATGCCGCTCATACTGTGGACATTAACAATTGCGTTGGGTTCCAACTCATTAACTGCCACATCGACCCTGAATCTGTCTTGAATAGTAACTCTTCTAACATCATTATCAGAGGCACAAGTAATCATGTTAAAATAGATGGTTGCATGTTAGGCGGGGCGGGATATGTCGGAATTACACTGAGTGGCGGCGACAATATACTTTTAACAGGAAACTATTTCGGTAATAATAACGCTTTTCTAAACCCCGAAAACATGGCCACTGGTGTTAAAATATTATCAAGTTTCAGTGGATTTGCTAACATGTCGAATAATGACATGCGAGAAATGGCGACCAAAATAAATAACGCAGCAACCACATCAGGTAAAATATTCGCACAAGGCAATTTAGGTTACAACCCAGTTGGCTCACTATCGGCTCCAGCAATGCCATCTAGCGGGAGTGGGGCAGTAAATACATATCCCCACCGAGTTCGGATTTCAATCACTGGGGGTACCGGGGTCGGCCTCTTTATAAATTCAGTATCCATCGGATTATCATCGGGAAGTTTTATTTTAGAGCCAGGAGAAAGTATAGCAATGACTTACTCCACCCCGCCTACATCATGGGTATGGCAGGGATTATAGGAAGAGGAGGTGTGCCGTGTCATATTGGAATCCAATCCGGGGCGTAGGTCAGCCGATCCCTGTCCGCTCATTCAGTGGCGTGTATAAACCTGATGATGAAGGGTTTAATCTTCCAGATGAGTTATTTACTGAACTCATAAACTATTCACCTGATAACTTTCCCGCAATCTCAACACGCCCAGGGTACTCGGTAATCGGTCAATTCGGAACTAGAGTAACCGGACTGGCGGAATTTAGAGGGAATACACTAGTCGCAGCCTTTAATGACGGGACATGGAGATCGTGGAACGGGTCTTCGTGGTCCTCTCCTTTAGTGACTTTCACGAGTTCAGATCCTAATGACATGAACGCACCATGGTCGTTTACGAACTTCAAAGGTAACTATAGTGCCATTAATCTCATAGGCACAAATGGGCGATTTCAATTGTACCGATACGATGGGTCATCTTCTCAACAAATAGCCGAAGCTCCGTCAGGGGCTAACTATGTGACTACCCAAGGTAATCGGGTATACTGCGCAGTTGAAAACTACGTCCGCGCTTCAGCCCTGAATAACGCTAATGATTGGACAACAGTGGACGACGCGGCAGAGATTCAAATCAATACAACGGATGGGCAGTTGATAAATGGGCTAAGCGCAGGAAATGGACATGTCACCGTATTCAAGCCGTCCAGTATGTTCGAGTTGTACGGAAAAGGTCCGCAAAGTTATGCGACAGAGGAAATTGCATCCGACATAGGGGTAACGGGGAATCAAGCTACGGTGGCTTATGATGACTCGTTACCTTTTTTATCGCGTGACGGAATCTATCGTTATGCCGGCGGACTCCGGCCGGAAAAACTATTTTCGGTTCCAGTGCAGCAGTACATCAACAGGTCGAACAAGTCGCAGATGTCCAAGGGGGTTGCAGGCAATGACGGCAAGTATCTGTACTTCGGCATCCCGTATGGAGGATCGACAGAGAACAGTCGGATACTGCAGTACGACCCAATCCATCAAGTGTGGACTACCTGGGACGGCATCGCAGTCACCCAAATGGTTCGTATAGGCGCTGACATGTATTTTGGCGACGCATCCGGCCGTGTGCTGCGTTTGGGCGGGACAAATGATGCAGGGACAGCCATAACAGCAACGGCCATTACAAAGCCGTTCACAGCGGGTAGCATCGCTCGTAAGCAGCAGTGGTTTAAGATATGGATCGTCGCCTCTGTAAAGGCTGGCAGCACACTATCAATCTACATCAGCGGGAAGGCAGTTGGCGAAGATTGGATACTAGCGAAAACCTTAACTCCAACGTCAGACATTCAGTACCAGGAGATGCTAGTCCCGACAAATACGATCGCAGCAGCCAATGCCGTCCGCCTGAAGCTTGTCGCAACGGGACAAGTAACTATTCACGAAATCTCGCGTCTGACGCGTGAGATGCCTATGAGGAGGTAACGCATGCCAACACAGCATATTGATGTAGTTCAAACAGTAGGAACGCTAGAGCAGGCTTTTAACTCGTTAGCGAAGCTACAGAAGACAATGAGGTATCTGGTAAACGGGCAGTTAGATTTCGAGAACATTCGCGCACGCAGCATCAAGGCCGAAAACATCGAAGTCGGATCGCTCACTGCTGAGGAGATCAAAGCAGGTACCATTACAGCAGATAAGATGGACGTTGACGAACTGTCTGCCATCACAGCTAACCTAGGGCATATCATGGCGGGTTTGATTGAGTCAGTTGAGATATTCGGCAGCTACATCTCAACTGCGAACGGCACATTCCCAAGAGCTGAGATGTCGAATACATCGAATCTATTTGGTGCTTATAGTAGTGATGGTGACGGAGTGGAAGTGATTTCACAGTATACCAACGACAAACCAGCAGTGTTTCTTATTGAAGGTGGCCAGGGGGTTGGTGTAATCAATTCCTCATCTGGCCATATGAACGTTAGGGGGCCATTTGGCAATCTCAATTTGACAGCTTTGCTCGACGTGAAAATCTCCGGAGATGGAACGAGAGGCGTCATTTTCGAAAGCTGGAGCCGGATCTATAGTGCTGGGAATAATCAATCATTGCAAACTGCGCTAAATGCGCTATCGACTCGAATTTCTGATCTTGAAGACCGCGTTGATGCTCTAGAGGGTCCATAACTCCCGTTTATACGGAATTGATGGTATAATGTGACAAAATCTATGATGGGAGTTGTCACATGAAAAAAGTAGGATTCTTGATTATTGGTATGGTTATTGGCGCATCGCTCATGCTAGCTGCCAGCGTATCGGCAAGTTCTCTCGGCCTGATTGGAAAAAAAGTGCAAGATGAAGTGGACGTACTAATAGATGGAAAAAATATAGGATCAGCAATAATAGTGGACAATAAGACCTACGCTCCGGTGAGACCAATCGGTGAAGCTGCTCAATATGACGTTGGCTATAAATCAACTGCTGGAAACAAGGTAGTTACTTTAACCACAAGAACAGGTGATGGCATGGACTTAGAAACTATTGATTATGAAATTAAGTTCAGGGAAAAATACATTGCTGACACAGAGAAAGCCCTGTCAGAAGGTAAAGTGAAAGAGGACTTTATCGAAAGAGCAAAAGAAGCTGTGAGTAAATATAAAGATGATCTTGTAGAACTGTACAAGAAAAAAGCAGAATTAGAGTCCGCTAAATAGCGGGCTCTTTTATTTTGGAGGTGAGAACCTTGGCAACAGTAACAGATAAGAATAAAAACGGTTCAGTTGTTCCAGCTCCGCTGGCGAAAACGCCGGTCGGCCAACAAGCAAGTACTCCTGCACCATTGGCAAAGCCACCTGTACCAGCTCCGACAAAAGTTGTTGCGCCCAAGCCATTGCCTACTCCTGCTTCGAAAGGGGTATTGGCCCCGCCTACACCAGCTACGTCAAAGGTTACAGCGACCACGAATGCCCCGGCAGGCGTATCCGCTCCACCAACAGCGAGTGTTCCGCCGCCACCTAAGCCGGCAGCGCCAACGTTTAATACACCGCAATATCAGGACTGGCAGGCTAAGCAGTCGGAACATTTCGCCAATCTGGAGAAGATCATTGGTTCGAAGTTCGAGTATGACCCTGAAAGCGATCCGGCATATCAAGCGCAACGGCAGCTGGCACAACTGCGGGCAGGCGATGCGACCAAGAATGCACTGGAGACAGCCAATGATAAAGGTATTCTCGGAAGTTCGATGAATATCAGCCAGCTTGGGCAGATTCAACAGCGGGCAGAACAGGAAGCGGCAGCATACATTCCTGAATATCGCCAGCAGGCTTATGGTCAATATCAAGATAGCGTGTCCAATGCTTCAAACCTTCTTAACGCAGCTCGCGGACTACGCGGTGACCAGTTTAATGAGGCAGTCACAGAAGGTCAACTGACGGGCAACTACCTACCGTCCGGAGCAAAGGAACTTATGAATAACCTGTATGCTCTAAAGCAGCAGGCAGAGACGCGTGGAATTACTGCTGAGGACCGCGCTGGATTGAGTGGTCAAGCTGACGCGATTCGTTCCCAACTGCAAAACATGGGTGTCGATATCTCCCGCCTTGGTGCTGATACGTCTCTTGCGAATGCGAGAGGTAATGCTCCAATAGGAACTCGGACGCTGGCCGGTCAAGATCAGGACTATAGGCAGCAAGCAGATCAACGCGACTTCAACGAAGGTGTTCGCCAGTCCGATCGTAATTTTAATTACGGTGTGGAAAGAGACAAGATTGGCGATCAAAGGTATGACAAAGAATTTGAGTACACTCAAGGCCGAGACAAAGTAAAAGATCAACAGTGGCAAGATGAATTTGACCGTATTAAAGAACAAAGTGGACTCGATAATGCACTTAGATGGGCCAGTCAATCGCTAAATGAACGTGAATTTAACGACCGTAGTGCGCAAAGTTGGGCGGGGTTAGATTGGGATATGCAACAGGGTGCAGGAGGGAAGGCGCCAGGCTCTACGTTCACCCCTAATCAAGTTTATGGAGCTATTGAACAGCGATTCCCGCAGTTCTTCAAGCCGAGCGAGGATATGAAGGGTAATCCTGTCGCGCCGACTAAGCCGTCAGCAAGTGATCTTGAAGCGATGTATCAAGCTGTTATTGGATATGGGCTATCTGAAGCACAGGAAAATGATGTACTGCGAAGTATCGGCATGACAGACAAGCAAATCGCTGATTTTGATAGCAAATACCTGTCCGCTTCGGGAAAGGGTAATGGTTCCTACAAGCAGTTAGGCGGGGTATTGTCAGGAACCGGAGATTTATTTGCGAAGTACGGTAAACAGTACGGTGTAGACCCTGCCTTGCTAGCGGCAATTGCGATGCACGAGACTGGAAACGGAACGTCCAGTGCGGCTAAGAACAAGAACAATGTTGGTGGTATGATGCGATCTAAAGGCGGACTCCAGGAATTCGGGTCAATTGAAGAAGGTATTGCCGCCATGGCAAGTAATCTGAGACGTCTTTATCTTGACCAGGGTTTAACCACCATTGAGCAGATACAACGCAAATATGCACCAGTTGGGGCTGCAAACGACCCTACTGGACTCAATAAGAACTGGGTTAACGGCGTGAGTAAATACTATCAGCAGTTAACGGGATAGGAGGCAGACACATGTCGAGACGAGACCGATTAAAACAAGGTTTAGAGGCAAGGGAGCGCGTTATGGCTCGGCTGTCCGAAGGTCCTGCAGCACAGTCTGCTCCATCCAGACGAATTGACCGGTTAAAGTCTGAGGAACAGCGCGCACAAGAGACGAGAAGTCTGGCGCCGGAGCTATTCGACCCAATGAAGCAACTCCAAGCGGCCAAGGATACTATCCAACCGCCATCGAGTCGGACGTACACCGGACCGATACCGGATGCGCCTTCATTTCAGCAGCAAGTGGAGTCAGCAAAGCGATTCGAGGGAACCGCTGACCGGCAGCGCGAGGAACGCCAACAACGGGTAAAGGACGCCCCCTTAACGAGACTGGCGCGGCTAAGTCAAGATGTGGCTGCTGCTTTGATGCCTGAAGGTCTTGCTGAACGATTCCCTGCGCCACGTGAAGGGTCAATCGCAGATAAAGCTGTGAAAGGTACGCCAATCATCGAACAGATTGGTCAGGGCATTAAAGCAACAGATATCCCGGGTGTAACTGACTCCAATCCGGTTACCAACTTTATCCGAGGTGCAGGCGATACAGCTTCTCTTGGGTTGTCGACATATGGAGATCGAGTAATGGGATTGCCTGAACGAGCTGAAGGAGCAACAGAAACTGGAGCAGGTCGAGCTGGACAGTTTGCAGGTGGAGTTGCGCTCCCCGCAGGCAAGTTTGTTAAAGGGGCTTCCTTACTCAGTAACGTTGGCCGCGGTGTTCAAGCAGGTGTAGGACTTGGTGGCGGTATTGAAATAGGGGAGCAATTAACGAACCGTAATGACCAGACTCCGCTAGAACGCGGGGTTGACATTGGGTTGTCCGGACTGTTGGGCGGTGGCGGCGTTGCTGCTCTTTCTGGTCTGGGGAAAGTCGGCACAGCACTGGCTAATCGAATGCGAAAGGCAGGTATACCGGAATCTGAGGTGCAGAATCTCTTAGCTTTACCAGCGCCGCGAGAACGCGGGAATCCAAATGGCGCTCAAACTCCAGATATTATTACACCGGAATACACATTTGCACTTCCGGAGCCGCAACCACAGGCAGCTACTGCAGCAAGAGTTTCACAGCAAAGCAACCCATATCGGACACAATTTGAATCTCTCATGGAGCAGGCTAAGCGCCTACAGGACGAGGGCAGGTTGACTCCAGGTCGTGAGGATCTAGAGGTCGAGTCATTGTGGAGGCAAATGGCCGGTCCTAACGGAGTGAGTCTTGACGAGTTGATTCAGAGGGCTTACCCACAAAGGGTGAACCGGATTACACCTGATTTAATGGACCGCGCCCGAGCCAATCAGACTGCTCGTGAGGTAGCAGGAGCGCCGTTCCCTGTCCGGTCTAATGCCGAACGGAATATACAAGGTCAGATTGCTCCCGCAGCAGCCCCTCAAACCATACCTGGGAGGGCTCCAGGAGTTGCGCCAACCAAGAGAATTGACATCACAGAAGAAGCCCAAGCTTTAAATGAAAGCCCAGAGACGACACCGAATAAATACACAGGTTTTAAAACGTCAAAAGGTAGTACTTACACTTTAGGTGAAAATGGCTCAACACAGAGAACGAAAACTTTACATGAAGGGCACAACCCTAATGACGTTGGGTTAAAAACTCCTTCTCAGCTAACTGTTTACGTGGATAAGGACGTTGCTAAGTTGATCGGCAGTCACGGTTCTTTAAATAAAGAAGCAGATCCAAGAGTAGTGCTTGGCCCAGATGGTATGTATCTAGTATCTAAAAATTCCAGCACAGGAAGATGGGGATGGCATGGTGATAAGATACCATACACTTCGGAGCCTGAAGTTGGTAAATCCCCGATCGAGTTTTGGAACATAACTCAAGATGCCGAAGTAGGTGCCTATTCCAAAAAATATCATGCAGGTAATGATATCGTAGAAATTAACGGGAAGTCAGACTTACAGCCGATGCAATTGCCGACCGAACCGAGTTCATCAAAACTCGGTTTTTCTGCATTCGGAAGCAAGGTAAAACCATATGACAACCTGTCGACGGATACGAAGTCTCAACTTGTAACTCGTGCTGATCGAGAAAAATTACCGCTTAACGTGATGTCTGATAAGGCATATACGAAACTGGTTGATAATCTTCACCCGTTAAATATCTTTGATAAAGAAGTTGAACGAGTGGTTGGCTCGCCTTTAAAAGCTGCTGATCGTTCTCATACATTGGCCTTGAACACAAGAGGCGCAGATGTTATTGCACATCAAATTCTTACTACTGGTCAACTCGACAACAAAGGGCATGTAATCGGAAAATCACTGAAAGAAATTCTATCAGGACTTCCAAATAAGCGTCACTCTTATGTGGATTTCGAGGATTACCTTTTGAATAAGCATGCTATAACGAGGGCTGGACGTGGCGAAAAAGTGTTCCGGGATAGTCTGAATTGGACACCTGATGCCGGAGCTTCGAAAGTTGCAGCGTATGAGGCTCGTTATCCGCAGTTTAAAGAGATGTCCGAGGAAATATATCAATTCCAGCAGAACATGGTGGATCGCTGGCTTGTTGACTCTGGTCTATTGAATAGCGAACAAGCTCAGGCTTTCATGGCAGCTAACCCAACTTACGTTCCGAATAAGCGGTTTTTCTCGGAATTGGAACGTGCGGGAACGAATATTAGCGGGCGGTCACCTAGTAGTTTTGGAGGACAGAAAGCGCCTGTCAAAGGGTATCAGAAGGGCGGGTCACAGAGAAAGATCATAAGCCCTATCGAGTCTATGATCGAGAACGTCGACGCTTTCGTTAAAGCGGCAAAACGTAACGAGGTCATGCAAACGGTTGTCCAAAACCTGCGACGCGATCCTGAGGCGCTGGAGGGCTTTATAGAGCTTGTTCCAGAACATCAAGCGATGTCAGCGCAATCATTGAAGCAGATTAACGAAGCACTTAAAAGTGATGGCATTGACGGATTGGTTGCTAATCTGACAAACGACTTTGATGCTAGCTTCCGCCAAGCGACTCAGACAGGGCTGGATAAGGATAACGTTGTACGCGTCATGATGGACGGGGAACCTGTTTATATTAAGGTGAATGATAAACCGATGCTTGAGGCAATCATGGCGATGGGTCCGAATCAAAGTAACTGGTTCATTCAGATGGTTGGGAAAGCAACGCAAGTATTTAAGACGCTCACGACCGGCGCTAACCCCGTGTTTGGGCTCACTCGAAACTTATGGCGCGATATTCCTTCAGCGTATACCGCGTCGAAAACGACCAATAACCCGATACTTTTCATGTCTGACTTGCTGCATTCTGCTTATGAAATCGCAACGGACGGAAAACTATACAGAGAATTTAAAAACTTTGGTGGTGGGCATTCATCCCCGATCGCATCGGACAGAAACATGCTCGCGCAGAGTAAGCGTCAAATTATTCCATCTCGAAACAAACTGCAAGGAATTATACCGAAGGCGTACGATGGATTGCAGAACCTCATGAATGCGGTTGAAAACGCGCCGCGGCTTGCTGAATATAAACGTGCATCTGCTGGCGGTGCTCCAGAAGATAAGATTCGCGGACTTTTTGAGGCGCAGGACCTGACTGTTAACTTTAAGCGTCGCGGCTCTGCAGTCAGGGAACTTGACGCCTTTTTCCCGTACTTTAATGCAGCTGTTCAAGGCTTGGACAAGTTCGCAAGAACATACAAAGACAACAAGGGATTAGCCATAGCGAAGTCAGCTCTGGCTGTTGGTGTACCTGCTATGGTTGCGTATGCGATGAATTACAACAATCCAGATTACGAAAAGGTCAGTCGCCGAACAAAGGACAACTTCTACCTGTTTCCAAACCCCGCGAAAGAAGGCTCTTTCATCAAGATTGCGAAGCCGAAGGAGATCGGAACAGTATTCGCCGATATTCCTGAACGTCTAATGGACCGGTTCATGAAACAGGATCCTGAAGCATTCCGCGACTTTGCAGACCAGATCCGAACGACATTTCTTGTGCCGGGTATTCAAGGTGCAGCAAAAAGCGGAGGAATCACAGACCGGCTGGCGGGCGTCGTGGGTGACACAATAGCAGGACCGATTGCGGATGTTGCAGCTAATCGCAACTTTGCTGATTCTCCGATTGTTCCTGCATACTTGGAACGGCTGTCACCTGAGTTGCAGTCGGATGCGCGGACAAGTTCACTAGCCAAGGCTATCGGCGAGCATACAGGCACGTCTCCCAAATCGCTGGATTACCTTATGAAACAATACTCTGGTGTAATCGGGCAACTTGGTCTCCCGATGATGACGCCAGGAGCTGGGGACAACCCGCTGCAGGCTGCTGGCAGCGCACTAGCTGCTCAGATGACTGTAGATCCGGTATTCTCCAATGACATCATGACAAAATTCTATGACCGTAAATCCAAGTTAGATCAAGCAAGGACGGATTATGGTGTAACAGGCGAGCTGCCTAAGGACTACAACAACAAAGAGCGGAAGTACCTAGGAAAAGTTTCGGACAAGATTAG
This sequence comes from Paenibacillus gorillae, assembly GCF_000513275.1. Taxonomy (GTDB): domain Bacteria; phylum Bacillota; class Bacilli; order Paenibacillales; family Paenibacillaceae; genus Pristimantibacillus; species Pristimantibacillus gorillae. The sequence goes on along the minus strand of NZ_CBVJ010000093.1, from coordinate 50,845 downwards.
TGATATTCGCAAGGAAATGCGGGTGATCGAAACAGATCAAACTATGCCTGCAAAAGAAAAGCGCGAGACACTTCGACAGATGCAAGACCAAATGAATCAATTGGCCCAAGCGGCCATATCTAACTAAGCTCCGCTACTGCGGGGCTTTTATTATGGGGAGGCGGCTACACTGATTGAATTGAATGAGATGTTACAGCGGATTACCAGGGTAGAGACAAAGGTAGATAACATGGACTCCAAACTGGACCGGGCAATTAACGCAAATGAAAATGCAGTCGCAGCTCGTGAGTCTGCGGCATCTGCGCATAAGCGAATTGACAAGATCGAAGACAATCAAAAATGGCTTTGGCGGACAATCGGCGGAACAGTATTGGTGGCTATTGTTGGATTCATATTAGCCGGCGGGCTTAAACCGTAAGGAGGGTAAACCATGAAAATTAACTGGAGACGTAAATTCGCAAGTCGTAAACTTTGGGCGCTCGTAGCTGCTGTAGCTACGAGCGTTATTGTTTTGGTAGGTGCGGGGGAAGACGTGGCTGTCAAGATAACAAGTTTGATCACAACTGTTGGCGGTGTAGCAGTATACATTTTAGCCGAGGCGCACGTAGACGCAAAGAGTGGGGCGAAGGAGGAGGATCAGGATGTCAATTAACTATATCGTTGATCATATCCCAAAGACGACGCCGTGCAATCGGCGTCCGGGGCCGGCTATGACGGCTACAACCATTACAATCCACAATACCGGGAACCCGTCCAGCAGTTCCCGAAACGAACGGGCATGGCTAACAAATTCGGCTAACGATCGTACAGCTTCCTATCATATCGTTATCGACGAACGCGACGCCATCGAATGCTTGCCGCTTAACGAAGCAGCTTGGCATGCAGGTGACGGCAGCGGCACTAAGTCCGGCAACCGGACTTCTATTGGTATAGAGATTTGCGAGAGTGGTAACTACGCAAAGACGCTCGACAATGCCGCTGACTTGGTTGCTGGCATGCTGCGGGCGCGGGGCTGGGGCGTTGACAGGCTTCGCCGGCATTATGATTGGAGCGGAAAGATTTGCCCGCGGCTGATGTACGATGGCGGCAAGTGGACGGGATGGGAAGCATTCAAAGCTATGGTGTCCTCGAAGATGAAAAAGGCGGAGGAAACGGAGATGAAACCCAAGGGGGAACAGAAGATGGAGACAGTAGAGGTCCGTGTCGACGGAAAGAAGCTGGCTGACGGTTTGTACGACGATAAGGCGGGCGTAACGTATGTTCCGGTGCGGGCGGTCGCTGAGGCGCTGGGAGCCGACGTCAAATGGGACGGAAAGGCCAAGAAGGTCGACATCGACAAGAAAAAGTAATGCTCTTGATTAAGAACTTATGTTCGTAATATAATCATCGTGAGGTGAACGATGTGAGCGGACAAATATCTGATGACGAGTACCGGCTAATCAGGGATTACTGCATACTGCCTTTTGTGCGAGATGCAGTGGCTAACAACATGAAAAAGATGCAGGAAGAAAAATACGCCATGAAGACGCTGTATATAAAGAGTAGCCAAATGGTGCTTGATATAATCGATAAGGATATACGCGAGGTTCGGCAGCATGTGAGAAAGCTCGAAATGCAGATCGTAGAGATCAAACGTAACGACGACGGAATACTGTATGAGGTCATCCTGCGTGGCTACAAGTCCGAGTACGCGCTTGTAAGACATGTCGTCCGCAATGAGATGGCTGAAAGGCTGCAGCGGTATATAGGAGGTATGTTTAATTAATGCTGAACGACACAGAAAGAAAACTGCTGCAGATCCTTCACAATCGAAACCGTACCGTTAATACCCGCATATCTATTCCAGACCTTGCACGTATGGCCCAGCGTGAGCCGGGGCAGATCCGGAAGGCGCTAGAGAAGTTGAAGGAGGAACGGCTTATCGAATGGGAGGATGCGCTTAATTTTGTTAGGGTTGTCGAGGGATGGTACCTGTTTAAATAAAAAGAGCTGGTCTGGGGAACTGAATCCCTTTGACCAGCTCTTTTTTTAGTACGGGGACCAATATCCCATCATAACCAACTCAACATCGTATTCAGGGTCAGGCGGATCAGAACAATCCCCGCAACAATGCAGTCTGGGGTCATATCCGTTTAATGGTGTCTTGCATTGGAGATTGCATTTAGGACAACGCAAAAGAATAAATTGCATATTTATCAACAGCCCTTCTTCATTTAAATTTAACTCAATATTTTTATTAAATTTGGCTTACGACAAAACCCGATTGAGAGTAAGAATGGGAGTTTCGAGAAGCTGGAGCGGGGGATGACGCCGCTGCAAGTACAGGCTTTTCGCAAAATGGCCATCGATGCTTTACAGTTCAGGCGCAATTGGACTCACGGGGAAATTATGTATGATTTCGCTGTCAGACCAAGCTCGGGGACTTGGTCGGCTAGCATCTGTTACGAGTCCAATTACAATTCGTCGAATTGGAGCTATCGTTACCAGCCCAAAGCCCCATCTATGCGAGAGAGTTACCGGGATAATATGGAGTCTTAGTGGAAGAGAAGGCAAAAAGGGCCGCTGATCAGGATCAGCGGTCCTTTTTGCTGTCATTTGTTTCTCTTATATGGTCTTGACTGTGATCATGCGTATGCGGGTGAAAGGCGTGACCGGCGGCAGAACTGGAACCCGGCAGAAGAAAGCCCAAAAGCAAAGGCAGCAGAAACAGTCCGTAGATGAGCAGGCTTTTGACTGCACCGCTTGAATGGGAATGCCCTTCATGCCCATGAACAGAATGGTGATCGTAATGATGATGGGTGTGTCCGCATTCGCAATCGTTGGAGGATTGCGAATGCGCCGGTTTGAGCGCTTCATAGGCCTGGTGCATGGCAGCGGCTAGCAAGCCAAGCGAGGAAAGCTTTACGTAAACTTCCATATTGGGCTCGACGAATGAGGAAAGCTGTCCGGTATGGTTAAAGTAGGCAATCAACATTGCAAATCCTAATAATAAAGCGGCTCTAATCCAGCGGTCATTCATAGGAACGCCTCCATAAGCCAGGCTCCAGCCAGCACCAAAGCAAAGGTTAAGGCAATGAGCGCGGCTACGATTTTCAGCTTAAAGGCCGACAGCAGCATCATCGTATTTTTCAAATCGATCATTGGTCCAAAGACAAGGAACGCTAGCAGCGGACCTGTACCGAATATGCCATTAAAGGAAGCGGCGATAAAGGCATCGGATGTAGAGCATAGGGATAACAGGAAGGCGAGGCCCATCATGAACAGGTAGGAGAATAGGGGCTGATCGGCAACGGCGGTCAGGACGCTTTTATCAATGAAGGTCTGAATGACTGCCGTCAGCATGGCACCGAAGATTAAATATTTGCCCATCTCGAAAAATTCGTCGGAGGCGTGTCCAAGTGTTGCTGACAATCGGTAGCCCCAGCCCGGACGGATTGAAGATGATGTTTGCGCTGCACCGTGATGATGTGCTTCTTCATGGATAAATACCGTCTTATGCTCTTCTTTAAGCGGGCTGGAACGCATAAAGCGATAGAACAACATCCCGATGATAACAGATATGACCAAAGCTAGTCCGATTCGAGAGTAGGCAATGATGGGAGCTGAACGAAAGGCCGAATAGGTGGAAGTAAATACGATGGGATTGACGATCGGTCCAGCAACTAAGTACACAATTCCGATATAGGCCGGCATTCCTTTCCGGATCAGGCGGCGGACGACAGGAATCATGCCGCATTCGCATAACGGAAACAATAGGCCGAGCAGGGCGCCAAACAGAACACCAGTCACAGGACCCTTCGGTGTAAATCGCCGAATCGTATCATCGGTTACAAATACTTGCAGCAGAGCAGAGAACAGAACACCCAGGAGAATGAAAGGGAAAGTTTCTAATAAAAGGGATAAAAACAAGGTTTTAAACGTTTGCAGGTTAGGATTGTGAAATAGCGCCCCTGACCAAGGCTGGTCGGTAATCAAGAGCGACAGGATAATGAGACAGCCTGCGCCAAGCAGCGGAGGCCCGAATTTTAAAATGAACTTTGTCATAGAACGACTCCTCTGAACCGCTGCGAATTTATTATTAAACAGTCTATGCGCAAGGAGTTGAGATAGGACAACTTTATCGCTTGTCTTTAATTGGATAATTTTTCATATCCCTTGACTTTCAATTTTAGGAAGGTATAATCGTGATAAATGCGATGATGGGAACAAGTAAGCTTAGGTGATGATGCATCCAGAGAGCCGGTGGTTGGTGCGAACCGGTGCAAGCCTAACGTCTGAATGGATCCCGGAGCGGAGAGCGGAAAGCGGTATGATCGGTACCGTCTATGCTTATCCGGCTGTTCTCCGTTACGGAACAAATGAAGGCTCTTGCTGACTGACGCTGACCACCGATTAGGCGGCGTTACGGCATTAGCGAATTAGGGTGGCACCACGGTCCCTCGTCCCTTGCGGCGGGGGATTTTCTGCGTTTATAAACAGGTATGAACAGTGAACAGTCATTAAAAAGGAGTCGATAACGATGGGCAGAGTATTGTCAGGCATTCAGCCAAGCGGCCAGCTTACGCTGGGGAACTATATCGGAGCGATGCAAAATTTCGTCAAGCTTCAGCATACAGAGGAATGCTTTTTCATGGTCGTGGATCTTCACGCGATTACGGTGCCGCAGGAGCCGGCTAATTTGCGGGAGCAGACAGAGGCGGTAGCTGCATTGTTTATTGCAGCAGGAATCGACCCGTCCAAAGCAAATGTATTCGTACAATCACATGTTCCCGCACATGCGGAGCTGGGATGGTTGTTGACGACGCTTACGAATATGGGCGAGCTTGAGCGGATGACGCAGTTCAAGGACAAATCCGAAGGCAAAGATTCCGTTGGTGCCGGGCTATTCGTCTATCCGTCTCTTATGGCGGCTGATATTCTAATTTACAATTCGAATCTTGTGCCGGTTGGCGAGGACCAAAAGCAGCATCTGGAGCTGACTCGCGATTTGGCGCAACGGTTTAACTTCCGATTTGGCGAATATTTCACAATGCCAGAGCCCTACATGCCGAAAATAGGCGCCCGCATTATGTCTTTGGACGATGCGAGCAAGAAGATGAGCAAAAGCAGCCCGAACGCGGGAAGCTTCATTGCACTACTGGACCCGCCGGATGTTGTTCGCAAGAAGATTAGCCGTGCAACGACAGATTCGGGACGTGAGGTTAAATACGATCCTGCAAATAAACCGGAGATCAGCAATCTGATGAGCATCTATTCGCATTGCGCAAACCTGTCGATGGAGGAGATCGAAGCCCGTTATGAAGGGCAAGGCTATGGTCCGTTCAAAAAAGATTTGGCGGAACATGTCGTTGCGGTGCTGGAGCCTCTGCAAGCGAGATACAATGAAATTCGGAGCTCTGGGGAAATCCATAACATTCTGAAGCAAGGTGCTGAACGGGCAGCGGTTATCGCAAACCGTACGGTAGCTGAAGTGAAAGAAAGAATGGGCTTCATCGCTCCAAGATAGCTAAGTTAGCAGAGAAAAAGGGCCGGTGCGAATATCGCATCGGCCCTTTTTCCCGTTATCCGCGCCGCCGCAATCTCGCTTTGACGATAAAGCCGCTCCCGATCATAAACAGCGTTAGAACGCCCATTAACAGAGCCAGCCACCCGTTGATGGAAATGGATACGGCGGTTGCCAGCATGAATAGGACGGACAGGACGGCAAACAACAGAGACATCGGTTTGGACATGTTCAAACTCTCCTTCATAGCGATAAATAAAATAATTTTAGAATGTAGCATAGTTTCTGAATGGGTGAGCATAATAAGTTTGCAAGCTTGCAAAACACACAAAAGTTCCTATACTGAAAGGAGAAATTCCGCATGGCTAGCAACAAAAGCAGCAATCAATTGGTGGTACCTCAAGCTCAACAAGCTCTCAATCAAATGAAACTTGAAGCAGCGCAAGAGCTTGGTGTGCAAATTCCAGCGGACGGTTACTATGGTAACGTTTCGACACGCGATGCAGGTTCTTTGGGCGGATACATTACTAAAAAGCTTGTACAAATTGCCGAGCAACAACTGTCCGGCGGTTCCAGCAACCTTCGCTAAACTTTTCTATACACAATGAGTTTTACCTAAAGCTCAAGGGAAACCTTGAGCTTTTTTCGTTTTACCCAAGGACGCAACAAACAACACAATAAGAAAGCCCCTTTTATTGTCCATCAGGGGCTTTCCTAAAGTCAATACCAATCGTTTCTTCATTAATAAGAGTTCATCCGAAGCCGCTTCATCAGCCGCTCATCGCTTAGCCAGCCTACATAGGAGCCGACCGTTTGATAATCCCGGTCCATGAGAAGAACGCCAACGAACGGATATTGCTTGCGATGCCGGTAACGTACATCAGACCAGCGCACCTCATATCCCCAATTATGCTCCTTAACTTCGGCACATGCAAATTTGGTAAAGTAAAGGAAGGAGCGAATCGCCGGGTCGTTTCTCGATTTGGATACAGCAGGGTGGTCAGAGCATTTTACTTGGTCCACCCACGTTAAATTTCCGCCTCTGAGCTCGCCTATCTTGTAGCTGCCGTCTTGGATATGCTTCACGACGTTCCAGCCGGTTAGAGAAATGGTCGGGATGACGATATGGAAATCGGAATCAAGTTTTTGCGTATCAAGCTTTTGCACCGTTCGAAGTGTGGACCGCTGCGCAAACGTTCGCCAAATGAAATAAACGGCCGTAAGGGCATAGAGTGAAGTGAAAATCGCTGCAGCACTCCATAATCCGATTGCCCAAAGTGCGATAGCGATGATATGGGTGATAAAAATAAACGGATCGAAAATATGGATGATATTCCATGAGATCCATTTATCCGTGAAGGGACGCATCGCCTGTGTGCCATAGGCATTGAACAGGTCGGTGAATACGTGAACGCATACCGCAAGCAATACCCACGAACCGATATGAAGCCATGGGAGGCTTCCCCGGTAAACCAGTTGAAGAATGGCTGTAATAAGCACAGTCCAGATTGCGATAGCGGGCAAGGAATGAGAGACGCCCCGATGGTTGCGGATGTAGCTGGCATTGCCTTTGAGACGCAGTATGGTATCGAAGTCAGGCGCTTGCGAACCAACTACGGTGCCGATTAAGACGGCAGTATGAATTGAGGGATTGGAAGCAATAACCGGGTCGACTGTTGCCAAGCCAGCCAAACCGATCCCCATGACAAGATGCGTGCCTGTATCCACGGTGTGATCCTCCTTCTTAGGTTGCGCTGCGATGAATATGCGAATTACCTGTAGTATCAACGGAGAGAAGCGACTTTATCAATGGAACGACAGCCAGTATAATTTGGAAGGGAAGGAGTTGATTCAAGATGCAAGCGATATGTTTTGCAGAATATAAAATTGCAGAAGCCAGCCGGGCAGATTATTTAGCTTATACCAGACAATTGCTTCAGGAGCAGAAAAAGGTACATTTATATGAAGGAACAGATCAAATCAATCTATTCGTGGAAATCTGGTATGCCGATAATGAGGCGGAAGCCGAGCAAATAAAAAAAGAACGCTGCAGCGAGCGTTCTCCTTGGTATCGCGTATCCGATTGGATTATCGGCGGAGCGGACAAGATGCATGTGTGGAGCTTCAAGCCCGCTCTTCCGAATAACGGCTAGATTTCCTCTTCGCGCGTTGTCATTGGCGTTGTGTTCGTGACGACGCCTCCTTGGAACGGATACTCGTATTGGATAGGTCCGTCAAAGGTTACATAATCCAAATTCAGCATCAGAAGCAAATAGCGCATTCCTGTCGATGGATCGCTGATGACGATATGATCACGTCCGGCAGCTTCAATAATGCCGCGGAAAATTTTAGCGTTCCATTCCCGGTTGTTCTCGTATGTCATGTAGAAGCTTGCCATTTTGCCGCGGTTCAGGCGCAAAATATTTTCTACATAAGATTCTTCTGCAACAGGAACCGCAACGATATTCCCCCCCTGAGGAGTAATGACGGAGCCGCTAGGCACCATAGGCGGAGAAACTTGAGCCCCAGCCATTGGAGCATTTTTGGCCATCATCATTGGCATCATGTTCGGCATAGCATTAGGCCCCATAGCGTTCGGCATCATGTTTGGCATCATGTTCGGCATGACATTAGGTCCCATGGCGTTCGGCATCATGTTCGGCATGACATTAGGCCCCATGGCATTCGGCATCATGTTTGGCATGACATTAGGTCCCATGGCGTTCGGCATCATGTTCGGCATTACGTTTGGACCCATGGCGCTAGGCATCATGTTTGGACCCCAGGAAGCGGGTAGGGTCGTTGGTGCATTCGGATTTTTGGATGCCGGCAGAACCGCGGAGGCGTTTGCTTCTTTGGATGCTGGCAGTGTAGCGGTCTGACCGCTTGGATAGCCATAGCCCTGAGTTGTTCCTCCGACATTTCCGTAAACGCCGTATCCGTCTGTGTGAACTGGACTTACTCCGCCTTTGTAATCATAACCTTTAGACATTCTGTTGTTCCTCGCTTTCGATCGTGGAAATAAAGATTGCTGGTAAACGTTCGGATTGGTGTTGGGATAAAGAAGCAGTGCGCTTTATAGCGTCCACTGTTCGCTTGGTCATGCCATGTACCCGGGCAGCCTCCGGCCGGACGGAAAAACCAAAGCGCATTCGATGCCGGATGTTGGCGCTCGCCGTTATGAGCCGTTAGGCCAAACGGATATCGCTTTCTCTCGCTTTTTTGATGAAAATATCCTTTCTAAGTCGCTTCGAAATCTTCGCCCTCCACTTCGCGCGCATGAGACGGGAGCGCCGCTTCAAGCTGGTTTTATAGGCGTTAAACTACATACACAGTGTATTGAGCGCCCAGCAAAAGGGTTCCAAATTATTTGTCACAATTTGAGTGGCGAATTGATGAACAATAAGTATGAACGTTGTCATTACCATCTTTTTTCGGTATGATTAAGAACGATTCATCAATGAAATGTTTAGGCGCAAAACTTGCGTCTTGCGGCATACCTTAGGAGGCTCGCTTCGTGTTTAAAGACTTGATTGCATTAACCAAACCGCGGCTGCTCAGAATGAATGTTTTCGCCGCCATCGGCGGTTTTTGGGTAGCATCGAAATGGAATATCGACTGGCTGGCGCTGTTGTGGGTCGTGATCGGATCGACGATTACAATCGCTTCCGCATGCGTCATTAATAATTATTGGGACCGGGAACTGGATCAGAAGATGGAACGGACGAAAAACCGTGCGCTTCCAACAGGGCGATTAACGCCAGGATTCGTACTCTCCTACGGCATCGCGCTTGGTGTTATTGGACTAGCCGTATTGTTTCTGCTCGTTAATCCTTTAACCGGCTGGTTAGGTTTCCTTGGCTGGTTCGTTTATATTTTCATCTACACCGTTTGGCTCAAAAGATCGTCGACTTGGAGCACCTCGATCGGCGGCATTTCCGGAGCAATGCCTCCGGTACTAGGCTATTGCGCCGTAACTTCGGAAGTGGATGCAGGAGCTTGGCTGCTGTTTGCCTTCCTGTTTCTGTGGCAGCCGCCGCACTTTTGGTCGCTTGGGATTCGCCGGGTGGAGGAGTATCGGGCGGCACAATACCCGCTTCTTCCGGTTGTTAAAGGCATCAAGCGGACAAAGCTGCAAATGATTCCGTACACGGTTTTGCTCATTCCAACTTGCGTTTTACTTTACACTTATGGTTACGCAGGTATCGTGTTCCTCATTATTTCCGTATTGGCGAGCGTAATCTGGGCTGCACATACGATTATGGGCTTGAAAGCCGCTAATGATGAGAAATGGGCGAAAGTCAATTTTCTAATTTCGGTCAACTACTTAATGGTCGTATTTATCGTCATGATTGCCAATACGATTAAATAATGGTTTAACTGTGGGGAGGATTAACGAGGCATGTTGTTTTTGAAAAAGCACAGCTTCAAAATCGCCGTGTTGGCGCTATGCGCGGCTATGGGTATTTATTTGTTAGTAACTTATTTCGGAAATCAGAAAGAATCAATGCCTGTTCTTCAAGCAGCGCCTGCATTTACGTTGAATGATATCGACGGCAATGAGGTGTCTCTAGAATCGACAAACGGCAAGGCAAGACTGGTTTATTTCTATTTCGCCAACTGTCCGGACGTTTGTCCGCCTACTACATTCCTTCTGTCTGAGACGCAGGACTTGCTTCAAAAGGACGGCGTGCTGGGCAAGTCGGCAGAGATGATGTCGATAACATTTGACCCTGAGCGGGATACACCGGAAGTGATTCGTGCGTTCGCTGAACGTAATTTCGCGGAGCCGGGCGCAGGCTGGCTGTTTTTGCGGGGGGAAGAAGCATCAACGATGAAGCTTGCAACAGATTTTGGTGTTGGGGTCAAAAAGGATGAGGCGAACAACTCCTTTATTCATTTCAATGTCATTACGCTCGTTGACAAGAAAGGCCAAATTCGCAAATGGATTAGCGGCAATGATGAAGAGTTGACGCCGGAGCAGTTGGCGGCTGATCTGAAGCAGCTGGCCAAGGAATAAGTAATGGACATATTGCTTCATATTTTATGGACAAATGTATTGCCGCTCACATTGATGATAGCTATAGGCTTCACGATGCAGCGGCTTTTTTCTTTGGATATCAAGACATTGTCAAAGCTTAATTTCTATGTATTTTCACCGGCTGTAATATTTAATTTGCTTTATACGACCAAAATCTCTGCTCAACTGATCGGCAAGGTGCTGCTGTTCGCCGTTATTTTTCTCGTGCTGCAAGGAGCCGTTGTTGAGCTGGCTGTTAGGCTTCGAGGCTTGAAAGACGGGATGAGAGGGGCGATGCGCAACAGCGTTCTGTTCTATAACAGCGCCAACTATGGCATACCGCTCAATCAATTGGCTTTTGCAGCCAATCCGTATACATTGTCCGTCCAGATTATCGTCATGGTCACACAATCCTTGCTTCCGAATACATACGGGATATACAGTGTCAACGCTCATAAGCTTGACCTGCGTTCCACGATGCGGACGATTTTGTCCCAGCCGATCATCTATGTCATTCCGCTTGCCTTCCTATTCAATGGCTTTGGCATCAAGCTTCCGCAGCCTGTAGAAACGCCGATCGTTTATTTGGCCAATGCCTTTATTGGAACGGCGCTCCTCACGCTGGGTGTACAGCTCGGCAGTATGAAGTGGAGATGGGACCGAAGGTTATTCTCCAACGTCATTCTTTCCAATTTCCTAAGGCTGATCATTGGTCCGGCTTTGGCAGCCCTCATTATTTGGGGATTAAATGCCTTTATCGAGATTGATAAAATGATGGCTGCTGCATTAATCGTGTCCTCAGCAGTTCCGACTTCCTTAAGCAGCGTGCTGCTTGCAGTCGAGTTCGACAATGAGGCAGAATTTGCTTCTCAAGCTGTCTTTCTATCGACTGTGCTAAGTATTGTGACGGTAGCCTTTGTCATCTATATTCTTCATATCTGATCTTCTTTGGTCCATCCAGGGGCAGGCTCGGGGTACATAATATGTTCCTCCAGGCCTGCCTTTTCTAATTGCTCGATCAAATAATCTTCCGGCGTATGCTCGACGCCCGGATAGCCGCGGCGGGTATAGATATGTTCGGCATCGGGAAACAGATCGCGAAGCATGCCTCGGATTCGTTTGCCGGAGCTGTCATTATCGGTGAACAGGTATACCTGTTTATTGCCAACCTGTTTGCGAAGACGTTCTAATTGGTCGGGTCCTGGCGTTCCAAATGTGCAATAGATCGGGACGTCTTCATGCAGCACTCTGCGTACCCGGCTTTTATCGTTTTTCCCTTCCACAATAATCGCAATTTCCATGACGCGTGCACTCCTTTGCTCGGGAAATTCATTGCTTTTATAGTTTACCATTTTCACTCGAAAAAAAAGCGTCCCTGCCGCTCCAATGAATGGAGCAGCCTGGGACGCTTCTTTTAGTCAACGCGTGTCGAATTAGCAGAATGTGCAGATGATGATGACCAGCAGGATGAACAATACGAGAATAAATCCGATGTTCGACCCATGATGATGGTGGCCGCCGCGATCGCCACTACGATCTTGATGATGGTTTGAAACGCCAGCTTGAGACATTAAACACGTCACCCCTCTTTCGCATAATCAGGGTCATTAGGCATTAGCTGCCGTTTGACATACCTCATTGTATGTAGGGGAGTGACATTAGCCGTGTGCGTTTACCTAGTTTTGAGAAAAATGGGTGCGGGACGTGTAATGGCGTCTGCTGTGGAACGGCAATACCATTACGGCGATCATTAGAGCAAGGAAGGCGATGTAGTAGGGGGACAGATTGTCTCGAAGCTGTCCCGCTAGCATAGGGCCAATGAAGGCACCGATAGAATAGGCGATGGCGAGTACCGAGAACGTACGGCCATAGCGGGCTCCGCCGCTTAGTTCAATGAGCAGCATAGGGATTGCCGGAATGATAATTCCTTTAGCCATGCCGACGAACAACAGCATCAGGGCAAAAGGAAGCGGTGTGCCTGCCGCAATAAGAAAATAGATGAGTGCCAGGATGAGCGAGCCCCACAACGTTCGATGAAAGGCTGGAATCCGGTTCAGGAACAGCATGCTTAGCGTAATGAGCGCCCCGATGCTAACGACGGAGAATAGTAATCCCGTCGTCATCATGCCTTCCTTCGTGCTGGCCATTAACGGCAGCTCGAAGGACAGGATGCCTTGCGCGCAGCTGGTTGCGATAGGCAGGATGAAGACGAGCCACGGAATGGGGGCAGCTTCAATACGTGTAACAATTTTGGATTTGCTGCTGCTGTCAGGCTGTAATTCCTCCGCTGCCGCTTTAATGTCCCGGATGAAAATAAGGGCGCATATGGAGGTGGCGATCAACACCCAGCCGAGCAGATAGAAAGCTGTCGTGAAGCCGATCTTGGCGACCATGTAAGCTCCTGCGGCTGGAGAGACGACGGTAGCCAGCGTATGAACGAAGCCGTTGCCGGCCATCAGCTTACTTTGCTCAGCCCGGTTGGTTGTGAGCTTAGCAAGAAGCGCAAGGCAGGCCGGAGATAGAAAGGCGAGTACAAAGCCGCTGATGGAACGAAGCAGCAGCAGCTGCCAAGGGTCGGTTACTTGCGCTTGAAACAACAGGATAACGCCTGCTCCCATAAGGCTGAACACGATAAACAGCCGGCTGCCAAGCCGGTCGACGCCATAGCCTGCGATAATGTTGCCGGGAAGATGGGTAATCGAATACATGCCCATCATCAATCCGATAAAGGACGGGGCGGCCCCAAGCGAGATCGCAAAAGGGGTAAGAATCGGATATTGCGCATGCAGATCGAAAAAGGCGACGAACAGAAACAAATAGAGCCAGACAGCGGTTTTCACGGGGCGGATCCTCCTTGCGCTAACGTTCATAATCTACTTGTACGTTAAAGCTGGACAGGATATGTCTGCTAGATCAATGTGCTGGCGTTTACGGTAGATTCTGGGTGGGGTATAATGTTTGATAATGGGGGTTCGCCCGCGTTATAATAGGGGGGATAAGGTTGGATTTTTTGAATTTCTCAAGCTATGATTGGAATACTTGGAGCACATTTCTGAAAGAGCACTGGCTATTGCTTGCCGTTGCGCTCGTCGTACTCCTGCTTATCGTCCGCATTGTCAAAACCGTCGTCAAATGGGCGCTCGTTGCCGTCATCGTTGTCGGCATCGTCATTTACAGCGGATACAGCATGGACGATTTGAAGGCAATCGGCACGAAGGTTGCCGATAGTGTGAAGCAGGAAGCCGTTACGGCTATGGTCGGAGAAGTGGAGAAAGCGACCTTCACGACCAATTCAGATGGAAGCTTCACCGTAAAAACAGACAATTTAGTACTGACAGGCGAACCGGGAAGCGGTGAAGTAACGGTATCCTTCCGCAACACACCGCTAGGCACCTGGAAAATTGACAATACGGTTCAAACCTTGATTGACCAAGCGAAACAAAACAGCAAAGCGTAGCCTGACGGAAGAGCCGTCTGCTTAAGCAAGGAGGATGTAATTAGAATGGATTGGGTTCGTACGCTATGGTCCTGGGAACCGGTCTCTCTTATCGTCCTCCTGCTGCTTGTTGTTTCTCTTGCGCAAGGGATGAGGAGGGGCGCATCGGGTTCTGCGAGGCGTCTTTTCTATTTTGTATGGGATGGAATATGGGTGATTGTCTGCTTGCTGGCAGCTGCCAAGCTTGCAGAAAGCCTCTCTCCGCTTCTTGCAGATTGGTTGGCCGGCCGCGTCGAAGTGCCGAAGCAGGAGCTTAGCTCTTTATCGCGGATTTGGTATACATGGCTGACAAGCTTGAAAGACTTTGCGCTGCTCCGGTTTGGAGTATTGTTCCTGACGGGATATTTGCTTCTCAGGTTGATCGTATCCTTCCTGCTTACTCCTATTGTGGGCATGCTGCTCTCGGGAACGGAACGGAAGGAACGCGGACGTCATGCAGCTTCGGGAATTCCTGGGGGAAGAGCGGCCAGCAGAACGGCAGGTGCATTAATTGGCGCACTGCACGGTGCAGGCCGGGCTTTCGTATTTATTGCCGCATTATTTATTTATGTATCTCTTGTGCCAAACGGCGTATTGACCGATGAGATTAAGCGGTCGCCGCTTTACAATGAAGCCGCCGCTGTATTGGAGCCGGTAGCCGGCGATATGCTGGCAGGTCAAGGGCCAGTGCTCGCGAAAGCGGTGCAAGCTGAATTTCAGAACATTTTACAACGTAAATATGAAATCATTGATTACGCAATTCCGGCTGATATCGAACAGGCAGCGCTTCAAGTTACGAAGTCTGCCGACGGCGATGAAGCGAAGGCACGAGCCCTGTATGAATGGCTTGGCACGCGGATTGCGTATGATTGGGATAAAGCCCGGAATTATGAAGAGAAGGGCATTTGGAAGGAGCAGACGCCGCAAAACACGTTCGATACAAGAACGGGCGTCTGTATTGATGTCGCGAGATTATATGCCGTTATGGCGCGCGCTTCAGGGTTGGAGGTCAGAGTAGTAACGGGACTCGGTGCCGACGGGCGGGGCGGTTTCGGGCCGCATGCCTGGAACGAGGTCCGGATTGGCGGAGAGCAGGGCAAATGGATTCCGCTCGATGCGACATGGGCATCATCCGGTGATTGGTTTAATTCGCCGGGCTTCGAACAGACACATATTCGCGAAGCATAACAAAAAATTGGTTAAAGGCAAGAGGTGAGCGCTTTGCACGACGATCCGCAAAAGCGGGAGATTACGAATCGCCGTCATTTTTCTTTTCGGTTAAACTTTTTTTTCTTTGTTGTTTTTGCTCTTTTTAGCGTACTTATTATTCAACTAGCCATTCTTCAATTCGTAGACGGTCCGAAGCTTAGTGCTGAGGGCAGCAGGAAAAGTACGCGAAGTAATCCAATCGCTCCGATTCGCGGCAACATTTATGCCTCTGATGGAACACCGATCGCTTATTCGACGTCTACGCAATCGTTATACTTCTCGATTTCGCCGGATTTCAAAACGAAAAACAATACCGAGGCATTGGAAATTGCCAATAAACTTGTTAAGGTTTTTGATGAAAAAGGCGACCCGGAAAAGGCCATGACTGTCGACGATGTCATTCGCCAAATGGACCTTGATTTCCGGCGTAACACGATTTCGACGCCTCGCAGGATTAAGTCGGGCTTAACCTTGAAGGAAATTGCTTATTTTATGGAGCATCGCAGTGAATTTAAAGGCATCGATATAATAGAGGAAAGCGTGCGTAACTACAGCAAGGATTCTGTAGCCGTGCAGTTGGTCGGTTATTTGAAAAAATACAAGGGTGTACGGGAAACACTCTCCTTTTACAAAGAAAAGAGTGAAGAAAAAGATCCGCTTTATCAGTACACGGAGGATGAGGATGTCGGCTTCGATGGCCTGGAATATATGTACCAGGATGTCCTTCGCGGCACGAATGGCTTAAAGCAGTATCCAGTCAACAATGCCGAGCGTATTATTGGTCCGATGGAAATTACGAACCCGACGAAAGGTTCGGATATCTATTTGACCATTAACCAGCAGGTTCAAATGAAGACCGAGGAAGCTATTGTGAATCAAATCAAAAAAATCAGTACCTCGGGATCTAGAAGCGAACGGGCGGAGTTTGCCAAAATCGGCTATGCTGTAGCTATGGAAGTTGATACCGGCAAAGTTGTAGCGATGGCGAGTATGCCGGATTATGATCCGAATATTTGGTCGGGCGGCCGTATTAGTCCTGAGGATTACGATAACTTCAAAACCGTACTAAGCAACGGAACCATCCGGGAGGTATATGCGAAGTACGAAACGGAGAAGGAGCGGAATAGGCACCCTTCCTCGCTCGTTCCGCCGGGATCGACACTGAAGCCGCTCTCGGTTCTGATCGGGTTGAATGAGAAGCTGTTTACAACTTCAACCGTATATAACGATACCGGATTATTTACATTTGGTAAGGAAGGCCATAAGGTGCCGATTAAAAATGCCGGCAATCATGCCTACGGTCTTCTCGATCCAGCGAAGGCGATTACAAAATCGTCTAACCCGTTTATGGCCGCCATGGTCGGCAACAAAATGTATGAGAAGTACAAAGGCAAAGCTGGCGTGGATATTTGGGACAATTACATGAAGCAGTTTGGTCTCGGTGTATTGACAGGCAGCGGTTTGCCGGGCGAGATTACCGGTACAGTCGATTACTATCATGAAGCTGAAACTGCGAGCTCGCAATCGGCCCTTGTACGTGCAGCCTTCGGTCAACAGGCTCGCTACACACCGTTGCAGCTGGCACAATATACAGCGATGCTGGCAAACCACGGAAAACGGATGAAGCCTCAGTTTGTCAGTGAGATTAAAACGTCTGACGGTAAGCTTGTGCAAGGATTTAAACCGGAAGTGCTCAATACAGTAGATTTACCGGATGCGTACTGGAAGGAAATAGAGACCGGCATGTCGCAGGTTAGTGTGCAGGGTTTCAACGGCGTTTCTTATACGTTTAACCGGAAGACTGGTACAGCACAGTCGAGTGTTGCGGGACGGACAGCAGATAACGCTGTATTTATCGCTTACGCACCTGCCGACAAACCGAAGCTTGCGGTTGCGGTCGTTATTCCGGACGGCGGATTTGGCGGCTGGGGTGCAGCCCCGATTGCCCGTCAAATTTTCGATGCATATGATTATGAAATTGGCTTGAAAGGTGTACCGGGCAAAGGCAAGGACACTGCGAACAATTCAGATGCTGGTGCTAACGGCACTGACGGCAACGCTGCGCAATAAAGTAAGCGCAGGTGTAAGATGAATAGTGCAGAGCCCGTCGATCGCTCCACGCGACCGACGGGCTTTTTTGTGCGAAATTGTTGTGGTCCAGTCGGCACGTGCCTACGGTGTATTCTATGCTGAATCGTCGGTGTTCTCGTATGTGTTATATGTTCTTTAGGTGGAATCACGGCTCCATTGGTACCTCTGTACGTCCAACGGACTTTTTTAGGATGAATGTAGTCCGATAAGTGTCCTCATGTGTCCGCAGTGTTAAATCGCTGCTCATCGGGCTTTCAATATACTCTTTATGTTACTGCGCACCGAATGCGCGTTCGTGACTTGAGTTCAGGGGGCTGTTTTTTTACCCGTGGTATACCCGTCAGCTGATCAAAATGTAAAAGTACATTTTGTTTGGCCTGAAATGGTCCAAAATCCTCTTCAAAATGCAAAAATACATTTGAAATCGGTCATTTTGGCTCAAATGGGGCTTTTTTGGCGTATCAACCTGCACTTTTACATTTTGAAGCGATAAATCACCGGAATCACGGCAAACAAAATGCAGATTTGCATTTTGATTAGCTGCTACGAGGTGTTGGATGCCTAATTGGTTCAGATTATTTGTAAATATAGGTTGTGGAGCAAGTATGGAAATGAGATAATGCAGGTAGTTGAGCAAAATAGGCAAAACTAGGACGAAGAACGTCCCTTTTCATCTATGGATGAATGGGGGCGTTTTTTTATTTTAAAAATGTTGGAGGGGAAGCGGATGGCAGTAAATTTTGAGGAATCACATACAGAATGGATGAACGATCATTTGAATGGAAGAAGCGGTGAGCGAAGAGGAAGGCTGGAGCGAGGGCACCAGCATGCGGAGCAGCTTTTTTTACGGCAGGTATGGTGGCCGGTAATTGGGACATTAGATCAGCTGCATCCGGAGTACGAAATCATCGACTGGAGAGGGAAGTCTTATTTTGCGGATTTTGTGTGGGTGTCTGGCCATATCAAGCTGGCGATTGAGATTAAAGGTTTTGGTCCTCATGTGGCGGAGACAGATCGAAGGAAATATGCCGAGGAGTTGAACCGTGAAGTTTTTTTCCAGGGGCTTGGCTACCATGTGGTTTCATTCTCGTACGATGACGTGGCGGGCCGGGCAGAAATCTGCGCAACACTGCTTAGATTGCTGATGAGCCGCTATCAGGCTTTAGAATCTCCGATTAAACTGGATGATCTGATCCAAAAAGAAATAATTAGATTCGCTTGCAAACAAGGCGGATGGCTGCGCCCGCTGGATGCGAGCCGTCATCTGATGCTTAATCACCGGACAACGGTACGTCAGCTCCAGGCACTATGCGATCAGGGATATCTTCGGCCAGAGGTCACAGTGAGCAAAGCAGATAAAGAAGGCAAGGTACTTCGATACGAGCTGGTGCGCCATAAGCTGGAAAAGTATCAATGGTAGTGTGGTTTCGTACTTATTACGGGATAATTGCGTGTTCTCGCTATTGGCTAGAATTTCGTCGCAGTTGAATATCGGTTAGTAATAAGTGCTAGTGAAGAGGTCTGATTCTCCTTGCTAGTACTTTTTCAGTTGTCGACCTATGTTTATATAATCAGCGTCTTATACCTACAACATATGGGTTGTAAAAACAAACTACGTAACAGCAGACAGCAGTTCAATAATTTTCTGTACCGCCAAGGCCATTACTTGAAAACGAAGCATGCAGGTTTATTATCTGGTAAAAAAAGAGAAAGCTTTGCTCTCAAGCCAGTCTCACGTAAGGATCTCAGGTCTGCTGATCTCTTATTCAAAAGCGTTAAGACGCATAGTTTTACCGCATCGGATGCAGCCTTTTCAAAAAATCCAGCCTATTTTTGCGAAAAATGTTGCATTAGAGAAACTTTTTTGTATAATATAAACAAAGAGTCTCTGAGTAAACTAATGTTCGTCCATGCAAAATATTTGGGAGAGGGAGAGTTTGATGAATAAAAAGCCAGTACGTATGAACTCCGCCTTTCGGCGATTTATTATGACGATTTTATTTTTGACCGTGTTTGTAATGATAACGACAGCTTGCGGGGGAAATACAGAAGAGAAGCAAACAGCTGCTGAAAATGAAGGGAAGCTAAAGGTAACGACGACGATCGGCATGATTGCGGATGTGGTGAGAGAGGTTGGCGGCGATGAGGTTGCCGTAACCGGACTCATGGGATCGGGAATCGATCCCCACTTGTACAAAGCGTCGCATGGAGATATTGAGAAGCTGGATAAAGCAGACATCATCTTTTATAACGGACTACATTTAGAGGGTAAAATGGCGGAAATGTTCGAGAAGCTGGAGAAAACGAAGCCAACGGTTGCCGTCTCCTCCAATTTGAAAGAAGAGCAGCTTCGTGCTAATCCGCAAGGCGGCAGCGGCTCGCATGACCCGCATATCTGGTTTAACGTCAAGCTGTGGATGTCCGCGACGGAGGTCATTCGCGACACGCTGTCGGAGAAGGACCCTGCTCATGCAGAAGGCTACAAAGAAAGAGCGGCTGCGTACTTGATGAAGCTGGAGGAGCTTGACCAATACGCTCGGGATCAAGTTGCCAAACTGCCGGAGGCGAGCCGGATTCTTGTTACAGCACATGATGCATTCGGCTACTTTGGAGACGAATATGGCGTGGAAGTAACAGGGCTTCAAGGAATGAATACGATGTCAGAATACGGCTCCAAGGATGTGAGCGAGCTGCGTGATTTTCTAGTGGAAAAACAAATCAAGGCAGTGTTCATCGAATCCAGCGTTCCCCGCAAATCGATTGAGTCTGTTATCGAAGGCGCTAAAAAGCTCGGGCATGAGGTCGTTATCGGCGGGGAGCTGTACTCTGACGCGATGGGGGACGAAGGCACTGTAGAAGGTACTTACATCGGCATGGTGAAGCATAACGTAGATACCATCGTTAATGCTCTGAAGTGAAGAGGGAGATGATCGGAATGGAACAGAAGCAACGTGTAGAAGCGAAAGCTCCGCTCACAATACAAGGTTTAAGCGCGGCCTATCAGAAAAAGCCGGTACTGCGCAACGTATCGTTTTCCGTACAGGAGGGTGAGCTTGTGGGCGTTATCGGCCCAAATGGTGCAGGCAAATCGACGATGATGAAAGCGGCGCTTGGTCTCATACCAAGATTAAGCGGCGAGGTGCTCGTCTACGGCAAGCCCTACAAACAGCAGCGTAAGCTGGTAGGTTACGTGCCGCAGCGTGAATCGGTCGATTGGGATTTTCCGACGAATGCGCTGGATGTCGTGACTATGGGCCGTTATGGTCATCTCGGCTGGTTTGGCCGGCCGGGTGCCAAGGAGCGGGCTATCGCGATGGAAAGTCTGGCAAAGGTCGGCATGGCGGATTTCGCAACCAGACAAATTAGCCAGCTGTCAGGCGGTCAGCAGCAGCGTGTCTTCCTTGCCAGAGCGCTTGCTCAGGACGCAAGCCTTTACTTCATGGATGAGCCGTTTGCCGGCGTAGACGCTGCGACGGAGAAAGCGATCATTACACTGCTGCAGGAACTGAAACGTCAGGGGAAGACGGTTATCGTTGTTCATCATGACCTTGCAACGGTTCAAGAATACTTCGATTCTGTGCTGTTATTAAATGTTGAGCTGCAGGCATACGGGCCGACCGATGAGGTTTTTACACAGGAGCTGCTGCAGCAAACCTATGGCGGCAGACTTGCTTTTCTCGATCGCAGCCGCAATCATTCCGATATCTTTGCAACGAAAGGGTGACCCGGCATGCAGAGCTTATGGACCCTTCTGAATGATCCCAACATGCAATGGATTTTTATCAGCTGCACTTTATTAGGCTTAAGCAGCGGCATAATTGGTTGTTTCTCATACTTAAGAAAACAGAGCCTCATGGGTGATACGCTTGCCCATGCGGCGTTGCCCGGAATCTGTATCGCGTTCATGCTGACCGGAACGAAGTCGCTGCTGATCTTTCTCATCGGAGCGGCAATAGCCGGTGTTATCGCTACCTTCGGCATTGGCTTCGTCACCCGTCACTCCCGTATTAAGCATGATGCGGCAATGGGAATTGTACTGTCCGGATTTTTCGGATTAGGCATTGTATTGCTGACGGTCATCCAGCATGGCAGTTACGGCAATCAGGCCGGGTTGGACAAATTTCTATTCGGGCAAGCGGCAGCAATGATTGGCTCCGACGTGCTCACGATGTCCATAGTAAGCGTTCTTCTCATTGCAGTGTGTTTCTTACTTTTCAAACAGTTCAAGCTAATTTCCTTCGACCCTGGATTTGCCCGTGGCATTGGCTATCCTGTCGCTTTTCTGGAGCAGCTCTTGATGCTGCTTATGGTTGTCTCGGTTGTAGTGGGTATTCAAGCGGTAGGTGTCGTGCTCGTGGCGGCATTATTAATTACTCCGGCCGTGTCGGCCAGATACTGGACACATCGGCTAGGCGCTATGGTTATTTTATCCGGCCTGTTTGGAGCCATTAGCGGAGCGGCAGGCACCTTGATCAGCTCAACAGCGGCGAATCTTCCGACAGGACCGCTGACTGTGCTGGCGGCTACTGCATTATTTTTCTTATCGATATTATTCGGTCCGCAAAAAGGCTTGCTCGCCAAGCAATTTATCCGCTTGCGTGTGAAGCGGAAGCTGGAGCAATCGCAAATCCGTGGGAATGTGAAGGCGAGAGTTGCGGCGGCTGAGACGGAGAAGGGGGCGGCGTTATGACCGTATTTTGGATTTTGCTGACGGGATCACTGGTTGCAAGCTGCTGCGGCATACTAGGGGCTTTCCTCGTTCTCCGTAAAATGGCGATGATCGGCGATGCGATCAGCCACTCCGTCATGCCCGGCATCGTTATCGCTTTTCTGCTCAGCGGCTCGCGAGATTCGATGCTGATGCTGTTCGCAGCAATGATCTGCGGCTTGCTTGCGGTCTTTCTTATTCAGACGTTCCAGCAAAGCGGCATTCAGTCCGATGCTTCTATCGGCGTTGTTTTCACGGCTTTGTTCGCCTTAGGGGTTCTGCTCGTCAGTCTATTTGCCCGTCAAGTGCATCTGGATCAGGATGCTATTCTGTACGGTGAAATTGCCTATGTTCATTGGAACGTCTGGGAAGTAAATGGCGTCAATTTGGGGCCGAAGGCGGTTTGGCTGCTAGGTGTGACTTTCATTGTCATTGTGGCGGTTATAGGCCTGTTCTACAAGCAGTTCAAGCATTTGCGCTTTCGATCCGGCGCTGGCCGCCGCGTGCGGCATACCGGTCGCACTCTTTCACTACTTGCTGATGGGTCTCGTGTCTATGGCGACTGTCAGTTCATTCGAAAGCGTAGGGGCCATTCTTGTTGTAGGCTTGCTTATTATCCCGGCGGCCACTGCTTATCTGCTCACCGATCGGTTAGGCCGTATGATTGTGCTCAGTGCGTTAGTGGGCATTTCCAGCACTTTCCTGGGGTACGGCGCGGCGGTCGTTCTTGATGCCTCGATCGCGGGCTGTATCGTATGCGCCGCTGGGGTGCTGTTCATCCTAGCCTTTTTATTCTCACCATCCCATGGGTACGTTGCAAAAAAGCTTCGTATGCGCAAACTTATTGGAACACACTAGCTTTAAAGCAGCGAATAACCATCAAATAAACGGCCTGCTCCAATTGGGAGCAGGCCGTTTTTCAAGAGTAGGGTAAACCCGCGCTACAATGGAAAACCATCCTTCAGCCGATTCAAGGCATCAAACTGCAATTGCCTGAAGTCTGCTTCCGGGTGTTCGGAATAGTACAGCATTACTGAAATACTCACTCCGATTATCGCTCCGGCAAACGTCTGCACCGCCAAGTCATCTGCCTGCCGGCCTAGACGCTCAGCGGCAAGCTCGACGATTAATTGCAGTGTCATCATTTGGTTGTTCAATGTTGCCGCGCGAAGCTCAGGGACAGACATAATGAGCTGAATCCGCTGCCTCACGGTTTCCATTTCTTCTACTGACATTTTATCGATACCTTCTGTCATTGCATTGCGTGTAGCCTCCAGCAAACTAAGCTCGGAGGGTTGTGCACGGAAAGCCTGTATGAGCAGGGGGTCGTAGTTATCGATGATCAAGACATCCTCTTTGGTGGGGAAGTAGCGAAAAAAAGTGCTAGGCGAGATTTCTGCTGCTGCTGCAATTTGATCCACCGTTGTTTCATGGTAGCCATGCTCGTGGAATAGCCGTAAGGCATGCGCCTGCACCGCAGCAATCGTTTTTGCTTTTTTCCGCTCCCGTAAGCCTGTTGCCTGTTTTTTGTCTGAGGACATGCTGTTCACTCACTCCCAACCTTTTTCTTCACCCTGCTTCACAACGCTTTTGTGTACAGAGTTATATTTCAATCCCTTTATCGGAACGCGTATGTTGCTGTTTCAGCCTCATAAAGACGATAGCCAGCACAATACCAATCATCGCTACAATCGTGCAAATCCACAATAAATGGTTCATTCCATATACAAATGCTGCTTGAACGGTATGCAGCAGCTCTGTTGAATGCTGCTGTACAGCGGCAGCGGCGCCTGCTGATGCGCTGCGCGAAACGGTATCCATCATCCCGTCCGGCACACCGGACAACTCTAGTTTACCACGATAAGCCGTGCCAAGAACAGTTCCTAGCAGAGCGACTCCAAGCGTTCCCCCTACATTGCGCAAAGCCATAATTAAGGCCGAGCCTACACCGCTTTGCTCCGCTGTCAGGGCAGCCATTGAAATGTCCATGGCAGTAGGCAGAACGAAGCCAATTCCTAGTCCTGCTGCGACAACCCAAATGACGGTCCACGAATAACTGTCCCCCACAGCTGAAAAAGCGCCAATAGCCAAGCCTGCTGCTAAAAGTGCAAATCCAATCGCGAATATGGACGAAGCGCCTAAGTGCCGAAGCAGCTTTTCGGTTATTTGCGAGCCGATCAGCAAGCCGCCGATGAGAGGCAGCAACCTTAAACCTGCTCCTAACGCATCTGTGCCCTCCACAATTTGAAAGTATTGGGGCAGGACAAACAGCAGTCCAAACATGGCGAAGGAAATGAGAGTAGCCATTATCGTTCCCCAAGTAAAGCCGCGAGAGCGGAATAAAGCGGAAGAAACTAAAGGATACGCAATGCGGCGCTCCCAATAGATGAATCCGGCGAGCAGAACAACCCCTGTAAAGATCGTCGTGAGAGCAAGGAGATCCCCCCACCCGTTCTCTCCGGCTTTAATGACGCCGTAAGTCAGACTAATCAAGCCCAGGCTGGAGAGTAGAATACCGGCGTAATCGATTGGGGATTCGCTCTTATTTCTTGATTCCTCCAGCATAATCGAGACGGCAATGAGTGCGATTGCAATAAGAGGGATGTTAATTAGAAAAATCGATCCCCAAGCAAAATGATTGAGCAGCCAGCCGCCTGCGATGGGTCCAAGCGGGATGCCTATCGCATTGGACAGTACCCACACTCCAATGGCTTTGGAGCGCTCCTCTTCCTCAAACAACACGGGAATGATGGCCATAGACATTGGCACGATAAGCGCAGCGCCGAAGCCAAGCAACGCTCTCCCCGCAATGAGCATCTCCGATGAGGGCGCATAAGCGCAAATCAGGGAAGCTGCGCCGAATAATAACAGTCCAGCCAGAAGCAGCTTTTTCCGTCCCCAGCGATCACCGAAAAGGCCAGCCGGAAGCAAGGCAGCAGCAAACACGAGCGTATAGGCGTCGGCATACCATTGCAATTCACTGCTTGTCGAATGTAAATCTGCAGCTAGTGTGGGAAGGGCAAGATTCAAAATCGTTAAATCGAGCCCAACCGCCAGCAGTCCAATTGCCAGTGCGATGAGTACCCACCATCTGTAGCTTCTTTTATTCTGCATAATCAAAACCGCCTCTCATGTCTATAAAGTTTTCAATTTCAATGTATACGATATAATATTATGAAAGTTAATGTCAAATAAAAGTCACTGCCAAAAATTCGATTGAGAAAATAAGAGTTAAAGAATATGTATTTATTTGTCTTGTTTTGTCGAAAGTGAAACATCTGCAACTCTTGTTCCGTCTTAACTTTGGGACTTATTGTATTTATAAAAGAATTTTGGGGAGTGTTGTAAAGAAATGAAAAAGTGGATGAAGCAATTTGTATTAGTAATGGCGGTGCTTACGGTGCTGTCAGGCTGCAGCTTTGGCGGCGATAAAGGCAAAGCCAACGAACAGCAAACGTTAAGAGTGATGTATTACGAGGAGTCTTCCTTCTATCAACAGTACGGCATGCTGTTCACGGCTTTATTCCCGAATATTAATATCGAAGTCATAAGCACATCGAAAGTCCGTCCTGAAGAGGGACAAGAACAAGACTATATGAAGCTGATGAATGAGTTTATAGAGAAGGAACAGCCGGACATTCTCATGATTGACTCCAGCCAATATGAGAAAATGGCGACGGACGGCAAATTGTATGAGCTCGACGGTTTTATTGAGAAGGACAAGTATGATACAGAAGGGCTAGTGCCCGGCATGGTTGATTACTTGAAGGAAATAGGCGGAGGCAAGCTATATGGCATGTCTACTAGCTATTCCAGCCAAGCCTTGTACTATAACAAGGATTTGTTTGATAAATACGGAATCGAGTATCCGAAAGATAAAATGAGCTTCAGTGAGCTCATTCAGTTAGCCAAACGGTTCCCGACAGACGGAAGCGACAAGGAACGGGTATACGGTTTGAAAATGGGATACAGCGACAACTTGTTCGATATCGCATCTACTATTGCAGGAGCGCAAAACCTGGCATTCTTCAATGCGGGTAAAAAAGAAATGACGATCAATACACCGGCATGGAAAGGCGTATTTGAAATGGCGCTTGACGCGGTTAATTCAAAGGCGCTCTATTTCGAGAGCGACAACCGTATGAACGGCGGCTCCTATGAGGAGTATTTGCTTAGCAATCCTTTCATATCGGGAAGGGCGGCTATGACGCTTGACGGATCCTATGTAATGGATCAGCTTAAACAAGCGAAAGATTATTTGAAGGAAAAGGATCAGGAAAAACTGATTAAAAACTGGGACTTGGTATCTGTTCCAGTAGATCCGGCTAATCCGGATTATAGTACGATGACTAACTTTTACAATATTTTTGCAATTAATAATTTGGCAGCAAATAAGGAATCGGCATGGACGTTCATTAAATATGTGACAGGCGACGATTTCGCAAGAGTAACCTCAAAATCGAATAGCTTTGGCGGTTTTCCGATTCGGACCAAGTATGTGAATAATGAAGAAAACCGTAATTTAGCAGCGTTTTATGCGCTGAAGCCAAGCATAAACAATATGTTCAAAGACTTTGATAAACTGCCGAAAAATTTCTATGGTGAATTCAATGGAACAGCGCAAGCGGAGCTGCAGAAGGTGAAGGAAAGCAAAGCGTCGCTGGATGAGACGCTTGTCAAGCTGCAGACAGTCGGTCAAGGGCTGCTTGACAAAGGCGATAGCGAACAGTCGCCTAGCAATGCGGAAACACAGGAAGGGATCACCGACGGTTCAATAAGCTCTGAGCCCATAGCGAAGTAGAATTGTTTTACGATATCGTTTCGTCCAAAGCGTTTGGAAACTCCCCGGTTTGTGCTAAAATGGCTGTAGTACAGCTATGCACGACAGGAGGAGCAAAATGGGAGATTACAAGCTGGTAGCGCTCGATATGGATGGAACGCTGCTGAATGAACAAAGCGAGATCAGCAAGGAGAATGCCGAATGGATTCAGCGTGCGCTGGATGCCGGCATTACGGTCAGCTTCTCGACGGGCAGAGGCTTCCGCAGCGCGCTTCCGTTTGCGGAGCAGTTAAAGCTGGAGACGCCGATGATTACTGTCAACGGGAGCGAGGTATGGAGCCGTCCTCATGTTCTACATAAGCGTACCTTGCTTGGTCCGGGCTATGTCAGACGCCTTCATGAGCTGGCGATGAAGCATACGGGAACATGGTTTTGGGCTTATACAACCGACGAAGTATATAATTTGGAGAAATGGATCGAAGCGGGGACAGAGATCGAAGATTACCATTGGCTGAAATTTGGCTATTATACGGAAGATGCGCCTGTCCGTCAGC
Organism: Paenibacillus gorillae; assembly: GCF_000513275.1. Lineage (GTDB taxonomy): Bacteria > Bacillota > Bacilli > Paenibacillales > Paenibacillaceae > Pristimantibacillus > Pristimantibacillus gorillae. The sequence goes on along the minus strand of NZ_CBVJ010000093.1, from coordinate 23,505 downwards.
GCATTTATGACGAGGTAGCCGAATGGGGAGCTCTGGAAATTACAAACTCATCACCATGCAACTGGGAGATGAATGCGCAAGGCATAACCAAGGCAAGCGCGATTCGCGAGCTTTGCAAGGTGATGGGCATTGACATGTCGCAGGTTGTTGCCGTTGGCGACAGCCTGAACGACATCGCCGCCATAAGGGAAGCCGGGCTTGGCGTCGCTATGGGCAATGCGCAGGATGCTGTCAAAGAAGCGGCTGATGCGGTAACCTTGTCGAATAATGAGCATGGCATTGCGGAAGTTCTTAAACGATACGTCCTGTAGGAGAGCTGATAGACAGTGGATATTTTAGGCTGGTCGCTGGTCGTTATTTTATTCGTTGTCGGGATGGCTGGCGCTATCTATCCGATATTGCCGGGTGCACTCGCGATTTACGGCGCTTTTTTCGTTTATGGCTTCTTCTTTTCCTTTTCACCCTTCAATTGGGTGTTCTGGACGATTCAGACGCTTATAGTCGTTGTCTTGTTTATAGCCGATTATGCGGTTAGCGCATGGGGGGTCAAACGATTCGGCGGCTCAAGGGCATCCGTTGTCGGAAGTACGATCGGCCTCATTATCGGGCCGTTCGTCATTCCTGCATTCGGCCTCATTATCGGCCCTTTCGCAGGAGCCGTCATCGGGGAACTTTTTGTCGGCACGGGTTTCGTTCAATCGCTTAAGGTCGGATTCGGCTCGTTGGTCGGCCTGTTAACTAGCGTCGTTGTGAAAGTCATTTTACAAGCCGCGATGATCGTATTGTTTATTTTTTGGATTTTATAGATCGGGCACAGAAAGAAGAGACGGACTGTTATGAAAAAAGATTCGCTTATTAAAGGCACGCTTATATTAGCCGCAGCCGCGCTTGTAGCGCGGTTTCTTGGCATTTTCCAGCGGATTCCTCTGGAGCATATCCTGCTGGAGGAGGGAATGGCGCATTTTGCCGTTGCCAATACGCTCTATTTAACACTGCTTGTTGTCGCTACGGGAGGCATTCCGAGCGCGATCAGCAAGCTCGTATCAGAACGTTACGCGCTCCAGCGCCCGGAAGAGGCGCACCGCATTTATCAGGCCGCGCTTTTATTCGGCGTGGTAACCGGCGTTATACTGACAGGATTGCTTTATGCAGCGGCTCCATTCTATGCTGTGCATATTGCCAAGACGCCAGGCGCCGAGCTTGCGATTCGTGCTGTCGCGCCAACACTGCTTATTTTTCCTGTCATCGCGATGATGCGGGGCTACTTCCAAGGCAGACAACTGATGTCGGCCGGTGGTCTCTCGCAAATCGTAGAGCAAATTTTAAGGGTTATCGTCGGGGTTGGTTTGGCCATTCTCGTTTTGGCATGGGGTTGGGGAGACCGCTGGGCGGCAGCCTCCGCTACGTTTGGCAACGTGCTTGGCGGCGTAGGGGCGTTTCTCGTTATGCTCTGGTTCGCACGCAAGCTAAAGCGGATGGATGCGAAAGATCCTGTCGCTCAGAGATCGGAAGCAGAACGGGCGGAAGCAAAAGCGGCTGCAAGCAAGCTGCCTTACCGTTCGATCTACCGGGAAATTTTTAAAATGTCCATTCCGGTCGTCATTACTGCCATGACGGTTCAACTCATCTACATGTTCGATACTTCGCTTCTTATCCGATTAACGGAGGGCTGGTATTACAAGGATTATAGAGAGGCATTGAGCGCGCTGACGGAATTCAGCTTTAAAGCGCAGTCGATTGCAGGCATTCCGCCGATTCTGGCAATCGCGCTCAGCACGTCGATCATACCGGTTATTTCGTCGGCCTATTCACTTCGTAATATGGGGGAAGTACAGCGGCAAACCTCGCTTGTGATGCGTATTGTTTTGTTTACTGGAGTACCGATTGCCTTAACATTGACGGCAGCTGCCTATTCCGTTACGGGCTTCCTGTTCAGCGGGCCTTCCGGCAGCGGCATTGTAGCCGCGCTTACAGCCGGCACTGTATTCCAGATTACGATGATGACCAGCAACTCGATTCTGTTCGGGCTCGGCAAGCCGCGTCAGCCGATGAAGCATACATTTGCCGGTATCGGGCTGAAGCTTGTGCTTAGTGTAGCACTGGCACCGCTTCTCGGCGTCTATGGACTTATTCTGGCCTCAACCGTCTGCTTTATCGTCATTACATGGCTTAATATGGATTCCATCCGCGAGGATGTGAAAATTACAGTGCTTGGCCGTCGCTGGCTGCCGTATCTGGCAACCATCCTAATCGCTATTGCCGGTGGCTGGGGAACAGAAGCTGGCGTACGCAAGCTGGTGCACAGTTTGCCGGACAAGCTGGAATATCTGGTGTCAGCCGCAGCTGCGGGCATCGTGATTGTCGTGCTTTATCTGGCGCTTCTGATTGTATTGCGCGTTGTGACGATGGAAGATGCCAAGTCATTCCCGGGGCCGCTGCGCAAGCTGTTCATGAAGCTGCTGAAGCCTTTTACCAAATCTGCGCAGGCGTAAGACTAAAAAAGTGAGTATTCGACGTTTTCCATACATTTACAAGATATTCATCTCATTGTACAATAATTAATGCTCGTTCTTTTTTTATTATTATCTTTGTGCGAGAGAGGGGAAAATTATTTTGAAAAGATTTCTTACATGGAGAACAGGGCTAGCTCTGATGCTTGCTCTCGTTCTTGTTATTGCCGCAGGCTGTCAGGCGGTAAACGGCCTTAATTTGAACACCGTTTTGAAGAATACACTGAAAGTGACTTCGATGGAGGGCAAGCAGACTTTAGAGCTGAATTTGCTCGTTAACGAAGAGGCCTATGAAGGCTTGCCAGAAGAGGAATTAGCACTTATTCAATTATTCTCGAAACTGAAAGTACAGCTGGACGATATTAAAGTACAGGATGCATCCAATGCTTCGTATAAAGGGAAGCTTATTCTGGGTGAGAAAGCTAGCGTAGCCTTCTCTGCTAAAATTTCGCCTAAAGCGATGCTGCTTGAGATCGAAGGAGCGAAAGCGCCAATTGCCATCGATCTTACAGAGGCGGGTCTTGCAGAGCTGACAGGCTTGCCGATTGATGCTGCAGGAGCTCCTTCGGCTGAGGCGCAAGCTTCGCTGACTGAACTGGGACACAAACTGATCGACAGTGCAGGCGATTTCTTGATCAACAACTTGCCGAATCCGCAGAAGCTGTCTGTTGAGACTGTGAATGAGCCGATTAATGGCGTATCCACTTCTCTCGTACATGTGAAAGCTGAGCTTGACGGTCAAGCGATCTGGGCTTGGATCAAATCGTATGTAGACGCACTTGCTGCTGATAAACAAGGTCTCGAGACTTTCGTGACAACTATCGTTACGATCATGTCGGAGAATCAAGACGTCTGGGCTGCGCTTGGCGAAGTTAATCCGTTCGAGGATGTGAACCTTGACGCGGCAACGAAGCAAGAAACGATTAAGGAAGCCGTCAAAGAAATTACAGATCTGCTCCTTAGCCTGCAAGAGGAACTGAAAGCATTCGAGAAGGAAGATAAAGAAACGCTTGATACAATCTTCAATAAAGACAGCTCGGTAAAGGCGGAACTTTTCGTTGACAGCAAGCTGGATATCCGTAAGCAAATTGTAGAAGCAACCTTCAAGCCTTCAGACGATTTTCTGTACCCGATCCAAGGCATCGTGCTTCGCACAGTTAGCGAGCAATGGAATGTGAATGGTACGGTAAAATCGGATGAAGTCGTTATTCCGGCAGGGGCGATTACGAGCGAGCAATTGTTTAATATGCACGCGTATGAAACGCTTCAACTGTTCGACAATAAATCGGTCGTTTATGATCTGCTCAAAAACAAGCTGCAGTTAGGTCATCAATCTGTAGTGATCTATTCCGACTATGACTATCGACCGGCAATCGTTACCCCGCAATATGTAACGATTATTCCCCTTCGCGACGTCGCTGAGCAATTGGGCGGAGCAGTAAGCTACGATTCCAAGACGAAGCAAGTGAAAGTAGTCGATAAAGCGACGAACACAACGCTTGCGTTTAAGGAAGGCAGCGATATTGTGAACGTAAACGGGAAAACTGTAAAAATGCCATTCCCGGCTACGGTAGTCAACGGTACGCTTTATGTACCAGCCCGCAGCTTCGCTACAGCGGTCAAAGCTAAAATCCACTGGGAATCCTATGGGGACGGGCAAGTATTTGTACTTGAGCGCGAAGTTGGCTAACATCAAGGAGGTTGCAGGCGATGAATAAACTAAATACGGAAAACGCGTTCCGCGAAGCGATTCAAAGCGATGCGGTTACGGTAGCGGTATTCAAGACGACCTGGTGTCCGGATTGTCATTACATCGAGCCGTTTATGCCCGATCTGGAGGAGAAGTACAGCGGCAAGATCTCGTTCTTCGAGATAGACCGCGACGAGCTGCCGGATATCTGCTCGGAGCTGAACATCCTGGGCATTCCAAGCTTTGTCGCATTCCGCGGCGGGCAGGAGCTTATCCGCTTCGTAAGCAAGCTGCGTAAAACACGAGAAGAAATTGAACAATTTCTGGATCGTGCCGTACAAGTTGCGGAGTCACTGCCAAAGGCGTAACCCAAGCAAATCCGTGCAGCGATGCACGGATTTTTTTATCGCCTGGTGATGAGCATAAGGCTAAGCCGAAGAGCAAAAAATAAGGCTTATCTTCGCTTCTCCTTGCGAATCGTCACATTTTCAACATGGCTTTTGCCGATTGTTACCGATATAATGTGAGGTGTAAAGAAAACCCGAAAAAAGGTGATTTTATTATGGTAACCGGCCGTTTTCGCACGCTTGCTATCGCATCGTGCATCGGAATGCTTCTCGTACTGCTTGCCGGAGCATTAGTCACGAACACCGGATCGGGGCGGGGCTGTGGAGATGACTGGCCGCTCTGTAACGGCAAATTTATTCCTTCTTACACGCTGGAATCATTAATTGAGTATTCGCACCGTCTGGTCACAGGCTTCGAGGGACTGCTTGTATTAGCTGCTTTCCTGGCCACTTACCGGCTGTTCCGCTCCAATAAGGCCGACTTTAAAGAGCCGCTTTATTACGCAGGAGGCGCATTGCTTTTCACAATTGTACAGGCATTAATGGGTGCTGCTGCCGTACTATGGCCGCAATCTCCGCCAATCATGGCCATTCATTTCGGGATCTCACTGCTTGCATTTGCAGCTACGCTGCTGCTTGTCGTATGGTCCTATCGGGTCAAGAACGGACGCCAAGCGGTCTTTACGGTTCCGCGGTCCGTATATCCAAGAGTGCTGGCTGTATGTATTTTTTGTTATGTAGTCGTCTATCTGGGGGCATTTATCCGCCACACCGAATCAGCAGGCGGGTGTCTTGGCTGGCCGCTTTGTAACGGACAGGTAATTCCCGAATTCGAAGGGGCGACAACGATCGTCTTTATTCACCGCGTTGCCGGCATGCTGCTTGGCCTTTCGATACTGGGCTTGTACACGCATATCCGCCGGGTGACGAATGGCAAAGCAGGTCTGTTGATTCCTGCAGGCTGGACCGTACTGCTCGTCGTTTGCCAAGTACTAAGCGGCGCATGGCTGACAGCTACACTTACAAATGAAAACTGGTTTATATTCACAAGCTTGCTTCATAACTTAATAATTACCGGTTTGTTCGGCATTTTAATCGATATGCTGATACGTTCCAGACGGTTGCAGGAGAGGACGGATAACGGTTGATTTTTAACAATTTGCGTGAATTTATTGAGGTTTTGAAAAAAGACAATGATTTGGCCATTATCGACGCACCGGTCGATCCTTATTTGGAGCTGGCTGAAATTCATCGTCGCGTTATTGAATCGGAAGGACCAGCGCTGCTGTTCACAAATGTGAAGGGCAGCTCTTTTCCTGTCGTGACCAATCTTTTTGGTACAAGCCGGCGCGTGGATCTTGCATTTGGCCCTCGGCCAGAAGCACTTATGAAACAAATTGTCGGCGCAACAGACCGGATTATGCCGCCTACGCTGAAGGCGATCTGGGGAGAAAAGAATTTGATTTGGGACATGCTGAAGGTAGGGATGAAGGAAACACCTCCGGCGAATGCACCGATTCTGCAGACGCTCCGCAAGGAACGTCCGCTTGCAGGATTGCCTAAGCTGACAAGCTGGCAGGAAGATGGCGGACCGTTCGTTACGCTTCCGCTCGTCTATACCGAAAGCTTGCAAGCCCGTAAAAAACATAATTTGGGCATGTACCGGATGCAAATCTTCGATGATTCGACAACGGGCATGCATTGGCAAATACATAAAGGCGGCGGCTTCCACTACTACGAAGCTGAGCAGCGTAACGAAGCGCTGCCGGTATCTGTGTTCCTGGGCGGTCCTCCAGCGTTGATCGCATCGGCGATTGCACCGCTTCCAGAGCATCTGCCTGAGCTGTTGATGGCTTCGCTGATCTTGGGAGACAAGCTTCCCGTCGTACAAAATCCGCAAGGCGGACATCGTATTCCGTCACAAGCGGAATTCGTAATTAGCGGTAAAGTGCCGCCGCATCTCCGCCGTCCGGAAGGGCCGTTTGGCGACCATTTCGGCTACTATTCGTTAACGCATGATTTTCCGGTGTTTGAAGTCGACCATGTATGGCACCGGAAAGATGCGATCTATCCGGCAACGATTGTCGGCAAACCGCGCCAAGAGGATTACTACTTGGGCGAATATTTGCAGCGACTGCTTTCACCGGCCTTCAATATGGTGATGCCGGGTGTGAAAGAGCTGTGGGCCTACGCTGAAGCTGGCGTTCATGCGCTTGCAGCAGCAGTCGTAAGGGAATCCTATTCGCGTGAGGCATTGTCGACGGCGTTTAGCATTTTGGGTCAAGGCCAGCTGACGCTGACCAAGTTCTTAATGATTACCGATCAGCCTATCGATTTGTCTAAATTCGATGTCTTGCTGGAGACGGTTCTGGAGCGATTCCAGCCGCATTCCGATCTGTTCGTATTTGACGAAACGTCGCATGACACACTAGATTATACGAGCGGCAAGCTGAATCACGGCAGCAAGGCCGTTATGCTTGGCGTCGGCGAGCCGGTTCGCAAGCTGCCTGCTATTTATGAAGAAGGCGCGATTGAAGAAATTACGAACGCCCAAGTGTATTGCCGCGGATGTCTCGTTGTATCCGGAGCTTCTTATGAAGCCGAGCCGAAGCTGGCGGAGCGTTTATTAGAACGTCTGTCGCAGCGCGGCACGGAATGGCCGCTCATTATTTTGGCTGATGATGCTGAAATTGCGCATGCGCAGACTCCATTCCTGTGGACGGTGTTTACGCGCTTTAACCCGGCAGACGATATTTATGCCTATGCGGAGGTCCGTCGTCACCACTTTGGCTACAAGCTGCCGATTGTCATTGATGCGCGTATGAAGCCGGGCTATCCGGATGAATTGTTCCCGCGTGAAGATATTTCTTCGCTCGTTGACAATCGCTGGAAGGAATATTTCAACAAATAACGAAATGGCTAATAGAGAAGGGTGCTGATCCGTATGCTGCGATTCATGTTTGGGGAGTCTGAACGGAAAGCCGAGGGCTCTTTGGCGAATGCCATTCACTTGATGGAGAACTTTATTTCCATGCTGCAAAGCCGGGTGGAGGCAGGCAAAGATACTGATCACAAACTTCGAACTTATGAAATATGGACTAAAGGCTTGATTGCTTCCTTGAATGAGCTTGAGCAGAGTTGCTATGCAGCTCAAGCCTTTCGCGGGCGGATTAAAGCCAATACCGTAAGCGATATGTCGGCTGAGGAGCTGCTGGATTACCGCCGTTATGTCTATTTTGACAAAAACGCGTTTATCCGGGTGTTCTCGCTCATGGACAAATTAAGCATTTTTCTAAACGATTTCCTGGGAATGAAGACGGAGCGGATAAAGGCACATTTTTCTTATTTTACCGTGCTGCGCAATATGCGTGAGAAAAACGCTCATCCGAATCTGACCTGGAAGCTGAATGACGTGAAAGAAAAGCTAAAGGAGTCCACTGGCAGGCTGCGTAAACGGCGCAACGTAGAAATTCATTATATGAATTCAGAAATGCAGGATGACCTGGCGCAAAGCCACAAAGAGTACGGCGAAGAGGTGCAATTGGAAAACATCGCTTCGCAATCGGCGGATCTGGCGCAAGGATTGGAGCTGGTGACGGAATCACTCCGGCTCACCTTCCAATATGCTTGTGACAAGCTGCGAACCAAGCAAGGTTAATTGCGAGGGGGGAATACTCGTGGTGCTGAGTGGCCGGACGGCACTGGTTACAGGTAGCGCAAAGGGTCTTGGCAAACGGACGGCAATTCAGCTTGCTGAGCTGGGCTGTCACATCGTACTGAATTACGTCGATAGCGAGGAAGAAGCGCTGCAGACGAAGAGGGAAATTGAAGGGCTGAAAGTTAAAGCGACAGTCGTTCAGGCCGATATTGCAACTGTAGAGGGAGCTGACAAGCTCGCCGCTGAAGCAGCAGCTTGGAATGGCGGCATCGATATTCTGGTTAACAATGCAGGCCCTTTCATCCGGGAACGGGTGTTGTTTGCCGATTATGACCCGCAGATGATTATCCGATTGATGAACGGCAATCTGCTTGGAGCTATGCTGCTCGATCATCATTTGCTCCCAGGGATGCGGGAGAGAGGCTGGGGACGAGTCATCCATCTGGGATTCGGCCATGCAGGTGAAGCCCGGGCATGGCCGCACAGGGCGGTCTACGCCGCTGCGAAGACCGGCCTCGTCTCCTTCACAAAGACGCTTGCTGTCGAGGAGGCACCATATGGCATTACGGTCAATATGGTTGGGCCAGGCGATATAAAAGGAGCGAACAAAGAGCGTTCCATCTCGGAAGTAAAAGGTGAGCAGGATTGTGAGTCGCCGGTTGGCCGTCCCGGTACGGGCGAGGATGTGGCTCGCGTTATCAGCTTTCTCTGTCATCCCCAATCGGATTATTTAACGGGCAATATTATGAATGTGACGGGCGGCTTTGATCCGATCCGCAACAATATTTTGTCTTAGACAATCCGAAGATAAAAAAATAGCGGCGTCAGGGATAATCCTGACGCCGCTATTTTCAATTAGAATACTTGAACGACTTCTTGAACGCCTTCTACCTCTTCGAGCAGTGCCCGTTCGATACCGGCTTTCAGTGTGATCGTTGAGCTTGGGCAGCTGCCGCAAGCACCCATCAAGCGGAGTTTAACGATGCCGTCCTCCACATCCACGAGTTCAACGTCGCCTCCGTCACGCTGCAGGAACGGACGCAATTTATCGAGTACGTCCAATACTTCGTCGTACATAGTGTCTTGTACTTGTTCACTCATTGCAATCATCTCCTTTCTCCCCTATTATAGTACAAAGTGAAGCGAATGAAAATGGATATCAAACCTTTAAGGCGTGGTGAGCAAAATTGAGTAAGACAACAATCGAATTTTGCGCCGGCAATATGCACCATGATGGCACCGAAGCCTTCATGAAGGAGCTTACGAAGAATACCTCTCTTCAAGTGATCGAATACGGCTGCCTGGGCAATTGCGGCGAATGTTATCTGCTTCCGTTCGCGCTTGTCGACGGCTTAATCGTCTCGGCTGCCAATATATCGCTGCTTAAGGAACGGGTTATGAAGCAGGCTTGCAGCGATAACGAACGAGAAACGAGCGGAGGACGCTCCTGATTAGCATTACCCGAAATGCCGTTTCGACTTCCAGAGCACGCCGCTTTTCACGAGACGCGGAATTTTACCGACGAGCGGCGTGCCGCCCATAAGCCCAAATCCGCTTTTTTTGCCAAGTGATCCGAGAACGCCCTTGAGCTTGAGCTTGCCAAGCTTAGGAGGCGTTTTGTCTTGCCATACCGCATGCATCACTTCCGCAATCTGCTTGCCTTGTGCGCCTGCGGCTTGACCGCTTGGAGAAAGCGGAAGGGAAGCGCAGTCGCCGACAACAAACACATCGGTGTGATCCGGCAGCTGATGCCATTCATTAATTATAAGACGACCTTGGTTGTCCTTCGGAAGGTTCAGCTGTTGAACGAGCTCAACAGGCTGGATGCCCGCTGTCCAGACGGTCACGTCCGTTAGAATTGTTTCGCCGGCATTGTTATCATACAATGCGCCTTGCTCGACACGGGAAAGTGAAACGTGGCTCCGCATCTCCACTTGATGCTCTTTGAACCATACGGCTACAAACTTTTGAAGCTGGTTGGGAAAAGCCGACAGAACGCTTGGCCCGCGATCGATAATCCGGATATTTAGATCCGGACGGCTTTCTCTAAGCTCAGCTGCAACTTCAACCCCGCTCAAGCCCCCGCCAATAATGGATACTTGTCCGTATGGTTTTACGTCATTGAGCAATTGATAAGTACGTCTGGCAGCTGAAAACGTCTGGATGCTCGTTGAGAACTGCTCGGCGCCTTCAATGCCGTGATAGTTGTCCGTGCAGCCAAGTCCGATGACCAGCCATTCATAAGCGATGGAATCATGTCCTTCAATATGCACCATTTTTTCATCCAAATCGAGCCCGGTTACTTCACCGTATTTCGTCGTTATTCTTGGATCGTGAGGAAACTTTACGCGCAGCTCAAGATCGGATACCGTGCCAGCGGCAAGCGCGTAATACTCCGTTTTTAACCCCTGATGCGGCATACGGTCGATCAGTATAATCTCGACGTCAAGCGGGAGCTGCTTATCCAGCAAATCTGCTGCAATAGCTTGACCTCCGTATCCGCCGCCTAAAATCACAAATTTTCTCATTCCGGTTCCCTACCCTATCAAATGTCTGTAATGATGCCGATTTTATGATACTAATATGTGCGTCCGTATGGTCAATTACTCGTATACTTTAATTTCGTTATAGAAAGTGTCCCGTTCTACAGGTATGCGTCCAGCACCTTTAATGAGCCAGATCAGATCCTCGCGTGTAATACCTTCCGGGGTTAATGCGCCAGCTGCGTGGCTGATTCTTTCCTTCACAATCGTGCCGTGCGCGTCGGAGGCGCCCATTGTCAGCGAGACCTGCGTCAATTGCGTACCGATATTAATGAAGTAAGCTTTAATATGCTGAATATTATCAAGCATGAGACGGCTGATCGCGATCGTCTTCAAGTCCTCGAAGGCCGAGTTCCGGCGGCGTATGCCTGCTTTCGGGTTGATCGGCTGCATCGACAGCGGAATGAACACTTGGAAGCCGTTTGTTTCGTCTTGGAGATCCCGTATTTGCAGCATATGCTTGATGCGGTCTTCATGGGATTCGATGGAACCGTAGAGCATCGTCGTATGCGTGCGCAGTCCGAGCTCGTGTGCCGTACGGTGAACCTCCAGATACTGACTCACATCGGCTTTGTCGACGCGCATTTTTTTGCGGTATTGATCGGATAAAATCTCTGCGCCGCCGCCGGTCAGCGATTTCAGGCCAACCTTCATCAACTCCTGCAGCACCTCTTTATAGCTCAATCCGCTGATGCGCGAGAAGAAATCAATCTCGGCTGCAGTATATGCTTTTAGAGTGACATCCGGATATTTTTCATGCAACGCTTTGATGGAGTCGACGTAATATTGGAAAGGCACATGCGGATTGTGGCCGCCTACGATATGAAACTCGCGTACGCCCGGGTGAATATGCTTCTCGACGTATTCAATCATCTGTTCGCCGCTAAGCGTATAGGCGCCTTCCTGGCCTTCATCCTTGCGGAAATTGCAGAATGCGCAATGCGCTTCGCATACGTTCGTGAAGTAGAGGCTCATATTTTCGATAAAATAAACCCTTTTACCGTTCTTTTGCAAATTGGCTTCGTTTGCCAACTGTCCGATTGTGAGCAGATCGTCGGATTTGTACAGAAACACACCGTCTTCCAGCGTGAGCCTTTCGCCCCGGCGAACCTTCTCAACGATTTCCTGCATTTGCTTATTCTCGCTTTGTACAGCTATGTTCATGCTGACAGCCTCCTTTGTCTAAATACAGTCCGTATAGACATCATCTAACTACATACGCTTCTATATAACTGGCGTAACGAAAAGCTTGCCGCGTCTCGAGTAGGAGGCGCAGCTTTTGTGCGAAGGGAATCCTATAGCGATTCGATTCGTTTGTCGAATACGATTGTGAAAAAAAGAACTTGCTATAACGATTAAGAAGCTGTCATTATTATAAACCTGTTCCGAAACAGGGGCAACCATTAAAGTGAATTCACTGCGCTTACATGATTGTTACACTTTATGCCCGATGAGACAGGCGTTATTCTCTTGAGGAAGCGGCGGAAGAGGAGTATACTACAGGTAGGTAACGGCTGTTCTACAGCGGCCTGAAGGATGCAATTAGTGAAAATTGGAGGGATGAGGCATGATCACAATTAGTGATTCGGCAACAGATAAAATAAAAGAAATGCTGGAAGAGGAAGGCACGCCGGGCTTGTTTCTACGGATTGGCGTTAAGGAAGGCGGCTGCAGCGGCTTCTCCTACGGCATGGGCTTCGATGACGAGGAAAGCGACAGCGATAAATCGCTTGAATTGTCCGGTATGAAGGTCGTCGTGGACGAGGAAAGCATGAAATATTTGAATGGCCTTCTGATCGATTGGAAGGACTCCGCGATGGGCGGGGGCTTTACGATTGACAATCCGAATGCAACTGCTACCTGTGGTTGTGGGTCGTCGTTCCGTACAGCTACGGCAGCGGGCAATCCGGCTGCTGATCCTTGCTAAGAGCTTAGCGGCGCATTAACATTTCCATATAAATAGCTACAGCATAAACCTCTCTAACGATCGTCGTTAGGGAGGTTTTTACGTCTGTCTGTTTGTAAAATGTAATAAAAAAACCGCTCATTGAGCGGCCGCTGGTTTACTTTTCGCTCGGCTTTCACGAGCTCATCAGTAGATTAGTCTATAAGTAGGATCGGCAGAAATTCCTAATACAACAGCTAATACGAAAGCGGGGTAAGCAAGTTTTTTCATTGTTTTCTTCACCTCTTTTGTAATTTTCTTCACGGCTTTCATTACTTTCTTCGTGAACTTATACAGAAGCGGTAAAATTGCATAAAGGCTTGTCATCATCAGCGTTAGGAGGCCGACCCCAGCGGACGCAAAATTCGCGTTTCGACTTCCATAGTATACCTCATACAGCATCCATGAGCTACAAGTTTTCTGTTGATCCTATAAGCTCTCGATTGAATAAATTAAACTCGGAATGTATAATTAATCATTATCAAGAATAATTATTCATTTGAGGGTGATGATCATGCCGTATAAAGTGTTTGTTGACGGGCAAGAAGGTACGACGGGTTTGAAGATTTTTGAGTATTTATCCAAACAATCGAATATCGAGATTCTAAGAATAGACTCTGATAAAAGAAAAGATATCGAGGCACGAAGCCGGTTATTGAATGCAGCGGATCTTGTCTTTCTATGTCTTCCGGATTCGGCTGCACAAGAGTCCGTTGCGCTTGTGACGAATGAAAAAACGAAAATTATTAACGCCAGTACCGCTTTTAGAACGGATCGTAACTGGGTTTATGGGCTGCCTGAGCTGAAAAATCATCGTGAATTGATCCGCAGGGCAACCAGAGTTTCTGTTCCGGGCTGTCATGCTACTGGTCTTATTTTGTCCATTCGGCCATTGATTGAGGCTGGCATTCTTCCGCAGGATTACCCGGTTACGTGTAGCTCTGTGACAGGCTATTCAGGGGCTGGCAGAAGCGGGATAGAGGAATACGAGAATGCAACCATCGCGGCTGAGAAAAAGCTGGATGTGCCCCGGCATTATTCCATGCAGCTCAATCATAAGCACCTTCCTGAGATGAAGCTGTATTCCGGACTTGCATTTGAGCCGATATTTACACCTGTCAAAGCGAATTATGCTCAAGGTATAGCGATGTCGATTCCGTTAACTGGCAGGTATATGAAGGACGCTTCTGCAAAAGATGTTCATGAAGCATTGTCCGCATACTATGAAGGAGAGCGCTTCGTTCATGTCATGCCGTACGATTCAGAGGCTTACCTCGATGAAGGCCATTTTATGCTGTCCGAGTGTAATGATACGAACCAGCTCGAAATTTTTGTCTTTGGGAAAGGAGACAAAATCAATATTATTTCAAGATACGATAATTTAGGCAAAGGGGCCTCAGGAGCCGCTGTACAAAATATGAATCTCATGCTCGGATTCGATGAAAGTAATGGTTTGTTATAACGGTTAATGAGCCCTCATTAAAAGCTAAATACAAAACGGACTTGCCTTTTTTAAGGCGAGTCCGTTTTTTTGTGCCAGCACATCTATCCATATTGTTATAAAGGCTGTTCCTGCATTTGTTTGATATCCGTTATTCGGTTTCTGCCCCATGTGTACATCATCTCCAGAATCGGCAGCAGCGTCATGCCAAGCCCTGTCATCGAATATTCGACTCTTGGAGGCACTTCCGGAAATACTTCTCGATGAATAATGCCATCATCCATTAATTCTTTCAGCTGGCTGGTTAACATTTTATGTGTAATTTTCGGCAGCAGCCTCTGAAGCTCACTGAAGCGCTGGGGACCTTGTTTTCCGAGATGCCACAAAATGATTAATTTCCACTTGCCGCCGATAACGGACAGCGTTAATTCTTTTTCACAGTTGAAATCCCCGTTGCTGACCTTATCCATAATTTCTTTTCTTAGATCGGACATCTGACTTTCCCCTCCCCGCACAAAGGTTACTTTTTTGTAACTACCGCACATTAAAGTGCATTCTTCTTTTTTGTGAAGACATCCTTTAGTATTTGAACAGCCGGCAATTCGCAAGATTTTGAAATGAGACAGTCGCATCATTATACCAAAGAATCATTCCATAAATAAAATGCATAAGGAGAGGATTATAGATGGAACTGCAACTAGCATTAGACCTTGTCAATATCCCGGAAGCGAAGGAACTGATCAAAGAAGTGGCGCCTTATATCGATATCGTTGAGATCGGTACGCCAGTCGTTATTAATGAGGGACTGAGAGCGGTGAAGGAAATTAAAGAGGCATTCCCTGATTTGAAAGTGCTGGCTGACCTCAAAGTGATGGATGCGGCAGGTTATGAAGTGATGAAGGCATCTGAAGCCGGTGCTGACATTATTACGATCCTTGGCGTAGCTGAAGATATGACGATCAAGGGGGCAGTGGAAGAGGCTAAGAATCAACAGAAGCAAATTCTGGTGGATATGATTGGCGTTCATGACATTGAAGGACGGGCGAAGGAGCTTGATGCGTTTGGGGTCGATTACATCTGTGTGCATACGGGCTACGATCTTCAAGCGATCGGTAAAAACTCTTTTGAAGATCTGATGACGATCAAGCGCGTCGTGAAGCATGCTAAGGTAGCAGTCGCAGGCGGTATTAAGCTAAGCACCCTGCCGGAGGTCATTAAGGCGAAGCCGGACCTTATTATTGTAGGCGGCGGAATTACCGGTTCGGAAGATAAGCCGGCTACAGCTGCTGAAATGCAAAAATTAATCAAGCAAGGATAATGCCCCTATGCAAACGATTGAGTATGCAGCTGTAATTGTAAAAGAGCTGAATCAGACGACAGCTCTCATTGCAGAGGAAGAAGCCGACCAACTGGTAGATCATATCCTTCGAGCGGGCAAAGTTTTTGTAGCCGGTGCGGGAAGATCAGGGCTGATGATGCGTGCTTTTGCCATGCGCATGATGCAAATGGGGATCGAAGTGTATGTGGTAGGCGAGACGGTAACCCCAAGCTTAGGAAAAGATAATCTACTTATTATTGGATCCGGCTCGGGCGGGACCAGCAGTCTGGTCTCCATGGTAGACAAAGCGAAAAGCTTGGGCGGAACGGTTGCGCTTATAACGATTTCCCCTGAATCCACCATAGGAAAAATGGCAGATATCATCATCAAATTGCCAGGCTCTCCGAAAGACCAATCAGGCGATGGATACAAGACCATCCAGCCTATGGGAGCCTTGTTCGAGCAAACCCTGCTATTGTATTGCGACGCGGTTGTTTTGAAATTAATGGAGAGCCGGCATTTGGATTCCGCGACAATGTATGCCAGACATGCTAATTTGGAGTAAAAGAAATGCTGGAACTGCTCGCCTGATAGTTATTGAGTTAAGCCGTTTTCCTATTTTGGAGAACGGCTTATTTTTTTGTTGGAGGAACGGTGGCTGGAAATACGAGTAATAGCGAACCTGTATCGTAAAAGAATGAGTCAAATTTTGCTCTATACGAGGAAACTCTAATTTTCAATAGCCTACTTCACGTTGGTGATGGTAAAATAAGTTAGTGTGCTGTAGAAGATTTTTTCAATGACGAATGGGATGAAATCGTGAAAATACGGGTTGTTTGAATCAGCTTGGCCCTCTATTAGTTGTATGGCCAGCTGATTTGAAAAGAATGGCATGGGCGTATGTGGGCCCGGTAATTGAAGGTAAGATCCGAACGGCCCTTGACGCGGGAGGAGATGGCGGGTATGCTGGCGACAGCTGTAGCACCGCTGCAAATTGACGATACCAGTGCAAATATTCGTTCGCCTCATTTTACGGATTCTAAAGCAATGGATCAAAAATACGCGGAAGCCGTACAACGGCTGGCCGAATTGAATATTATGACGGGAACGGGTGAGAATTTGTTTCACCCTAAAAGAGCAGACGACGCGAGCTCAAGCGATTACGGCAATTATTAGGGCGCTGGTTTAACAGGTCGGATCGACGATTTATCTTGAGCCTCCGGCGTGATGAATAGTTGGAATTTAAAGTAGGCGATTTTCCGGCATCTATGTAAAGAATTAGCGTCAGGAGGGTACGGGGATCGATGGCAAGCGATAAAATTACCGGTTATAGAGTCATGTTCCGCATGGGCAGATTCGATATGAATGTCTATATGAAGCAAGAGTATTATGAGAACTGGAAAGATGTTCGCGATAAGAAAATAAAAGATGTGAGCATCGAGGAAGTTACGATGCATGCTAACCAATTTATCGGATAAGAAGAATTATCGTTCCGCAACATTTGATGAAGGCTGTGAAACGATAAAAGCACAAGAGGCTGCCTGCGAAGGCAGTCTCTTGTGCTTTATAGAGTAATTTCCGCAAGCTGTATGCTTTGCAGGTTGCTTTTAGGGCCGTTCTGCTTTGTTTTTCTCAGGGCTGTACCTCTTTAAGGAGGACACTGGCACTGTTTATGACAGTGACTAGGTCTGCTGAGCAATATAGCGAAGCTGCTTCGCAAAAGAACGAATCAAAGTTCGTTCTTACTGAGCCGAATGGCATTTGCAGCGGCTGCAGCGAACTAAATTTCGCTTTTCAAGAACGCAGCTTCGCCAATAGCGAAAATCTCTTTGCTAATGCTGAGGAGCAGCTTCAAATCCATGATTTACAGTCAAATCAGCGAATCAGCCTTCGCTAATTAACGAACCCGGTTCGTTGTCGGGTAAGGGTGAGCGAACCGAAACGCGTAGAGACCCGGACTGATGCAGCAAGGGTGAGCGTAATGATTCGAGTTCAGGACGATTTTTTGCAGATTCAATCCATTTAATCATCGTGAAAGCGATGGAACAATGGAATCAAGAATAGCGGCATGAACCGAATCACGCAGCGACCCCGGAAGTATGCTATCAGGGTGAGCTTAGCGATTCGAGTTCAAGCTGAGCTACTTCACATATGCCCCGATAAACTCCGACACCTCACGGTCATAGGTGACCGGGTCGGTCTTCCTAGCCTGGCCGTGACCGGCTCCCGGCACGACATAAAGCTTCTTCTTATGCTCCGGGCCGTTCTCGTACAGCTCGTAGACCATGTCAGTCGGTACGAACAAGTCCGCATCGCCGTGGATGAACAGCATCGGCGTATCCGTTTTTTTCACTTGCTTTAAAGCTGAAGCTTCATTAAAAGCGTAGCCGGCTCGTATTTTGGTCAACAGGCTGGTTGAATGCAGCAGCGGAAAGGACGGCAGGCGATACATCCGTTTTAACTGATAAGATAATTCATCTTGTACGGAAGTATAGCCGCAATCTTCTATAATGGCTTTCACTTGAGACGGAAGCTCCTCGCCGCTGGTCATCATTACGGTCGCACCGCCCATGGAGATGCCATGCAGCACAATTTGAGAGTTGCTTCCACTGCGATCAAGCACATTTGCAATCCATCCGAGGTAATCTCTGCGCTCCGGCCAGCCAAAGCCGATATAGCGCCCTTCGCTTCTTCCATGGCCACGGGCGTCAGGCAACAGAACGTTGTAGCCCAGCTTCTCGCTATACATTTGCGCCAACTTGCCCATGGTTACGGCTTGGCCGGAATAACCGTGCGCAATAATGACGGTTTTATCGGTAGGAGCAGGTGCAGTGAGATAATAAGCATGCAGGTTCAGGCCATCCTCGGAGTGTAGCTTCCAATCTTCGAAAAGCTGTCTCTCCCACCAATGCTCGTCCCCGTCGATAACATCTGCCTCTGCAGCCGCTGTAGTAACAGCGAGATCGGGATTGCCGTTAAGGAAGCTTTTATCATCCCTTGCAATCGCGACATTGTAGAAATAAAAGCTCGCTCCTGTAATAACGATGAATAAAATAGCCGCAATGGAAAGTACCAACTTCAACATCCTTTTTAACATACATAACCTCCCTTGTCGGTGAATGGATGCTGCACGTAGGCATGCAAGGCAGGCGAACGCGAGATCCATTCCGTAGCTTCCGGGAGACTGTGGCTAATGATAGCTAATTCTAATGATAGCAAGAAGCACCCTCCATGATCAAATGGAAAGGTGCTTGTGTCCATTTTTACCGAATTGCTCTAATGCACATACCGACAGTCAAAAATGCTTGCTGATATAGGCGATAATACCGATTACAGCAAAGGCCGTTAAGCTGATCAGAAGTCTTTTCTCCCAATAGGTAAGTTTTTTCAAGGGAATCTCTCCTTCAAGAATGATTATGAAATGCAATAGCTCCACCGATTCAATCCTATCTGTAAAAAGATCCAGCAACCTGTTATCATAAGATGACAACGCTTTAATGGAGGTGCCCAAAGAATTGGAGAAATTTGCGATTTGGCCAGAGGGTGCGATTGATGAGGCTAGTGAAATTCCGTTTTTGACCCCATACTTGAAGGCATCGGACAAGCCGCTCGCGGCTATTGTCGTGCTGCCAGGCGGGGGTTATGCTTACCGAGCGGAACATGAAGGAAGACCTATAGCAGAATGGTTGAACGATATTGGTTTGCATGCTTTTGTATTGGATTACCGGGTTGCTCCTAATCAGCATCCGCATCCGCTAAATGATGCGAAGCGGGCTCTCCGCCTTGTACGCAGCCGGGCTGCGGAATTCGGTGTAGATCCGGATCGCATCGGCATATTAGGGTTCTCGGCGGGTGGTCATCTTGCATCCACTGCAGGTACGCATTATGATGCCGGCGACTCATCGAGTGCCGATCCTGTGGAACGGGTCAGCAGCAGGCCGGATCTCATGGTATTGTGCTATCCCGTTATTTCATTAGGGAAGCACACCCATGCGGGGTCATTGCTGAATCTGCTTGGCGAGGATTCGTCCCAGCAGCAGCGTGACTTACTGTCAGGCGAGCTGCACGTAACGTCCGATACACCGCCAGCTTTTCTGTGGCATACTGCTGACGACAGCGGTGTTTCTGTACAAAATAGCTTAATGTTCTCGCAAGCGCTAAGCGAACATGGCGTGCCATTCGATCTGCATGTCTATGAGAGCGGACATCATGGTCTTGGACTTGCCTATGATCATCCAGAGGCGCATACTTGGACGCTTAATTGTGCGAACTGGCTCAAACGGAGAGGGTTTGTGGACGAGCAGCCAATCGTAGAGCGGCAGCTGCAGGAATAATTTAAATCAATCGGTACTAGCGATTTACAATAGGGGATGGGGTAGGAAACGATGAAAAAGCTTGCGATTTTGGCTTTGCTGTCGCTTGTTTTGTTATCCGCCTGCGGCGGAAACAACGGAGGCAGTCCAAACAACGAGCACGCTGGTCATGGAAATGACGGGCATGGCAGTCACGCTGTAAATGGCGATTTACAGGAGGAGACGGCATCTGCTGCTGTGCTCCCGAAATTTTTGGACGGTCAAAGCGAGGATATGCGAATTGTGTATCAGGCGGCGGGACAAGCTGCTGACTTGCTGGAGTGGATTCCTTGCTTCTGCGGATGCGGCGAGAGCGCTAATCATAAGAGCAATTTGAATTGTTTTATCGCGGAATTGAAAGACAATGGTTCAGTAGTATGGGATGATCATGGAACGCGCTGCGGCGTCTGCTTGAAAATTGCTGCACAGGCGGTAACGATGAAGCAAGCGGGCAAAACGACGCTTGAAATCCGCGAGTGGATCGATGAGGCTTATGGGAAAGGCTTTGCCAAGCCAACCGATACGAAAATGCCAACGGCCTAATACAGACGAAGCAAAGAAGGGCAGGAAACCAGACAAAACGGTTCCTGCCTTCTTTTTATTTAGTGAGTCCGTTTAAACAGCAAGTTTACTTTCCGTTGCTGCTCCACTCTTCTCCTTGTTTTTATAAGGCTTGAACACTGCGGCCAACAGCGACAGGCATAGGGAGATAGCTCCAATAATAATTAGAGTAACTGCAGACGTAGAGGAGAACGAGCTGCCGCCGAAGTAAAGCACTTCGCGTATAATTTCAGTACCGAAGCGAAGGGGAATCCATGAGTACAGCCAATCCTGCGAAATGGCAGGCAGCATTTGAGAAGGTAATCCAAGTATCGGTGAGCCAAAGAAGAAGATTAGAATCATAACCGGCATTCCGCCCATGCCGAGCCAGTTCAACAGACAGGATTGCATCAGAAAGAAGCAATAGCTAATGAACGTAAAGTAAATATTGAATTGCCAGCTGTCCGCAATCGTCATTCCTAAGGTTGTTTTGGCTAGCAATAGTGTTGCGCCCAGTGACACCAGTGCATAAAGCAGGCCGATAACGGCTTGCGAGACAGCAACGCCTGCATTGTTTAGCCTGCTGAAGGAACGGGCTTTGGCGGAAGCCTGAAAGGTGAGTACGGATGCGATGATCGCACCAAACCATGCGAGAACGGTAAACGCTACTGGTGCGTTTCCATTGGCGCTGTGTGACGGTACGGGATTTACGGTCTCTGTCTGCAGTATGACAGGTGAAGCAAGTGCGGCAGCTTGAGCACTGTTCAACACATCACCTTGGACTTTTATGCCCTCCAGTATTTGTTTGCGCAATTGGCTATTCATACCTTCGCCGATTTTGCCGATGATTTGGGAGACGAGGTTAGCACCGGTCACGTTCATGCCCTGATTGAGATAAACCTCAATCGTTGCAGCTTTTGGCTGTGGACTGAACAACGTAGCAATGTTGGCGCTGAGCGATTCCGGCAGAATCAGCACACTGTAATATTTTTTCTCGTCGAGACCTTGTATTGCGCTAGCTTTACTGTCAACCCGTTCCCACTTAAGCGGAGGTTCTGTACCTTGGGCAGGTGCAGCAGTCATGAGCTGTTGTTCAATCATTTTTCCAATAGCCAGCGTCTGACCGTTAGGCAGCTGCACATCCCTATCAAGCGAGACGAGAGCTACCGGCATGTTTTTTGGCACTGGATTGGAGGAGGAACCTAACTGAGCCAAACCGATAATAAAAATAACGCCGATCACTAAAACTAATCCGAGCCATACCCATTTATTGCGCAGCATGTTTTTCGAAGCATTCATCGTTCATTTCTCTCCTTTTTCTCTTTCGTTAAATAATAGACAAACTGTTTATTAAAGATCACAATGTTAATTATAAGGATGTTAAGTATCCATTCAATAATCAATCTTGCTCCATTTGTCGAGTATTCGGCACTTTGAGTTTCCTCTGTTTATTAATTTGAAAAAAGGAGTTCGGCTGATGGGAGAAAAAACGGATTTGCGCAAAAAAAGAACGAGGCGTCTGCTTCGGACAGCCTTGCTTGAGCTTGTCGATGAAAGAGGACTTGAACGGGTTACTGTAATTGATTTGACCGAGAAGGCGGAAATTAACCGGGGGACCTTTTATTTGCATTACCGGGATGTGCCGGATCTGATGGAACAGATCAAACAGGAGGTTTTTGTAGGTCTTACAGAGACTATGAGTCATTTGAATCCGTTGGATATGATCCGCTACGCCGAGAAGGATCAAATTTATCCAGTTAGTTTGAACGTGCTTAATTATTTTGCCGAGCATGCTGATTTTTTGCCGTGTCATATTGGGACCTAATGGGGATGCCCGGTTTCCGATGCAGATCAGGGAATTTATGACCGAGCGCTTGTACAACCAGACGTTTATGAAACTAGTAGGCGAACGCGATCCGAGTTTTCCAAAAGAATATTTGATTGCTTTTATGACCTCAGCCAACATCGGCATGTTAACGCACTGGATTCACAGTGGCATGAGCCTCCCGGTCGAGGAGCTTGCTTTACTGCTTACCCGAATTATGTACCGTGGACCTCTGGCCGTTACTCGTATCATTGAATAACGAACCAGCATGGCGATGGTAAGGAAGGAGCCGGATATTGTGAGTAGAGAGAAACTGACATTTAGTGAACTTCTCAACTGCGGCTCCTAAAATGAAGGTATTACTAATGCTCCAATCTGTCAGAACCACGCACGTATGGCGTTTGCCCTAACAAACACTTCTTATCAGGCGCAGCTCCCAGAGCCCGGTGTAGCGTTGTATTAGGGTGTTCTGCCGTATATTAGCGAACCTGCTTCGCAAAAGAACGAATCAAGATTCGCTATATAAGTACCAAATCGTGTTTACATAAGCTGCAGCGAAGCAAACTTCGCAACTGGTGAACGTAGCTTCTCCAAAAGCGAAATTCTCTTCGCTAATACTGGAGAGTCGCCCCAGATGGGGTTCTATACCGCATAATTTGCGAACCGACCTGCGTTAAATAGCGAAGCTTCTTCGTTCTCTGGCAACCGGCTTGATGGTATTGTGAATTTCCGGGGGAAACCTCGGGTATGGCTAGTCAAACGGAATAAAACCGTGTGATTAGTAAGTATTTACTCTATAGCGAACCTGGTTCGCAAAAGAATGAATCAAAGTTCGCTATATAAGTACCAAATCGTGTTTACATAAGCTACAGCGAAGCAAACTTCGCAACTGGTGAACGTAGCTTCTCTAAAAGCGAAATTCTCTTCGTTAATACTGGAGAGTGGCCCCAGATAGGGTTCTATACCGCATAATTAGCGAACCGGCCTGCGTTAAATAGCGAAGCTGCTTCGTTTTTTGGTAACCGGCTTGATGATATTGTGAATTTCCGGGGGAAACCTCGGGATATGGCTAGTCAAACGGAATTGAACCGTTTGATTAGTAAGTATTTACCCTATAGCGAACCTGGTTCGCAAAAGAGCGAATCAAAGTTCGCTGTATGAGAGCAAAATAGTGGCAATATAAGCTGCAGCGAAGCAAACTTCGCAACTGGTGAACGCAGCTTCTCCAAAAGCGAAATTTTCTTCGCAAATACTGGAGAGTCGCCCCAGATGGGGTTCTATACCGCATAATTTGCGAACCGACCTGCGTTAAATAGCGAAGCTAGCTTCGTTCTTT
>NZ_CBVJ010000092.1 GCF_000513275.1 Paenibacillus gorillae | reverse complement strand
AAAGCGAAATTTTCTTCGCAAATACTGGAGAGTCGCCCCAGATGGGGTTCTATACCGCATAATTTGCGAACCGACCTGCGTTAAATAGCGAAGCTGCTTCGTTCTTTGGTAACAAGCTTAATTTTTACGGTGAGAGGCCAAGAAACCTTCGTCCACCTAGATTGATTAGTTCCTGGAAGATGACTCATACGATCAGCAGCAAGGTGCAGGATTCTTACGGGGGAAGCCATGTGACTAGGGCGAGCGATAAGCTTCGTGTGCAGGGTGACCGTTGCATAAAGTGGTTTGCTGCTAAAGGAATGAGCGGAGAATACAGGGGTTTGGTTGTGTTGTGTTTGTTTTGTTAAGTTGTTGCACCATTAGAGGGAGAGTGGAGTGTTTCGAGTTCGGGCTGACTTTTCGAAGGTTCAATCCATTAAACATCAAGTTAGTGATGGAAAAATGGAATCAAGAATGGCAGGACGAACCGAAACACGCAGCGCCCCCAGTGTTGCATCAAGAATGGCAGGACGAGCCGAACCACGCAGTGCCCCCAGTGTTGCATCAAGAATGGCAGGACGAACCGAAACACGCAGCGCCCCCAGTGTTGCATCAAGAATGGCAGGACGAACCGAAACATGCAGCGCCCCCAGTGTTGAATCAAGAACGGCAGTACGAGCCGAAACACGCAACGTCCCGGCGTACGAGTACCATACACTATAAAGAGGCTGCCGAGAATATCTCGGCAGCCTCCAACACAATCCAACTTAGCCCTTCATCTTCCGAGCCTTCAGCCAAAGCGGAATGCGGAACACCAAATTGATGAACAGCACGACGAACACAAGCACCGCCGCCGCCTTCTGAGCGATTTGCTGCGCATCGGGCACGATGGCTTCCGACTGCACGTACCAAAGGTGAACGGCAAGCGTCGCGCCTGGCGAGAAGAGATTAAAGTCCCACATTTCCCCTGAAGTCGTTACACCGGCAGTCAAAATGATGACGGCGCTCTCGCCGAATGCGCGTCCAGCCACGAGACATATGCCGGTAACGATGCCAGTCAGCGCAGCAGGAATCAGAACGCGAGAGATCGTTTGCAGATGCGTTCCGCCAAGAGCGAAGGATGCGCTTTTAAGCTCCTTCGGCACAGCGCGCAGCGACTCCTCCGTTACCCTGACCAATACAGGCAGGTTAAGGAAAGCTAGACTTACCGCACCCCCAAGGATGGTTAATCCGATCTGGAAATATTCGACGAACAACGCAATGCCGAACAAGCCGAAAATAATCGATGGAACGGAAGCCAGCGCTTCTACGCAAATGCGCACGAAGCCGATCAATTTATTGTCTGGCGCAAATTCGGCCAAGTAAATGCCAGCAGCCATACCAAGCGGAATTGAAATAACGAGGGAAATGAAAAGGATATAGAATGAGTTGATCAGCGTAGGACCGATACCCCCGCCTTCATCAATTTCACTCGGCAGTCCGAACAGGAAGTCCCAAGTCAAATTCGGCAGACCCGCTTCCAGAATAAGAAACAGCAGGCCGAAAATAAACAGGATAGCCGCTGCGCCGATAACCCAGACGAGCAGCGTGAAGACGCGGTTGTTCAATCGGTTCATTTTACCAGCGCCTTGAAAGGGGTTGGCGGTTGGTGTCGTCTTCATCCTTGTACCCCCTTGCGTTGCAGCCAGCGAACGGTAGCAATCATGAGAATCGAAATAACGAGCAGCAGGAAGCCCATCAAGTAAAGGGCATAGTTCCAAGTCGAATCAAAAGGAACGTTAGAAATTTGCATTACGATGTTACTCGTTAGTACGGATGTCGGTTTGAGCAAGCTGTCTGCGAGCTGAGCTGTATTACCGATTACCATTACGACGGCCATCGTTTCGCCGATTGCACGGGCCATTCCTAGAATGACTGCGTACATAATGCCGCTGCGCGCGGAAGGAAGCAGCACCTTCCAAACGGTATGAAAGCGGGTAGCTCCCAGAGCATAAGAAGCATCGCTATATTTTCTTGGTACGGCAGAAATAGCATCATCGCTAATCCGGCTAATCGTCGGCAGCACCATGATTGTCAAGACGAGTGCAGCAGCCAGAAGGCCGTCGCCCATGCCGCTGCCCGTCACATTACGGATCATTGGGATGAGAATGGTAAGACCGAGGTAGCCATATACGACGGATGGAATGCCGACGAGCAGATCCAATACGGGTCTTAGCGCATTCTTCAGCCAGCCCGGCACGAAGACGGAGAGAAAAACAGCGATTGCAATTGATAGCGGCACGCTGATTAGCAGCGTTAACGCTGTTAATGCAAATGTCCCGAATATAAAGATTAACGCTCCGTATTGTTCCTCCATCGGATTCCAGTTCGTGGACAGGAAAAAGTCAGCGAATGAAATATCGCGGAACGTTAAGACGCCTGTTCGGAACATCAGGATGAGAATAAGGAAAAGAATAAGGCAGACGAAGACTGCACTAGCAATACATATGTAGCGGAACAAACGGTTCATGGCAAACAGTCTTTTTTTACGGTCGAACGGCTTGCCGCTCCCGGCCATAATGCTGCTGCCAAGCTCTGAGTGCTTAGAACCCGCTCGGGCAGCGACTGATGATTCTAACATTTCAATTCGGCTCCTTTGGAGAAAAACAGCCGGCTTCGCGCCTTACGCGCAAGCCGGCCGCTCTTTCCCTCTTATTTCATTGCGGAAATCGGAATGAATTTCAGCTTTTTAAGCGAACCGTTTTGGAATTTCGCGCTTTGTACATAAGCGATGAATTCCTTCACAGCGCCAGTAGGCTGGCCTTTTGTCATGTAGTAGCCGTAGCCCCATACTTTGTATTTGCCGTTGATAACGTTAGCCTCAGTTGGAGCAACACCGTTAACGCTCAAAGCTGTCATCTTGTCTGTTACGTAAGCAAGGTCCATATAACCGATTGCATTTGGTGTAGTCTCGATAGCAGTCTTCATATCACCGCTTGTTTTTACTTCTTTGTAGTTGTCGCCTTTAGTCATGAAGTCTTCGCCAGCAAGCGCTTTGTCTTGGAAGTTAACGCGTGTGCCGGAGCCAAACGTACGGTTTACGACGATGATTTCAGCATCTTTGCCGCCAACGTCTTTCCAGTTCTTGATTTTGCCGGAGAAAATGCCTTGCAGATCCTTCGTCGTCAAGTTCGATACGCCAACGTTTTTGTTCACGACAGTTGCGAAAGGAATAACAGCGACTTTATGTGCAACTTGGCCGTCGAATTTTTTGAAGCCAGGAACGTCTTTCGTAGCATCCCAGTCTACAGCGCCGATATCAGCGATACCTTTGCGAACAGCTTGCGGGCCAGTGATCGAACCGGCAGCGGATGCGGAGATTTTAACTTTTGGATTAGCTTTTTTGAATTCATTAGCTGCTTGAAGCGTCAATGGAAGCAGTGCGGAAGAGCCGTTGATTACGATTTTGCCTTGAAGTTTGCTTGCTGCGTCTGCAACATGTACGGAGCTGAAGCCAATTACGGCGATAAGAGCCGCGATCGTAATTTGTTTAAACCATTTCATTGCATTTTTCCCCCAGATAAATTATTTTGTGATCGTTGTGAATTTGCCGTTGATTGCTACTGCGAGCAAGCCGTTGCTGATTGCAGCCAGTTGGCCGTTATTGGATACAATAATTTCGCTTACACCGTCCGATACGCTATGTAAAAGAGTAGCTGCGCCGGATGCGGCATCGATATTGTAAATGGCATTGCTATCACCTTTGGCAGTGAGCAGGTAAAGTTTATTTCCTTTAGCTGTAAGCTGATACACGTCTTGCTCGCTGAACAGCGGTTTTACCGTTTTGCCAGCGATGTCAACAACTTCAAGTGTACCTGTGCTGTTAGCGTCGTCGCCCAAGCTTACAAAGTATGCTTTCGAACCGTCTGCAGAAATCTGTATGAAAGCTTTATCCGTTTTGTCGTTAGTCAGTTGAACCGGTTTGTTGTCGGCTTTCGCTGCGTCGTAGAAGTAGAGCTGCGGTTCAGTACCGGTAGCGTCAATCGCCACGTCGTCTAAGCTAACGTCTTTACCAGCGTCGGCTGTAACTTTAGGCTGTTTATTAACCGTGAAGGCAAATTTGCCGCCGTCGGAGGATACACTCAGATCAGCCTTGTAGTCAACTTTGTCTTCCAGTACTTTTGTTACTTTGCCGTCTGCCAGATCTACTTTAGCGATAACGGAGTTTTTGTCGCCTTGCAGGAAGAACAATGCGGAACCGTCTGCTGACCATTGCAGTTCGTTCTTAATCGAGCTGTCCGTGCTAGCTTGAACCGTTTGTTTCGTAGCAAGCGTGATTACATATACAGCACCGTTCTCATCGGTATAAGCAGCTTTAGCGCCGTCATTCGAGATAACAAGGTCCGAAGTGTTGGAGGAAGCAAGCAGCAATTCGCTGCGGCCTGTCGCGGTATCGATCAGGTAGTCTTCACGTCCGCCTTCAACGGATTTCGATGCAAGCAAGGTAGAAGGGTTAATCCATGCGGCTTGTTCGATGTCAGCAAGCAGTTTAAACGAAGTGACTACATTGCTTCCTGCTACATACGTTGCGCCAAGCTTTTCAAGCAGCGCCTTTGGTTCTGTAAACGAATTGCCGCCAACAGACGTAACCGCGCTGCCCGTCAGGGTTGCACTTTTGTGATTCAGTTGAACGTTGATCACGCCTTTGGAAACACTGATCTCAGCTCCGATTGCCAGGGCAATGTCACGCACCGAGACGAGTGTTGTCCCGCTTTTGTTAATGGTGCGGATTGCAACTGCTTTGCCGTTCACGGTAAAGGTTGCGTTCTTGATTTGCAGTGCCTGCTGGGTTTGCGAAGCTGCATTCGTTTGTGCCATTACCGGAGTTACGGCTGTTGTACCAATTGCTGCTGCCAGCATGGAGATGACCACTACTTTTTTCATTTGCATCGGTTTTCGTCACCTTTCTCGATTCGATCTCTTAATTCAAAATCAGTTTAGCAGTCGATTATTATCCCATTATTTAGAATTTGTAATGATTTCGTAAATAAATGTGGGAATGTAGTCCTTGTTGCACTATCGAAATTGCTTCGTATGACGGATGGAAAAGGCTAATTTTTACAATGGAATAGTAACTTTATGAATTGGCCCTTAAAGACTAAAAGGCTTGACAGCAGCAGAAAATTATTATATCTTTAATTCAAGATAATTACCGGTGAGGAGGTATACTAATGAAGGAAGCGATGAGCGATGAACAGCAGACGGCGCTGAAACTGCTGGTTGTATTGTCCAAATCATTCAAGAGTATTATGGATGTTGCGGTCAAAGATATTAAAAGCTACGGTTTGTCTTCATCCGAGTTTGCTATATTGGAAGTGTTGTATGCGAAAGGCCGTATCCCGATTCAGCAAATCGGGGATCGAATCTTAATTACGAGCGGTACGATGACGTACAATATCGATAAACTCGAAAACAAAGGATACTTGAAGCGCGTGCCATGCAGTAAAGACCGGAGGGTCACGTATGCGGAAATTACGGACGTTGGACGGAGCATGTTCGATGATATTTTCCCGCAGCATACGAATCGAATTGAAATGGTTATGGGCAGCTTAACGCTAGAGGAACAAAAGCAGGCTATTGAATTGTTAAAAGTATTGGGAAAAGGAGCCGCCGGCAAGTAGTTCTCGGCGGTTTATAACGGCCTTATATCTTTAACTGAAGATAAAGTAAGTATGAATCCAATACGTGAAATAAGGAGATGTATTCCCATGACCAACACTACAGCATATCGCGAAATCGAAGGCACGTTTCACGGCTCGCCGTTTCATATGGTAGGCGACGGCTTTCGTGTATCGAACTATTTCCCTGGAGGCAATTCGTTTGAACAGCGTATCAGCCCGTTCGTGCTGCTGGATTACGGTGCACCGGTTGAATTGCCGCCAAGCACAGAGGTGAGAGGCATTGGTGCTCATCCGCATCGGGGCTTCGAGACGGTAACAATTGCGTATCAAGGCCGCATCGAGCATCATGACAGCGCGGGCAACCATGGCATCATTGGCCCTGGCGATGTGCAGTGGATGACGGCAGGCTCCGGCGTACTGCATAAAGAATATCAGGAGAAAAGCTTTTCCGAGCAGGGCGGTGTCATGCAAATGATCCAGCTGTGGGTCAACTTGCCGCAAGCGAATAAAATGACAACGCCGGGTTATCAGGAGCTGCTGTCTTCCGCAATGGGAAGAGTGGAACTGCCGAATGAAGGCGGCAGCGTACGGATCATTGCAGGCGAGTACAATGGCGTGCGAGGACCGGCAAGCACCTATACGCCGCTCAATCTCTTCGATATTTCGTTCAATAAAGGCGGGCAAGCGAGCTTTACACTGCCATCTTCATATAATGCGGGATTGATTGTACTTCGCGGCGAAGTCTTAATTAATGAAGGCAAGTCTGCTGCGGAAAATGATTTCGTCCTATTCCGGAACGAAGCCGGCGAGATCCGGATTGAGGCGCTGACGGAGGACGCCCTTGTACTCGTATTAAGCGGGGAACCAATCAACGAACCGATGGTTCAGCGCGGGCCGTTCGTTATGAATACCGACCGGGAAATTACACAAGCCTTCCATGATTTCCGGACAGGTGCTTTCGGAAATCCGAACTTTTAAGGTCTGAAAAGCCCCGGCTGCGTCTAGCGCAGCCGGGGCTTTTTCGTTTGAACGCTTTCATTGAACCTGCTATCATAAGGGTGTTCAATATCGGGCTTAATTCGGAGGCGATCATAAGATGTATCGCATATTTATAGTAGAAGACGATGACAAAATCGGCGGGATTTTAAAAGCGAATATGGAGAAATACGGCTTCGAGGTGCGGCGGGCAGAACGGTTCAAGGAGCTGTTGGCCGAATTTATCGAATATGATCCGCATCTGGTGCTGCTTGATATTAATTTGCCGTATTTCGACGGATTTTATTGGTGCAGGCAAATTCGCACGCGCTCCAACGTGCCCATCATCTTTATTTCCGCGCGTGCCGGGGAGATGGATCAAGTGATGGCCATCGAGAATGGCGGCGACGACTATGTAGCCAAGCCCATCCATCTGGATTTGCTGATGGCGAAGGCGAGAAGCGCGCTTCGCCGCGTCTATGGGGAATATGCGGCAGCAGCTGGCGGACTTGGCGCTGGCAATGGCAGTGGAAGCGGAGATTTGGAGGCAAACGGACTGATTCTATATCTGAGCCGCAATGAGCTGGAATGGCAGGGCAAGCGGGTCGAACTGACGAAAAACGAGCTGCTGCTCGCGGAATGCTTCCTCCGCAGGCCAGAGCAGGTCGTTACCCGCGAAGAGCTGCTGGAGGCGCTTTGGGATGACGTGCAGTTCGTCGATGACAATACGCTGACGGTCAATGTCACGAGGCTTCGTAAAAAGCTGGAGGAGCTTGGCATCATAAAGGCGATTGAGACGGTGCGCGGCCAAGGCTACAAGCTGGTCATTCCGGAAATAGAGAAAGGGGCCGGGGCATGAGCTGGAAGGGCTATATATGGGATCGCAAAATAATGATTGCCGTTTATATGGGATGCATCGGAATTGCTTCCGTCCTTTTTTCGCTAGATAAGCTGCGTTATGCGGAGCAGGCCGATCCCGGCTTGCTCTATTATTTTATCGAGCTGGCGCTGCTGCTTCTAATCGTAGGGCTTGCCATCGATTATATGCGGCAGCGGGCATACTATAAGCAGCTGGAAGACACGCTTCAAAAAGCCGGCGACGCTAGATGCTTCCACGCTTATAAAGTCAGGAATTTCGGTGGAGCAGAAGGCAGTACAGCAGCTGCTTGGAGCGCAATACAGTGCTTATACGACGGAGCTTAACAAATATCGGCGGCAGCAGGAGCAGCATAATCATTTCGTCATGCAATGGGTGCATCATATGAAAACGCCGGTGTCGGTTATCGATCTGCTTGCGCAAGAGGGGAGGGAGCAGCCGCTGAGCGGGGAGAAGCAGGCGGAGCTGCTGACGAGCTTGCGGGAGGAGACCGACCGGTTGACGCGCGGGCTGGAAATGATGCTGCACACCGCAAGGCTGGATAAATTCGAGCTTGATTTGCATCCGCGGCAGCTATTGCTGCATGAAGTTGCACGATCGGTAATCAACGGACATAAAAGGCTGTGCATCCGCTATTCGATCTATCCCAAAATCGAAGGGGAGGCCGTCGTGGAGTCAGATGAGAAATGGCTTACGTTCGTGCTGAACCAACTCGTCAATAATGCAATTAAATACGCCAAGCGCAAGCCGGGCGACAAGAAGCTTACGATTCGGATAGTTAAGCAGGATAACGCCGTCAAGCTGTTGGTCGAGGATGAAGGCATCGGCATCGAGCCGCAGGATTTACCGCGAATTTTCGATCCCTTCTTCACTGGCGAGAATGGACGGGCCGTCGAGGAGTCGACGGGTATGGGGCTTTATTTAGCTAAGCAGGTATGCGGACGGATGGGGCATGAACTGTCTGTTGAGTCGAGGGCAGGCGAAGGAACGACGGCAACGGTATCCTTTTACCCGGATGGCATTCACCGGTTTGGGTGACAACATTGTAAGGTTAGCCATCCCGCATGAAAGGGAAATCGATGGGAGCCCGGGTGCGCTCAAGGATATACTATTCATGCAAGCAACGAAAGAAAGCTTTGGGAGGCTAGTTGAAGATGAGTGTATTGCATACGAAAGGGTTAGGCAAAATATACAGCTCGAAAGGGAATGTTTCGTATAAAGCGCTGGAGGATATCGATCTTAAGGTTGAAGCTGGAGAGTTCGTTGGGGTAATGGGACCGTCAGGAAGCGGGAAGACGACGCTCCTTAACCTGCTATCGACGATCGATCGGCCTACTTCCGGAGAGCTTGAGATTAACGGCGTCAATCCGGCGAGGCTGAATGAACGCAAGCTGGCGTTGTTCCGGCGCAGAGAGCTGGGCTTTGTGTTCCAGGATTTCAATTTGCTTGATACATTGTCCATTAAGGAAAATATCATTTTGCCCCTGGTGCTGGAGGGTGTTTCTCCCCGGCAAATTGATGAGAAGCTGCGGCCCATTGCCGAACTGCTGCAAATTACAGCGATTCTCGGAAAACGAACCTACGAGGTGTCCGGCGGACAGAAGCAGCGGGCGGCTATCGCACGGGCGATTATCCACCAGCCTTCGCTTGTATTGGCCGATGAGCTGACTGGCAATTTGGATTCCAAGTCGGCGAAGGATGTCATGGATTCATTAAAGGATATGAATGAGCGGCTTAAAGCAACGGTTCTTATGGTGACGCATGATCCGTTCTCCGCCAGCTATTGTCAACGGATTGTCTTCATTAAAGACGGTAAGTTTTTCTCGGAAATTCGGCGCGGCTCGAACCGGCAGGCATTCTTCCAACAAATATTGGACGCACTGAGCGTGCTGGGAGGTAATTTCGATGACGTTCCGTTCGCTCGCGCTTAGCAATATCCGCGGCAACTGGCGGTCCTACAGCGCGTTTTTCTGGAGCAGCGTGTTTTCCGTCATCATTTTTTACATGTACGCCGCCTTTATCTATCATCCTGATGTTATGAACGGCAGCATCCTGCAGGCGCAAAAGATTCGCACCGGCATGCAGTTCTGCCTATATCTGATCGCTATTTTCTCATTCCTGTTCGTGCTGTACGCGAATTCGGCATTTCTGAAGACGAGAAAACAGGAATTTGGCCTGTTCTCGTTATTCGGAATGACCAGGTCGCAGTTACGGCGGCTCGTTATATACGAGAATGCAGCCGTTGCGCTGTTGTCCCTTATTACGGGCATAGCGATTGGCATGCTGTTCAGCAAATTGTTCTTTATGGCGCTGGGGGCCATGTTAAGTGTGAAGGACCCCATTCCATTCGCGGCTCCTGTCTTTGCGCTTGCACTGACCGGCATCGGTTTTTTCTCCCTATCGATGGGGATTGCACTGCTAACGTCGTTACGTATTGGCAAATCGGAAATTGTCGACCTGTTGAAGGCAGCCCGTAAGCCGAAAGGCGATCTCGTATTCTCGAAATGGCTCGTTGCATTGGCTGTATTATGCTTGGGGGCGGCCTACGGCATGGCGCTGATGATGACGCCGGAGACATTCGTGTTGCTGGCACTGCCGATATTGATTACGGTGACGATCGGAACCTATTTCTTATTCACGCAATTGAGCGTCCTGGCTATCCGATTTCTGCAGCGCAAGCATTCGGTTTTTTCACAACCGGACCAATATGATTGTTTTGTCCCAGCTTGGTTATAAGCTGAGAGATAATGCGCGTATTTTATTTATGGTATCGATCATGAGCGCTGTCATTTTAACCGCTTCGGGTACTTTTTATTTGATGCAAGTGGGATATAAATTGATGGTCTCGAATTACTCGCCATATACCATTGCGTTCGTAGAGCGCGGCCTTCATACGCATGAGGTCGTTGATCCGGCGCAAATGGCGGACGTTTTGAAGGAAAACGGCCATCCGATCACCAGAGAGGATAAACTGGTCGGTGCGGAAATTACGAAGCTGAAGTTCATAACCGAAGATAAAATGCCTCATGACTACGGCCATTCCAAAGGTTTTGTTATTTCGGCCTCTGAATATAATCATAATGCGGCTGGTCTAGGTCTCCCGACAATTACGGTGGCGCAGGATACCGTTATTTTGCAAGCGAGCTGGATGAAAGCTCCACAATCCGTGCAGGGTGTTATCAACGGCGTAACGGTCGATTATAAAATATCGGAAAATGTAAACAGTACGATAATGAACATGACAAGTCATCTTTTTACGATTATTATGGATGACTTTGCTTACAGCAAGCTGATGGCCTCTATCCCGGAAGAGAAGCAGATTGTCAGTTACGGCTATGAAGTGAAGGACTGGGAAAGCGCGGCAGAAGCCGTTGGCCAAGTGCAGAAGCTCGTTCCTGAGAGTAAAAAAGAGCAGACACATATGACGCGTGCGTCAATGTACCAGGATTATATGCAAAACGCCAATTTAACGCTGTTTATCGGTTTGTTTATTAGTCTGCTGTTCTTTATCGCTGCTGGCAGTCTTATCTACTTCAAGCTGTTCACGGAGCTGCAAGAGGATCAACAGCAATTCCGCGCCTTGAAGCGGATCGGTATGACACTTCAGGAAATCAGAAGAATTTCGATTTCGCAAATTGCTATTGTGTTCTACATTCCTTGCGTCGTAGGAACGATTCATGCTCTTGTCGCCATGAAAGCGCTGGATGCCTTGATGGCGTCTTCTGTGTGGCTGTACTCCTTTGTGGTCATCGGCATCTTTATCATTATGCAGACGTTTTACTTCATCATCGCTTCCGTCAGCTATATGAAGAGCATTAACCGGCCTGGTCCGGCTTCTTAAACAAATAGATTGCCTGAAATGTTAAAAGGCTGCTGTTTCATTAATGAAGCAGCGGCTTTTTAGCGTGTGGAGGAGCGGGGTTTCATATTAAATTGCTTCCGGTGCTCGTCGATAGCCAGAACGTTGAATCAGCGCCGTATCTGTTAGCATCGTTCCAGCTATACACGGCAACAAAATGCAAAAGTGCATGCTGATCATGCTAAAATGACATAAAATCGCGATCAAAATGTAAAAGTACATTTTAAATCGCTCGATTTCGCTCCTTAGAGGCTTTCTAGGCCAATCAAACTGCATATTTGCATTTTGATGCGAAAAATCACCGATTTAACGGTAAACAAACTGCACATTTGCATTTTGATTTCATGTTCGTGACCGCCACGAGCCGAAACTCAACTATTGTCACTAGCGATAAAGAAACTTTTCCCATGAAAAAAGCGTCTATATATACATATATTAGAATTTTATTTATATTCAATCCCCCAGCTTCGTGCTCGTGAAAGGAGCAGTAAGATGACATTTTTGAAACGGGCATCCTTTGACTGGAAAGCAGCGGAAGCGGTGGACAGAATGGGACAGTATCCCTTTCATATACCGGCCTTGCAGCGGGTGGACGAACTGGATCTGGACAGCAACATCACCTTCTTAATCGGCGAGAACGGCTCCGGCAAATCGACGTTGCTGGAGGCAATTGCGCATCTTTGCGGGTTTAATCTCGTTGGCGGAAAAAGCTCGCTTCTTTCCAAAGAGAAGGATGATGTGTCGCTGGCCTCCATTATAAAGCTGTCTTGGACGCCAAAGGTAAGCAACGGATTTTTCTTTCGTGCCGAGACATTTGATGCTTTCGCCGACTATATTGATGAACTGGCTAAGGAGGACGGAAGAGCCTACGATTCCTATGGCGGCAAATCATTGAATGAGCAGTCGCATGGGCAGGCGTTCTTATCGTTGTTTACAAACCGGTTAGGCGGCAAGGGTATCTATTTGCTTGATGAGCCGGAATCGGCGCTTTCACCGCAAAATCAGCTGGCCTTTATCCGGCGGATTTGGGAAATGGAGCGTGAAGGCCAGTCGCAATTCATCATTGCGACCCATTCGCCGATATTGCTCTCATACCCGGGCGCCACGATATGGAGCTTCGATCATGATCCGATCAAGCGGTTGGATTATGAGGAGACGGAGCATTACCGGCTCACGAAAGATTTTTTGAACAATCGCGGGCGATATTTCCGAACCTTATTCGAGGAGTAACTAACAAAGCGGAGGGGGAATTATTAATGAAGCTTCAAGAATTGACCTTTGTTGCCGTAAGATTGCTGGCAGTATGGATGCTTATCCGCGCATTTCTGTTTGTCGGCTCGACCATTCAAATGATTGCAGTCGGAAGTGAAGGACTGATGATATGGGGAATTTCACTCTTGCCGGCGCTGCTGCTTTCCATTGCAAGTCTGCTATTTTGGCAAAAAGCGGGTTGGACCGCTTCACGCATCGTTGGGGATAACGGGAATACGGAGGTCAATTGGAGTCGTGTGGAAGAGAGTGTATTATATCGTTTGGGCTTCTCGCTTACGGCCGTCATTATTATAATAACGACGCTGCCGGGACTGATCGGCAGCGTCGCTCAAGTGTTGCAGGTTTATGCGCAGTCGTATACAATCTCCCAGCCTTTTCTCATTAGCGGGTGGAGCAGTCTCGTCGTACAGCTGGCAAAGCTTGCACTGGCAGCCGTTCTGCTGCTGCAGGCAGACGTTATTTACGATTGGCTGCGCCGTACGGCGCTGCAAGTAAGGAAAAACAACAGCTAGCCTTTAAATTGGAGATCGATCTGGATAACCTCCGAACGGCTGCCGATTCGAATCGGCGGCCCCCAGCTGCCGAAGCCGGAGGATACGACTGCATGCAAGCCGCCTTTTTGCTTGTAGCCCCAATCAAGCTCGAATAGTCGGCGGGTAATGAGATGATTGGGCGCCATTTGGCCGCGATGCGTATGCCCGGACAAGGAAAGATCAATGCCATTAACAGCAGCCTGCTCCAAGTCGGAGGGCTGGTGATCCATCATAATGAGCGGCAGTGCTGCGTCGACCTCGGCTACAAGGCTGCGGATCGGCAGCCTGCCGCTTTTGTTGTTTCGGCCGGAAGCGGCGGAGGCGTCTTTGCGGCCGATAATATAGAAGCTGTCCGCAACAAGCACGTTCTCGTCGCGCAGTACGCGGATGCCGATCGCATCCATTTCCGCAACGAATTGCTCAATATGGCCGCCGATGTATTCATGGTTGCCAAGTACGGCGTATACGCCAAGAGGCGCTTTCAGCTGCTTCATGACATCAGCCATTTTATACCGGATGAACGGATCGATGTCGTCGTCGATAATGTCGCCTGGCAGCAGAATAATGTCCGGCTTTATCCGCTCCATCTCGTTAACCAGACGCTGCAGATGACGGTTGCCTACCGTCGTTCCGAGATGAATATCGGAAGCCATACCGATTTTTAACTTTTTCAGATTGCCAGCCTGCTTCGGAATCGTTGCGGAATAGACTCTGACGATTGGCGTCCAGGCATTCCAAGAGCCTCGAATAAGCAACGCGGCAAGTATGACGGCAACTGCTGACCCCACAATAAGAATAGCTGTCTCAGTTGTTACGGAGGTTTTCGCCAGCAGCCAGACGATTAAGTCGGCTGGCAAAAGCAGAAGGACGCCATATTCAAATATAGCAATCCAGTACGAGCCGATCAGCTTCAGTGGCCGGGCCAGCGGCCTGGCGAAGTTAGATTGTCCCACTCGGCCGAGTATATAGCCTAGCGCCAGAACGACAATGACGATGCTGTAAAGGACCGGCGACTCCCATCCGAACAGGGTTGAGGCATACACCCAGCCGTTCCAGCCGATGTACCAGTTGATGAGGCCGTAAATCAGTAGAACCGATGCAATGACGGCAATTAAGCGGGGCTTCATTCGGACACGCTCCTAGTTCATTCATAAATTTAGAAAAGCAGATAATGAAGATACTATAGCACACTCGGAATTGCCGGGTAAAATAGAGCGGTT
The DNA here is from genome assembly GCF_000513275.1 of Paenibacillus gorillae. Taxonomy (GTDB): domain Bacteria; phylum Bacillota; class Bacilli; order Paenibacillales; family Paenibacillaceae; genus Pristimantibacillus; species Pristimantibacillus gorillae. Next base: position 8,986 of record NZ_CBVJ010000092.1, on the reverse strand, counting down.
AGTAAGGGGAAAAGCCGGATAGTCGGCGGTTTCTCTTTCCTGTGGTAAAATAAGAGGAAACCCGATAAGATTGGAGAAAAAAGTAATGAAATCACTTGTTCTGGCGGAAAAACCAAGCGTGGCAAGGGAGATTGCCCGCGTGCTTGGCTGCAGCCAAAAAAATAAAAGCTACATTGAAGGCCCGAAGTATATCGTGACGTGGGCGCTTGGCCATCTCGTCACATTGGCTGAACCAGAAGAATACGATGCGAAATACAAGACTTGGAGTCTGGAAGATTTACCGCTGCTCCCTCCCAAAATGAACCTGAAGGTGATGAAGGAAACCTCTCATCAATACAAAGCTGTCGCCCAGCTATGCCGCAGGCAGGATATCGGCGAGCTAATTATTGCGACGGACGCCGGCCGAGAAGGCGAGCTTGTAGCACGCTGGATAATGGAGCTTGTTCATTGGCGCAAGCCGTTCAAGCGGCTTTGGATTTCGTCGCAGACAGACAAGGCGATCAAAGATGGCTTCCAGGCGCTGAAGCCAGGCAAAGACTACAATAATTTGTACGCTTCGGCGGTATGCAGGGCAGAAGCAGACTGGCTGATTGGTTTGAATATAACGCGTGCGCTTACAGTTAAATATAATGCGCAGCTGGCGGCCGGCCGGGTTCAGACGCCAACGCTTGGCGCGATGATGGACCGGGAGAAGGAAATCCAACAGTTTCAATCGCAGCCGTATTGGACGATTTCGGCCGATCTTGGCGGTTTTCAAGCGGTATGGCGGGAATCGGATTCGCATGACGGCAGAGTCTGGAATCGCGAGGCGGCGGAAGCTGCAGCCGGACGGTTGAACGGCAAAGGCGCGAAGGTAGACAAGCTGCGCACAGTTGAGAAAACAGAGCCGCATCCGCAAGCTTACGATCTGACAGAGCTGCAGAGGGATGCGAACAAGCGGCTTGGCTTTTCTGCCAAGCAAACCTCTAACGTGCTGCAAAAGCTGTACGAGCAGCATAAGCTGGTTACTTATCCCCGCACCGATTCCAAATATTTGTCCAGCGATATCGTACCGACGCTGAAGGGCAGGCTGGAGAGCGTTGCAGTGGGACCTTATTCGGCTTTGGCACGCAAGCTGCTGCGAGGCCAGCTTCCGGTGACGAAACGATTCGTTGACGATAGCAAGGTAAGCGATCACCATGCCATTATTCCGACGGAGCAATTCGTCAATTTATCGGCGTTAAGCAATGAGGAGCGCAGACTGTACGATTTGATCGTACGTCGTTTCATTGCGTTGTTCTATGCACCGTACCGGTATGACGAGACGAGCGTGGTGCTGACGGTCGGAGGCGACAAGCTGTATGCCAAAGGAAAAGTCATGAAGGATATGGGCTGGAAAGAGCTGTACAGCGGGGAAGCGCTCCGCGCAGCCGAGGATGATGAGGACGACGAAGAGAGCGGCCGCAGCGGGCAAGGGGAACGCCAGCCTGAGCAGCTTCTGCCTGCCCTGACACAGGGCCAGACGGTGCCGGTTAAGCAAAGCCGGATCAAGGAGCTTCGCACCATGCCGCCTGCCCGTTATACAGAGGCATCGCTGCTGGCGAAGATGGAGAAGCATGGACTAGGAACGCCGGCAACCCGCGCTGACATTATTGAGAAGCTGCTGTCCACCGATACGATCGAACGGTCACAGAACCGGCTTATTCCAACAGGGAAGGGCAAGCAATTAATCGAGCTGGTTGTCGACGAATTGCGCAACCCGGATCTGACGGCGCAATGGGAACGCGAACTGGAGCGCATCGCGCAAGGCAAAGGCGAGCCTGCCAAGTTTATGGCCTCGATTCGCGAGCAAGCCAGTAAATGGGTGACGGAGGTCAAGAATGAGACGAAGGAATACAAGCCGCATAACTTGACTCACTCCCGCTGCCCGGAATGCGGCAAGCTGCTCATGGAAGTGAAAGGGAAGCGGGGCAGCTCGCTCGTCTGCTCCGACAGGGAGTGCAGCTATCGCCGCTCGACTGAGCCGGCGCTCTCTAACAAGCGCTGTCCGCAATGCCATAAGAAGATGGAGATTCATAACGGTAAAGCAGGCAAATATGCGCAATGCCGTCCTTGTAACGTGATCGAGATGCTGGGAGATAAGCAAGGCGGCGGCCGGGTAAACAAGCATCAGCAGAAAAAAATGATTGATCAATTCAGCGATAACGTCAGTTTGTCGAATAGTTTGGCCGATGCGTTAAAGGCCGCTATGGAGAAGAGTAAAGAGTAGTCATGCAAAAGGTACAGTCTCCTCACCCAGGGAGGAACTGTACCTTTTAGCATTTTCAGCGGCTGAACGTGATGCTATTGATTAATTTCTTCTATTAATATAGTTCAACTATTCAACTGGCAATCGCCCATTCGCTAGGCTGATTGCTTGGAATCCGCTTATATGCTCGGCAATTGGGGCTTCTATCCTCCGACATTCATCCAAGAGATAGATGGATCTCTGTCATATGCTATGGATGAAGCCGCAGGAAAGGAGATTGAAAGTATTGGGTGAATATCAAGGCAGGCAATTAGCCAGCAAATGGGCTAAAACGGCCGTGCTTCGCTCGAATCCGCAAATTGCGCCCCATATCCCTCCTACTAGCCGATATACGAGTGAGAATTTGAGAAGCATGCTGAATACGCATGGGATGGTCGTCGTCAAGCCGGTGCGTGGTGCCGGGGGGAACGGAGTCATTAAAGTTTCGAAAACAAGCGGAGGCTACTCTTACTCCTACTATGCCAAGACAAGGAATTTTGCGAGTTTTGAGAGTATGAAGCGCTCGTTGGATCAGTGTAAGAAGAAGCGGGCTTATTTAATTCAGAAGGGTATTTATCTGGCGACGGTTGGCGGCCGTCCAATCGATTATCGCGTGAAATATGTGAAAACCGACAACGGCTGGGTATACCGCTCTTTGGTGGGGCGGATCGCCAAGCCTGGCTTGTTCGTAACGAATATTTGCCGGGGAGGCACGTTGGTTACAGCTGCCCAGGGCATTCGCCGATCGATTGGAGCATCATTCGTTGGGGCGAAGAAGCAGAGAATGCGGGAGCTTACCGTCCTATCCACGCAGCTTCTGGAAGCAAAGTTTCCCGGAATTGGACAGCTTGGGTTTGACTATGGCATCGATAAGAGCGGTAAAATATGGATTTTTGAAGTGAATACGAGGCCTCAATAATAGAGAAAGTACAGAGCCGTACGCTTCCGATAAACCCCTTGGCGGGTTTATTTTTTTGTGCGAGGGGAGCTGGAGAACGCATTAACCTACTTTTATATGAAGGAACAGTGCAATATATTCCATTAATGGAGTTTCCGATTCCCATTAAAGTTTTTTATTGAACTTGTTGGAAAATAGGCTGTGTATAACGATATCCACATCATCCACGTTGATTTCCCTTATTTTTCGACGCATGTCCACAAATCATGCACAGCATGTCCACAGGTGATTGTGTATAATCCGATCTGTTGTTGGATTGAAAAATCAATGCTACTATGAGGAAGAAATTAGGATAATCCATGAGGAAAGGAAGTGTCCGTTATGGAATTGCTTAACGATGAATTGCTGGAAGACACCTATATCGCGGCTGTCCAATTTGAATTAGAGCCTGAATTTATTTACATGCTGCAGTTGGAAATGAGGCGCAGAAAGCTAGGTTTGCGCGAGGAGCTCGTAACGGCTTAGACAAGCTTGATGATGGCTGGTTAATGCCAGGTCAAGCCTAGAAGAACTACCTCCACTCCGTTACCCCCACATCTACGGTTCGCTCACAATTCAGGCAGAAAGCAATGTGCTTGCAATGTGCTGTTTCCGCCGTTTGTTCAAATCCTTGCTCCGAAGCTTCCCATGGCTCGTATGGCGCATAAGGGCCAGTCCAATCCGCTATCCGTCCCAAATCACTTAATAGTTCATGACAATTTTCGCATTGTGCAAAAAGGGGCTGCAAGCCGTTGCAAACCGGACATAACATAAGGGTATCCTCCTTGGCTGGACTACAGCGCTGAAGTGGCGCTGCGGGAATTGGAAAAGCCAATGTTAGGATACCCTTTTTTTTATCGGTTACGCGTTTGTATTGGTATGATTTAGAGCTTCATATTGCTGCTGTGCCCAGGAGACAGTTTTGCGTTCGGATCGACGTATACCTTTGCATTATTAATTGCGGTAGGCGCTTCGCCGAAGCCAACGGCAATAAGCTTGAGTTTGCCTGGATAAGTCGTGATGTCACCGGCAGCAAAAATCCCCGGAATGTTCGTCTCCATTCGAGTATCGACAACGATCGAGCCGCCTTCAATATGAATGCCCCAATCTGCGATAGGGCCAAGCGAGGAGACAAAGCCGAAATTGACGATAACTGCGTCGACATCGAGTTCGGTGTTTTCCTTTGTTTTGACATCGGTCAGCGTTACCCGCCCGATCCGTCCGCTGCCATCGTCATGGAGAGCCGTTATTTCCTTTGGCGTTGCGATTTTAACGGTGGAATTCATCAGGTTTTCGACACTATGCTCATGCGCCCGGAATTTGTCGCGGCGATGAGTGAGCGTGACGCTTTTGGCAATCGGCTCCAGCATAAGCGACCAATCGACCGCAGAATCGCCGCCTCCGCTAATCAGCACATTCTGATCCTTAAACCGCTGAAGATCGCCGACAAAGTAATGAAGATTGCTGTGCTCATATTGCACAGCTTCAGGCAGCTCCAGCCTGCGGGGCTCAAAGGCGCCGACGCCAGCCGTAATAATGACAGCTTTTGCATAATAAGCCGATTTGTTCGTGACGATCTCGAACAGCCGGTCATCCTTTTTCGTAACAGCGGATACCTTTTCTTCGAGGCGAATGTCCGGTTTGAACAGGGAGAGCTGCTCAATGAGACGGTCTACTAGTTCTTGGGCGGTTACTTTCGGAAATCCGGCAACATCGTATATATATTTCTCGGGATAAAGGGCCGCTAATTGCCCCCCTAACTGAGGCATGCTTTCTATTAATAATACGGATGCTTGACGCATTCCTCCGTAAAAAGCAGCGAACAAGCCGGCGGGCCCGCCCCCGATAATGGCAATGTCGACTGTTTGTTCCAAGGATTCGGAAATAGGCATGGATGCACCTCCAATATTGGATTAAAACGCTACTTCATTATAAGCTTTTGACAGCCAGGATTGAAACCGCGAATTTGTATGCCTCTCTAAAGTTTTTCGTATACTTTGCTCTTGAACTTTTAAAGAAAACTATGTAATATTTCTGATGTATATTACGTAAGTCACTGGAAGCTTGGACCGTCAAATTGAATGGATTTTGACTTAAAAACCACGATTGCGATGAGAGATGAAGATGTCAAAAAGCCCAGTGTTTATAAAGAGGAACCGAATTGCACAAGCTACCGATAGATATTATAAATTAGCATACGGGTTTGTGTAATTTTTCACAGAGAAAAAGCACAGGAATGGATGGGATCATACGATGAGCAACATACCGAAAATCGTTATTTTAGGTGCAGGGTACGGTGGAGTACTGACTGCGTTGCGTCTCCAGAAGGAGCTAAATTACAACGAAGCCGACGTCACCCTCGTTAATAAGCATGACTATCATTACATTACTACACATTTGCATATGCCAGCTGCCGGGACCGATAATCCGGAAAACGCCCGCGTCAGCATTTCCAAACTGATCGACGAGTTCAAGATCGACTTCGTTAAATCGACGGTTGTTCAAATTCGTCCGCAAGATAAAAAGGTCATTCTGGAAGACGGCACTCTTTCCTATGATTATCTTGTTATTGGCCTTGGCGGCGAGCCGGAGACGTTCGGCATTCCGGGTCTTGGTGAATATGCGATGAACATTCGCAGCATCAACTCGGTTCGTCTGATCCGTGAACATATTGAATATCAATTTGCCCGCTACAAACGCGAGCCTCATCGTACTGATTACTTAACGTTCATCGTAGGCGGAGCAGGCTTTACCGGTATCGAATTTATCGGTGAGCTGTCCGACCGCATTCCTGAGCTTTGCAAACAGTTTGACGTTGATCCCGCTCTCGTGAAAATTTACAATATTGAAGCGGCGCCAACCGCTTTGCCTGGCTTTGATCCCGAACTGGTGGAATATGCAATGGACGTTCTGTCCAAAAAGGGCGTTACGTTCCGCATCGGCACAGCCATCAAAGAATGCACGCCAGATGGCGTCGTTGTTGGCGAAGGCGAAGAAATCAAATCGCAAACGGTTATCTGGACTGGCGGCATCCGCGGCAATCGTCTTATCGAAGACGCTGGCTTTGAAACGATGCGCGGTCGTGTGAAAATCGATGACAACCTGCGTGCTCCAGGTCATGAGAACATCTATATCGTCGGCGACAATTCGCTGATGTTCAATCCGGAAGGCCGCCCTTACCCGCCAACTGCGCAAATCGCAATGCAGCAAGGTGTCGTATGTGCGCATAACCTGGTCGCTTCGATCCGCAACCAGCCACTGAAAGGCTTTGTGTTCAGCAATAAGGGTACGGTTGCCTCGCTTGGCAAAGGCGAAGCAATCGGCATCGCTTTCGGCAAAAAATATAAAGGCCGCGTTGCAGCTTGGCTGAAAAAGATGATTGATCTGCGTTACCTGTTCATTATCGGCGGTATTCCGCTCGTGCTGCGCAAAGGCAAGTTCCTATAATGCGTCACTGCAGCGTGCAAGTTCGAGGCTTGCTGACCCGGGATGAGTTGGATCGGTACAACGCATTAATGGAAGTTGGCTCCTTCCTGGAGTCGCAGAACCGCTACGATCTGGCCTATACGGTGCAAAAGGAAGTTGACCTGCTCATTCAGCCCGCGATCGAGCGTCTGAAGGATAAAGGACGCGAGCGTGACCGTGCGACGCAGGAGTACCTCGATGCAAAGCGCCTGGCGCTTCTCGAGGATGAGGAAGACGAGGACTAATACATGATGAGCTTTCGCCAGCCGAACGTTTCGCGTTCGGTGCGGCGAAAGCTCTGTTTCATATTGGACAGCCTTGCGATATCTCCTCCATCAGCTGTGATAAGCTTTAGTTGTTTATTTTCTTAGGTTCGTTCTGGCCGGGTCTTCTCGTCAGCTAGGCATTAAGGCGCATTAGGTGCATTAGGTAGGTGATTAGCGAAGCACCTTCGCAAAATAAGGAACCAGCCTTCACTGTGCCGAGGTTTTGGGTCTGATCTTGAAGATTAGCGAAGCCCTTCGCAAAATAAGGAACCTAACTTCGCTGTACCGTGGTTTTCAGCATGATATTCACGAAGAGCGAAGCTAGATTCGCTACTCGTGAACCTAGGTTCATGAAAAGCGAAGATGAGTTCGCTAATGATATAGTGGGTCATTTCTGGCGATGTTTTTGCGAATCTAGATTCGTTAAATAGCGAGTCTGGTTCGTTGTAGATTGATGGGAAAGAATGGTGGCCTTAATCATCTAGACCTTAAGCGTATTAACGAAGCACCTTCGCAAAATAAGGAACCTAAATTCGCTGTACTGCGGTTTTCAGCCTGGTATTGAAGATTAGCGAAGCTAGCTTCGCTTTTCGCGAACTTAGGTTCACGAAAAGCGAAAATTAGTTCGTAAAATATTCGATCAGGCAGTTTATGGCGGTGGTTTTACGAAAATGGCTTCGTTAATTAGCGAATCTGGTTCGTTACAAATTTAAGGGGACAGGACATGGGATATCGATACTATGTTCTGGTTGCCAGTTTTTTCAATATCTACTATACTAGCTGTAGGTAACTAGGAGTGAAGCACACCCTGATTGCGGCGATATTCGTCTGCGGTCAGGGTGTTTTCTGTTTCAGGGACCAAACCAAATGAAGCTATGATGAGGAGGAGACGACGATGCAGCAGCAATTGGATAGTTTTATTGAAGCGTTTAATCGGGATGCGGCCATTAGCGGGAAGTTTCGCAACAAGTTAGGTAAAATTGAACTGCAATTTCTTGAACAGGTGTGGGGACCGGCTTTTGGTTACAATTATGAGGGGTTAAAGGCAGAGCATCCTTTTCTGGACCATAAAGGCGGACAGCGCTTTGCGGACTTCATATTTGTGAAGCACGGGATAAAGCTCATCATGGAGATCGATGGCTTTACTACGCATGCTCGCGATATTTCGCCGGGTGAGTTTAATGATCATCTGCTTCGTCAAAATGATCTCGTGCTGTCAGGCTGGCTCGTTCTTCGGTTCTCGGCATGGCAGGTGGAGAACCAGCCGAAGCAATGCGAACGCCAGATTAAGCAGGCGATTGGCCAATGGTGGTCGCAAGCTTACCGGGAAGACGAGGGTCATAGCAAGCAGGTGTGGGAGTCCCGCAAGCAGCTTGTTCTACAAATGGCCATGAGGAAAGACGGCAAAATAAAAGCGTCCGATATAGCAGGACAGTTCCAAATCAGTAACCGCTCGGCCACCAACTGGCTGAGAAGATTCGAAGTTGACGGCGCCATCATACCTGTTCCCTCTCCGTATCGTGTAACCCTCTACCGTCTGCCCAACTATATTCAATGAAATGGGTAGTTAGCGAAGTGCCTTCATTATTTAACGAAGGCAAGTTCGCTGTAAACGGTACCTGGTGAGCGGCGAGTGTATGAAGCGAAGCTATTTTCGCAATTGGAGAACCTGGGTTCCCGAATAGCGAAAATAGCTTCGTTGTTCGATGGCGTGGCGAATATGCTAATGCGTATAGCGAAAGTTGGTTCGTTATCTAGCGAACCAGCTTCGTTGAGGGTAAGAATGAGTGGGAGGGTAAGAGTAAGGACAAAAGCTAGGACAAGAGTAAGATCAGGTGCACAGCAAAGAGTAAAAGCAAAACCAGAAACAGAAGAAGCAAGAGCAGAAGCAAGAGCAGAAGCAAGAGCAGAAACAAGAGCAGAAGCAAGAGCAGAAGCAAGAGCAGAAGCAAGAGCAGAAGCAAGAGCAGAAGCAAGAGCAGAAGCAAGAGCAGAAGCAAGAGCAGAAGCAAGAGCAGAAGCAAGAGCAGAAGCAAGAGCAGAAGCAAGAAC
>NZ_CBVJ010000091.1 GCF_000513275.1 Paenibacillus gorillae | reverse complement strand
AAGAAGCAAGAGCAGAAGCAAGAGCAGAAGCAAGAGCAGAAGCAAGAGCAGAAGCAAGAGCAGAAGCAAGAACAGAAGCAAGAGCAAAAGCAAGAACAGAAGCAAGAGCAAAAGCAAGAACAGAGCAAGAGCAGAAGTAAGAGCAGAAGCAAGAACAGAAGCAAGAGCAGAAGCAAGAACAGAAGCAAGAGCAGAAGCAAGAGCAGAAGCAAGAGCAAGGGCAAGAGCAGAAGCAAGAGCAGGAGCAAGAGCAAGAGCAAGAGCAGCAGAAGCGCAAGCAGAGGCAAGAGCAAGCTCATGCCCATAACGACCTGCAAAAAACACCCTGCAAGCGCGCATTTACGCGTTTGCAGGGTGCAAAGGTTTTACAGTTTCAGCATTGCGGAAAACTTGTCCGCTGTGAGCAGGTTGCCGACGTAAAAGTCGCCGAAGTCGCCGTAGCGTGCGCTGACTTCGTCGAAGCGCATTTCGTAAACAAGCTTTTTAAATTGCAGCGCATCGTCTGCAAACAGCGTTACGCCCCACTCCCAGTTGTCGAAGCCGACAGAGCCGGAAATGATTTGCTTCACTTTTCCCGCGTATTTGCGGCCGATCATGCCGTGGCTGCGCATCATCGTGCGGCGCTCGTCCATGCTGAGCATGTACCAGTTGTCGTTGCCATCGCGGCGTTTGTTCATCGGATAGAAGCAAATATGATTTGCCTTCGGAAGCGAAGGCTTTAGACGCGCGATGATTTCCGGATTTTGCAGCGGATCGGCGCCCGGTTGATTCACATAGTTGCTCAGCTCTACAACACTTACATAGGAATACGTAGGAACTGTAAATTCTGCAAATAATGTTTTGTTAAACGCAATCTCCACATCGTTAAGCTCTTCCAGCGTCTCCCGCAAGTGCATGAATACGAAGTCGGCTTTTTGGCCGACGATAGAATAAACCGCTACGCTGCCTTTTTTGTCGGCATCTACCTCAGCCCATTGGTTCAAAAACGTATGGAGCTCGTCCAGCGCGCGGCTGCGCTCCGCTTCACTTGCATTACGCCAAGCCGTCCAATCGATCGTGCGGAAATCATGCAAGGCATACCAGCCTTCTAATGTAATCGCTACTTCACTCATTTTTCTTCAATCTCCCCTCAAATCAATTGCCTTCCATAATTGTAGCTTAAAATTTCCGATAAGAGCAAATGTCTGACTTGTGACAATTGGACAATGCTAATTGACTTCCGGTTTGCCATTATTTAAACTGAAGAGCGAGAGCCTGAAAATAAAGGAGAAGAGTACATGCTTCAACTCATTGTAGCGACGGTGCTGTTTTTGGTCATGATGTTCGGCATCGGCTTTATTCTTAATATGCTTTTGAAAACAACCTGGTTTCCTATCTATGTGTTTATTATTGTACTGATTCCTCTCTACATATGGCAGACTTGGGACAATTCCGAGTCGTTTGCCGGTAATTTTGCTGCCTTCACATTCGTCGATCTGATCCCTGTTATCGGAGCGCTGGCAGGCGCTTATATTAGCGGTGCCGCGATTCGTGCTTTACGGCGCGGCGGCTATAAAATGTTCTAGTAATCGTAAAAGTGCCTCTTTAACAGGCGCTTTGCAAAGATGACGAAAATCCCTCATTCGGGGGATTTTTCTATTTTTCGAGCCCTCCTTATTGGTTCGATTTATGATAGAATGATAGAAAGTATGGATGGGATGGAGTAGATGCAATGCGCATCGGAAATCTGTTGCAGTACACGGAACACCACCGTTATTACATATTTCGTGATTTTTCGCTAAACAGTCTGGACTATAAAATGCTGTCACTCATCTATCAACCGATGATTGGCGGATTTGCCGTCGCTTTATTTCAACAGCTGTATCACGGAATTGCCGAGGGGATGACCGGCTATTCGCCGATCGAATCTCAGCGTAAGTTGTTTCTTGGCCTTGGCATGGATATGAATGAACGGGGCCGTAAATTTCTAATTGAACAAACCTCGCGTCTGGAGGCGGTTGGGCTGCTGCAAACCTCGCGGCTTGGCATGCCGGATCAGGCCGATGTCATTTTTGAATATGAATTGTCTCAGCCGTTGTCGCCGGCCGAATTTTTCCGCAATCAGCATTTGACGATGCTGCTGCGTGACAAGATCGGCAAATATGCAGTCATTTCGCTGCGTGAGCAATTTGGCGCGCAAGAGCCGGAAGAACTGGCGAACGCGAAGCAGATGATGACGAAAGAAAATATATCCGTTCCGTTCTATGAACTTTTTCAGCTCAACACCCAGTCGATTGATATCGAATTGGAGCAAGCGCTGAATGAAGTTGCTCCAACTAGACAGGCCGCTCAGCGTCCGCAGCTGGAGACGGCAGGCATTCCTTACGGCGATATTATTTTGCGCTTCCCGCGCAATTCGGCCAACCGCCGCTATGTGGAACGGCTTCGCAGCGACGCCGATCAGCTCGCGCAGGTCAACTATGTTGCCTACAAGTACAACTTATCCGTCGCCGATATTTGCCGTCTGCTTGACGAAGACGGTATTTTTTCCGAGCAAGAAGGCTTGAATGTGGATGAGCTGCAGTTGCGTGCTAATCAGCTCTACCGTCAGGACAAGAAGCGGGAAGGTGACAACCAGCGAACGGTAGCTAGAATGCAAGCCATATCCGCTCAAGAGGGAGAGGGCGACGCGGAGCTGGACGAGATAGGGGTGCTTGAAGAGTATTACTTGGGCGTACCTAGCCAATTGACAGGCCGCTGCGACATTCAGCAGTACAATATGCTGATGCGCAACGAGCCGCATACACGGTTTATGCAGCGTTTCTTCCCTGGCGCAGTACCGGATTGGATCGAGAGAACGTTCGAGCGTATCGATTTGAACTACCGGCTGCCGGCACCGGTTATTAATGTCCTTATTCATTATGTGATCGGAATGAATGACGCGCAGCGGGTTACGAAGACCTTTGTCGAAGCGGTCGTCTCCAACATGCTGATGAAGCAGATCGACAATTTTGAGAAAGCGGTTGTATATGTCCGCGAGCAAACGCAGGTCGAGGCTGACAAGGAGCGGAGGAAGGAAGCGGCTTCCACAGGCAGACCGGGCACAAGAGCCGGTGCTGGACGAAGCGCGGGGGGAACATCACGCAAGCCGGCCATTCCGATCGTGCAGGATAGTCCAGTCGATGGACAGTCATCGATTTCGCCGGAGAAGCTGGAGCAGATGCGCAATTTGGCGCGTAAGCTGGACGGCAAGTAAAGCACTACGAAATCCATGGATACGGGGTGAAGGAGAATGGAATCGCTTGGCGATTTGTTAAAGTCATGGCCGACAGGGCAAAAAATTACCGATCAGGCGGAGCAAAAGCTCGCTGAGCTGATGGCCGATCCGCTGGTCGCAAGACTGTTGGACAAACATCCCGAGCTTGACGAGCAAGCGGTTCGTCTCAACTTGAACCGTGTTTATCAATATGTAACCGAGTATCGCAATTGCACCAATTGTCCGGGACTAGAGAAATGCCCGAATGATTTCGAGGGGCATTATACGCTGCTATCCTGTGAGACGGTTAACGATCAGCCGCAAATTTACGACCGCAAGGTTTCGTGCAAGAAGTTTATTTCACGGCGCAATGAGGATCAGATCAAAAGCCGGATCCGCAGCTTTTACGTCGATGAGACAGCCTTGCAAAACGGCTATTCGGCCGATGAGATTCTATTCAAGGATCCAAAACGGACGGAAGCCGCTTATCAGATATTGGACTATATCGTCCGTACGAAGGAAGAAGGATTGCAGCAGGAGGGCCTCTATCTTGCGGGGACTTTCGGAACGGGCAAAACGTTTCTCATGTGCTATTTGCTGCACGAGCTGGCCAAGGCGGGATTTTCCGGGGCGATCGTCTATATGCCGGAATTTGTTGAAGATTTGAAGTCGATGATGCATGAACCCGGCAAGCTCAGAGAGACGGTCGAGATGATGAAGGAGACCGACTTGCTTATTTTCGATGATATCGGGGCGGAAAATTTGAATCCATGGGTGCGAGATCATGTACTTGGGTCGATTCTGAATTACAGAATGAACCGCAAACCGACGCTTTATACGTCTAACTATGGTCTTGACGCGCTGGAGCAGCATTTTAGCTTCACGAGCAAGGATGGGGACGAAAGGCATAAAGGCCAGCGGCTGATGGATCGGATTCGGCCTTATGTACAGGTCGTTATGGTAACAGGCGACAATAAACGCGGTCGGAAGTAACGGGGGTTTTTAGTATAAAAAGGGACAGAGTTTGGGTAATTACCCGGGCTCTGTCCTTTTTTTATGGAGCAGCACCACTACGCATGCCATGTTTTATTTACAATGCTAAAACAATTATAACTTTAACCATTTACCGCGTTAATACATTGTAGTATACTTTTCCAAAAGGAGGGGATGAGAATATGTTCCAAAAGTGGATGATATATAAGCGGGTGAACGTTTCTTTATTTAATAACTCAGAATGAAGCGGGCCTGTCAACATTTCCATATTAGGTTTGAATTTGTCTAATTACAATAGTTACGACAAAAATAGTCAGAAAATTTGGAATAATATAATAAATTGGTACTTATGGCCGAATATCGTTCAGGAACTTAAGCCTAGACCGTTCGCAGCGAGTTTTACTGCGTAAAACTTTTAGCATACTCTTACGCAGCGAGTTTTGCTGCGCAAAACTTTAAGCATATCCTTACGCAGTAAGTTTTACTGCGTAAAACTAAGCAAATCCTTACGCAGCGAGTTTTGCTGCGCAAAACTTTTAGGAGGCATGGTAGCTATGTTATTAATGAGTCGACAAGCGAAATATTTGCTGGCCTTATGTATGGTTGTTGTATTGCTTGCAGGATGTACAAGTAAAAATAATGAACCCAAAGGCACCAATGAGTCGCCTAAGCCTACAGATTCAGCTACGCAAGCTCCTTCGGAAACACCAGTAGACGATGGCAAAACACCAAAAGTCGGCGGTACACTCACAGTCAGTACTTTTAGTGATATCGTATCCGTCAATCCATTATTCGTGCAAGATACCGCGTCCGGCGATATCAACTACCTTCTTTATGCAGCACTGTATAACTTGGACCGTTCCGGCAATATCGTGGCAGAGCCTTGGTCGCTCGCCGCTGGGCTTCCTGAAATATCGGAAGACGGCAAGACGTATACGATCAAATTGAAAAACAATGCCAAATGGAGTGACGGACAGCCGATAACGGCCGATGACGTCATCTATACAATTAATACAACCATTAATCCTGACGTTGGCTCACCAGGAATTGCTACGCTGGATAAAGTGGATAAAGCCGAAAAAATCGACGACTACACCTTGAAAATTACGCTTAAACAGGTGTTTGCGCCGTTCCAATATTCCTTGATGTTCAGTCCGGTTCCCGCTCATATTTTGAAGGACGTCAACCCGAAGGATTTGCAAAAAGATCCATACGGCAAAGATCCAGCCAAGACAGTCACGAGCGGACCGTGGAAATGGACGGAGTGGAAAACCGCTCAATATATTACGGTTGATGCTGATCCGAACTATTGGGGAGAAGTAAAACCGAATATTCAGAAGATCGTCTACAAAATTTATGCCGACCAGAATACCGAGGTCCAGGCGCTGCTCAAAGGTGATGTGGATACGACGCTGGCCATTCCGCTTACACAGCTTGAGGCAGTCAAGAAAAACAATAAGATCAATCTGATTACAGGCCGGACCTCTTCCTATGAATATATAAGCTTCAACTTTGATCCGAACAACCACCCGGGTAAGTTCGTGCCGTTCGCTTCACAAAAGACGAGACAGGCAATTGCACATGCCCTGAACCGTCAAGGAATGGTCGATAATGTACTGAAAGGCTCGGGCGCATTGATGAACTCGCCGTTCATGCCGGGTTCATGGGCAGACAGCCCTGAAGCAGTCAACTATAACTATGACGCCGAACAAGCGAAGAAGCTTCTGGCTGAAGACGGTTGGGTGGCCGGCAAAGACGGCATTCTGGTGAAGGACGGCAAACGTTTCTCCTTTGAGCTTCAATACAACTCCGGCAACAGCCGCCGTGAGCAAGTGTCGCAAATTATTCAGCAAAACCTGAAGGACGTCGGCATCGAAGTGAAGCCGAGAGCGATGGATTTCGCAACATGGATCGATCAAAATATTACGCCGGGCAAATACCCTGCGATCTTGCTTGGCTGGCAGCTTAGCAATCCGGATCCGGACTCGGAGAGCATTTTCTCCTCCAAGTACTTCCCGCCTGCTGGACAAAATACCGGCTGGTACAAAAACGAGACGCTCGATAAGCTCTGGGTAGACGGCTATTCGACAGTGGATCAAGCTGAACGCAAAAAAATCTATGATCAAGCGGCCAAAGAAATTTCGACCGATCTTCCTTATATATTCTTGTACCAATACGGCAATCCGCAAGGCATTGGGCCGAAGGTCAAATTCGCCGATGAAGACGCGCCGGAGCCGTCCCATCAGACGGGATACTTCTACCACATCATCAAATGGTGGCTGACCGAATAGTTGCTGCACACGTAGAAGTATAATCCGTATGCTCATGGCAGAGTGCCGGGAAGGGAAGATGTCCCGGTGCTCTGCCGGCGGCATTCGTCAGGAGGATGGCGATGACCGAATTCATCATTAGAAGATTGCTGCAATCCGTCTTGGTATTATTCCTCATTACAATTTTAACGTTCTCACTCATCCATCTGGCTCCAGGCGGACCGTTCCAAATTATGCTTTCTCCCGGCTTATCCCCCGAAGCAATGGAGACGCAGGCACGCAATCTTGGCCTTTACGATCCGGTGCCGGTTCAATACTTCAGATGGCTAGGTGATTTGCTGCAGGGCGATTTGGGCTACACGTTCAAAAATCATATTCCTGTCGGCCAAATTATTTGGCCCACTGTCAGCAATACGATCGTTCTGATGGGCGCTGCTTGGTTTCTGACGCTGCTGATCTCCATTCCATGGGGCATTTATAACAGTACGCGCGTATACAGCCTGTCCGACCAAAGCGCCTCCTTTATTTCCTATTTAGGCTTTGCAATGCCGACCTTTTGGTTCGGAATCATTTTACAGCAAGTTTTTTCGCTTAAGTTGGACTGGCTTCCTTTATCCGATATGTACACGATGGGCAAGGAAGGCGATCTTGGTGATCTTCTGATGCACTTAATACTGCCGGTTACGGTGCTGACGCTTGGATTTCTGGCAGCTTACGTCAAATATTCGCGCGCAAGTATGCTGGAGGTGCTTCATCAGGATTATATCCGGACCGCTAGAGCAAAGGGGGTCAGGGAGGGGCGCGTTATTTACAAGCACGCCTTGCGTAATGCCCTTATTCCGATTATTACAGTAGTCGCTCTTGATTTGCCTCTGCTGGTTGCAGGTGCGGCTTTGACCGAAAATGTGTTCAACTGGCCTGGCATGGGACGTCTGTTTGTCGAAATGGCTGTCGCCCGCGAATATTCGGTGCTGATGGCTATAACAATGATTGTTGCTGTCATCGTTATTGTAGGAAACTTTGTTGCAGACGTATTGTATGCGGTCGTAGATCCGCGGGTTCAACTCAATAAGAGAGGGGGAAAAGCCGCATGACCTCTCCTTCTTCCCGCGTTCAAAGCACGTCCAGCCAGCCGGTCAAGCCGGAGCCGAATACGCCGCCGGGCAACAAGCTGAGCAAGCCCCCGGGGCCGTGGCGTATCGCATGGGCTGCCTTCCGGCGTAATCCGTATGCAATGGCCGGACTGGTTGTACTTAGTTTTTTTGTTTTGGCAGGGCTGTTTGCGCCGTTTCTGACAAGCTATGATCCGGCAAAAATCGATTTGATGGCTGCCAATTTGAAAGCAGGCTCGGAGGGTCACTTGCTGGGCACTGATGAACTAGGACGTGACACGTTCACCCGTTTGCTGTACAGCAGTCGTGTATCCCTTCTGGTCGGCTTCTTGGTCGCTCTTGGGTCTGTATTAATAGGAAGTGTTGTGGGCTCCATATCGGGCTATTTCGGCGGCTTCATCGATACGGTATTTATGCGGCTCGTGGATGTGATGAACTCCATCCCGCTGCTTTTTTTGAACATTCTCGTACTAGCGATTTTCGGGACGGAGTTTAGATACTTGATTATGGTACTCGTTCTGACAAGCTGGATGAGTGTTGCGCGCCTGGTACGGGGAAATTTCCTTCAACTGAGGGAAATGCAGTACGTAGAGGCGGCAAAGGCAATCGGCGTGTCCAACTGGGGCATTATTTTCCGCCATTTGCTCCGCAACGCAAGCTTTCCGATTATCGTGAACGCAACTCTGATGGTGGGCGGGGCTATTTTAAGCGAATCTGCGCTCTCCTATCTCGGATTGGGAATAAAAGCTCCGCAAACGAGCTGGGGGCTTATGCTTAGCAATGCACAGGAGTTTATGCTCGTCGATCCCATGCAAGCCGTATATCCGGGCTTATGTATTCTCATTGTCGTGCTGGCGGTCAATTTCATTGGCGATGGTATCCAGGATGCGTTAAATCCGCGTAAAAATACGACGTTAATCGGAAGGAGGCTGGACAGATGGCGGAAAAGCTTCTCGAAATCCGGAACCTGACCGTCGGCTTTCAGACGGATAATGGCGTAGTGAAAGCAACGGATCGGGTAAATCTGACGCTGAACAAGGGTGAGACTGTCTGTCTTGTCGGGGAGTCCGGCAGCGGCAAAAGCGTAACTTCGCTTGCTGTTATGCGCTTAATTGAGTATGGAGGCGGTGCTATCTTGGAAGGCAATGTCGGCTTCAAGGGCAATGACCTGACAAGCCGCAGCCAAGAGGAAATGATCCGTATCCGGGGTAATAAAATTGCAATGATTTTTCAAGATCCGATGTCGGCGCTCAATCCCGTATACAGCGTAGGCGATCAAATTGCTGAAAGCGTCATGCTGCATCAGAAGAAGAGTAAAAAAGAAGCTTGGAAAACGGCCGTTCATTTGCTTGGTTTGGTAGGCATCCCTGCACCGGAGATGCGAGTCAAGCAGTATCCTCATGAATTGTCGGGCGGAATGTGTCAGCGTGTCGTTATTGCAATCGCCCTTGCTTGCGATCCCGATCTGCTAATTGCAGACGAGCCGACAACAGCGCTTGACGTTACGGTACAGGCGCAAATATTGGACTTGCTTCGCAAGCTGCAGAAGGATTTGGGTATGTCGATCTTGCTTATTACCCATGACATGGGTGTGGCTGCCGAGATGGGCGACCGGATTGCCGTTATGTATGCAGGGGTCATTGTGGAAGAAGGGGCGGTTGGGGACATTTTCGCGAATCCAAGTCATCCTTATACAATGGGGCTGCTTCAATCGGTGCCGGGTTTGGAGGGAGCAAGAGGCGAAGAACTCTATACGATCCGCGGCAATATCCCGAGTCTGAATCAGCTGCCAACGGGCTGCCGTTTCCATCCCCGCTGTCCGCATGTAAGGGAGCGTTGCAGGACCACCGAGCCGCCTGTTTTTAAAGTAAATCCCGACCATCAAGCGGCCTGTTGGATGTATGCAAGCGGCGGTGATTCTGAAGCATGGAGACAGGAATCGGAGCAGAGGAGCTGAGGATATCATGAACGCGTTGGATTCGGAGTACTTGCTGGAGCTGCACAATGTGAAAAAATATTTTCCGATTCGAACCGGACTGCTTAACCGTGTCGTTGGCCAGGTTAAAGCGGTGGACGGGGTATCACTGTCTATTCGCAAAGGCGAGACGTTTGGGCTGGTGGGCGAGTCGGGCTGCGGCAAATCGACGCTTGGCCGCGTCGTACTCAATCTTCAGCGGGCGACAGAGGGACAAGTTATGTTTCACGGCTCTGACGTACAGCGGGTAAGCGGCAAAGAGCTTCGCGGGTTAAGAAAGCAGATGCAAATTATTTTTCAGGACCCGTTTGGCTCCTTGAACCCCCGTTTTCTCGTCCGCGACATTATCGGTGAGCCGCTTCGGCTGCATGAACGTCTGGGGCCTAGAGAAATTGACCGTAAGGTTGTCGAGCTAATGGAGCTAGTCGGCTTGGATGCCTCGCGGCGCAACCGCTATCCGCATGAGTTTTCCGGCGGACAGCGTCAACGGATCGGTATCGCCCGTGCGATTGCGCTAAATCCTGAATTTATCGTAGCGGATGAAGCGGTGTCGGCACTTGATGTATCTGTCCAGTCTCAAGTGCTGAACCTATTGACGAAGCTGCAGCGGGAGCTCGGCCTTACCTTTCTGTTCATCGCCCACGGTCTGAATGTTGTCCGCCATATTTCCGATCGCGTTGGCGTTATGTATTTGGGAAAAATCGTCGAGGTGGCCCCGACGGAGGCATTGTTCGATGAGCCGCTCCATCCGTATACGGCGGCGCTGCTATCGTCGATTCCGCGCCCAGACCCTAACCGGAAGCGGGAGCGGATCGTTCTGCAGGGCGATGTGCCATCGCCGGCCAATCCGCCGGCGGGCTGCCGGTTTCACCCGCGCTGCCCCTCGGCTCAAGAGAGGTGCAGCAGGGAGGAGCCGCTGCTGCGAGAAGCAGCCAGCGACCGTCAGGTCGCTTGCCACTACCCCCTGGGCGGCGGGTTCGTCTAGCTGTCTTCTGCGTTTGGACGTTTTAGCCCTGCGTTTGTTAGTAACGCAGGGCTTTTCCTTGTGAAGAGACAGGAGCAGGCAGCGGAAGGCTGAGACTTCAGTCAGAACTCTCCACGTGTAATGGTAGCTTATACGTGATGACCCAAGAGAAAAGAACCTAAAAATTCATCACATTCAAGATCCTTGCTGGTTTAGCAAACCTGCTTTATTTAACTCCCCGTGCTCTGACTGGTGGTGGAAGCGAGAACGAAAAAACTAACCTTATTTTCTCTGATGATCACCTTGCGTTAAATGGTGGGTACGAGAGAAAGGAAACTAACTACTCCCTCTCGTTGAACTTGAGTTTTCGCTTGAGAAAACCATCTAATACCCCATTTACCTCTCCATAAAAGTCTTCTGCCCGGCTAAAAGTCGAACAAAATGCAAAAGTACATTTTGTTTACCCTCAAAAGGGCCAAAACAGCCATCAAAATGCAAAAATACATTTGAAAGGGCTCGATTCGGCCTTTTGGGAGCTTTTTGAGCCAATCAACCTGCACATTTGCATTTTGATGCGATAAATCTACGAAAAACCGCCGGACAAACTGCACTTTTACATTTTGATTGGCGAACAGACGAAACTGCTCCGTCATATGTGCCTTCCAGTGTGCTAATGTGGCCCCCAGTGTGATAATGGCTCGCGGTGCCCGTTCACACTGCTCGTGCCGGTGGAGCCTGCAACGAATATATTTCGCTGTCCAGTGTCTGATATGCACTGACAGTGGAGCAGGAGTTAAGGCGAGCGAGGGGGTTGTTCCGTTTTTTGTTTGTTTGTTTTTTTGTTTGTATTGTAGCTATTTCGCACACTTCGGGTGAGCGGAGCGTTTTGAGTTCATGATGACTTTTTGCAGGTTCTATCCATTATTCATCGTGGTAGCGATGGGGCAATGGAATCAAGAATGGCAGCATGGACCAAAACGCGCAGCGACCCTGCTCGATGCATGTGTTGAACGCTTCAACGCTCCCTATAATCCCCAATTCCTACGCCTTTTTCCCGCCACCCCCAACTTGGAAACAAATAATTCGGCAGCTTCCTCATTTATTTCCATTTTTCTATTGACAGGTTGATACGGACACTGGTAGAATTCTTCCATAACCAACTAAACAGGTAGGAATAATACTTTACTACCGGACCACCGGAGCCGCAAGATTATTCATCTGCCCATAAAAACAAGGGGTGTGTTGACTATGAAAAAACGTACAACGGTATATTCGCTCGTACTAGTGCTGGCATTGAGTTTGGTGTTGTCAGCTTGCGGCTCTAACGGTAACAGCGGTAAAAATGCAGCATCACCGTCTCCGACAGCGGACACGGGTGCAGCAGCTACGGAAGCACCGAAAGATACAGAAAAACCGAAAGATCCGGTTGAACTGCTTAACGTTTCCTACGATCCTACCCGGGAATTATATGAAGAATACAATAAAGCCTTTTCTACGTACTGGAAAGACAAAACCGGTCAAGTCGTTACGGTGAAACAATCCCATGGCGGCTCCGGCAAGCAAGCGCGTGCCGTTATCGACGGCCTGAAAGCCGACGTTGTAACGCTGGCATTAGGCTATGACATCGATTCACTTGTTGAACCGGGTCTACTGGGTGCAGACTGGCAGAAGAAATTCGAGCATAACAGCTCGCCATATACGTCAACAATCGTATTTCTGGTTCGCAAAGGCAACCCGAAAGGTATTAAAGACTGGAATGACCTGATCAAAGATAAAGTGGAAGTCATTACGCCAAATCCGCAAACATCCGGCGGCGCACGCTGGAACTACTTGGCTGCGTGGGGCTATGCGTTGAAGCAGAACAATGGCGATGAAGCAAAAGCACAAGAATTCGTTAAAGAGCTTTACAAGCATGTACCTGTTCTGGATACAGGCGCACGCGGATCAACGACAACTTTTGTTGAAAAAGGAATTGGCGACGTACTGCTGGCTTGGGAGAATGAAGCATTCCTTTCCGTCAAAGAGCTTGGTCCCGATAAATTCGACATCGTATACCCTAGCTTGAGCATCTTGGCTGAGCCTCCGGTAGCAATTGTCGACAAAAATGCCGACGCTCGCGGAACTCGTGAAGTAGCTGAAGCGTATCTGCAATACCTGTACTCCGATGAAGGCCAGGAAATTGCAGCTAAAAACTACTACCGTCCAATTAACGAAACGATCGGCGCGAAATATAAAGATACGTTCAAGGAGCTTGAGCTTCTGACGATCGACAAAGATTTCGGCGGCTGGAAAGCAGCACAAGAGAAGCACTTCAATACAGGCGGCATATTCGAGCAGATCTACACGCCAGGCAAATAATAATGAAGCAATCAAATTCGATTGGAGCTGACTTCTCATGAAAGGTTCCAGGACGGTAAGGTCGAAAGCGAAAAACGTGCTGCCGGGCTTTGGCCTGTCGATGGGCTTTACGATTACCTACCTCAGCTTGGTCGTGTTGATTCCGCTTGCCGGTGTCTTCATTAAATCGACCGGTCTTAGCTGGAACGAGTTTTGGGCAATTATTCTCAACCCGCGTGTGCTTGCCTCCTATCGGGTAAGCTTCGTGACGGCCTTTTGCGCAGCGCTCGTTAATCTTGTATTTGGATTATTGGTCGCCTGGGTGCTGGTGCGCTACCGGTTCCCGGGTAAAAAAATAATCGACAGCCTCGTCGATCTGCCGTTTGCTCTGCCGACTGCCGTTGCAGGTATTGCGCTTACAGCGATCTATGCCCCTAACGGATGGGTCGGTAAGCTGCTGGAGCCTATCGGCCTGAAAGTAGCGTATACGCCGCTTGGCATAACCATTGCTCTCATATTTATCGGAATTCCGTTTGTCGTGCGGACCGTACAGCCGGTGCTGCAGGATTTCGAGAAGGATACGGAAGAAGCGGCGGTTATGCTGGGGGCATATCGTTTACGAACGTTTTGGAAGGTTGTATTGCCGGAGCTTATGCCTGCGCTGTTAACAGGGTTCGCGCTTGCATTTGCACGAGGAATCGGTGAATACGGCTCTGTCGTCTTTATTTCAGGCAACATGCCGCTTAAGACAGAAATTGCCCCGCTGCTCATTATGACAAAGCTGGAGCAATTCGATTATGCCGGCGCTACAGCGATCGCAACGGTCATGCTGGTCGTATCTTTCCTGCTGCTGCTGCTCATTAACTTCTTCCAATGGCGGATCAACCGCCGGACGATAGCGGACTAGGAGGGGAACCAGATGGCTGGAGCAGTTACTGCGCATTTATCGGAGGAAGCCTCGAAGAGACCCCGGCATATAACGGAGCCGAGGAGCGTACAATGGGTGTTGATTGGCATTGCACTGCTGTTTCTTGGACTCGTCGTGTTGCTTCCTTTAGTTTCTATTTTTGTCGAAGCCTTTAAGAAAGGCTTTGAGGTATACCGGGCGGCGATTACCGAGCCTGATGCATTGTCGGCGTTAAGGCTGACGCTGATGGTAGCCGTCATTGCAGTGCCGCTCAATACCGTATTTGGCGTAGCAGCGGCTTGGGCGATCAGCAAGTTCCGATTCAGAGGGAAAAATGTTCTCATTACACTTATTGATCTGCCGTTTGCTGTATCGCCGGTCATTTCCGGATTGATCTATGTGCTGATGTTTGGCGCTCAAGGCTTTTTCGGCCCATGGCTGGATGAACGCGGCATTCAAATTGTTTTCGCTTTACCGGGCATTGTACTGGCAACCATATTCGTGACCGTTCCGTTTGTTGCTAGAGAGCTTATTCCTCTTATGCAGGCACAGGGCGTGCAGGAGGAAGAGGCAGCGGCAAGTCTAGGCGCTAAAGGCTGGCAAATCTTTTGGCGGGTTACCGTTCCGAATATTAAATGGGGTTTGCTTTACGGCGTTATTCTTAGCAATGCGAGAGCGATGGGTGAGTTTGGCGCGGTATCGGTCGTCTCGGGCCATATCCGGGGCGAGACGAATACACTGCCGCTGCATATTGAAATTTTGTACAATGAATATCAGTTTTCCGCTTCCTTCGCCGTAGCATCTCTGCTGGTCATGCTGGCGGTTGTTACGCTGCTTGTTAAAGCATTGTTTGAGTGGAAGACAGCTAGACGTCCGCAAAGCGGAGTGGAATAAACAGAAGCATGCAGAGAGGGACTCCAAGCGAGTCCTTTCTCCACAATATAAATCCGAGTATATCGGTAAACTATGGAGGGATTGAAGATGGCAAAACCATTGGAATTGGATCAACTTTGGCTGGAGAGAATCGTCGATCAAGTAAACGGCTTGCAGTATGGATCGGTTAATATTACGGTGCATGATGGCCGGATCGTTCAGATTGACCGGACGGAGCGCACCCGTTTCGATCAGCCTTCCCACAAACAAACGAGCCACGAGCCCCAGGCAAGAAACCGCGATAATACGAGCAGCGGAAGTACAGTTGCGGGCGGTAACGGCAGTGAAGCTCTGCGTGCGGTTCAATAGCCGTTTTCCTTCCCTAAAAAAAGCTCCGTTCGGATGATCCGAACGGAGCCTTTTTTTTGAATAGAAGCGTTTATGTATTTGCTTTGCCCATACCCGCTTGCTTTCCATTAAGAAATAACGAATTTGACGATGACCGCGACAGCGAAAATGACAGTCATAGCTCCAAGCATGCCGCCAAAGCCGAACACAACATCCATCAAGTCGTCGCGCGGTTCTTCATTGTAATGTTCGCGCGGATCTCTCACATTTTCCATTGATGACGCCTCCCTTGAACACATTCAGCTTCATCTAGTATACCCAACTTTCCGAATAATTGTAAAGCAATAAGCGTTACAAATTAAGGCGAAATGTCCCCCGGATGTGCTAAAATGGAACATATGATCTGAAAGGGAGGGGCAGCATGGACGAGCAATTACAAAGCAGCGACAATGCCAGAGCCGTCGCCGCAGAACGAATACGCAACAAACTGGCGCTGCTGCCCGACCAGCCGGGCTGTTACTTAATGCGAAATGGCGAAGGCACCATCATTTATGTCGGTAAGGCAAAGGTGCTGAAAAACCGGGTTCGCTCGTATTTTAACGGAAGCCATAACGGCAAGACGCAGCGCCTCGTATCAGAAATACGCGATTTCGATTTTATCGTTACCGCAAGCAACATGGAAGCACTCATATTGGAATGCAATCTGATCAAGCAGCATCATCCCCGTTATAACGTGCTGCTGAAGGACGATAAAAACTTTCCTTATATTAAAATAACGCATGAAGCGCATCCCCGCCTTGAAGTGACGAGACGGGTCGTGAAGGACAAGGGCAAATATTTCGGACCCTATCCGAACGCATTCGCGGCTCAGCAAACGAAGAAGCTGCTCGACCGGCTGTATCCGCTTCGCAAGTGCAATACGCTGCCCGATAAGGTATGTCTGTATTATCATCTTGGACAATGTATCGCGCCTTGTGAGTTTGAGGTGGAACAGAACACTTATGATTCCATGATTCAGGAAATTACGAAGTTTCTGAACGGCGGCCATGATGTGGTCAAACAGGATTTGGAGCGGAAAATGGCCGCGGCAGCGGAGCAGCTCGAATTCGAACGGGCCAAGGAATACCGCGACCAGATTGTAGCGATTGACGCTGTTATCGAAAAGCAGAAAATTACGATGGCGGACGCCCTCGACCGCGATATATTTGGTTATGCGGTGGAGAAGGGCTGGATGTGCGTACAAATCTTGTACATGCGCCAAGGCAAGCTGATCGAACGCCGGGGAACGACGTTCCCGTACTATGGCGAGGAATACGAGGACTTCATGACGTTCGTGACTCAATATTACAGCGACAATCCGGCCCTGCCGAAGCAAATCTTTCTGCCGCAGCCGCCGGCATCGGCAGCTGTAGTGGAAGCTGCAACGGCAACAGCAACTGAAGGAGAAGAGGCAGTCGAGGCGGAATACGCTGACGAAGTGATGTCCTCTTTGCATAACTGGCTTAAGGTCAAGGTGCTAATGCCGCAGCGCGGACGCAAGAGTGAAGTGGTATCCATGGCTATCGATAACGCGAAAATTATGCTGTCCGACAAGTTCCGGCTAATCGAACGGGATGAAGAACGCAGCGTGAAAGCTTCCGAAGCGCTTGCCGGCTGGCTGGGGCTGCCGGAGGTTCGCCGGATCGAAGCATTCGATAACTCGAACATTCAAGGGACGAATCCGGTATCAGCGATGGTCGTCTTCACCGACGGCAAAGCCGACAAGAAAGAATACCGCAAGTACAAGATCAAGACAGTACAGGGACCCGATGATTACGAGACGATGCGCGAGGTCGTCCGCAGGCGCTATGAACGCGTGCTGAAGGATCAGCTGGCTGCTCCGGACCTGATCGTCGTCGACGGCGGCAGAGGGCAAATATCAGCCGCTGTCGACGTGCTGCAGAATGAGCTGGGGCTTTATATTCCGGTTTGCGGCCTAGTGAAGGATGCGAAGCATAAAACTGCTCAGCTGATGACCGGCGATCCGCCGGAGGTTGTGCCGCTTCCGCGGGACAGCCAGGAGTTTTATTTGCTGCAGCGCATCCAAGATGAGGTT
The DNA here is from genome assembly GCF_000513275.1 of Paenibacillus gorillae. Lineage (GTDB taxonomy): Bacteria > Bacillota > Bacilli > Paenibacillales > Paenibacillaceae > Pristimantibacillus > Pristimantibacillus gorillae. Next base: position 11,822 of record NZ_CBVJ010000091.1, on the reverse strand, counting down.
CACCGCTTCGCGATTTCCTTCCATCGTGAGCAGCGCGGCAAATCGATGATTGCCTCACAGCTTGATGCTATTCCCGGCATCGGAGAAAAGCGCCGGAAGCTGCTGCTGAAGCATTTTGGCTCGATCAAAAAGATCAAGGAGGCCACGGTAGAAGATTTCCGGCCTCTGTCCATTGGAGATAAGCTTGCCGCGCAAATCATTGCGGCATTAAACGAAGAGCCGACGTCTTAACCGACGCCGGCTTCTTTTTTTTGCTCGTTCATGCCATTTTTTCATTGGACGAGTAAGTATCCGGTTGCTATAATCGATCCATTGAGATGAATTCCATTATATGGAGGATGATCCCTTGAAAATCGCACATATCCGTTTGTTCGTGCCGAACGTTAAGGAATGCTTTTTGTTTTACCGGGATTTGATGGGACTAGAAGTGCTCCATGGAAATGAAGACACGCCGTATGCTGAGTTTCAAACGGGGGATATTCACCTTGCTTTAGAGCCATTGCTGGTCAGCGAGCCTAGCGAATCCGTCAGCAGGACGCAGCCATTCAGCGCGAATGAGCGGCTTGCGATCATTGTCAGCGTGGATGACGTAGATGTGGTGTTCGAGCAGCTAAGGAGCAAGGACATTGCATTTATTAAGGAGCCGCATGATACGCCTGAATGGGGGCACCGTGTCGCTTATTTACGTGATCCGGCTGGAAACCTCATTGAGCTTAACGGCGGTATTTAAAAAACTAAAAACATAGAACAGAACAGGAAGTGTCTCATGTCTAGAAAGGTTATCGGATGGCTGCTTATCATCTGCTTGACGGTATCGGCTGTGCCGGTTCATGCGAATGCGGCGGCAGCCAAACCAATTCAACTGTATGTCAATAACAAGAAGCTGACCGGGATAGAGCCTGTTATTAAATCCGGTGTTATGTACGTCCCGTTTCGCAAGTTTTTAAATGCATTGGGCTATAAGGTTACATATGACAGCACGACAAAGAACATCATGGGTATTGTTGACGGTGCAGAACTGATTATCTGGGCAGGCTGGGATACAATTGAGTACGACGAGAGCGAATATTATCTGAATGACCCAATAGTAGAGATCAATCACGAAATCTATATCCCCATTCGTTTAATTGCTTATTTTATGAAGTATTCAGTGAACTACGAGCAGCGGAAGCAAACGGTTTACCTGCTGAGATACGGTTATGGACAAGAGAAAGCTATACTGGAATTGGTCACTAAGTTTTATCACAATCCGGGTCCAAGTCTTATGGCCTCTGATAACCTGGCAGCGGGTTATGTCCGAGAGTACGAACAATGGGTTAGCGAAATTCCAGTTACGAATTTTACAGTAAAGATAAACCTTATGAAGTTTACAGCAGCTGATAAAGCCATGATTTGGGTTACTTATATCGATAATACGAAAGTTCTGGATAGCCGTAGGGAAACGATTTATAAAGTGCGAAAAGAAAGCGGGGAATGGAAAGTTTCAAATTCAGGTGACGTCTTCCTTCATATGAATTTGCCCGATGATATTGATGAGTCTGTGAAGCAAATACGGATGGCGCGAAATAAAGAACAAGAAACAGTTTTAGCCGACTTGCGAACGTATTTTAAGGCATATAACGAGGAAAATGTTGAACGCACACTCCAATATACATCACCGTCATTCATTAAGAATTGGAACGCGAATATGACGACTTCTGAATCTTGGAGGGACAATTTGAAAACCCACTTTGAGCTTCGGGAATCGAGATATAAGCTTTCAAAGGAACGGGTTGTTTTTCTTGGAGAAAAGGAAGCAGCAGTTCACGCAACGCTGGAATGGAGCGATGTTACGATGGATGTGGCGGAAGGCGAATACAAGTTTGAGGCTATTATTTATATGGAATATGCGAACAGCCAATGGAATTATGACGTTGAAATAAACATTGATGGAGACTATGATGAAAGCGAAGCTTACAAAGAGTTGTTTCATTAGAGCTTCCAATCTATAAATTATGAAAAAAAGAACCATTCCCGCAGAGGGAATGGTTCTTTGTCTATCTAGCCAGGCTCTAAGCGAGCGGTATATCCGGCTCCGGCCGGTGTTTCTTCCGGTGCCAGTAGCGGATGCCGCCAGCAATGATAACCGGCAGTACGATATAAATGATGGCCGCCGTCACATTGATGGCTTCGCCTGTAGCGATAAGAGACAGGCTCATAAGGAGCGTATCGAGTATCGCATGCGTGAATACCGCCGTAATGAAACCGAACCGCAAGAAGATGAAGCAGAACACAAGGCCGAGAATGACCAGCTCGATGACCCGTGTGTAGAACGGGAAGATCGGATAGCCGACATGTCCCAGCGCCCACATGACCGTCGGAATCAGCGAAGCGATAAAGGTGTTTTTGAACCAGCGCTTGAATATCGCGATACCGAACAGCCGATAGATGGCTTCCTCAGAAATCGCGGCGCACCATGCCAGTGTAGGCAGCAGCCAAAGCGTGCCTATATTGTATGGCGAGGTTGTCGCGTCTGTCGTCGACCAGGAGCCGATCCCTTTTTCGAGAACGATAAAAATAATCGATTGCAATCCCAGTAGAATGAGTGCCAGTAAATAGGACAACCCGACGCTGCGCCATACATGATCGCCATAGCCGCGCTCCCGGAATCCCGGCCATAACGGTCGCTTGTTCGAGCGCCACATGCCATCGCCAGCTACGAGCGAGAAGTAGACGGCCAGCGCTACGGGAACGAGCATGACGCCTGTAATAATCTGCATGACGAGTTTTCCTTGAGCCGTCATGACCTCTTCGCCGGATTGCGCCATAATGCCATCCATCATATCCAGGTTGCTGTAAATATAGAAGATCGTAAATAATGCACTGATGAACAGCCCGCGTTTAAACGTCGTATGACGGCGATAGAGCACGGCATAAATAATGGCCAGGACGAGCGTCATCAGCGCCATATAAAGCAAGCTCACAACAGATAAGACGTTAGCGATGCCTTTTTGCTTATCGACATTGGATACATAATCTGCAGGTGCTGTAAAGACAGCCTTATAACGGTTAATGACCGGTTTACCGTCAGAGCCGCTTGCAACTCCAACTGTAACTCTCAGAACGGCCTCCCCGAGCTTGTACCCCTTCGGATAAAAGACGACTTCCCCCTTCGGAGATGTGGTCGTTTCCGTCAGTTCCTCTTCGCGGAAGCCTGCGTCCATTGCCGCTTGCGTAGCATGGAGGACGAGGTTCTGATCTTCAGGATAGGGGACGCCGCCCTTCCAATTCCAGCCGACAACCTTGCCCGTTGCCATATGTACATACACAAAGGCGTTAGTGCCGTCCTTCATTTTCAACTGAACTCTGAACGTATCATAAGGAAAATCATTGCCGTACGCTTTATCAAATTTGGAGGTTAATTTCTGCTTGGAGAAATAACCTGCAGCCAGACTGTCCGTCTGATAAATCGTATGGGCTTCGACCGGTTCTTCGCGGAGCTTCTCCTTGGCGAACTGCAGCGCCTGCTGCTCCGCTTTGCTCTTGCTCGCTTTGACCGATGCAATCGATTCTTCTTCCATGGAGCTGCTGCCTTGAGCCGGAAGGATTTGGGCTAGAACAAAAATTACAGCGCCGATAACAGCGGCCCACATAAATCGTTTCCAGTCACCAGGGGCGATAGAATTAACCATAATTCACCTCGTTTTGGTTTCAATATAGGCCATAGTACGGCTGAAAACAGATAAAGTAACAATACCATAGGACTCCCTGTTTTATCCAATGCCAATTCGGCAAAAAAGAACATGTAAAATATTGAACTTCGATCAGCAGCCTGTAAAAGCGAGAAATAAAGAGCGGCATGAAGCCCAGCATGTGCCAGAGCTGTCCATTGGCTGATTTTGAGTGAATTGAGCTTATTTTATGCATATTGCTTGCTTTGTATTGCACTTGAAATAGGCTTATAATCGGTATCATTGTTAATTGAATAGAACAGCCGAATTTCCGCAAGAAAACGGGGGAACCATATCGTTGCCGGAACGTATTATTTCCAGGCAGCATGGGGTGAATTTCGGTGAAGTTTGACTACGGCCAGCAGGGCCGCAGCATGCTTTGCTGAATAGGGCCGCCTTTCCAGGCCCGAATCCGTCAGCTAACCTCGCAGGCTGTATGGAACAGGACTCATCGCAGCAGCATTGGGTTTCCGGTGCTTTTTTTTATGCTCAAAAACGAGTAAGGGGCGCGTGTCATGTTGAAGTTTATCGATGTTCGCAAATGGTCACCGCCGCGCATACTTGTATCCGGCTTTGCGGCTATTATTTTTATCGGTGCTATTCTCCTTAGCATGCCGTTTGCCTCGGCTGACGGAACGCGGCTAAGATTCATTGACGCTTTGTTCACTGCAACGTCTGCGACCTGCGTAACGGGACTTGCGGTTGTCGATACCGGCACCTATTTCTCCACGGCAGGCCAGCTTATTATATTGCTGTTAATTCAAGTCGGCGGACTTGGCTTCATGACGATGGGCACGCTGTTCGCCCTAGTACTTCGCAAACGTATCTCGCTTAAGGAACGTCTCGTTCTTCAGGAGGCGATGAATCAATCGAGCATGGAGGGCATTGTTAGGCTGATCCGAAAAGTGTTTATTTACTCCTTATCGATCGAAGCAGTTGGCGCGCTGCTGTTCACCATCCGTTTCTCCTTCGATATGCCGCTCGGAAAAGCGGCGTACTTTGGCCTTTTTCATGCCGTATCCTTTTTCAATAACGCAGGATTTGATATTTTCGGCCATTTCCGGGGTTTGACTGCCTATGTCGGAGATCCGCTGGTCAATATCACCTCGATGCTGCTCATTGTGCTAGGCGGCCTCGGCTTTATCGTCATATCGGACCTGCTTGAAATAAAGAAAAACAAACGGCTGTCGCTGCACAGCAAAGTGGTGCTTTCCATGACGGGGGCGCTCATCGTTGCAGGTGCGATCGTTATTTTCATCTTCGAGTTCTCAAATGCGAAAACGCTGGGTTCTCTGAATTGGGGAGAAAAGGTGTTAGCGGCCTTCTTCCAATCGATTACGCCGAGGACGGCTGGAACGAATACGCTTGACTATTCTTCTTTGCGGCAGGCAACCTTGTTCTTTACGGTTATTCTGATGTTTATCGGTGCTTCGCCGGGCTCAACGGGCGGCGGGATCAAGACGACCACCTTCACGACGCTGATTGGCGCTGTTGTCGCAATGGGGCGCGGACGTGAGGATATCGTCATGTTCCGTTACCGTCTCGGGAAAGACCGGATTTTCAAAGCATTGACGATTACGATGCTGTCGCTGGCGCTTGTCATCGGGGTCACGATGCTGCTGACGACGACGGAGGATCATCAGTTCATTCAAATCTTGTTCGAGACGACTTCCGCGTTCGGCACAGTTGGATTAACGGCCGGCTTGACGCCGGAGCTGTCGGATTTCGGCAGAATTGTCATTGCGTTGACGATGTTTGCAGGCCGGCTTGGCCCTTTGACACTGGCTTATGCGCTGGGACCTAAGACAGAAAAAGAGCTTTACAGGTATCCCGAAGGTAAAATTACTATTGGATAGAGAATGGGGATAAGAAAGAAATGAAGAACAAGCAGTTTGTCATCGTCGGTCTTGGCAGGTTTGGGTCCAGCTTGGGGAGAGAGCTGATTGAGCTTGGCCATGAGGTGCTTGGCATCGATAAAGACGAAGAGGCCGTACAGGAAATGTGCGACGTGCTGACGCATGCCGTGTCCGCGGATTGTACAGATGAAGAGGCGCTTCGCTCGCTGGGCGCACGCAACTTTGACTGCGGCGTCGTGGCGATCGGCGATGATATTCAGGCTAGCATCCTGACCACGATATTATTGAAGGATTTAGGCGTGAAGAAGGTTGTCGCCAAGGCGATGAGCGAGCTTCATGGGCGGGTACTGGAGAAGCTGGGCGTTGACCGGGTCATTTATCCGGAGCGTGATATGGGCATTCGTGTAGCGCATCAGCTCGTATCGCCGAACCTGCTCGATTATATCGAGTTGTCGAAGGACTATACGATTGCCGAGCTAGTCGTTCCAAGGGAGCTGAACGGCAAATCGCTCAGTGAGCTTAATCCGCGGGCCCGGTTCGGCTGCAGCATCGTTGCGATCAACAAGCCTCAGGGCGGCGTTATTATTGCACCCACAGCGGCTGACGTTCTGAATGAGCGGGATATTATGGTCGTCATCGGGACAAATGATCAGATTGAACAGTTTGAACTATCTGTAATCAGGTGATGATAAGGACAGTGGCGTTGTCTAGCCGCTGTCCTTTGCTGCGCTTTGTCGTACATATCAGTTAATCAGTTAATGGCGGATAATTCTTCGATCCATAGACGGACGGCGGGATGGAGCCCGGCCGGATCGGCGTGAATGAGACAGGTCGTGCGCTTCGTCTGTTCCAGCTCTTGTATCGAGACGACGGACAGCTCATTGTCCTCCAGCAGCTGCTTGCGCAGGTAAGAGTGAGGCAGCAGCGTTGCGGCGCGGCAAGTGTGAAGCAGGCGGAGAATCGCCTCGAAGGAGTCAATCTCCATCCGGACGTCGGGCTGCAAGTTGTGTTTGGCAAACACCTCATCGGTCAGCATCCTGTACCAGGTGCCTCTTGAGAAAAGTATCATCGGCAAGCCATTCAGATCATCGATGCCAAGCTGATCTTTGCCCGTGATCGCAATGCTGGTAGGCAGGACGAGCATGAGATGGTCCTCGAACAGCGGTACGCAGTGAAGCTGCGCATCTTCAATGCGGGAGGCGACGATCGCGATATCTGCTTTATTTTCACGAACCTGAGTGACGATTTCATGTGTTTTCCCTGTAATCGCCTTAATGTCGAATTCGGGGTGGCTGGCGTTCAGTGCCTTGATGAAGTCAGGAAGCGTCGTCTGCAGCGTCGTCAGACTGGCGCCTATCGTAATGGAAGTGCGGCCTGCACTCGCATATTCCGACACGGTCTCCAGAAACCGCCGGTGCGAATGGCGAAGCTCCAGTGTATATTCGTAAGTGAGCTGTCCGATGCGTGTAAGCTCCAGACGTTTGCCGATGCGCCGGAACAGCTGCGCGCCCAGCTCATCCTCCAGCTTGGCCAGCTTACGCGATAGCGCGGGCTGTGAAAGATTGAGTACAACCGCAGCTTTGTTCATACTCTTATGCTCGACGATGGTGGCAAACATGTCCAACTCTTCAATCATAGTAGAAAACGCCTCCAAACCGGATGGATGAAATATCGTCCTTATGCGTATTTGTTATTGTAAATTATAAAAAATATGCAATTCCATTATAAGACGAAAAGGAGTAGGATGGAAAGTGTGACTAATCCGTGTCAACTTTTGTTGACGGCTATTCCGACCGGGGGTAAAATGTAGGATGGTTTGTTCAAAGACAGTGAGCATCTTCAGTCTAGAAAGGAGAACTATGAAATGAAAGGAAATTCGTATTACTGGCGCAAGCTGCACTCGCTGCTCGGGGTGATTCCGCTCGGGGGCTTTATTCTTGTGCATGCCTTGACCAACTATCAAGCGTTTGAGCGCGGACCGGAAGGGTTCGCTAACGGCGTGCATTTCATTAACAGCCTGCCGATTGTGCCGGTGCTTGAGATTTTTGGCATCTACCTTCCGATTTTGTTCCACGGTATTTATGGTTTGTATATGGCTTACCAGTCTAACCTGAATTCGGGGCAATACACGTACAGCCGGAACTGGGCTTTCACCCTGCAGCGTATTACCGGGGTGCTGACGTTCATTTTCGTGTTCTGGCACGTCTACCAGACTCGTTTTCAAGTTTACATCGGCAGCGTGACGCATGAGGAGCTGGGCTCCACGATGCATCAAATCGCTACGAATCCTGCGTTTTTCGTCATGTACGTTGTTGGCGTATTGGCGGCAGTGTTCCATTTCAGCAACGGCCTGTGGGCGTTCCTGATCAGCTGGGGCATTACAATTTCCCCGCGTGCGCAAAAAGTTTCTTCTTATATTTGCATGGTTGTATTTGTACTCGTGTCCGCGCTGTTCATTCTTTCCCTCGTTGCTTTCACGGGTGATGAGTTCAAAGAAACGGCTAGTGCCGCTTTGGCATGGACGAATATCGGATAGTTTGAAGACAAGGAGCGATGCGTTATGGCTAAAAATAAAGTTATCGTCGTAGGCGGAGGCCTTGCTGGTCTTATGGCTACGATTAAAGCAGCGGAAGCGGGCGTGCATGTCGATCTGTTCTCGATCGTCCCTGTAAAACGTTCCCACTCCGTTTGCGCGCAAGGCGGGATCAACGGTGCCGTTAATACGAAGGGCGAAGGCGATTCGCCTTGGGAGCACTTTGACGATACGGTATACGGCGGCGACTTCCTTGCCAACCAACCGCCAGTAAAAGCGATGTGCGAAGCTGCGCCTGGCATTATTCACTTGATGGACCGGATGGGCGTAATGTTCAGCCGTACGCCAGAGGGCTTGCTTGACTTCCGCCGCTTCGGCGGTACGCAATACCACCGCACGGCATTTGCAGGCGCGACAACCGGCCAACAGCTGCTGTACGCTTTGGACGAGCAAGTCCGCCGCTGGGAAGCTGCTGGTCTCGTAACGAAATACGAGCACTGGGAGTTCCTCGGCGCTGTTATCGATGACGACGGTGTATGCCGCGGCATTTCGGCGCAGGATCTGCGTTCGATGGAAGTGCACACCTTTGCTGGCGATGCTGTTATTATGGCTTCCGGCGGTCCTGGCATTATTTTCGGCAAAACGACGAACTCGGTTATCAATACGGGTACGGCAGCAAGCGCGATTTACCAACAAGGCGTTCACTATGCGAACGGCGAATTTATTCAAATTCACCCGACAGCGATTCCAGGCGATGACAAAAACCGCTTGATGTCCGAATCGGCCCGCGGCGAAGGCGGACGCGTATGGACATACAAAGACGGCAAGCCTTGGTACTTCCTGGAGGAAAAATATCCGGCTTACGGCAACCTCGTTCCGCGTGATATTGCGACTCGGGAAATTTTCAGCGTCTGCGTCGATGACAAGCTCGGCATCAACGGCGAGAACATGGTTTATCTCGATCTCTCACATAAAGATCCGAAGGAGCTCGACGTGAAGCTTGGCGGCATTATCGAAATTTACGAGAAGTTCACGGGCGACGACCCGCGGAAGCTGCCGATGAAAATCTTCCCTGCCGTTCACTATTCGATGGGCGGACTGTGGGTAGACTACAACCAAATGACGAATATTCCAGGGCTGTTCGCAGCCGGCGAATGCGATTATCAATACCACGGTGCAAACCGTCTGGGCGCAAACTCCTTGCTCTCCGCGATCTACGGCGGCATGGTTTCCGGTCCCAAAGCGGTTGAGTACATCAAAGGCCTTAAAAAATCGGCCGACGACGTTTCCTCCTCCGTATTCGATCGTGAGCAAAAAACGTCAGGTTGATAAAATCAGCATGATCCGCGGCCTGGATGGCAACGAAAACGCATATGTCATTCAGAAAGAGCTTGGCGAATGGATGACGAACAACATGACGGTTGTCCGGTTCAACGATAAGCTTGAAGCGACAATCGGCAAAATTAAAGAGCTGAAGCAGCGTTATAATAAAATTAATATTAACGACGTTGCGCAATGGAACAACTCCAGCTTGTCGTTCACACGTCAATTGTGGAACATGCTTGAGCTGGCTGAAGCGATGACGCTTGGCGCGTTGCTCCGCAACGAAAGCCGTGGTGCGCATTACAAACCGGAGTTCCCGAATCGTAACGACGAAGAGTTCATGAAGACGACGAAAGCGACTTGGACGCCGGAAGGCCCGCAAATCTCTTATGAAGACGTTGACGTATCGCTGATTGCGCCGCGTAAACGCGATTATACATCGAACAAACACTAAGCTGGCAGGAAAGGAGAAATTGACAATGGCAGAAGCAACAGCAACAGCTACAAAAACAATTAAGTTCATCATTACCCGTCAAGATACACCGGATTCTGCTCCATACAAGGAAGAATTCGAAATTCCTTATCGTGCGAATATGAACGTAATCAGCGGTTTGATGGAAATTCAGCGTAATCCGACAACGGCAGAAGGCAAAGGTACTGCCCCGGTATGCTGGGAATCGAACTGTCTAGAGGAAGTTTGCGGCGCTTGCTCCATGGTAATCAACGGCAAACCGCGTCAAGCGTGCAGCGCGCTGATCGACCAACTGGAGCAGCCGGTTCGCCTTGAGCCAATGCGTACGTTCCCGATTGTTCGCGACCTTGTCATTAACCGCGAGCGGATGTTTAACGCCCTCAAACGCGTTAAAGCATGGATTCCGATTGACGGCACTTACGATCTTGGTCCTGGACCGCGTCTGGCTGAATCGAAGCGTCAATGGGCTTACGAGCTGTCGAAATGTATGACATGCGGCGTCTGCATGGAAGCTTGTCCGAACGTCAACGACCGCAACAGCTTCATCGGACCGCAAGCGATCTCCCAAGTTCGTCTGTTCAACGTTCACCCTACGGGCGAAATGAACAAGGAAGAGCGTCTCGACGCGCTGATGGAAGACGGCGGCATCGAAGGCTGCGGCAACTCGCAAAACTGCGTGCGCTCGTGCCCGAAAGGCATTCCGCTTACGACGTCGATCGCTGCAATCAATAAAGATACGACGAAGCATTTGTTCAAAAAATGGCTTGGCATGTAGTCGAGAGTTAAAAGAAGCCCTCCGCTTTGTACTGAAGCGGAGGGCTTTTTGCTGCGCCTGTGCATGCTGCTCTGGCTGGACTAGCTTCGCTGCGCGTTTTGGTCCATGCGGCCGTTCTTGATTCCAATTACTCATCGTTGCCCGATGACAATTGGATCGAACCTGCGAAAAGTCCGCCTGAACTCAAAACGCTCCGCTTAGCTTAAGAGTGCAGTTCAGTCGAGTAACCTCAGCTTTATTATCTTGCAGTGTCACATTTAGCGGATGTAGTCTTCTCGAATTGCTCATTCTTCGCACAGCCATCTAATATGAACAATAACGAAACGCCTTCGCTAATTAGCGAAGGGTGGTTCGCAGATTTTACTTAAAACAGGGAGGTTTGGGCAGCTTCAGTGCATTAAGCGAAGAGAATTTCGCAGTTGGGGAAGCTAGGTTCTCCAACTGCGAAATTTAGTTCGCTGTAGCGCCAACCGGCAGCCATTTACGCTTGTATAGCGAAATTTGATTCGCTCTTTAGCGAATCAGGTTCGCTGTAGCTACGTCTGAGCTAATCAAAATGTAAAAGTGCAGGCTGACTAGCCCAAAACGCGAGAGTAGGGTGGAAGGGAGGGGCTAGTTCATAGAAAACTTCCGATAAGAACAATAACGAACCGCCTTCGCAAATTAGCGAAGGGTAGTTCGCAAATGTTACTTAAAACAGGTCAATTTTGAGCGGCCTTCCAGCATTAACAAAGAGAATTTCGCAGTTGGAGAAGCTGGGTTCTCGAACAGCGAAGTTTAGTTCGCTGTAGGGCCAACCGGCAGTCATTTAGGCCTTTATAGCGAACTTCGGTTCGTTCTTTAGCGAAGCAGGTTCGCTGCTGCTGAACCTTATCTAATCAAAATGTAAAAGTGCAGGCTGATTAGCCCAAAACGTGAGAGTAGGGTGGAAGGGAGGGGCTAGACCTCCCGACAAGAACAACAGCGAACCCTCTTCGCTAATTAGCGAAGGGTAGTTCGCAGATTTTACTTAAAACAGGGAGGTTTGGGCAGCTTCAGAGCATTAGCGAAGAGAATTTCGCAGTTGGGGAAGCTAGGTTCTCCAACTGCGAAATTTAGTTCGCTGTAGCGCCTACCGGCAGCCATTTACGCTTGTATAGCGAAATTTGATTCG
>NZ_CBVJ010000090.1 GCF_000513275.1 Paenibacillus gorillae | reverse complement strand
CGCAGTTGGGGAAGCTAGGTTCTCCAACTGCGAAATTTAGTTCGCTGTAGCGCCTACCGGCAGCCATTTACGCTTGTATAGCGAAATTTGATTCGCTCTTTAGCGAAGCAGATTCGCTGCTGCTATGCCTTAACAAATCAAAATGTAAAAGTGCAGGCTGACTAGCCCAAAACGTGAGAGTAGGTCGGAAGGGAGGGGTTAGTTCGTAGAAAACTTCCGATAAGAACAATAACGAACCGCCTTCGCAAATTAGCGAAGGGTAGTTCGCAAATGTTACTGTAAACAGGCCGATTTGGGCAGCTTCAGAGCATTAGCGAAGAGAATTTCGTTGTTGGAGAAGCTAGGTTCTCCAACAACGAAGTTTAGTTCGCTGTAGCGCCTACCGACAGTCATTTACCATTGTATAGCGAAATTTGCTTCGCTCTTTAGCGAAGCTATGTTATAACAAATTAAAATGTAAAAGTGCAGGTTGTCAGCCGTAATTACGGCGATTTTTCACATCAAAATGCAATGCAAATGTGCAGGTTGTCAGCTACACAGACACAACTGGTATCACAGTTGTACAGTGTAGCGCACGTAACCTAGCCAATTCCTCACATGCAAAAAAGCCGCGCAAGCGGCTTTTACGTTACATCCATTCTTCTCCCCATGCTTGAATCGATTCAATGACCGGCTGAAGCTTAAGTCCTTTTTCGGTCAATTCATATTCGATCCGAACAGGCATCTCTGGAAAAACAGTTCGTTTGACAATGCCTTGCGACTCGAGTTCCTTCATGCGATCGGTCAGCATTTTATCGCTCATGTCGGCAATTTGTCCTTTAATATCTTTGAACCTCTTCGGTCCGCCAAGAAGCACCCGAATAATAAGGCCCGTCCATTTCTTGCCTAATACATCTACCGCAGCCTCATACCTTGGGCACATTGTTGTATAATCCAACTCGATCACCCCGCTTTCTGTATACCTATTGTAGCATATGTACTTAGGAAAAGTAAGTTGAATTCCTTTTGAAGTGAATTTAAATATTTTTAATTAATATACTTGACTTAAGTAAGTAACTTAATATATTATTAGTCCAACGAAAGCAAAACAAATTTGAAGGGTGAGATTTTATATGCTAGACACGGGGTTATTAATTATTCGGGTAGTTATTGGACTTTTGATGGTGGGTCATGCGACGCAGAAATTGTTTGGCTGGTTTGGCGGATACGGACTTAAAGGTACAGGAGGCTGGCTGGAGTCGATTGGCATGAAGCCGGGGGTACCGATGGCACTTGCAGCCGGTCTTATAGAAGTGGGCGGAGGCTTGTTGTTCGCAGCTGGTTTTGTAACATGGCTTGGGGCAGCTCTTATTATCGTTACAATGCTGATTGCAATCATAAAAGTTCACGGTGCTAACGGCCTGTGGGTGACGCAGAACGGCTACGAATACAATTTAGTATTGCTGGCTATAGCTGTAGGCGTGGCGTTCACAGGTGCAGGCGCTTATTCGATTGACGCTTTACTTTCTTAATTCCGTATATAAAAAAACAGCCTCCGCAGGATGAAACGCTGCTCCTCTAATCGGGCAGCGTTCATCGGAGCCAATTACTGGCTCGAGAGGCTGTTTTCTTGTGTTTAGATGCGAATAATGGCGAGTCCAGCAATCATGCAGGCAAATGCAGCCCATTGCACGGCATTTAACCTTTCTTTGTATACAAGAATGGCGCCTAACGCGACGACTAAGCTGTTGGTTGCGAAGATAGGGGCTGCCAGATTGGCGGGTCCTGTAGTAAGAGCGACAGTGTATAAGTGCAGTCCGCCGTAGGAGAATACTCCAGCCAAAAGCCCAAGCTTCAATCCAGTTGCCGCAGCCTGCCTGTCGGCGCGAGCTTGCAGCAGCGGGCGAATAAACCAGAGCAGTGACAAAGCGTAGCCAATAAATAGAACCGGAGCGCTTGGCAGCCCAAGCTCCTCTGTTATTTTCAGTCCGCCATTGCGAAAAGCGAACAGGATAACTGCGACACCAACAAGAATGAACCAGCGTTTCTCAAGAGTAGTTGAACTTGAATTGTTTTTCTTATAGGAAATCATCGCTACCGCCAGCAAGAGCAGAGCAATGCCAATGGCTTCACTCCAATGGATGCGCTCTCCGTATACGAATGTTCCCAAGGCCACGACCAGTACAATATTCAGATTGGTCAGTGGGGAGGTCAGACTGGCAGGGCCATACTCCAACGCCTTCATAAAAATCGCGTTGCCGATCGCCGAGCCAGCTCCAATAATGCAGCCCGCTATCCATATCCGGTAATCGGCCAGCAGGCTAATTGTTCCTTCCACAGCGGCATGAACGCCAAACCCGGCTGTTCCTGATACATAAAGGCCCAGCAGCAGGACATTGGCATTTCCGCCGCGCATTTGGCTTACTTTCATCCACCAGCCGGCCAGACCAAAGAGCACGGCACTGCTAATGGCAATTGCCAGCCACATCATCGTCAATCAACCTCCGAAGTCACAAAAAATCAAAATTTGTTACACAAATGAAATAGTACTGTTACGGTGTGTACATATTAATGGGCTATTATAATAAACAAGACCCCCTTTTAATATATCCTTTAGGACCTGCGATCGCGCGGGTCCACTTTTTTTGTCCGGAACCTAATAAAAAGGAAAGGGCCTGCTGTTCCCGGTAATCGGGTCGGCAGAGCCCTCTCATTGTTACAAGCTTAGATTGGAACGATGATTTTTTGTTTTCTCCGATAGAAGACCCACTGTTTAAAGCCGATCTCCTTCAAGCGCTTCTGCACAAGCTCCCACTCATCGCCAACCCGTCCAGGAATATGCGCATCGGATCCGAAGGTTACATTCACTCCAAAATGAAGTGCCCGTTCCAAAATTTCATCCGAAGGATACCAGCCGCCTACATCCTTAGTGCTGCCAGAGGTGTTAATTTCGATCGAAACATCCTCGTCTGCAATGACCCGCAATGTCTCGTCGATGTCTGCAGGGGCAGGAATTTCGGAAAATTGCGGATAGTAGCCCTTCATCGCATCGATATGGCCTAACACCTGGAACAGTCCCGTGCGCGCGGATTGACGGATCAGATCATAATACAGCTGTTTTTCCTCGATATGACGTTTCTCCGATAGACCTTTCCAACGATTGCGGTTGAAAATGCTTACTCCGCTAACCTGATGTACGGACCCGATAATATAATCGAACGGAATTTCTGCGTATGCCTTGCGGTAACTATCGATATATTCTGGGAAAAAGTCCGACTCCATGCCCAGCAATACCTCAATACGGTCCTTGTATTGAATCTTCAACCGTTGAACTTCTTCAATATAGCTAGCGAATTCGCTGCGCGCCATTGCAATGCCGGGAAACGGCTGGTCGTCCTCATGGGCGAAAAAAGGAGAGTGATCAGAAATGCCGATCACTTGAAGTCCTGCGTCGATGGCAGCTGTCACATAGTCTTCAATCGTTCCAACCGCATGGCCGCAACGTTCATTATGCGTGTGTAAGTCAAATTTCATGTCGTAGAACCTCCTCCGGCAATGACGGATAATGGAATAAGAAAGCTAGGTCTCTCACGTAACGTAACCGTTAAATGCATTATTCGCTGCTGATGAATTGATGCTCCGGCATGCCCTTTAAATCGCTCAAAAACTGCTGCATTGCAGTATTTAAATATTTGCCGGATTTATAGACGACGCCTACCGGATGGGTAATCTCCAATTCAGTTACCTTAATCATGCGGAGAGAGCCCCGCTTTAATTCATTGGCAATCGAAAGCTTGGATACCACGGCTGCGCCAAGATTAATCTCAACCATCCGTTTAATTTCTTCGCTGCTCGACAGTTCCATGACGATGTTCGGCTGTATGTTGTATTTGCGGAAGATGCGATCCAAAAACCGGCGCCCTAACGTATCCGGAGCCAGCATAATAAAAGGGATATCTTTGAGCGTTTCAAATTTCGTATGTGTGAGATGGCTCAAGGGATGTGCAGGCGATACGACCAGTTCGAAGGTATCGAAGTATAGGGTGGAAGAATCAACATGCGGCGGTTTATCCGTCAAGTATGTAATGCCAATATCGACGCTGCCGTTCTCGACACTAGTCATTACCTGTGAAGAGGGCATGGTATGAATCGTTGTTTTAATAAGCGGAAACTGGTTTTGGAAATAAGACAGTACCCTGGGCAAAAGCTGAATGGCAATGGAAGAGGTTGTTCCGATTAGTATATGCCCTTGCGGGGTAGAGCTTAGATCTGACAGCTTCTGTTTCAGTTCCTCAACAATCGATAGCATGCGTTCCGCATGTTCGAGGAATACTTGTCCATGATCCGTTAATGTGACGGGCTGGTTGCGGTCGATTAACACGGTTTTGAATTCGTCCTCCAGCGTTCGAATCTGGGCGGACACTGCTGGTTGCGTCAGGTTCAGTAATTCTCCGGCCTTGCGGAAGCTCATCGTTTTGGATATGGTGAGGAGCGTCTCAAGCTGGCTGATATTCATCTCAATCCCCCCTTTGGAAGATATGCGCTTTGACATTCATTATATTTATTATAATGGAATTGGCGGCATTCAGCAAAAAAATGGGGATACCATTTGGGTAAGCTGTCCCAAAATGGTATAATGAATGGATACCGATAAAGATTAAACGGTTACTATTTGTTGAAAGGTACGGGTGCTACAATGGCGAACATTTATGGTAATTTGACAGAGCTGATCGGCAATACACCATTGCTAGAGCTGGCTAATTATACGAAGCGGGAACAGACTGGAGCTTCGATCGTGGCGAAGCTTGAATATTATAACCCTGCCGGCAGCGTGAAGGACCGGATTGGCTTCGCGATGATCAAGGACGCGGAGGAACGCGGCATTTTGAAGCCGGATTCCGTCATTATTGAGCCGACTAGCGGCAATACCGGTATCGGTCTTGCTTTTGCAGCGGCGGCGCTAGGCTACCGGCTGATCATTATTTTGCCGGAATCGTTTAGTGCGGAGCGGAGAAAGCTGCTTAAGGCGTTAGGGGCCGAGCTTGTACTTACTCCTGCTTCGGAGGGCATGATGGGTGCGATCAAGAAAGCGGAAGAGCTTGCTGAGGAAATTCCGAATGCATTCATTCCGCAGCAATTCGAGAATCCGGCGAATCCGGCCATTCACAAAAAGACAACCGCTGAGGAGATCTGGAAGGATACAGACGGCGCGGTTGATATTTTTGTTGGCGGCGTAGGCACTGGCGGTACGATCTCCGGTGTTGGCGGCCGGTTGAAGGAGCTCAAGCCATCGGTGCAAATCGTAGCGGTCGAGCCGCACAGCTCCCCAGTATTGTCAGGAGGTACCCGCGGTGTTCACCAGATTCAAGGTATTGGAGCCGGCTTTGTGCCAGGCAATTTCAATGGCGACGTGGTGGATGAGATCATTACAGTGAAGAACGAGGAAGCGATTCTGACTGCACGCCGTTTGGCTAAGGAAGAAGGGCTGCTCGTGGGCATTTCCTCTGGCGCAGCAGTTAAAGCGGCAACGGAACTGGCCAAACGGCCGGAGAACAAGGGTAAAATGATCGTCGTTCTGCTCCCGGATACGGGAGAGCGCTACTTGTCGACCAACCTGTTCGAGGAAGACTAGGCTCAGCAGACGAATACGAAACAAAAAGCACGAATGGCCGCTGTAGTTATACGGTGGCATTCGTGCTTTTTCTTTTCGGTATGGTTGGTGCTAACAATGAATAAACATCGCTTGAGTAATTGCCAAATGAATCAAGGAAATATCGTCAACATCACGAAAGCCTTATTTACTCAAAATCGGGCTTGCCACCAATGCACTTTCTCCTCGATATACTGCCAAACTGCAAAAATACATTTTGATGAAGGCAAAACAATCAAAAATCGCGTTCAAAATGCAAAAATGCAGTTTGACGGGTCCAAAACCGCCAAAATGAGGCGAAATGAACCAAACAAACTGCACTTT
>NZ_CBVJ010000089.1 GCF_000513275.1 Paenibacillus gorillae | reverse complement strand
CTTTTACATTTTGAGCTATGAAAATGACCGAAATTGGCTAAACAAACTGCAATTTTGCAGTTTGGCCGGCCGCCTGCCCGGAATTGAGGCACTGCAGTAGCGGCGGCGGCTCAAGCCGTTTACAGCCAATTTTTCTTGCGGAAAATAAAGAACATGCCGAAGCCCAGCAGCATCATAATGCCGAGCAAAATATACGAGCCGCCGCGCAAATGCAGGCCGGGAATGAAATCGAAGTTCATTCCGTATATCCCCGTGATGAACGTAAGCGGCATGAAAATCGTCGTCATCGCGGTAAACACGCGCATAATTTCATTCGCTCTGGCCGAGATGCTGGACTGATAAGCCTCTCGTAAGTTGCCCATAAGCTCGCGGTACGTATCGAAGGACTCCGCGATTTTGACCGCATTTTCATAAATATCGCTAAAATATTTTTGCAGCTGATCGTCAATCAGCTTTAAATCCTTCTTATTTAAAGTAGCGATTACATCCTTTTGCGGACCAAGCACTTTTTTGAGCCATAGTATTTCGCCGCGCAAACCGATAATTTCATTCAGATGCGATTTTTTCGTGTGCATCAGAATATCTTCTTCAAGCGTCTCAATCCGGGTATCGATTCGGTCGCCAACCAGGAAATAGTTATCGACCACAATATCGACCAGATGATACAGGAAGTAATCGGGACTGCTAACCTCCTGCTCCCACAAGACAGGCTTCAAGGAGCGGAGCTCGTTAATTTTTTGTTTCGTGACCGTTATAATATAATGGCGTCCGAGAAAAATGTTCAATGCCCGGAGAAAAATTTCCTCATCGTCAAACCGGATGCTGTTAATTACGATAAAATAATGATTTTCATAAATCTCAATTTTTGGACGCTGCTCTTCTTCGCTCAAGCAATCCTCTACCGCCAAATCATGCATGCCGAACAGGGGCTGCAGAACAGCCAAATCCTCCACGTCTGCGTCTATCCAATAGAAGCCTTTTGCTGCGGGAAGCAGCGTTTCATTAATATCCTCAATCGGAGTAAATACTCCATTATTTACGAGACGAATTTTCATCCCTTGCATCTCCTCTCTTGATTAACGGAGAACTGCCGGATGAAAAGTGCTTTCGGGACGGTTACGTAAGACACCGTAAAGCCCAGGTTAGCTTTCGATCCGGCAGATACCGTATTCGATTGTTGTCAGGCTTAGGTCGGTCGCCTTCCATGTCCGTATGCACTCCTTTGCTAATTCATCTAGAATCGGGTATAATCCACAATCCTTGTCTAGTATACTCCTGCTGTGCATTTACATTCAAGAAGAAAAAGAGGCTGTGGATTGCTATAGCTTATGCTACAATCCTTCTTGACGCGAATGCCAGAATCCATTAAAGTTAAGAATAAGAACTGGAATTGAAGTGCATAACCAAATAGATCAACTTTCTTATCAAGAGCAGGCGGAGGGACTAGCCCGATGAAGCCCGGCAACCGGCGTAAGCACGGTGCTAATTCTTGCGGAGACCAATGGTTACAGGTTTCTGAGAGATGAGAGAGGCGGAAGCTTTATTTCTTGAGCGTACGACCTTTTCTCACTGCAGAAAGGGTCATTTTTTGCGCTTTAAATACCCAGACTGAGATAAGGGAGTGAATCGTATGCCGATTAAAGTGCCAGATCATTTACCAGCGAAAGAAGTATTGAACAACGAAAACATTTTTGTGATGGATGAGAGCACCGCGTACCATCAGGATATTCGTCCTTTACGAATTGTTATTCTGAATCTGATGCCGACCAAAGAAACGACCGAGACGCAGCTTCTGCGCCTGATCGGCAACACGCCGCTGCAAGTGGAGGCGGTATTGCTCCATCCGAAGACACATACGTCGAAGAACACGTCGGCGGATCATCTGGAGTCCTTTTACAAAACCTTCGACGAAATTTCCCATGAGTATTATGACGGGATGATCATAACCGGTGCGCCGGTCGAGCATTTGAATTTCGAAGATGTCAACTATTGGGATGAGCTGAAGGACATTATGGAATGGAGCAAAAAACACGTTACTTCGACTTTCCATATCTGTTGGGCCTCGCAGGCGGGACTCTACCATCATTACGGCGTTCCGAAATATGAGCTTGACGATAAAATTTTCGGCGTGTTTCCGCACACAATCGAGAAGCGGAATATTAACTTGCTCCGCGGCTTTGATGAAATGTTTTTCGTCCCGCAATCTCGTCACACAGAAGTCCGGCGGGAGGATATCAAGAAAATCGAGGAGCTTGAAATATTGTCGGAATCGGAAGAATCCGGTGTATACCTTGTAGCTTCCAAGGATGGCAGACAAATTTTTGTCAGCGGCCATTCGGAATATGATCCGCTTTCGCTGAAATTCGAGTATGATCGCGATAAGGCAAAAGGACTGGCTATTGATGTGCCGAAGAACTATTTCCCGGGTGATAACCCGGAGCGTCTGCCGCTTTCGACATGGCGCGCGCATGCGAACCTGCTTTACTCGAACTGGCTCAACTATTATGTATACCAGCAAACGCCTTATGAATTAGGCGCGGGCATATAAGAGAGACGAAGGAGCGTATCGAATTATGAAAATCGAAAGTCATTTGGCGCAGATCGGTTCCATTAAGGAGCCAGTTACGGGAGCGGTAAGCTTCCCTATTTACCAATCCACAGCTTTTCGTCATCCGCAGCTGGGACAAAGCACCGGTTTTGACTATGCACGTACGAAAAGCCCGACGCGTTCCGTTCTGGAAGAAGCAGCGGCTAAGCTCGAATCCGGGGATGCAGGCTTTGCCTGTAGCTCCGGCATGGCAGCGCTGCAAACGATTTTTGCGCTGTTCAGCCAAGGCGACCATCTTATCGTTTCCCTTGATCTTTATGGCGGTACATACCGTCTGCTGGAGAGGATCATGTCGAGATTTGGCGTAACAGCCTCTTATGTGGACACGAATGATTTGGATGGGATCAACGAGCTGTATCAGCCGAATACGAAAGCTGTTCTCATTGAGACGCCAACGAATCCGTTAATGATGATTACTGACATCGAGCGCGTAGCCTCATGGGCAAAAGCGAAAGGGCTGCTGACGATTGTCGACAACACGCTGCTGACGCCATTCTTCCAGCGTCCAATTGAGCTTGGAGCGGACATCGTTATTCATAGTGCGACCAAATATTTGGGCGGCCACAACGACGTGCTGGCTGGACTTATCGTAACGAAAGGCAAAGAGCTTTCGGAACAAATGGCTTTCCTTCATAATTCGATTGGCGCCGTACTTGGGCCGCAGGATTCCTGGCTGCTGATGCGCGGCATGAAGACACTCGCTTTGCGCATGGAGCGTCATCAATATAATGCAACGAAAATTTCGGAATATTTGCAGACTCATCCTGCAGTTGAAGAAGTCTATTATCCGGCACTGCCGCATCATCCGAACTATGATATCCAGAACAAGCAATCCTCCGGCAACACCGGTATTTTCTCCTTCCGTTTGAAGGATGCCCGTTATATAGAGCCGATTTTACGCCATGTGAAGCTCATTGCGTTCGCTGAGAGCCTAGGCGGCGTGGAATCACTGATGACGTATCCGGCAGTACAGACGCATGCGGACATTCCGGAAGAAATTCGCCGCCAAATCGGAGTTGACGACCGGCTTCTCCGTTTCTCCGTGGGCATCGAGCATGTGGATGATCTGATCGGAGATTTGGAACAGGCGTTAGCCGCAGCGAAACAGGAAATTGGGGAGGAATAGCAGGATGGCAGACAGAAACAACCCGGACAAAATCGCTAGCCGCAGTTTTTCGACAAAGCTGCTTCACTTCGGCGCCGAAATCGATGAGCAGACAGGCGCTTCGAGCACGCCGATTTTCCAAGCATCAACGTTCCATCATCACGATGTCTTTAACCCGCCGCATCATGATTACAGCCGTTCAGGCAATCCGACCCGCGAAGCGCTTGAGAATTACATTGCGCTGCTTGAGGGCGGAACACGCGGATTTGCTTTCGCGTCCGGCATGGCCGCTATTTCGACGACTTTCCTGTTGTTCTCGGCTGGCGATCATCTCATCGTGACAGAGGATGTATACGGCGGAACTTATCGTTTCCTGACAACGGTGCTCAGCCGTCTTGGCATTGAGACGACCTTTGTCGATATGACGGATTTCGAGGCGATAAAAGCTGCAATCAAGCCAAACACAAAAGCGGTATTTATTGAGACGCCTTCCAATCCGACGCTGAAAATTACCGACATCAAGCTCGTAGCTGATTGGGCTAAGGAGAATGGTTTGCTGTCGCTGCTCGACAATACGTTCATGACACCTTATCATCAGCGTCCGCTGGAGCTCGGCATTGATATCGTGCTGCACAGTGCGACGAAGTTTCTAAGTGGCCATAGCGATGTTCTGGCTGGTCTGGCTGTAACGAAGGATGAGGCGCTGGGCAAAAGGCTCTATGCACTTCAGAATGGCCTCGGCTCCGTATTGAGCGCCCACGAATGCTGGCTGCTGATGCGCGGCATGAAGACGCTGCAGGCACGGATGGAGCAAAGCGAACGCAGCGCCCGGAGACTGGCGGAATGGCTCTCGAACCATCCGAATGTTGAGCGTGTCTATTATCCGGGTCTGCCAGATCACCCGGGACGTGAGATTCATGAACGTCAATCGGCAGGGTATGGCGCGGTTGTCTCGTTCGACGTTGGCAGCGGCGACCTTGCCAAAGCACTGCTGAACCGCGTTGAGCTTCCGCTCGTAGCGGTCAGCCTTGGCGCGGTAGAGAGCATCCTGTCTTATCCTGCGATGATGTCGCATGCGGCAATGCCGCGGGAAGTACGTCTTCAGCGCGGAATTACAGATGGCACTCTCCGCTATTCCGTTGGTCTTGAGGATGTAGAGGATCTCATTGCTGATCTGGATGCGGCATTGCGCGCATAATAAATAGTGGAGTATAGCTTCCTTGTACAGGGCAGCTATACTCCTTTTTTGCTGAGAATGCGTTCGTTTAATTGCCACATTCACAGGGGTGTCAGACTAGTAGGAATTATGTTAGGATGAAATTGTAGCATGTAATGAACGGTTAATTAGGAGGTGTTGCGTAGTGGCAACGATTGACTATATTTTAGATAAAGCGCTGAATGGCGAACGTATAAGCTTAGAAGAATGCGTTATTCTGTTTGAATCCGATGAAATTGAAAAGATGGGGCATGTCGCCAACCAGCTCATGCTGAGAAGACATCCTGATCCGGTTACGACCTTCGTTGTAGGACGCAACGTCAATTATACAAATGTTTGTGATGTTTATTGCCGGTTTTGCGCATTTTACCGTGCGCCGGGCTCCAAGGAAGGCTACGTGCTTTCAGACGAGACGATTTTGAACAAAATTCAAGAAACAATCGACGTTGGCGGTACCGAAATTTTGATGCAGGGCGGTACGAATCCGGATTTGCCTTTCACTTATTACACGGATCTGCTTCGTAAAATCAAAACGAATTTCCCTGATATTACGATGCATTCATTCTCTCCAGCAGAAATTCAGAAGATGAAAGACGTATCTGAGGGGCTGTCACTGGATGAGGTGATCCGTCAGCTTCATGAAGCCGGACTTGATTCTCTGCCTGGGGGCGGAGCGGAAATTCTTGACGATCGCACCCGTCGTAAAATTAGCCGGATGAAGGGCTCATGGACGGACTGGATGGACGTGATGAAGTCCGCACACCGTCACGGCATGAATACAACGGCTACGATGGTTTACGGCTTTGGCGAAACGATGGAAGAGAGAGCGCTGCATTTGCTGCGCATCCGCGACGCACAAGACGAGTGCATTGCCAACGGCTATGATTCGACAGGATTCCTGGCCTTTATTTCTTGGCCGTTCCAGCCGGACAACACGAATATGAAGCGGGAGAAAGCGAAGCCCGAGGAATATTTGAAAGTCGTCGCAGTAAGCCGCATCATGCTGGATAATATCGATAACTTCCAATCTTCATGGGTAACGATGGGGCCGGAAATGGGCAAATTGTCGCTTTCCTACGGCTGTAACGATTTCGGCAGCACGATGATCGAAGAGAACGTCGTATCGGCAGCGGGCACGACTCATAAAGTTAATATTGAACTTATTCTTCAATTAATCCGCGAGGCTGGTAAAACGCCGGCGCAGCGCGATACGAAATATAACACTTTGAAGGTCTACTCCGAGTCGGAGAAGGCTGAAAATGATTTTATTATGCAGAACTAATCTTACATTGTTATCTGCTAGTTATGATTACTACGCTTGTTCATCATTAGTCCAATTAAAGGGATTAATATGAACAAGCTTTTTTTTATTATCTGACGGAGATAATTTTGGGCTTATTTGTATAATAGATGATTCCGGTCAGATATTTAAATTATTTTATTAACATTAATTATTTCCCAGTATATGCCGATAATAATGTATGAGTGGGACTATACTACTAGTGAGGTAAGTCATGGGAATCATATCGAATATATCAGCGTTAAACGTTTCTAATAAATTACGAACAACAAATCAATACAAATCCAAAACAATGGAAAAACTGTCTTCTGGTCTTCGTATTAATCGTGCTGCGGATGATGCCGCTGGTTTAGCGATTTCTGAAAAAATGCGAGGTCAAATTCGTGGATTAGAGCAAGCCTCAAGAAATATACAAGATGGAATATCTCTGATTCAAACAGCTGAAGGTGCGATGCAGGAAATACATGCTATGCTGCAAAGAATGAATGAGTTAGCTGTGCAGACGGCAAATGGTACATATAGCGATAAGGACCGGGCAAATATTCAATTTGAGTTTTCACAGTTACAGAGCGGTATTGATAATATTGCAGAAAATACACAATTTAATGGAATTAAGCTTTTAAATGGAGGGTCATCAGGATATGTGAAAGCAATATCCACGGATACTCCACAGAACTATAAACTAATTACTATAACTTCTAAAGCAGGAAACAATGTTTCAGAAACATTAAATAATATAATAAGTGCATTCAATAAAGTAAAATCAGGAGCAGTTGGAGACAGTGATACGCAGAGGGTAGCGAGCAAATTTGTGCTCGCATATGATAATGATAATTTATTGCTTAAATGTATATCAGGGGATGGTTTCTTTCTAGGAGGAGGTAGCCCAAACCTATTTTTTCAGGGTGATGTGAATGATAACTATGTGTATAAGTTCACCCAATATATAAATGAGAGTGATTTCATTTATATTGGCGATATCGGGAACAGCAACGATACTTTAAAGTTTCAATTTACAACATCTGAAACGGCTCAAGAAGGTATAGTTATTCAAACAGGAGAACGTACTGGTGACACGCTAAGTCTAGATATGCCAAACATGACCAGCATGGCTATAGGAATAAATAACTTAGATATTTCCACAATAGCAGGTTCTTCAAGTGCTATGTCATCGTTGCAAAATTCGATAAATCAAGTTTCAACAGGACGTGCTAAACTAGGAGCCTATCAAAATCGCTTAGAGCATACCCAGAAAAATGCTTCGAATTATGCAGAGAATCTAACGTCTGCAGAATCAAGAATTAGGGATGCGGACATGGCTAAAGAAATGATGGCGTTAACCAAATTACAATTATTGGCTGATGCGGGACAGGCAATTCTCGTTCAAGCGAATGCCTCCCCCCAAAATGTATTAAAATTACTAGGGTAGTCTAATTACATTGAATTGAAAACTTCCAGCCTAATCGGATAATACATGAATGATACGTTTCGAACAGATTGTTCCTTCAAATGAGCAAAGCTTAAATAATTGAAGAAGCAATTTTCCCGATCAAGGCTGACTTTATTTTACGCCAAAAATAAAGGGTAACCCCCCCTTCACTTCCCAAACTCTTCATCGTATATCCCCCAGCCTAGGGCCATATACTTAAGAAGGGGAATGAAAGGGGTGAGCTCATGGAGCTGTTTACCGTAACACTGCCTTCCGCACTGGAACATGAAGCATCCGGGCTGGCACAGCTGATGAATGATTATGCCGCCAACGATTTACATATCGAAGCAAAAACGAATGAACCGTTGATTCAATTCAAGCTTTTGAAGAATGGAGAGCCCCATGTAAGCTGTCATGCGCTCTTGCCCCATTTTCAGCTTGCCGAACATAGTCAATCGGTATATCTGTCGGCCTCCAGAGCGATTGCCGAGTTTATCGTAGCCCGCATGGAGCCGCAAATATTGGCTGTCACGATCCGCCGCCAATATAAGGGCAATTATGCGGTAGATGCGCCGATGATTGAGAAGTATTGCCATGAGCTGCTGCATGGAAAAGAATGGGATGGACTCGGGACAAAGTTTCTTGATGCTGACCGGCAGCGGCGAAAAACAAAGGTCGCAGATGAGATCGAGCTTTTCCTGCAGGAGAATACATGGCTGGATCTCACAGGCCTAACGACATTCAGGCTTCAGCATTATCGCAAGGAGCTGGCTGAAATTGTCGAATATGCGTTGGATGAATATGTACTGGATAAACAGTACCAGGAGTTTATTTCGCTGCTCAAATATTTTGTCGGTCTGCAGGAGTCGAAGGTGCCGATCGTTCATCTTGTCCATAAAGGCAATCATGAATTTGTCATGTACAATGACAAGTTTCAGCTGTTTGAGCCTAAGCCTCATTCGGATCGGATGGTCGCAGAAATGCTGGAGACGGAGATGAACATCGAGGATATGGTCATCAGCTCCTTAATTGCCGTATCGCCGAAAAGCATCATGGTTCATACGAGGCAGCCCGACATGCAGGTCATTCGTACGATCGAGACGATTTTCGACAACAGGGTGTCGGTCTGTACGCAATGCAGCGCATGCAGCCCATCGTTTGAGACGATTAATGACGGAATTCAGCCTTAATGGATTGAAAAAAGTCCAATATATTCCATATGACTATTGACCGGGAAGTCATTGAGGACTATAATATGGGACATAAGCATTGAAATGCAAACAGCAATGACGAAGATATGCATTTGTCTCATTAATGCCCGTTCAGAGAGAGGAAACAAGGCTGAAATTTCCTTCAGGCAGGAGCAGATGTACCCCTTTGTAGCTGTGCGGTTGAAAGCGGGAAACCGTCTGTAAGCCGTACCGGATTCTCTCCGTTACCAGAGCATACAAGGACAGCGGTTGGCTTGTTAAGAAGCGGTCGCAGTCGAAGTAGGGTGGAACCACGGGTATAGAAGCACTCGTCCCTTTGCGGGATGCGTGCTTTTTTTGCGTTCATTGAACGCTGAACGCAGGCTCTCCTGCCAGCTAAATTTATGATCAGAAAAGGATGAATAACATGTCTGTTCAAGTTACTTTCCCAGACGGCGCCGTTCGTGAGTACGCCGCAGGAACGACGATCGAAGAGGTTGCAGGCTCTATCAGCCCCGGACTTCGCAAAAACGCAATTGCCGGTAAGCTGAACGGCAAAGTTGTGGACGTATATACGCCAATTGAGGAGAATGCCGCAGTTGAGATCGTTACCGTTGAATCAGCGGACGGCCTTGAGGTTTACCGCCATAGTACTGCACATTTGCTGGCTCAAGCGATTAAACGGCTTTACAGCGACGCCGACGTTAAACTGGGCATTGGTCCGGTTATTGAAGACGGCTTCTATTATGATATTGATATGGAGCATTCGTTGACGCCTGAGGATTTGACGAAGCTGGAGAAGGAAATGGAACGCATCGTCCAGCAAAATCTGGATATCCGCCGCCGCGTTGTGAGCCGCGATGAAGCGATCGCTATCTTCACTGATATCGGCGATAACCTGAAGCTTGAGCTGATTCGCGATTTGCCGGTTGATACTGAGCTTACAATTTATGATCAAGGCGAATTTTTCGACCTGTGCCGCGGACCGCACTTGCCGTCTACAGGCCGTATTAAATCGTTCAAGCTGCTGAGTGTTGCGGGCGCATACTGGCGCGGCGATTCCAAGAACAAAATGCTGCAGCGTATTTATGGTACTGCTTTTGCGAAAAAAGCACAGCTGGACGAGCATCTTCATTTCCTGGAGGAAGCGAAAAAACGCGATCACCGCAAGCTGGGCAAAGAGTTGAAAATGTTCACGTTCTCCCGCGAGGTCGGCCAAGGCCTTCCGCTGTGGCTGCCGAATGGTGCGAAGGTTCGCCGCACACTGGAGCGCTATATCGTGGACCTGGAAGAGCGTCTGGGCTATGAGCATGTCTACACGCCGGTATTGGCGAATGTAGAGCTTTATAAAATTTCCGGCCACTGGGAGCACTATAGCGAGGATATGTTCCCGCCAATGGCGCTAGATAATGAAGAACTGGTACTCCGCCCGATGAACTGCCCTCACCATATGATGGTGTTCAAAAGCGATATGAGAAGCTACCGTGACCTGCCGGTCCGGATTGCTGAGATGGGCACGATGCACCGCTATGAGATGTCAGGTGCGCTGACAGGCCTCCACCGCGTACGCGCGATGACGCTGAATGACGCGCATATTTTCTGCCGACCGGATCAAATCAAGGAAGAGTTTGCGCGTGTCGTGAACCTTATCCGCAAAGTATACGAAGACTTTGGTATTAAAGATTACCGTTTCCGTCTTTCCTACCGTGATCCGCAGGATACAGAGAAATACTTCCAAAACGATGAAATGTGGGAAACGTCCCAGCGCATGCTTCGCGAGGTTGTAGAGGAGCTGGGTCTGCCGTTCTTCGAAGCGGAAGGCGAAGCAGCGTTCTACGGTCCGAAGCTGGACGTTCAGATCAAGACAGCACTTGGCAAAGAAGAGACGCTGTCGACTGCACAGTTGGACTTCCTGCTGCCTGAGCGATTCGAGCTGGAATACATCGGCGATGACGGCAAAAAACACCGTCCGGTCGTTATCCACCGCGGGATCATCAGTACGATGGAACGGATGACTGCCTTCCTGCTGGAAAACTTTGCAGGCGCATTGCCGCTGTGGCTGTCGCCGGTTCAAGCGAAGATCATTCCGGTATCGACTGCATACGAGGCTTATGCCCGTGATGTGGAAGAGCAATTGCGCAACGCCGGCGTTCGCGTTGAAAGCGACCTGCGCAACGAGAAGCTGGGCTATAAGATCCGTGAAGCGCAGCTGGAGAAAATTCCGTATATGCTCGTTGTCGGCGACAATGAGGCGCAATCCGGCTCCGTATCGATTCGTAAGCGCGGTGAAGGCGATATCGGCGCCAAGCCAATTGCTGAGCTGATTGAGCTGCTGCAAGGCGAGATCAATTCTAAGACGATCTAATTAAGACGTCAAAAAGGTTAAATACCGAATAAAGCTTGTGCCATTAGGGAAATCTTCTTCTGAGGAGGAAGCTGCCCAAATGGTTACAAGCTTTTTTTTGTTATTGAATCAGACGATACGGATGATGATTATAATGCTCATCGCCTTCGGAACGCTCGCATTTGCACCGCCAGCCTATTCGCAAGAGGATAAGGAGCAGGCGGTTGCTTCCGTGAAGGTGGTGGCGACAGGCTACACGGCTGGTGTCGAATCTACCGGCAAAAAACCCGGCCATCCGCAATACGGCATTACGTACTCAGGCGTAAAGGTTCATCGGGGTCAAGTGTCGACGGTTGCCGCCGATACAAAGCTGTTCCCGATCGGAACGCTGCTCTATATACCCGGATATGGCTACGGCGTTGTAGCCGATACAGGCTCCGCCATCAAGGGGCATCGGCTCGATCTTTACTTTGAGACGGTAAAAGAGGTGTATGCGGAGTGGGGGAAAAAAACGGTCACGGTCCAGGTGCTGCGCAAAGGCTCCGGCAAGCTTTCGCAGGCTTGGTTGAACGATATAAATCGGGCGGTGGAAGCGGGAAAACCGCTGCCTCAAGCTTACGTTGAATCGTGAAATATGAACGCATATTAATCGGGTGCTTTGCCATACTAGTATGGGAGGTGACGATAACAATGGCTAAAAACAAAAATAACAAAAATCAAAACAGCAACTTGAATGCTGAATTCGCAGAAGAATTCAACCAAGGCAACGCAGCGAACAAAAATGCAAACAACAATGCAAACAACAATGCAAACAACGCAACACAAAATACGCAAAAGTAATCCCGTATTGGGAAAAATAAAAGAGGAGCCGGCTTAGTCCGGCTTCTCTTTTATTTCATCTAAAAAAACAGTTTTCAAAACTGGCCCTTCTATTGTATGATAGATGATGTTAGTAAATATAACATACAAGTTGGGTGAACGGTTATGACGGATCCGATTGTTTATACGAATTATACAGCTGCATACCACCGCAAAGCGGCTGAAGTATTGCCATTCATCGATGCCTATGTAGTAAAGAAAGAACAGGAAATTATCGAAATCGAGCAGATGGTGGAGCGCTACGAGAAACGCCGGATGAAGGAAGAGCGCGCCTATCAGTCGATGTCCGCTTTTCGCCGCCTGCTGTCCGGCCGCAAGCCCGACCATCATCTGGCTGTCGAATACATTCATTTTGTTAAAAAACCGATGGAGAAAGTACGGGAGCTGCGTCAAGAGATCGAGAATGCCCGTTCGATTCAGTTAAGCTCGTCACCTGGTGATATGGTTTCGGTATCATCAGAGCTGGCTAATGAGCTGCGCTAAGCTTCACTTATTCCGTAATAACCTCTTGCCCGACTTTAATAAACGAAACGAAAAAACGTTGTCACCGTATGAAGCGGTGACAACGTTTTTTTTGTAATGGAATGTTTTAATTTCCGCTTTTCACCCGGTCGAGATCAATGAAGTCGCTGTTGTCGCTATAGGCGGGTACACCGTGAATGCCGACGTCAAGACCTACCAGCTCTTCGTCCTTGGATACTCTTACCGGCATGATGAGACGAATCAGCTTTAGGAACAGCCAAGTGATAGCGAATCCCCAGACGGCAACGGTCACGAGCCCAAGGGCTTGTACGCCCAGTAAGCTCCAGCCTCCGCCATAGAACAGGCCGTAATAGCCTTGTCCTGAATTCGCCGCCAGCTCTGGAACGGCGAACAAACCGACGGCTAGTGTGCCTATGCTTCCGCTTATGCCGTGAACGGCGAAAGCGCCGACAGGATCGTCGATTTTTTTCCGCTCCAGCATCTCAGTTGCAAGCACCATCGCGATGCCGCATACTGCACCGATTAGAATAGCGGCGGTATCGGAGACGAAAGCACAACCCGCCGTAATGCCGACAAGTCCGGCTAGTGATCCGTTGATCACCATAGGCGGGTCTGCTTTCTTATAACGCAGCATCGTAAACAAAATGCAAATTGCTCCGCCGGAGGCTGCTGAGAGCATGGTTGTGATAGCAATATGACCGATTCCGGAATGGGTAGCGCTAAGCGTACTGCCTGCGTTGAAGCCAAACCACCCGAACCATAGAATGAAGGCGCCTACGGATGCAAGGGGAAGGTTGGACGGGGGAACGATATTGACTTTGCCGTCAGGCATAAACTTGCCGATCCGCGGTCCGATGAAGATTGCCGCTGCCAAAGCAGCGAATCCGCCAAGGGCGTGAATAACCGCCGAACCTGCAAAGTCGATCATGCCAAGCTTGCCAAGCCAGCCGCTGCCCGACCATACCCAGTGGCCTGCCAGCGGATAGATCAAGCCGGTCATTGCGATCGTAAACAGAATGTAGGCGCGGAAATGAATACGTTCGGCCACTGCTCCTGACACAATCGAGATGACTGCAATAACGAAGGCGCATTGAAACAGCCAATACGTCTCATTAGAAATGTTGAGCACGATATGAGAGAGATCGCCTTTCATGAGAAAACCGCTCGCTCCGAACAGCCCGCCGATATCTTTACCATACATAATGCCGAAACCGACTAAATAGAAGACAAGGGCTCCAAAACAGATATCGACAAATACTTTCATAATGATGCTGACTGCATTTTTCTGTCTGACGAAGCCAGCTTCCAGCAGAGCGAATCCGCCCTCCATCAGCAGGATCATCGCCGCTGTTAGTACGACCCATACCGTATCCAGGCCTCTGGACAGCTCGGTAATGTCCATCTTTTGATCAACCTCTATTCTGTGAGTAATCTGATGTAAGGTTTTTCTCTGCTTTCCAATCCGTTCATCATTATAAATAGACGAAGTTAGCTATGTCAACGAATTAACGTAATGTTTCGTGACATGTAAGCTATGAAATCCGTCATTGCTGAACTGGATGAAACGCTCCTTCTCCGTCTAGAGACGGAGAACAAGTTCAATCGGCCGTCCCTTTTGAAGCATGGCAGCTTTAGCTATACTAAATATACAAAGAATGAATGCATAGGCAGGAGATGAAAGTATATGAATGGAAATTTTATAAACCGGCTATTTATAGGGGTAATCGTTATTGCGGTTGGCGTACTCTTTCTGCTGCGGCAGACGGGGCAGCTCGACTTCGATTTCAGCATAGGCCATCTCATATCCACTTATTGGCCTGTCATTCTGATCTATTTCGGATTGCAGGGGGTGCTGTCCGGTGCTTTCAACGGTTCCGGCTCCGGCTGGTGGGGCGGAATTATGCTGTTGATCGGATTTGTTTTTCTCGGACGCAATCTGGATTGGTTTTCATGGTCGGCAGGTGATATTGCTCCTTATATTTGGCCTATTATCATCATCTTAATCGGGATCAATATGATCAGGCGGCCTAAGAAACGCAAGCGCCGCTCGCATTCTGAGCCAAAGGATGACTGGAAATCGTATACCGGGTACAAAGATCCGCAAGGACATGTGCCGCCAGCGCCTCCGCTTCATCCTGATCCGACAAAGCCGGGTGAAGATCATGAAGAAGATCGGAACGAGCCGAAGCAAGCTGAGTATAAGGAGAATGATTATAAAAAGCATCACGATCATTCGAAACGGCATGGCCGTCATCACCATCATCATCATGAAACCGAATATTGGAATTATGATTCCAACGCGCAGACACGTTCCGGCTTTATCGGCGATATTCATATCGGTCACGACTACTGGGAACTGAAGCCGATGAACATCTCGCATTTTATCGGAGACACGGTTGTCGATCTGACGAAAGCCCAAATTCCGTTCGGGGAAACAAGGCTTTGCATTTCCTCTTTCGTTGGTGATGTCAAAGTGTATGTTCCCAATGATTATGAAGTGGGCATTCAAGTGGTATCCAGTGCATTTGTAGGTGATGTGAAAATTTTGGGAGAACGCGAAGGCGGCTTTTTCAAAAGTGTAAATATTTATACGCCAGCCTATGGCGAGACGGATAAGCGGATTAAATTAGTCGTTAGCACATTCGTTGGCGACGTTCGAGTTACGAAGGTGGGGTAAAGACTAATGATGGTGCGATTTCTGCGCAGCGGCAAGTGGGAGCTCATTATTATGTTCGTCGCTTCTTCGGTTGCTGCGCTGCTGCTTGGGTTTGCGGTTTGGTTCGGGTTGTCGTTTGAAGCAGGGCAGACGGAGACGCGGCTAGGTGCCGCATCCGTCTTTCTGCTTGTAAGCGCCGCTTTCGGTTATTGGGCCGGGCAGCGGCTGCAAAGACGGCTGGATACGCTGCAGCTTGCTATGAAGCAAGCTAACAACGGAAACTATGAGGTCCGTATTACCGAGACGGGCGATCTTAACTTTATGGTGCTGTACCGCGAATTCAACGAGCTTGCTGTTCAAATGCAGGAGCGGATGAAGCGGCTGCAGATGGTAGGCGAGGAGCAGGTTATGATCGCTACGTCTAATGAAGCGGCGGTGCTGGAAGAGCGCAAGCGCCTTGCCCGTGATCTTCATGATACGGTAAGTCAGCAATTGTTCGCGATGCATATGTGTGCCTCTTCCCTGCCCAAGCTGCAGGAGATTGATCGCGAACGGGCGGCATCCGTATTGGATCAGCTTATTCATATGTCAACGCTGGCGCAGAAGCAAATGCGCGTCTTTATTGCGCAGCTTCGCCCGCTGGAGCTGGAGGGGCAGACGCTGCGTGAAGCCTTGGACAAATGGTTCCCTGATTATTGCAGGCAGAACGGCCTGCAGGGAGCGCTGGAGTGGCGGATTGAAGAGCCATTAACGGAAGCGAAGGAACATCAGCTGTTCCTTATTGTGCAGGAAGCGATGGCCAATATCGTCAAGCATGCGGCTGCGCAAAGCTGCTCGTTGACGCTTGCTGAAACCGAGCGGCAAATTACGCTTAATCTCCAGGATGACGGATCGGGCTTTCGGGTACAGGAGGTCAGACGGGGGTCATACGGGTTGTCGACGATGCAGGAACGGGCTCAGAAGCTGGGCGGCACGGCTGAGATTATAAGCAAGCCCGGCAGCGGGACGAGAGTGAAAGTGACCATTCCGAAAATTTGGCGAGGGAGCGAGCAGGATGAGCGCAGTGAACGGGAATGACAAGTTAAAAATCATGATTGTAGACGATCATGACATGGTAAGAACGGGATTGCGTACGTATCTCATGCTGGAACCGAAATTTGAGGTCGTTGCGGAAGCGGGCAGCGGTCAAGCTGCATTGGACTTGCTGATGTCCGGCAGTACGCCGGATCTGATCCTGATGGATTTAATGATGCCTGGCATGAACGGTATTGATACGACCAAGGCGATCATATCGCATTTTCCGGATATGAAGATCATTATGCTGACCAGCTTTCTAGAGGATGACAAGGTATATGCCGCCATTGAAGCGGGTGCTGTCAGCTATGTATTGAAGACGGTGTCGGCGGAGGAGCTCATCTACGCGCTGAATGGAGCAATGCGGGGGATGCCGGTAATGACGGCGGATGTATCGCAAGCGTTGACGCGCGGTCTTCGGCAGCGTACGGCGCAGGCTGGCGACGAAGGCTTGACGGAGCGTGAGAAGGAAGTGCTGCTGCTGATTGCTGAAGGCAGGTCCAACAAAGAGATTGGCGAGGAGCTTCATATTAGTGTTAAGACTGTCAAAACGCATGTAAGCAATCTATTGATGAAATGCGAGCTGGAGGACCGGACGCAGCTGGCTGTACTGGCACATCGCAAAGGCTGGGCCAAACAATCATAATCGGTCATTATTGGGGCTATACTATCCTTTAGCGGTACGAAACCGTACCAACTATGATGCACCCGCTGCATGCTAAAGGAGAGAATCTATTCAATGATGCCACTGTCCTCAACGCTGGAATCCTATCAGAACCGCTATACCGAGGTGCGCAGCCAGCTGGAAGAACAGCAGTTTTCGCTGGGCGGCAACTGGGACTATACGAGCGGCTCCTTCGACCGGGCGCTGGATGATGCCAATAAAGTATGGCTGCGGCTGCCCTTTCAAGTCATATCCGGCAGTATAGATGATTCGTCCCAAGATACCGATGCTGTTATTCGGCTCGGCACACCCTATGTATTGAAGCATTTATATAACGAAGGCAATGATCCGGAAGCAAAAGCTCATCTTGTAGGCGCTTTATTTGATCAGTTTCAAACACCAGTTGATCCTGATGCCAATATCGAGCCGAAATGGCTTGACCAAGCCAAAGAAGCCCTGTCGGAAGCAGAGCGGATATTGGATTAATTGCGGTCAGAGCTAGATGAAATTGAATATGAGCTGATCAAGGGAGAGCGTGTAACCTTCTGATCAGCTCATTTTTTTTGCCCACATATTGCCCACAATTATATCTGTTTTTTTCTCCTTTTAATGACGGTATATTTCGTTAAATACTGTTAAAACAATACTTTCACGCCTACAGAAGTTATTTTAATTTCATGTACTTTTAAGTTTGTTTTAAGGTAGAATGTGCATGATAGGAATACAACATATACGCAGCAGCCCATCAGGGAATTTGGCTGCTTGATGGAAATGGTATACCTAAGGAGGAGAAACAATTATGGACGATCAAAACAAAAAGAACGGATTTGACGATTTTTTCCAAAATCCTGAGAATAGTGAAAAAACCGTCGATAAGACGGAGGGGACAGAACGAGCGGAAAGCAGCGGACAAAGCGGCTCGCCGGAACAACAGGATGGAGCAAGCAAAACCTCCTATTATTATTCTTACGGTCCTTATAGACCTGGCGCACAGGATGAGAGCAGCACTTCGCCGTCGCAATCGCCATATAGCAGCAATCCTTCGGAGCCGGCATTCAACAAGCCTCAAGAAAATCCGTCCTATGCTTCGGCGGCAGCGGGCAGCACGGCAGGAGTTCAATCGCAGCAGCAGTATACAGGTGAGCCTATTCAAGCGGCTAATGACAGAGCTGAGGTTACACAGCCTCCTGCGCTTCGCTCCTTTACATCGAATCAACAATCCGCTAAGGGTAATTGGCAAGTGCGCGAGCCGAAGCGGGGAACGTCCTTCCGCTCGATGTTTATCTCATTCCTTGCAGGGGTGCTCGTCGTAGGTGGTCTCATGTATACGTCGGACCGGCAGAACTGGTTCACGCAAGGGACGCAGGCGATGGCGCCAGGGCAAACGAATGAATCATCAAACGGTCAGACAGCGAGCAACGGCGGTTCGTCTCCGGTTACAGCAGCTGCGCGGCCGGATAACATCTCTACGCTGTTCAAAACAGCAAGTCCGGCAGTTGTAAAAATCGAGACTTACGTGAAGCCATCGAGAAACAATAGCGGCGGAGGCTTTCTTGATGATCCGTTCTTCCGCCAGTTTTTCGGAGATGACTATCCGGGAACGAAGCCGCAGGATAAAGGCAATGACAGCGATCTGCAAGCAAGCGGCATCGGCACAGGCTTCTTCTTCGACTCTACCGGCTACATTTTGACGAATCAGCATGTGGTTGGCAACTCGGACAAAATCGAAGTGACAGTACAGGGCTATGATAAGCCGTTTACGGCTGAGCTTCTGGGCTCCGATTATCAGCTTGACCTTGCTGTTCTGAAAGTAACGGGAGAAAAAGCGTTCCCTACACTTCCGCTAGGCAGCTCAGACAACATCAATATTGGTGACTGGGTCGTGGCGATCGGCAACCCGTACGGCTTTGACCATACCGTTACTGTAGGGGTACTGAGTGCAAAAGAGCGTCCGATCGACATTCCGGATTCGCAGGGCACTCGCAATTACGAGCACTTGCTGCAAACTGATGCATCGATTAATCCCGGCAACTCCGGCGGTCCGCTGCTTAACGTAAATGGCGAGGTCGTTGGCATTAATACGGCGGTTAGCTCGCAAGCGCAAGGCATCGGTTTCGCGATTCCGACCAGCACGATTCAAAACGTGTTGAATGATCTGAAAAACAATAAAGAGGTTCCGAAAACACCGGTTCCGTTCATCGGCGCAGGTCTCGCAGACGTAACAGAAGACATTGCGAAGCAGCTGGGACTTGAGAAAGCGGAAGGCTCAATCGTCAGCAACGTCTACTATAATTCGCCTGCATACTTGGCGGATCTGAAGCAATACGATATCATTCTTGGTATCGATGGAAAAGCATACAATTCGACGCAACAGCTGATCAAGCAGATTCAAACGAAAAAGGTCGGCGATAAAATCGAACTGAACATTATCCGCAGAGGGGAAAAAATGAATGTGCCGGTCGAAATTGGCGACAAAAACAAATTCAATGCGGAGTAAATAAGAAGAGCGTTGTGCAAACAAGCGCAGAGTGTTGCATGCTCTGCGCTTGTTTTATGCGTATAGAGGCACATGGGGGTGCGTGATGAGATCACAAATTATCGTAGTAGATGATGATGAGAAGATTACTTCGCTGCTGCGCAGAAGCTTGGCTTTTGAAGGCTATGAAGTAATGACGGCGAACAATGGGGCAGAGGGGCTGAAGCTGCTGCTGACGGCAGATCCTGATCTGCTTATTTTGGATGTCATGATGCCGCATGTGGACGGGTGGGAAGTATGCCGCCGGGTACGTGAAGGAGGAAGCGCCGTTCCGATTCTGATGCTGACCGCTAAGGATGATATATCGGACCGCGTGAAAGGTCTGGATGCCGGAGCGGACGATTATTTAATTAAGCCGTTTGCGCTGGAAGAGCTGCTTGCAAGGGTACGTGCACTGCTGCGGCGCAAAGCGGATAAGATTGAGGAGTCAAGCAGTAAAATCGTCTATGGCGATTTGGCGCTGGATCAAGATTCTCGCGAGGCGATCCGTTCGGGACGGCGAATCGAGCTGACGGCTAAAGAGTATGATTTGCTGCTGCTCTTCATGCAAAACCCGCGCAGAGTATTGACACGTGATGCGATTATGGAAAAAATATGGGGCTTCGACTTTAGCGGCGAATCCAATGTGCTGGAGGTTTATATTGCGATGCTTCGCCAGAAGCTTGAGGATGGCAGCGGCAATCGGATTATTCAGACGGTACGGGGCACTGGTTATGTGCTGCGCGGAGAGGGCTGATTAACGAATGACGATTAGGCTTCGGCTTACATTATGGTATTCGGGCTTGCTTGCCGCTACGCTTATTGTATTCGGCTGCGCCATTTATTTTTTCGTCAATATGAATACGTATGGCGAGATTAAGAACTCGCTTCGGCAGCAGTCGAACAGCATTCAATTTTACGGGAAAAATTTCTCTAATGAGTTGAAGCTCGGAGGCGTTGGCGGCTTGTACGAGCCCGATCTTTATTTGCAAATCGTGAATTACCGGGAAGGATATATATCACTTGATACGACAATGAAGCAAATGGGGCTGGAATTTCCATACCCGAAAGCATCGAAAAATCCCGATCGAGGCTTTGAAAAAGCAAGAGTATCGATCAACGGTCATTCGTATATGTTTCTTATCTATCAGAGGCCTCTGTATCTTGAAGACGGCTCTCTGGTAGGCCTGGCACAGGTTGGTACATTTGTAGGCAGCGAGGAACGTTTTCTTGCCGGAGTCCGGTCGATATTAATCTTTTCTTCATTAGCCGTACTGCTGATCGCCTTTACCGTCGGCTTATTTCTAGCCCGGCAGGTGCTTCAGCCCATTGAACGCGTTATCCGGTCCACGGAAAAAATTCAAAACGGCTCCGATTTAAGTGTGCGCATACCGATGGAAGGACCCAAGGATGAAATCGGCCGACTTGTCTATACGCTGAACATTATGCTTGCACGCCTAGAAATGGCTTACAACGGATTGGACGAATCGTATCGGGCGCAGCGGCGTTTCGTATCGGATGCTTCGCATGAGCTGCGCACGCCGTTGACGACCATTCGCGGCAATATTGAGCTGCTTCAGCGAATGTGGACGAAGACGATGGACCCGAAGGCGGCGGATGGCATCGTACTGGCGCTCGACGCGCAGCGTTTGGAAATGTCCAATGAGGCGATGCAGGACATTTCTGCTGAGGCGAAGCGTATGTCGACGCTGGTCAACGACTTGCTCGCTTTAGCACGTGCGGATGCTGGCTATGTTATGGAGAAGGTGCCGCTGCCGATGTTCCCGCTTGTTGAAGAAGTAGCGCGGAGGGCGCAATTATTGCCTCGTACAGCGGAATGGCGTGTTGGGGACCTGTCTGTTCTTAGCGGAGCGACGGTGATAGGTAATCATGAATATTTGCAGCAATTGCTGTTCATTTTTATCGAAAATGCATTCAAGTACACGTCTGAAGGCTATATCGAGCTAAGTGCAAAGCGGACGGATGATCAGGTAGGGGTTATTATCCGCGATACGGGAATTGGCATGGATCCTGAGGAAGTGCCGCATATTTTTGACCGGTTCTACCGGATTGATGAATCCCGCGGAAAAACAGTTGGAACCGGGCTGGGCCTATCGATCGCCAAATGGATCATTGATGAACATCGAGGTTCCATTGAGGTGACGACCATTGAAGGTGAAGGGTCGACTTTCGTCATATGGCTGCCGCTGCACTTTTCTGAACCGGACTCTTCGACTATAATAGAAGCAGAGGACCGAGAGGAACATTAATTGCAGCACGGTCGGAAAGCAGGTGCAACAGATGGAAATCGTTAAAATATCGCCGCGCGGCTATTGCTATGGCGTTGTCGATGCAATGGTGCTCGCCTTGCAGACGGCTAAAAACTTGGATTTGCCGCGGCCAATTTATATTTTGGGCATGATTGTTCATAATTCGCATGTGACGGAAGCGTTTGAGCAGGAAGGCGTTATTACGCTGGACGGCGAGAATCGTTTGGAAATATTGGATCAGGTAGAGAAGGGGACGGTTATTTTTACCGCCCACGGCGTTTCGCCGGAAGTGCGTCAGCGCGCCCGCGATAAGGGACTGACAGTAGTGGATGCGACTTGTCCGGATGTGACCAAGACGCATGATTTGATCCGGGAGAAAGTTGCCGAGGACTACCATATCATTTATATTGGCAAAAAAGCGCATCCCGAGCCGGAAGGGGCAATTGGCGTCGCGCCTGATCGGGTTCATCTTATTGAACGAGTGGAAGAAATCGATGCGCTTGACGTGCCTGACGGCAAGATCATTATTACCAATCAGACGACGATGTCGCAATGGGATATCCGTATCATTATGAGCAAGCTGCTGGAGAAATTTCCGAAGGCTGAAATTCATAACGAAATTTGCCTTGCAACCCAGGTACGTCAGGAAGCGGTCGCCGAGCAGGCGGGCGCTGCCCAGCTTTGCATTGTCGTTGGCGATCCGCGAAGCAACAATTCGAACCGGCTTGCCCAAGTATCGGAAGAAATTGCGGGAGTAACAGCTTACCGCGTATCGGATGTATCAGAGATTAAGCAGGAGTGGCTGGTTGGCATTGAGCGTGTAGCTGTCACTTCCGGTGCTTCTACACCGACGCCGATTACAAAGGAAGTTATTGCTTATCTGGAGCAATATGATAACGCTGATCCTGCTACGTGGGAGATTAAGCGCACTATTAATATGAATAAGCTGCTGCCGAACATTCGCACCAAATCGGCACCTGCCGGCGGCGATGCGGCAGCAAAGACGATATAAGTACACAACAGACGGGAATAGGGAAGCCGACGCAGTCGGCTTTCCTGTTCTTTTTTTTATTGTGGTGCGTGATGCCGTCTCGGTATGCGATTCCAACTCTGCGGGCAGTACTCGTTCATATGCCACGTTGCATCTGGGGATGCAGGCGCGGGTGCCTATCTTCTATTGGTGATCCCTCTACTCCATGCTCATTATTCCGCTCCACGCAGATTAGCCGTTTCCTCTGTAGGTTCAATGCTACATGCCCCGCCGCTCGTGGTTTGGGCATTAGCGAACCAGATTCGCAAAATAGCGAAGCTGGTTTCGCTGCGGGTGCTATATTAGGAACCGCCTGGTTTGTTAGCGAACCAAACTTCGCAATCCGTGAATTTAGGTTCGTGAACAACGAAATTTGGTTCGCTGCAGCCAAAGAATGCGCATGTGAGCTGCGTGGAGCGAAAGTTGCTTCGTTATTTAGCGAAGCAGCTTCATTAACTGATTGTTTAGTAGGCGTCTCCCTCTGCATGATCATTACCTCGCGCCCCACCGTGCATTAATCGGACTATTAACGAACCAGATTCGTAAAATAGCGAAGCTGGTTTCGCTGCGGGTGCTACATTCGGAACCATCTAATTAGTTAGCGAACCAAATTTCGCTATCCGTGAACTTAGGTTCACGAACAACGAAATTTGATTCGCTGCAGCCAAAGAATGCGCATATGAGGCTGTGTGGAGCGAAAGTTGCTTCGCTATTTAGCGAAGCAGCTTCGTTGGTTAGTAAATAGTAGCAGTTGAATGGCCAAAAGTACGTTGATTAGTTAAGTAGTAGCAGTTGAATGGCCAAAAGTGTGTTGATTAGTAAAGTAATAGTAGCTGAGCTGCCATAGAGGCGTTGGGAGTTACTGTGGCTGAAGGCGGTTTATCTTTGCTCGGCTTTTGCTTTATATGATTTTTTTTACCTTGGTCGTGCATGGGGGATTAACGAACCAGGTTCGCAAAACAGCGAACCTGATTTCGCTGTGGGCGCTGCACTGGGAACTGCCCAAATTAAATAGCGAACCAAACTTCGCAATCCGTGAACTTAGGTTCACGAACAACGAAATTTGGTTCGCTGTAGCCGAAGAATGAGTATATGAGGCTATATAGAGCGAAAGTTGCTTCGCAAAATAGCGAAGCAGCTTCGTTGAATAGTTAAGTAATGTTAGCTCAGCGTCTGGAAGTGCGCAGGTTAGTTAAGTAACAGTAGCTGATGGGCCGAGAGTGCGTTGGTTAGTTAAATAACGGTGGATCAGCAGCCCAAAGTGCGTTGGTTAGCTAAGTAACATTAGTTGTGCGGTCAGAGTGCAGCATGAAGCCTAATGAGGAACGGTAAGCAGCAGTGATCACGTAAGGCATGTTGAACCTAATAACAAGAGAAGCAAAAATACAATTGTATTTTTGCTTGACGAGATACAGGGTAATCGTGTATATTAACTTTAGCGAGTAAAAGCATAAAAGCCAAAAAGCATAACAGCATAAAAGCGAAGCAGCGTATAAGCGTTGAAGTGAAAAAGGAGAGATGGACATGATCGTAATTACTAATCAGAATATTTCGGATGACCGCATACAGGAGATCGTTAACTATATTGAGAAAGCTGGCGTACAGCCGCATGTATCCAAAGGAACTGATCGGACTGTCATCGGTATCATTGGCAAAGCGGAGCCGCAGCTTGCGGAGCACCTTCGTCAAATGAAGGGCGTTGAGAATGTTATCAAAATCTCGAAGTCCTACAAGCTGGCTAGCCGTGACTTTCATCCGGACGACACGATTATCGATATTAAAGGTGTGAAAATCGGCGGTAGCAATCTCGTTATTATGGGCGGCCCTTGCGCGGTGGAAACGCCAGAGCAAATCGATGAAATTGCAAGATTGGTTAAAGCGGCTGGCGGACAGGTGCTTCGCGGCGGCGCATTCAAGCCTCGTACGGGACCATACAGCTTCCAAGGCGTTGGCGTAGAAGGTCTTGTCATGATGGCGGAGGCGGGCAAAAAGCATGGTCTGCTCACCATTACAGAAGTAATGACGCCAGAGTATGTTGATGTGTGCGCGGAGTACGCTGACATTTTGCAAGTCGGCACTCGGAATATGCAAAACTTCGATCTGCTGCGCAAGCTCGGCACGATCCAAACGCCAGTATTGTTGAAGCGCGGCTTTAGCTCGACGTACGATGAGTTCCTTAATGCTGCTGAATACATTTTGGCGGGCGGCAATCCGAACGTTATGCTTTGCGAGCGGGGAATTCGTACATTCGAAACCTACACACGGAATACGCTCGACTTGTCGGCGATCCCGGTTCTGCAAGGTCTAAGCCATCTGCCGGTCATTTCCGACCCGAGCCATGGTACAGGACGCCGCGAGCTTGTCGAGCCGATGTCGAAAGCTTCCGTGGCGGCTGGAGCCAACGGCTTGATCGTCGAAATGCATACCGACCCGGACAACTCGATGACGGGTGATGGCGTACAATCGCTGTTCCCGGATCAGTTCGCCAATTTGTTAAAGGATTTAGAGAAGCTAGCACCGCTTGTTGGCAAGCAATTCGATACGCCAAAGGCGCCGGCCGATGCTTTCCTGGAATGGAAAATATAAATCATTGCTTTTTCAAAGGTTCAGAGTCCTTGGTTGTCAAGGGTTCTGGGCCTTTTTTCATGATAAAAAGGGGCATTTGTGAACAAATGTTTAAAGCTGTAAGTAAACCTGACATGCCAATAAAAAATACCTTACATAAGTATTGACGGTGCGAAAACAGAGTTTTATAATTACCTCATAGTTTGGAACGAAAATTGAACAATAACTGTTCAACAATATGCAAATGTTCGGAAATGGAGGAAATATCAGATGTCAGTTCAAAATGTTTTGGACACAATCAAAGAAAACAGCATTCAGTTCGTAGATTTCCGCTTCGTGGATCTTTCCGGTAAAGCGCACCACATCACTCTTCCTTCGACAGAAGTCGACAGCGACACATTCGTAAACGGTGTAGCGTTCGACGGTTCCTCGATCCCAGGTTTCCGCGGTATCGAAGAATCTGACATGGTGATGATGCCTGATACGGAATCTGTATTCATCGATCCTTTTACCGACCACCCAACACTTAACATCATGTGTAACATTCACACGCCGGACGGCGAACGCTATGAGCGCGACCCGCGCAGCATCGCTCAAAAGGCTGAAGAGTTCCTGCAAACGACTGGCGTTGGTACGACAGCATTTTTCGCTCCTGAGTCCGAGTTCTTCATTTTCGACGAAGTTCGTTATGAAAGCACAATGAACTCCTCCAGCTTCTATGTAGATTCCGAAGAGGCAGGCTGGAACACGAACCGTAAAGAAGAAGGCGGCAACCTGGGCTTTAAAGTTCCTGTAAAAGGCGGCTATGTTCCAGTAGCTCCAGTTGACCAACAACAAGACATCCGCAGCGAAATGGTTCGTCTGATGCAAGAAGTTGGCCTTCGCGTTGAACGTCACCACCATGAAGTGGCGACTGCAGGCCAAGCGGAAATCAACTTCCGTTTCGACACGCTGACAAAAACAGCTGATAACCTGATGGTTTACAAATATATCGTTCACAACACAGCTCGCCAATACGGCAAAGTAGCAACATTCATGCCTAAACCGCTGTTTGGTGACAATGGTTCCGGTATGCACGTTCACTCGTCGATCTTCAACGGCGACACTCCTTTGTTCTATGAAAAAGGCGCTTACGGCAACCTGAGCCAACTGGCTATGCACTACATCGGCGGCATTCTGCACCACGCACCTGCCCTGATCGCTTTGACTAACCCAAGCACGAACTCGTTCAAACGTCTTGTGCCTGGTTACGAAGCACCGGTTAACCTGGTATTCTCCAAAGGCAACCGTTCCGCAGCGATCCGTATTCCTATCGCTTCGGTAACTCCTAAAGGCTGCCGCATCGAGTTCCGTACACCGGACTCCACAGCTAACCCTTACTTGGCGTTTGCAGCTATGCTGCTT
The DNA here is from genome assembly GCF_000513275.1 of Paenibacillus gorillae. Taxonomy (GTDB): domain Bacteria; phylum Bacillota; class Bacilli; order Paenibacillales; family Paenibacillaceae; genus Pristimantibacillus; species Pristimantibacillus gorillae. The sequence goes on along the minus strand of NZ_CBVJ010000089.1, from coordinate 28,788 downwards.
GCTGGTCTGGACGGCGTTAAACGTAAATTGGATCCAGTTGCTTTGGGCTATGGTCCATTCGACAAAAACATTTACGAACTGCCAGAAGAAGAGAAGAAAGAAATCCGCAGCGTACCTGGTACGCTTGACGAAGCGCTTGACGCTTTGGAAGCTGATTCCGAGTTCTTGACTGAAGGCGGCGTATTCACTAAAGACTTCATCGACAACTACGTTGCAGTTAAACGCAACGAAGCTAAAGCGGTATCGATTCGTATCCATCCGCATGAATACAGCCTTTATTTCGGTTGCTAATCGCAGCCTGACCAAGCGGGCTCCTTCGGGAGCTCGTTTTTTTGTTCAGCAATTGTCCTAACGAAGAAAGCTTCGTTAATATCTGCAGTTTTTTCTCTAAATAACTGACCGATAAGCATTATTTAACCTAATTCATCCGAACAAGGATACTTTTTTCTTAATAAGGAAATGGATTTCCGCCCTTATGAACTTTTTGGCGTTCTTCCTTATATAAGACTTTTAAATCTTAATAATAAGGAAGTTTAATACCGATTAGTGAAAAAACAAACTCACCAAAAGCAGCATCAGCCCAACATTTACGTTATTGGCGAATTGTTGGGAGCAATCCTTTACCTTTTATCCAAAATCCGAATGATTTACAGAATCTAAACCTTTAGCGTTCGACTTTTTGTCAACAATATTCATCGAAATACACTTGAAGCATCGCCATAAACTTGTTATCATTAGCGTTATCATGTGAGATTAACCTCGGATGTAACCAAACAAAAAGGTGGGTAACGGAGATGAAACGAGCTTATAACTTCAATGCTGGACCAGCCGCTTTGCCGCTTGAAGTGCTGCAGCAGGCACAAGAGCAGTTTGTTGAGTACGGAGGTGCCGGCATGTCCATCATGGAAATGTCGCACCGTAGCGCCCTTTATGAGAATGTAAATAATGAGACGCAAGCGCTGATGCGCGAATTGTTCGGAATTCCCGACAATTACAAGGTGCTTTTCCTGCAAGGCGGAGCAAGCCAGCAGTTCGCTATGATTCCGATGAACCTTCTTCGCGAAGGACGTCCCGGCGCATACGTAATGACGGGCAACTGGGCGGAGAAAGCGATCAAGGAAGCGAAGCTGATCGGTGAGACTGTAGTTGCGGCGACGACGGAAAGCGACAAATTTATGCGCGTGCCTAGCCAAAGCGAAATCGTTGTACCTGACAACGCAGCTTATGTACATTTGACTTCCAACGAAACGATTGGTGGTACGCAATTCCAGCAATATCCGGTCATTGGCGGAAATGTGCCATTGATTGCCGATATGTCGAGTGATATTTTGTCCCGTCCTGTCGATGTGAGTCAATTTGGCCTCATTTATGCTGGCGCTCAAAAAAATCTTGGGCCATCCGGTGTAACTGTTGTTATCATCCGTGATGATCTCGTTGCCGAAAGCCCTAAACATATCCCGGCTATTTTCCGTTACGATACGCATGCGAACAACAGCTCGCTTTACAATACGCCGCCATCCTTCTCGGTTTATATGGTTAATCTCGTTCTGAAATGGATTCAAAGCAAAGGCGGAGTTTCGCAAATAGAGCAGTACAACCGCGATAAGACGAAGCTGATCTACGATCAGATCGATCAAAGCGGCGGCTTCTATACCGGCGCGGCTCATGCAGACAGCCGTTCGGTCATGAATATTACGTTCCGCATTCACACTGAAGAGCTGGAGAAGCAATTCGTGAAGGAATCGGAGCAGCATGGCTTTGTTGGTCTGAAAGGACACCGCGACGTTGGCGGCTTGCGCGCTTCGACTTACAATGCGGTTCCGCTTGAAAGCTGCAAAGCGCTTGCAGAATTTATGGCTGATTTCCAAAAACGGAACGGCTAATGCAACAATACAAAGAAAGGACAGCGCTTGACGGCTGTCCTTTCTTTGTGTGAATATGGCAATTAAGTTGACTCCAACCGGTTAAGCCAGGGATGAGGCGTCGATGCCGTTCGGGCCAAGCAGCTTATAACCGACATTGCGCACGGTCATAATATATTCAGGCATTCTGGCGTTTTTCTCGATTTTATCCCGCAGATGGCTAATATGAACGTCAACGATTCGCGTATCGCCGAGGAAATGATAATCCCAGACGCCGTGAAGCAGCTGCTGACGGCTCAGTACTTTTCCTTTGTGCTTGCATAGGAACAAGAGCAGCTCGAATTCTTTCGGAGTAAGCTCAATATCCTTTCCGTCCACGATAACCTCGCGTTGATCAGGCCTTACCGAAAGCCGGCCGATGTCGAAGGCAGAACTTTCAACATGACTAGGCAAAGCCTGTATGCGGCGGAAAATAGCCTGGATACGGGAAATGAGTTCCTGCGGGCTAAACGGCTTCGTCATATAGTCGTCGGCACCATTGTCCAGTCCAGCGATTTTGTCAGTAACATCCTGCAATGCGGTCAGCATGACGATCGGTACAGCATTGTTGAGTTTACGCAGTTCGCGGCACACTTGAAGGCCATCCATTTTCGGCAGCATAAGATCCAACACGATCAGGTCAGGGCGAAACGGTTTAAGCATATCAAATACGGCTTCGCCGTCTCCGACGCATCGAACCTCATAGCCGGCAAGCTTTAAATTGAATTCGATGAGCATGGAGATGGATGGCTCGTCATCGACGACTAATATTTTCTTCTTCATCGCACAATTCTCCTTTACACTCCCATTAATGATTCCATTATGAAGGAGTACATTCAACCGAAGATTAACCGTAAGTTAACGATGTGTAAAATTTTTCGAGAAAATGCGCAAATCTATCATTTCATGTATAATGTATAGGCAAGAATGAGAGGTGTGAAAGAGAGTGGCATTCCATATTGTATTGGTAGAACCTGAGATTCCGGCAAATACGGGCAATATTTCAAGAACATGCGCAGCTACGGGAGCGCATTTGCATCTTGTTCGGCCGTTAGGCTTTCAAACAGATGATCGTACCTTAAAGCGGGCGGGTCTGGATTATTGGCACGCGGTTCACATTGAGTACCATGATTCGTTCCAGGAAGTGCTGGACAAGAACCCTGAAGGTCGTTTTTTCTATGCCAGCACGCGCGCTACTAAGGTTTATTCGGAATTCGAATATCGGGACGGCGATTTTTTTGTGTTTGGCAAAGAAACCAAAGGGCTGCCCCAAGAGCTGATTGATGCGAATTTGGATACTTGTATCCGGATGCCGATGACTGGAGACGTCAGATCGCTTAATTTATCGAACTCGGCAGCGATTGTTATCTACGAGGCGCTTCGGCAAAATCATTTCCCATCCCTTCATTAATTGCAGAATGTTAAGAATATGAGAATGTCAGAAGGAATTGCCGATTGCTCATCGAAAGCTATTAAAGCAAAGGTTTCACTGGAAAGCTTGCAAATCTAGACACAGAAGAGGTGAAAACGATGAAACCAGCAGGGGTGGTAAGAAAAGTAGATCAACTTGGACGAATTGTACTGCCAAAGTCTCTTCGCAAACGGTATCAGATGAATGAAGGAGATCCCGTTGAAATATTAGTACAAGGCGATCACATTATTTTGGAGCGTTACCGTCCGAGATGCGTATTTTGCGGTTCGATGGAAGAGGTACGTGAATTTAAAGACAGATACTTATGCGGACAATGCGTAGGCGAGATGAATCAGCTTCGCCGTTAATCCATAGCATGCGAAACAAAAAGAAGGAAGCTTCCTGTATCAAGCGCCAACACGCTTAGTATAGGAAGCTTCCTTCTTTTAACCCCGGGTACTGGGATGCACAATGGCCAAATTAAAGACCTTTTGTTTTGTCTTCGTTGTAAGAGGACGTTAACATCGCTGTCACGAATAAAACAAAGACCGTCAGTACGGTGATCATGGTAATAGACATTGCGCAGACACCTCCGATTAATTCCGCTACATCCTCTTTATTATACCCAACGATGCGCAAAAAGAAAACTTTAAAAGTTGCAGACACCTTGCTAAAATAAAAGGATTCAGACCTAACAAAGAGGAGGCGCAAACGTAATGGATTATCGGTTTGCATCGCGAGTTTCTGAGGTGAAATCATCAGCTGTTCGAGATATTTTGAAGCTGACGCAAGGGAAGGATATGATCTCGTTCGCAGGAGGCTTGCCAGCAGAGGAACTGTTTCCTGTACAAGCTGTCCGTGAGGCGGCTGAGCGTGTATTAGATGCTGGGACCGGCGCTTTGCAATATGGATTGACCGAAGGGTATTTGCCGCTTCGCGAGCAGCTTTGCGTTCGTATGGCGCAAAAAGGGATGAATGTTAGCCCGGATGAAATGATTCTGACGACAGGCTCACAGCAAGCCATCAGCTTGCTCGTGCAAGTGTTAACAGAGCCTGGCGACGTTATCCTGGTAGAGAAGCCGACTTATCTTGCTTGCCTGCAAGTATTTGAGCTGTACGGCTTGCGTGTCATTGCAGTGGAAAGCGACGAGCATGGCATCATTCCGGAAGACGCAGAGCGTCTCATTCGTGAACATAAGCCAGCGATGCTGTACGCGGTTCCGACCTTCGGAAACCCGACAGGCAACGTATGGAGTCTGGAAAGAAGGCAGCAGATTCTGGGTCTATGTCTGCGTAACGGTATTCCGATTCTGGAGGATGATCCGTACGGAGAAATTAAATTTGATGAAACGGCAGAGTATCCGACGTTGTTCTCGCTTGATCAGCAGCAGCAAGGCGGAGCTGTAATCTACACCAGCACCTTCTCCAAGACGGTTGCTCCGGCGCTGCGTACCGGCTGGGCTATTGGAGATGAGCGGGTCATTCGAATGATGGCGAAGGCGAAGCAGGCTGCTGACATTCATTCCAGCTCAATGGATCAGCAAATTCTTAGCCAGCTGCTGGCGCATTTTCCATTAGACGATCATATCCAAACGATTCGCCGCTCGTATAGGGACCGAATGATTGAGATGCAGAGCTTGCTTTTGGAGCAAAACATCGAGGGCTTCAGCTGGATCGAGCCGAAGGGCGGCATGTTCATTTGGACGCAGCTGCCGGAAGGGCTTGATGCGGAGGTGTTGTTAAAAGCCGCTGTGCGAAAAGGAGTGGCGTTTGTGCCGGGCAGCTCGTTCTATGCATATGACCCGCAGCGAAATACGGCCAGACTTAACTTCACCCATAATACAGGGCAAAAAACGGTGCAGGGTGTTCAGCGTCTGGCGGATGCCATTCGTGAATTCACGGCACGCAGCTAAAACGTTCAACATCCCTTCGCCGGAATTCTATTCATTCCAGCGTAGCGTACAGCCATTATTCAATTACTGCCGCATCGACGCATTAGGCGTCGGGCGGCAGTTTTGCTATCCACTCGGCGATGACGCTTGCGTATTCCTCTAGCGCTTTCTCGCCGCTTGGCGTCAGACCATAGCTGCCTCGTTTGACCCGCTCGAACCAGTTGTAGTAGTTGCTGCGGAGCAAGTCACCGCACTTGGGAAACCCAGTTATCGCGGCTAGCTTGCTCGGGGAGAGCGGGCCGTAGCGCTGCATCGCATAGGCGCAGCGAAGCGCTTTTTCACGGTAAGCCGTGACCAGCTTGCGGCCGGTGCTGCCGCCAACGTTGTAATCGCCGCTGCGCTCGCGGAATTCCTGAAGCAGCCGTGCTTGTTTTTTTCGCCGGATACCGCGCTGTGGCGCATCGCCTGGCTCGCAAAGAAACTCAATAACGGGCGCTTTTGTCTTGAAGAACGTAACGGTCATAAAACCGAGGCCCAGCATCCGGCATAGCTCGGTAATATCGCTGAAGCGCTGGTTATGGGCGCCGCTCTTTTTCCGGTTGCGTTCTACAGCAAGTACGACGTTGTCATTGATTCGCAAACGTTCAACTCCCTGCAGCAGCAGCGCGAGGTTGAACGTTTTTTTCATTTCGACAACAACCGCATCGGAGGCATCCGGTTTCATTGCGACCAGGTCACAGTGCAGAACTTCGCTTTTCACCGTGTATCCAAGCCGCTCATAGTAAGCTTTAATAGGGCTGTACAGCTCTTCTTCCTTCGTAACGGCCACGGAAAATCCCTCGCTTTCTTCCACCTATTATAACAAAGGATTGTTCACGCTTGTCGCAATTTGATGGATTGCCGACTAAAATAGTGGTCAATTTCCTACAGGACTAAGCATAGGAATGTAATACTTCAATAAAAAGTTGTTCCCTCGATAGATAGGCTAGAGAAAATCCCGGGCGGAGTGAAAAATGCGGATTGCGGAAGCGATGGGAGGAGGCACGGCATGGACATTTTTAAGCGAATATCGGAGTACCGGACAGAGAGTGAGAAGCTGGAATGGACAGGAACGTTCAAGGCATACATCGATTCATTGAGGCAGGATCCTACACCGGCCATGACAGCGCACTCGCGCGTCTATGACATGATTGAATCATTTGGTGTGGAGGACACGAACGGCAACAAGCGGTATAAGTTTTTTGAACAGGAGATTTTCGGGCTTGACCGTGCGGTTCAGAAACTGGTGGAGGAATATTTCCATTCGGCTGCAAGAAGGCTGGATGTCCGTAAACGGATATTGCTGTTAATGGGCCCTGTAAGCGGGGGCAAATCAACGATTGTGACGATGCTCAAGAAAGGACTGGAGCGCTACTCCAGAACGGAACGCGGCGCTGTCTACGCGATTAAAGGCTGCCCGATGCACGAGGAGCCATTGCATCTTATTCCGCATGACCTCCGGCCGGAAATTGAGAAGGAGCTTGGCGTACGTATTGAAGGCAATCTCTGCCCGTCCTGCCAGATGAGACTGCGTACTGAATATGGCGGTGAGATCGAAAATGTGCTCGTCGAGCGCGTCCTTATTTCTGAGGATAACCGGATCGGTATCGGCACATTCAGTCCTTCTGATCCGAAGTCTCAGGATATCGCTGACCTGACTGGCAGCATCGATTTCTCCACCATAACGGAATTCGGCTCTGAATCCGATCCGCGCGCTTACCGGTTTGACGGCGAGTTGAATAAAGCGAACCGGGGACTGATGGAATTTCAGGAGATGCTGAAATGCGATGAAAAGTTTCTATGGAACCTTCTCTCGCTGACGCAGGAGGGCAATTTTAAAGCGGGCAGATTCGCCTTGATCTCGGCTGATGAGCTCATAATTGCCCATACAAATGAATCCGAATACAAATCATTTATTAGCAATAAGAAAAACGAAGCGCTGCAGTCCCGGATGATCGTCATGCCGATTCCGTACAACCTGAAGGTGTCGGAGGAGGAGAAGATTTACACGAAGCTAATCGGCCAAAGTGATATGAAGCATATTCATATTTCGCCGCACGCGCTGCGTTCGGCTGCGATCTTTAGCATACTTACCCGCCTGAAGGAAACGAAGAAGCAGGGCATGGATCTGGTCAAAAAGATGCGGATGTACGATGGCGAGGAGATTGAGGGCTTCAAGGATGCGGATCTGAAGGAAATGCAAAACGAGTATATTGAAGAAGGCATGTCCGGCGTTGATCCGCGTTACGTCATCAACCGGATTTCGAGCGCTTTAATTAAGCAGGATACACAGTGCATCAATGCGCTGGATGTGCTTCGGGCGCTGAAGGACGGACTCGACCAGCATCCGTCGATTACGAAGGAGGAGCGGGAGCGGTACTTGAACTTCATCTCTGTGGCCCGTAAGGAATATGACGGGCTGGCGAAGAAGGAGATTCAGAAGGCCTTCGTTTACTCCTTTGAGGAGTCTGCTCGCACCCTGTTTGAGAACTACCTCGACAATATTGAGTCCTATTGCAACTGGGCGAAAATTAAAGACCCGCTGACCGGCGAAGAGATGGACCCGGATGAGCGGCTGATGCGATCGATTGAAGAACAGATTGGTGTCTCCGAGAATGCGAAAAAGGCGTTCCGCGAGGAAATTCTTATTCGGATATCGTCCTATTCCCGAAAAGGCAAAAAGTTCGATTTCACCAGTCACGAGCGTTTGCGCGAAGCGGTGGAGAAAAAGCTGTTCGCCGATCTGAAGGACATTGTCAAAATTACGACGTCAACGAAAACGCCGGATGAAAGCCAATTGAAACGAATTAATGAAGTAACAAAGCGGCTGATTGACGATCACGGCTACTGCCCGGTATGCGCCAATGAGCTTCTCCGGTATGTAGGCAGCCTGTTGAATCGCTAAATTGTGAACAAAAACCAGCGGAGAATGGTGCCGCTGGTTTTCTTTTTCCAAATAAGGGTTACTTTATACCCTATTTTGTCGATATAATAGGAAGCAGAATAATATTGCCTAACATAGGGGGAGCTTCAACATGATTAACGTTTCGGCGCATCGTCAACGGCAGCTGGACTATACAAGAATAACCCAAGAAGACCTGGACAGGCTGTCGGCCTGCCGCCTGATATTCGAGCAGGTTGTGGAGGAAGTGGTGGACCGCTTCTACTCCAGCATCGAACAATATCCTGAAATGATGGATCTCATTAACCGGGTCAGCAATATTGAGCGGCTGAAAGAAACACAGCGCGTCTATTGGCTGTCGCTGGCTTCCGGCGTCATCGATGAGCCGTTTATTGAGAACCGGATTAAGATCGGCTTGGTTCACTCACGGATCGGTCTGACGACGGACTGGTATTTGGGTACTTATATGACTTATCTCGATATTTCCACGCAAGTCATGCAGCGGGTGATCCCGGAACGCTGGAGCGGCATCATTCATTCACTTAGCAAAATGTTCAATTTGGATTCACAGCTTGTCTTGGAGGCTTATAACCAATCCGAACAGGCGAAAATTCAATCTCTGGCCGATGAACGGTCCGAAATGCTGACGACTGTAACAGGCGCCGTGGAGAAGCTGGCAGGACTCATGGTCGAGCTGGATGAAGGAGCGCAATCGATCGCAGCAACGGCAGTATCCACGTCGCAGTCGCAGGACAAGGCCCATGAACTGCTTGGCGAGCTGCAGGTTGAGCTGGATGGCATCACGGAGATGGGAACCTTGATTCGCGGAATTTCCGATCAGACGCATTTATTGGGGTTGAACGCCGCCATTGAAGCAGCCAGAGCAGGGGAGAACGGTCGAGGCTTCGAGGTTGTAGCCAACGAGGTTCGGAAGCTGGCAGCCTCTTCACGGACGGCGATGGAGACGATCCAGCGCAACCTGGAGGAGATTGAGAAAAAAATCTCAGCGGTTCAGAAAGAATCGGAGCAAACATCCGGAGAAGCCCGTAACCAAGCGGCCCGCTCGCAGGAATTGGCAGTATTCGTTCAAATGGTGGAGCAGGTGGCGAAAGATTTGCGTGAATTGAATACATAACAAAAGAATAGGCATATGATAAAAGCAGGGATCTTCTTCCAATAGAAGCCCTGCTTTTTATGTTATATAAGTTGACATTAAAATTCGGATTTAGTATGATGAACCTAACATAAATGATACAATTACAGGTAAAAATGATCCAGATTCCTAACATTACCTCACTCAAACATGACATATATTAAGGGATGTCCAATGTGAACATTGATTGAGGATGCTGCACCATCATGGAGGAGGCGGTTCGCATGTCGACAGCCACGCAGTCGCAGTATTATGATTCGCATTCATTTTACGATGAGATGTTCAAGCAGGATTTGTCCGTTCGTCCGCATTATGAAAGCGTCCATCGTTTATTCGGACGGATGAAGCACGCTGAGTTGTCGATGCGGCAGCATGCCCTCAACCAAAGGATGCTGGAGGAGGGAATCACCTTTACCCTCTATAGTCCTAATCAGAACGAGCCGCTTGAGCGCACGATACCGTTCGACTATATCCCCCGAGTCATTCCGAAGCAGGAGTGGGATGCAGTGGACCGGGGCGTCCGCCAGCGTATCAAGGCGCTTAATTTATTCGTCCATGATATATACCATGGTCAGCGCATCATAGCAGACGGTGTTATCCCTAGACGAATGATCGTATCCAACACGTATTTCCGTCCGGAAATGTCTGGACTCGATGTTCCGGGAGGCGTTTATATTACGGCTTCCGGCATAGACTTAATTAGAGATGAGAAAGGCAGTTACTACGTGCTGGAGGACAATTTGCGCTCCCCGTCAGGTTTCTCGTATTTGTTCAAAGGCCGTACGCTTATGAGTGAGCTGTTCCATGAGCTGTATTTGTCTTCAGCTGTACAAAGTATCGAACGCAGCTTGAATTATTTCCTGAGCTCGCTTCGTTCACTGGCTCCAAGCGGCAAGCGTGACCCGCTGATCGTACTTCTTACGCCTGGAGCGTTCAATTCCGCTTATTACGAGCATACCTTTCTCGCGCAGCAAATGGGCATCCATCTCGTAGAAGGGAGAGATTTGGTCTATAAGGACCATAAAATTTATTTGCGTGATTTGCGCGGCTTGCGTCAAGTTGATGTCATATACCGCCGAATCGACGATGATTTTCTCGATCCGCTCGCTTTCCAGCCGGATTCGCTGCTTGGCGTGCCAGGATTGATGAATGCCTACCGGGCTGGCAACGTTGCGATTGCGAATGCTCCAGGTACAGGGGTAGCAGACGATAAAGCAGTGTATGCATACGTCCCGGATATGATTCGTTACTATTTGGGTGAGGAGCCGATCCTGAATAATGTTCCGACCTATATTTTATCGCGCAAGGAAGAACGGGACTATGTGCTGGATCATTTGGAACAGCTGGTCGTGAAGGAAACATCTTTGTCCGGCGGTTATGGCATGCTGATCGGCCCTGCTGCTTCGGCCAAAGAAATTAAAGATTTCGCAGCAGCAATTATACGTGAGCCTGAGCGATATATTGCGCAGACCACGATGAAGCTGTCGAGGGCACCTGTAATGGTTAACGGAAGCATGTCACCCCGTCATATTGATTTACGGGCGTTTGCATTAATGGGCGAGGAGACACACATCATACCTGGAGGTTTGACAAGAGTTGCGATGAGAGAAGGCTCGCTCGTCGTCAATTCCTCGCAAGGCGGCGGTGTTAAGGATACATGGGTGTTGAGCCGATAACGCGATAGGCGGTCAATAAGGAGCCTCGGTCGAGGCCGAAGAAATGGAGGGGTCGCTATGCTTAATCGGAATGCGGAAGCTTTATTCTGGATTGGACGCTATATGGAACGTGCGGAAAACCACGCCAGATTGATTGACGTTCATTACCATTTGCAAGCAGAGGATGAACGCGGATTAGATACAAGCGGTCCCGGGGACGAAGCCGTGGATGCGCCTTGCAAATGGATGCGAATCGTTGACGCGCTGGGCAGCAGAAATTCCTATGAAGGACAATACGGCGTCTATAGCGAACAGGATGTTCTCCATTACATTACGCTCGACCGCGACAACGCCAACTCCCTTGTGTCCTGTGTCAGCCATGCCAGAGGCAATTTGCGAACCATTCGCGAGAAGGTGCCAAGCGAGCTATGGGATACGATTAACGCCTTTTACTTATGGCTGCGGGAGAAGCAGCCGGACGATCTTATGCGCGAATCGCCGCATTTGTTCTATGGCCGCATCCGGGAGTGGACCGCTCTGTTTCAGGGCTTCTGCCAATCGGTCATGCCGCGGGAGAATGAATGGCATTTCATCGAATGCGGACGGTATTTGGAGCGTGCGGAAAATACATTGCGCATTATTAAGGCGGTCGGCAATGCCGCTAGCGGAGAAGGGTGGAACAATACGGGCGCTTACCCTTACCTGCAAGCTGTATTGAAGTCGGTGAGCGGCTATCAATCATTCCGCAGGTTTTACGCGGACGGAATGTCCGTAGAAGCGATTGTTGAATTCGTCATATTGAATGCTGTCTTTCCACGCTCCGTTCATTTCGCTTTCCACTCGCTCGACGAGCATATGCGCATGATCGAGCTGCAAGATAAGCAGCTTCGGGCCGCTCATGAGAAGGTCATCCGTCAGGTCGGGAAGGTGAAGGCCGACTTGGCATGTCTGGAGCATGATGATATGATCGTGGACCGCAACGGTTCCATTGTCGATCATCTGCTGGATGCATGCGAGACGATGGGGGTAGCGTTTGCGAAAACCTTTTTTCGAATGGGGGAAGCAAGCGCATGAAGCTGAATATTTCACATGTGACGCAATACGAATACGAGGCACCAGTTACGGACAGTGTCAATGAAATCCGTCTGACGCCAAGCACTAACGAGCGGCAGTCCTGTTACCAGCAGGCGATTTGGATCGAGCCGAATGCTTCCCTTTTCAGCTATGAAGATTATTTCGGCAATCGGGTCCATTCTTTTTCTGTTAATGCGCTGCACCGTAGGCTTACGATCCGGACACAAATGACCGTTGTGACGAAAAATTCGCCAAGCCCAGAGGAGCAAGCTGCCTTGCTGAATGGCAAGCTGGCACGGGAAGCATGGTCTTGGCTGGAAACGGAGGAAGCAGCCAACCGTTTTGCGGAGTTTTTGCTGGAGACCGAATATACTGGCGTGACGCCTGAAGTGGAGAGCTTTGCCTCCAGCATTAGCGATAAGGAAGAGGCCGATATTAGCGTATTAGGCTGGTTGTCCGTTTTGTCCAGCAGCATTCGGGAACAGTTTATTTACGATCCTGAAGCGACAACGGTGAAGACGAAAGCAAGCGATATGATAGAGCGGAAACGGGGCGTATGTCAGGATTTCGCCCATTTGATGATTGCCTGCTGCCGAGCGCAAGGCATACCTGCGCGCTATGTGAGCGGCTACCATTTCGTTGGCGATCTGCAGGGCGGAATCGCCGATTTCGAGCAAGCCTCCCATGCCTGGGTTGAAGCGTATGTGCCGTCCCTCGGCTGGTGCAGTTTCGACCCCACCAACGAGGCGCCAGTTGGCGAGCGTTATGTGAAGCTGGGCCACGGACGCGATTATATGGATATCGTTCCAGTTAAAGGCGTCTACCGAGGAAATGGCGGGCAGCAGCTTAAAGTGACTGTCGACGTGCGGAAAGTAGAGGATTAGATCATAGAATCGTTCCCAATATGGAGAGGATGTCTCTTAAGCAGCTTGCTGCTTGGAGGCATCCTCTTCTTTCTTTTGCAGGAATAGCCAAGCTAAAATTTGGAATGATAAGAAATAACTTGTCAACATATGGAGGATGGCTCATGAATCATGGCAATAAGCTGATTTCGGTCTGGCTCGCGTTCTCGATTATCATGCTTGGCGCCGGCTTAATCTGCCATGTATTGGCCATCCCAGCTATATTGGATGCTGCGGGCCGGGACGCCTGGCTGTCAATTATCGCGGCTGGCCCGTTATTTATTTTGTTTATGATCCTTATGTATGTGGTGATGAAAAGGGTTCACGGGCAAAGGCTGACGGATTGGGTTGCCCGTCAATTCGGCGTCGTACCGTCATGGATACTTCGCTTATCAGCGGCGCTGCTGCTGCTCGTCCTCGGAACCCATACCTTGTTTGAGACTTCCAACTGGACGGTATCCACCTACTTGCAGTTTACACCGTTATCCGTCGTCGTTATAGGGGGGGCGCTGGTGTCGGCCCTGGCTGCATTAAGGGGACTGCCTACGATTGCGATGACCTCTGCTATTTTGCTCCCCTTTGTAATTTTTCTCGGTTATTTTGTGATGGGAGCCAATACGAAATATAAAAACTATAATCAGCTGCTGCCGATGCTGGAGCATGGTATTGAGCCTGTCTGGCATGGGATGGTCTATGCATTGGCCGGCATGGTGGAGGTATGGACACTGCTGTTGTTTCAGCATGAGATTAAGAGCAAGGTGAAGCTATGGCATCTGCTCATTCTTGGTATCTTCATGGTCGGTATTACGCTCGGTCCAACCATTGGGGGAATAACGGAATTTGGGCCAGAGGAAGCGATGAAGCAGCGGATTACTCCCTATGATCAATGGAAGCTGGTTAACGTGGGCAAGCTGCTGCAGCATGTTGATTTTTTATCAATTTACCAGTGGCTGAGCGGCTCCTTTGCCCGAATCGCAATTGCGATGTACCTGATTGTGGATTTACTGGATATACGCCGTCCTCATAAAAGGATGATCGCTATCGCATGTATTACGGCCGTTATGTGCGGATTCTCCATTATTTGGTGGCGAATTGATCTTGTCTATGAATATGTGAACCATATTCAGTTTCCTGCTGTGCTTATTTACGCTTACAGCTTAACCATTCTGCTAGCGCTCCTCTGCTGGTGGCGCAAAGAAGATAAAGAGGTGGCATAAATGAAAGAAAAAAACACAAAGGACAGTGTGAGTAAACAAGCGAGCGATGATACAAAGGGCGGTAAGCCGGAGGATTCAAGAGCTGCCAGTGTATTGAATAATGCGATAAGCCAGAGCGGAGAAGCCGATCGCCGCGGCAGCAGCAAAGGGGGAACCGGCAGCGACGTCAGCGGAAATGATAAGGATGACCAGGGGCAGAAGCCGTTTCATATGTCCCAGCGGACGCTGGAGCAATTTTTCTCTTATTGCGACGATGTTATTGTCGATAGCCATCGTGTAGGCAATCCGCCTGTAGCCGCCATAATCGTCTATAACTGCGGCATGGCGGAGACAAATATGATCAATGATGTCATTATTCCCGAGCTGAACCGGATATTTGAGAAAACGAAGTTTCTGCGGGTGGTGGATGTCGAGAACGAAGCCAATCTCGTATGGGTGCAGGTAGATCCCAACACGAGTCAGTTTGGTGCGGAGGCGATGGCAGTCCGTGTCTTCGAGGGACATATGCTGTTCTGCATTCCTTCGCTGCAAGCGATGTGGAGCATCGATGTTTCCAATATTCCTACGCGGACACCAGAGGAATCGAGAACTGAGGTGACGATTCGCGGCTCCGGCGACGGCTTCATTGAACCGCTCGCTATTAACGTAGCCTTAATTCGGACACGTCTGCGGACCTCTGAATTAGCCTGCAAGTTTGAAGTGATCGGTACGCTTACCGCCAATAAAGTGGCTTTTTTATATATGCGTAATATCGCAAATGACGAAATGATCCAGCATGTACACCAGAAGCTTCAGAGTATTAAGGTCGAGAGACTCTTAACTTCCAATCAGCTGGAGGAGCTGCTTTCGCCGCTGCAATTTACCATTTTCCCGGTTACCCACTATACGGGAAGACCTGATTTTGCCGCTGAATGTCTCATTAACGGCCGCTTTGTCATTATCGTGGACGGCAACCCTAGCGCAATCATCGGACCTGTTAATTTGTTCCTGCTTCTGAAATCGCCGGAGGATGCTAACTTTCCGTTGTTTTCAGTTAATATAGGCAGGCTTCTGCGCTTTATGGGATTGTTCATTACGTTGTTTCTGCCGGGATTCTATATCGCGCTGACGACGTTTCATATGGATCAGGTGCCGTTCTCGCTTGTCGTCACGGTATCAACCGGACGAATGGGGCTTCCGATGGAGACCGCGGTGGAAATGTTCCTGATCATGATTCTGATGGAGCTGTTCCGCGAAGCGGGCGTCCGGCTGCCGATGGCGATCGGTCAGACACTTACGGTCGTTGGCGGACTTATTATTGGTGAATCGGCGATTCGGGCGGGAATCGTCTCCCCGCTCATGATTGTTGTTGTTGCCGTCACAATCGTTGCCGGAGCGACGGTCGTCAATCAGGTCATGTCGAGCTCGCTGATCATTATCCGGTTCGTTACGTTTATTTTGAGCGCGTCGCTTGGCATATACGGGTTCATTCTGTCACTGATTTTATTTTTGATCTACCTGACGGGTCTGGAATCATTTGGCGTTCCCTACCTGGCTCCGCTTAGTCCGCTTAACATTAAGCAAGCCTACGCTGCTTTATTCAAGCTGCCTCGTACCTGGAATAAACGGCGTCCCCTTTATCTTGAGACGAAGTCTCCGAGGAAGGATGAGGGCAATTGAAGCTTGCAAGGCTTAAAAGGATGGTGCATGTATTTCTTGCAGCTATGCTCATTATCATGACAGCCGGCTGCTGGAGTTCCACGGAAATTCAAAGCAACAGCTATGCGAAAGCACTGGGACTGGACTACTCCAATGGTATTTATACCGTATATGTGCAAATGCTTGAGTTTTCTACGGTGGCGAAAGGCGAGGGAGGGGCAGGCGGGAAGGTGCCTAACATATGGCTGGGCCATGGAAGCGGAAAGACGCTGGATATGGCAATTAACGAGCTGTACCGGACCTCTCAAATGCACATTACATGGGGGCATATTACTTCAATCGTTTTCTCCGAAAGGCTGCTTGAGAGCGGAAATTTGCATAAGGTGCTGGATATGGTCAGCCGTTATCCGGAATCCCGATATACGACATGGGTATACGGTACGAGGGATTCAATTGAGGAGCTTCTGAGCACCAATACGATATTTAACGAGTCGCCGTTGTCTTCCATCCTGCATGCTCCGCTTCCCTCATATAACGATGAATCGCTATATCCGCCGGTTCTTGCCCTTCGTTTTATTGCAGAATTGAATGGCAAGCAGAACCGGGCATATCTTCCGAACGTTGTAATTAACAAGAAGGACTGGACGGTTAATGAACGAGAGCAGAGCTTGCATCGCATCGATGGGGCTTTTTTTGAACGGGAGGGCAAATTCAAATATATTGCTCATAAAAAGCTCATCGGCTTTCCTTTTTTACAGCAGAAATTGCGCCGGCTGCAGGTGCTGCTAGAGGATGATCAGGGTGTAATTTACGGTTCGGTAAGTGTGGGATATCCAAATTTGAAAATTACACCAGTCTTGAACGGAACGGACGTTACCTTCAAAGTGAAGGCTAAATATAAAGCAGCCTTGTATGAGTATATCGAGCCGATGTCGTACGAGGATATGGTTCGTTTATGCGAGAAAGAAATCCAGCAGTATATTAAAACGACCTATGAAGCAGGCATTCAAACCGGTGTCGATGTCTTTGGACTGGAGGATAAGCTGTATCGGAAATACCCGAAGGTCTGGAAGGAAGTCAGTAATAATGGAACGGCAATGTTTCTGGATAAGCATTCGCTGGCGAAGATCGAAGTGGATATTAGCATTGCCTATAACGGCAAATACAAACGGCGGGTGTAATCAAATGCAGGCTCGTGCTGAGAGGATACGGCACGGGCCTTATTGGCGTCAATTAGCGCAATGTAATTTTACTGCTCCGCTCAGTAGGGGAATGACCGTAAATGTTTTTATAGGCGCGGTAAAAAGAAGAGTAATGCTGGAATCCCGCATTCATGGCTGCAGCACTGGCTGGATGGCCCTCCTGCATGAATTGGCTGGCAAGTACGACACGCTTGTGAACAATATAATGGCCGATCGTCGTACCAGTCGCCTTGCGAAACATTTTGTTCAAATGATGCTTGCTTATGAAAAAACGGGCGGAAAGCTCATCGAGTGTAATGTCGGATGTTAAACGCTCGTTCAGATAGGCTAGCACCGGGGCCATAGTCTGCGAGTGAAGCTCGGCTGTACGCCGATCCTTGCGGGAACGGCTCATGAATAGCAATTGCGAGAGCAGCGCCTCCAACCGGATTCGTGTGGAAAGCTCTCTGAAGTCCTCATCCATTTCACGACAATCCATTAGCTGCTCGAAATAGGCGGTCATGCTGGATTCCGCAGCACCCGGAAAGTAACAGTTACTGGAATCACCCTGTGAATGAAAAGGCAACAACAGCACTGTCCTCGCCTCGATAGGCAGCAGGCCGGGAACAAAATGAAGCGCATAACGCGCATACGGAACGGTACTCTCGATCTTCACTCCGTGGAAGACATTCGGCGGAATGAGAAGCAAGCTATGGGGAGTCGGCACGTAGCGCTTTCCTTCGATCAGATAGCTAACTTCGCCGGAAATGAAATAGAAAACCTCATAGAAAGGATGGCAATGCAGGGCGTACTCCTCCGTTTGCTGCTGATCCACGCTATAGTGGTAAATCATAGAATCAGTGCGTAATTCATGAACACTGCCCATACGGTCCCTCCTGCTTCGACTTTGCTATTAGTGTAAAAGAATACCGCTATATTTGCAATGTGAATGCTGTTATTTGCAATGGAAGAAAGCCTTTATTTTATTATACTAAAAGGGTAGTTCAACAGATATAATCGCTTTAGTAGATTGCAAATCAGAAGGATGGAAAGGCGGGTATTCAGATGTCCAAAATAACGGGAGCTCAGCTGTATACGATTCGCGATTTTGTCAAAACACCGGAGGAGATCGACCAATCACTTCGCAAAATTAAAGAAATCGGCTATACGACGATTCAAGCCTCGGGGCTGGGACCGATTCCGCCAGAAGAATTGGCTGCCATTGCTCGTTCTCATGGATTGCAGATCGTTTTGACACATATGCCTTATGAGCGCTTTGTTGATGACTTGGATGGCATTATCCGCGATCATCACACGCTTGGCTGCGGCTTGGCGGGCATCGGCGGCTTGCCTGTAGAATATCGGAATGCAGAAGGATATGTGGCATTTGCAGCCAAGTTCAATAGGATCGCTAAGGAGCTGGCGCAAAACGGGCTGAAATTCAGCTATCATAATCATCATTTCGAGTTTGAAAAGCATAACGGTAAGCTCGGTATCGAAACGCTGCTGGAAAACACCGATCCGGATAGCTTCCTGTTTACGCTTGATACGTATTGGGTACAGGCGGGTGGCGCCGATCCGAGCAGCTGGATCCGGAAGATGAAAGGAAGAATCGAAGCCATTCATTTGAAGGACATGGCGATTGTCGATGAGAAGACGATTATGGCCGAGGTGCTGGAAGGCAATCTGGAGTGGCCGGATATCTTCAAAGCGTGTGAGGAAGCGGATGTGAAATGGTATCTGGTGGAGCGGGATGGCGGTCCGACGGATGCGTTCGAAAGCTTGTCGATCAGTTACCGCAATTTGAAAAAAGCCGGGTTCCAATAGAAGGAAGCGTGGATTGGAAGATGTTCTGTCGATATCGTACAATAAAGCTGTTACCTATTCGACAGGAAGAGGTGTAGAGGTTGAAGTATAGAAGACTTGGCAGCACGGATTTGAATGTATCGGTCATTGGGATTGGAACATGGCAGTTCGGCGGCGAGTGGGGCCGGGAGTATACGCAGGAAGAAGCGGACGCCATTCTCGACAAAGGCCGGGAGCTCGGCATCAACCTCATCGATACGGCGGAATGCTATGGCGATCATCTGTCTGAATCGCTGATCGGCAGCTACATTGGCCGCCGCAGCCGCGAGGATTGGATCATTGCAACAAAGTTCGGCCATCATTTTCATGAACGATTTTCCCGGACAGACGTATTCGACGCCAAAGGTGTCATTGCCCAGCTGGATGCTTCGCTCAAAGCGCTGCAGACCGACTATATCGATCTTTATCAATTTCATTCTGGTCCTGATGCGGCGTTTGACAATGACGAGCTGTGGGACACGCTGAACAAGCAGGTCGAGGCGGGAAAAATCCGGTTTCTAGGCACTTCGATCGGCAGCAACGACAACTTGCATCAGACTGATGCTTCAACTAAAGTGAACTCGCGGGCGATTCAGGTGGTCTACAACCGTCTGGACCGTGTGCCGGAAGAACGCGTATTTCCTTCCTGTGAGCGCCAAGACTTGGGCGTCCTTGCTCGTGTGCCGCTTGCCAGCGGCTATCTGAGCGGCAAGTATAAGCCGGGCGCTGTATTCGGCAGTACAGACGTGCGCCACCGGCATGATGCCGACAATACGCGGCAGAAGCTGGAGGAGGTCGAGCGCATTCAGCGTGAGGAAGTGCCGCAGGGCGTCGACATGGCTAGCTGGGCGCTTGCGTGGTGCTTGAACAATCCGGTCGTCACGGCGGTCATTCCAGGCTGCAAAGACCCGGCTCAAGTAGAAGCCAACGCACGAGCAGCAGAACTGATCTAATGAAATAGGAAATATCGCATGCATCATGTATGCATGCGGTCATAGTTAGAGTCTCTTAAATTTTTATTAAGGGGCTCTTTTTTTGTGGGAAATGTTTGCTAACGTTTTCTAACACATCCGTGCTATGCACCTTAAACCTTCTATTCCCTGCAGGTGAGCTAAGGATTTAACCGTTTTATTGGCTCTTTGCAGGACGTGCAGCTGTAGCGTGTCACAAATCACCAATCAAAATGTAAAAGTACATGTTGTCAGCCGTATTTTTGGCGATTTATCGAATCAAAATGCAAAAGTGCAGGCTGATTGATCTAAAATGACTCTATGGAGCTAAATAGGGCGATTTCAAATGTACTTTTGCATTTTGATCGCTGTTTTCGGCTATTTGAGGCTCATCTACTTGCACTTTTACATTTTGTTTTACACTTGGTATAGGCGGTCAATGCTTATGAAGCTGATTTCGATCTGGACTGGACTGGCACTGCTCTTTGAACAACTTATTGTGTGAATAGGGTGAGCGGAGCGTTTTGAGTTCATGATGATTTTTTGCAGATTCTATTCAGTATCACCGTGTTAGCGGTGGGGAATGGAATCAAGAATAGCAGCATGGACCAAAACGCGCAGCGACCCCATCTAACATATAAGGTTTAAAAATATGGAAATGAACCTGTGAGAATGAGGTAAGCGGAGCGTTTTGAGTTCATGATGATTTTTTGCAGATTCTCTCCATTATCACCGTGCTAGCGGTGAAGAAAGGAATCAAGAATAGCAGCATGGACCAAAACGCGCAGCGACCCCGTGTATTTTTATAGAAACGAAACAACACAATCAAACGTAAACAAATAACCGGTTAGAAATAGTTCCAAAACCAGAGATTTCCCAATAATCTATTATTGAGTATCGTATCTTTTTCGAATAAACTAGATCTAGCAGCGGGAGTTGCGGGTGATCAATAGAGCGGGAGTGAAAAGCGGCATGAATGCCACCACCACCAGTTTAGAGGATGCGCTAGCGTACGTTATCCATAATTTGAAACGTCTATTAAAGGCGGACAAGCTTTTCATTACCGCTTGCGATGGAGCCAACAACCGCATTATTAAAGCATTTAATCACCTTGAGCCGGCTATGCAGGATCAGCCCGGCGACCCGGATGCGGTAACGATGGGATTGACAGCGGACAATCCGCGCCTTTCCGTGCCGATTGTCACGGCAGACAACCATACGTACGGCACGATTCATATCGTACACAGGGAGCCGTTTGAGCCTTCCGATGAGCAATTGATGCAGCTGCAATCGATGGCCGCTTTTATTGCTTATGCTATCGATCTGGAGAATGCGGCCGTCACGGATAGCTTGACTGGCTTGTACAATCGCCGCTATCTTCATAAGCTGTTTGATAATGGGGAAGCGCCTTCTGGTGTTATGTTTATCGATTTGAATGATTTTAAATGGATTAATGATCAATTTGGCCATGAAACCGGTGATAAACTGCTGATCCAAATTTCGAATCGTTTGCGAAGCCATTTGCGCAAAAGCGATCGTATCATCCGGTACGGAGGCGACGAATTTCTGATCTGCTTTCCGCAATTGGCGGAGGAGAGCGGCATTCGCACGGTTAAGGAGAAGATCGAAAGATCGTTTGAAGCTCCGTTTCTTACTGATGATGTTCCTGTTTTCATTACGGCTAGCATCGGAGTGAGCTCCAATCAGGGTGTCTACGTCAGTCTGAGACAGCTCATTGCCAATGCCGATCAAGCGATGTATACAGCCAAACAGAATTATAAAAACAGCCTTTGAAGCACCGGTTGACCGACCGGCAGCCTCAAAGGCTGTTTTTTTTGAATTCTTACTGCAGCTCGACCCGTTTAAAATGAAGCTCGCAGATTGTGCCTTCATTGGGTTTGCTCCGAAACATAATTTTCCCATCCATCGTTTTTATCATACTCATGACGACCATAAGGCCGAGGCCCGTTCCATTTTCTTTCGTTGTAAAATAAGGTTTGCCCAGTCGTTTTACTTGTGACTTATCCATTCCGGCGCCTGTATCGCGGATTATAATATGAACAGAATTTTGTGCCAGCTGAGTTTGCACCGTTAATTTGCCGCCGTCCGGCATCGATTCGATTGCATTTTTCATCACGTTGAGCAGACATTGCTGCAATTTTTTCGACTCACCGAGTATGAGCAGCTTCTCCCGTGATAAATGCTGGATATCGATTTCAATGTTCGACAGTGCCGAGTAGGGCTGCAGCCAAGGGATAATGCCGTCGATCTCTATCTGCACATCTAATAGCTGGCTTTTTTCTTCATTAGGCTTGGAAAAGTTTAAATAGTCGGTAATGATCGTACTAGCGAGATCGACCCCTTCGAAGGCATATTTCCGGTAACGGTCCAGCGTTACACGATCAAGATCCTCCTTGCCCATTAATTGAAGAAAACCTCTCGTTGTTGTGAGCGGATTGCGAATTTCATGAGAAATGGAAGCGGCTAGATGGCCGATCATTTGATATTTTTCAGACATAATCAGTTCTTGTTGAAAGCGTTCCTGATGCTTGACGTGGAAGTAGATGTAGTTGATGAATAAGGACGAAAGAAGGTTTGCTGCGCCAATTAAGGCCAGAGTACGAAATTCGAATGAGCCGCCTTGCAATAGGCTAATCGTTGTAAAAATCGTCAGATGGATGAAGACAAGGGCAAAAAATCTTAAGGACATTCGCAGCTGAGAGACAGTTTCGAGCTTATAGTGACATAAAAGTCCAGAGGCAAAGAGTACGACGCTCGAAAGTAAGGTCGTGAGCGGATCATTGTGCATAATAAAGATGCCGCCGATGCAGAAGGCCGCCCAAGTAGCAATGCCAGGCAGCATTCCTTCGTATAAAACGGCCAGCGTCAACGAAATTGGCGTTAGATGCAGCGCATACACAAGCGGATCGGTTTGTTCCAATCCTAAATAGACGATAGACAATAGTCCTAGAATAGCGATGAATAGAAGCTTGCGGCGATTGTGGGAATAAGAGAATCTCGGAGTAATAATGACTAACATTAACCCCGCCGTCATAATATACATTAGACCATGAATAATAGAAGTTAGTATCGGGATAATAGCAGACAACATCCTTTTCGACTAAAAATCATGAATTAAAACCTATAATATGTAAACAATCTGGTACAATCTATGTTAATAATACAACAGTCAGGATTAGATTACCATAAACATAATAAAGATAAAGGATCGCAATCGCTCTGATTGACATTCCCATACCAAAGCCGTCATACCGCAGCTCAGCCAAGCATACATATGGTATGAACGGTATTAACATGTACAGGGGGATGGCGGATGAACCAGGACGATATCCGCGCTTTGGAGCGGTCTATTGATGAGATTACGGAAATCGCGGAAGGGTTCGGCCTTGATTTTTATCCAATGCGTTATGAGATTTGTCCGGCGGACATCATTTATACGTTTGGCGCTTATGGCATGCCGACGAGATTCAGCCATTGGAGCTTTGGTAAAACCTTCAACAAGATGAAAATGCAATATGACTTTGGACTTAGTAAAATTTATGAGCTGGTCATTAATTCCAATCCTTGTTATGCATTCCTGTTGGAAGGCAACTCGCTGATTCAGAACAAGCTCATTGTTGCGCATGTACTTGCCCATTGCGATTTTTTCAAAAACAATGCCCGCTTCGGAGCGACGAACCGCAATATGGTGGAAAGCATGTCTGCAACGGCTGACCGCATTCATCAGTATGAGATGGATCACGGCTCGGAGGCGGTTGAGAAATTTATCGATGCGGTGCTTGCAATCCAGGAGCATGTAGATCCAACAATTATAAAACCGTACCAGTTGGACAAAATGCGCTATATTGAGCTCTTGACGAAAGAAAAGAACCGCTCCTCGAAAATCAACAGCGTATCCGACTACGAGGATTTATGGTCGCTGGATGAGGAAGAGAGCGAGGCTGCTGAAGAGGAGGCAATCGCGGCAGCGGCAGCCGCCAAGCGGTTTCCTCCGGAGCCGGAAAAGGATCTGCTTTGGTTTATTGAGGAATATTCACCACAAATGACAGACTGGCAGCGTGATATTTTATCGATGCTGCGAGATGAAATGCTCTACTTCTGGCCGCAAATCGAGACAAAGATCATGAATGAGGGCTGGGCTTCGTACTGGCATCAACGCATCATACGCGAGCTTTCGTTGACTAGTGATGAGACGATCGAGTTTGCCAAGCTGAATTCATCTGTCGTCGTGCCGTCCCGGCATAGCTTAAATCCGTATTACTTGGGCTTGAAAATATTTGAGGACATCGAACGCCGCTGGGATAATCCGACTGCCCGTGAGAAAGAACGCTTTGGACGCGTTCCGGGGCAGGGACGCAGCAAAATGTTCGAAGTGAGGGAAGCGGATTCCGACATTTCATTCCTTCGCAATTATTTAACCAAGGAGTTGGTGGATGATCTTGACCTGTACATCTTTGAGAAGAAGGGACCGGAGTGGAAAATAACCGATAAGTCATGGGAAAACATCCGGGAGCAGCTCGTTTATTCTAAAGTGAATGGAGGTTTCCCGAACATCGTCGTATTTGATGGTGATTTTAACCGGGTAGGTGAGCTTTATTTGAAGCATAGCTATGAGGGGACAGAGCTGGATCTGAAATATGTAGAGCGCACGCTGCCTTACGTCGTTCAGCTCTGGGGGAAATCGGTTCATCTCGAGACGATCGTAGAGGATAAAAAAATCGTATTTAGCTGTGATGGGAAAAAGACGAGCCGGAAGTTCGTGTAACTACCGGACATAATTGCGAGTGATAGCAATAAGAAAAGCCCGGCGCATCTGCGCCGGGCTTTCACTTTATACAGATTGTTGCGGAATTAGCCTTCCAGCAACAGCGTTTCTGGATCTTCAAGCATTGCTTTTACTTTAACTAAGAAGCGAACCGCTTCGGAGCCGTCTACGATCCGGTGATCGTAAGTAAGCGCAATGTACATCATCGGACGGTTTTCCGAACGCTCAGCGTCGATTGCCATCGGACGAAGCTGGATTTTGTGCATACCGAGAATGCCGACTTGCGGAGCATTCAGAATCGGCGTCGACAGCAGGGAACCGAATGTGCCGCCGTTCGTGATTGTGAATGTGCCGCCTTGCAGCTCAGCCAGACCAAGCGAGTTGGTGCGTGCTTTGCCGGCAAGATCAACGATTTGCTTCTCGATTTCAGCGAAGCTTAGACGGTCTGCGTCGCGCACGACTGGAACAACCAAGCCTTCTTTAGCGGAAACCGCGATACCGATATCGTAAAACTGCTTCGCAATAATATCGTCGCCGTCGATCTCAGCGTTCAGAAGAGGGAATTCCTTCAATGCCCCAACTACAGCCTTTGTAAAGAAGGACATAAAGCCGAGGTTGACGTCATGCTTGTCGAAGAAAGCTTGTTTGCGGCGTTTACGAACGTCCATAATCGCTGTCATGTCCACTTCGTTGAACGTTGTCAGCATGGCAGCTGTTCTTTGCGCTTCAACGAGACGGTTGGCAATTGTTGCCCGGCGACGGGACATTTTCTTGCGCTCGTAAGGCTTGTTCGACGTAAAGGCCGGTTGAGCTGCTGCTTTTGGAGCAGGAGCAGCTGCAGGAGCTGCCGGCTGTTGTCCATAACCGCGAACGTCGTCCGAGCTAACACGGCTCAGCGACGATTGTGCTTGCGACAGGTCGATGCCTTTTTCTCTTGCAAGCTTTCTAGCTGCTGGAGAAGCGTTTACTTGACCGCCTTTATCTGCAGCCGGAGGAGCTGTTGGTGCCGCAGCAGGAACAGGTGCAGCTTCTTGAGCAGGAGCTTTGGCAGGCTCAGCTGCCGGTGCAGCAGCTGGAGCCGGAGCAGCGCCGCTGCCCGCTCCGATGCTGCCGATAACTTCACCAATTTGCACGGTGTCGCCTTCGTTGCGTGTAATTTCTTGCAGTACGCCGTCTTGCTCTGCACTAATTTCAATATTGACTTTATCGGTTTCAAGCTCTAGAAGCACGTCGCCTTGTTTAACTGCGTCTCCTACTTTAACGACCCATTTCGAAATTGTTCCTTCTGTAATGGATTCGCCCATGGCTGGAACTATAATTTGTTGCAATGCGACTACCTCCCCGAGTTGGTTGTAAGTGATGGATTATATTTCAACGTTTGCAAAAGGATATGCTGTTGTTCAAAAGCGTGTACCTGCTGGAAGCCGCTTGCCGTACTGGAGCGTTCTGGACGTCCAATGTAGCTTACGCTTACGCCTGCTGGTGCGATCTTGCGAACGCGAGGCTCCATATAGCTCCAAGCGCCCATGTTGTGCGGCTCTTCTTGAACCCATACGATTTCCTTCAAGCTCGGCAGACGCTCGATAATCGCTTTGATTTCTTTATCCGGGAACGGATAGAGCTGCTCGACGCGAACGACGTGAAGCCAGTCCTTGTCTCCATTCTCATCTTTTTCAATCGCTTCTTCGATATCGATAGCCATTTTGCCTGTGGCAAGCACCAGACGCTCTACGCGATCCGGACGAGCGCCAAGACCTGGCTGCTCTACAACTAGCTTGAAGCTGCCTTCGCTAAGCTCGCTCACGCTGGAAGCGACGCGCGGGTTGCGGATAAGGCTCTTCGGCGCCATAACGATAAGCGGACGAGCGGCTTCGCTCTCCGTAATCGAGGCTTGACGGCGCAGCAAGTGATAGTATTGCGCAGCGCTGGACAAGTTGGCCACTGTCCAGTTCTCTTCGCCCGAAAGCTGAAGGAAACGCTCCAGACGCGCGCTGGAATGCTCTGGTCCTTGGCCTTCATAGCCGTGAGGGAGAAGCATAACCAAGCTGGACTTCTGCTGCCACTTGGAACGGCCCGCAGATATGAATTGATCGATCAGCACTTGCGCTACGTTCGTGAAGTCGCCGTATTGCGCTTCCCAGATTACGAGCGTCTCCGGTGCGTGAACGTTATAGCCATATTCGAAGCCAAGCACGGCAGCCTCAGACAGCGGGCTGTTATGAATGGCGAATGAAGCTTTCGCTTGCGGCAATTGATGCAGCGGGCTGAACGTATTGCCAGTCTCGGCGTCATGCAGGACCAGGTTGCGGTGAGCAAAGGTAGCGCGCTCTACGTCTTGGCCGCTGATCCGAATCGGCTTGCCTTCGGTGAGAATCGTAGCGAAGGCAAGCGTCTCCGCATGGCCCCAATCCAGTTTCTCTCCATCATTAAGCGCCGTTGCACGGCGTTCCAATATACGCTGCAGCTTCGGATAGACCGTAAAGTTATCCGGCCAGCGGAGCAGCTCGGTATTAATTTCGCGAAGCGTCTCGACGGAAACGGCTTTAACATCCTTGCCGAATTCCTGATCGCGAGGCAAGGATGGCGTTTGGTGGACAGGCTCTTTGCCGTCGCGTGCCTTCACTTCCTCGTAGGCGGCTTTCAGCGTATCAATAACGCTTTGCTTCAAAGCTTCAGCATCAGCTTCTGTAATCGCGCCTGCTGCTACCAGTTTGTCCGCATAGATGCGGCTAACGGTAGGATGAGCTTTCACTTTGCGGTAAATAAGCGGTTGAGTCGTTTCTGGATCATCCGTCTCATTATGTCCGTATTTGCGGTAGCCGACCAAGTCGATCAAGAAGTCTTTCTTGAAGACCGTCCGGTATTCGGATGCCATCCGTGCTGCAGTGATAACGGCTTCTGGATCGTCGGCATTGACATGAACGATCGGAATTTCATAGCCTTTCGCAACGTCGCTCGCATAATGCGTCGAGCGGGAGTCGTGGCTTTCCGTCGTAAAGCCGATGCGGTTGTTGACGATAATGTGAAGCGTACCGCCATGCGAGTAGCCTTTCAGCTGCGCGATGTTCAGCGTCTCCGCTACGATGCCTTCGCCAGGGAAGGCTGCATCGCCGTGCATAATAATCGAAGCAGCTGCTTCGAGGTTTTGCTGCGGGTAGCCCGGCTTGCTGCGGTCGTCTTGTGCCGCACGAGTGAAGCCTTCAACGACAGGGTTGACGAACTCCAAGTGGCTCGGGTTGTTCGCAAGCGTAATACGGGTTTCGACCGTCTCGCCGTTTTTGAACGAGCGGTTGGCGCCCAAGTGATATTTAACGTCGCCGGTCCATCCATAGTTGATGCCGATGGAACCTTCGGACGGAATAAGTTTTTTGTTAGGTGAATGGTGAAACTCAGAGAAAATTTTGCTGTATGGCTTGCCAAGGACATGGGCCAGAATGTTCAAGCGGCCGCGATGCGCCATCCCCATCAGGATATGGCTGACTCCGTCATTGGAAAGCTCATGAACCATTTCGTCCACGAGAGCGACCAGTACGTCGTTGCCTTCAACGGAGAACCGCTTTTGACCGACGAAAGTACGCTGCAGGAAGTCTTCAAACTGCTCGGCTTCGTAAAGCTTTTTAAGCAGCTGCTTCTGTTCTTCTGCCTTCATGGAGAAGTCCGGAATTTCTTTCTCGACTTTTTGTTTCAGCCACAGGCGTTCTTCTTCATTATGAACATGGCTGAATTCGTAAGCGAGGGTGCCGGTGTAGGCTTTGCGAAGCTTCTCTATCGCTTCCAGACCGTTGGATACGTCGGAAGGGGCTTTTGTCCATACGAGCTCGGCAGGCAACGCTGCGAGGTCTGCTGATGTTAAGCCGTAAGTTGCCGCATCCAGCATATTCGTGTTCGACTTTGGACTAATATCCAGTGGATCAATGTCCGCAGCCAAATGGCCGAAGGCACGTATGTTCCATACGAATTTGCCTGCGGCTACGAGATTTTGCAATACTTTAGCGTTAATGTGGGAAGTGCCTTCAGAAGCGGCTCCAATTGGAGCGCTTTGTTGTCCGGCGTATTGAGGCGGCTCGCCCCAGCGCGCGAACAGATCGCGGTATTCCGCTACGACCGATTCGGGATTTTGCTTGTACAATTCATATTGTTCTTGCACATAACCAAGGTTGGGCCCGTAATACGATGCCCAAGGGTTTTGCGTCTGATCATTACCAGCTGACATTGTCAGATACCTCCGCCTTACGGATTTTG
>NZ_CBVJ010000088.1 GCF_000513275.1 Paenibacillus gorillae | reverse complement strand
AAGTTCATGGGACGGAATTAGAACATTCATATAAAACCATTATATTATAAACATGCCACATAACTAAAATAACGATTATGTATCATTATTATATTGAAAATAGATTGATTACGCTACCATTCGACAATTCGTCATAGTTCGCGTATCCATTATACCCAATTTACTTCCTTTTCAACACCGGCAACGATAGAAATTTACCCCATCTCGAAGGAAAAAGAGCCCCTGACCGTTTTGGACAGAGGTCTATAATGGAGTTGGAACACAATGACTGCCGGGAGAGGTGACTGCTTATGAACATTTCAATTGGAGGCTATTCGTTCAACAACACGTACTTAGAAGGAAAGATGGACGTATTCGGTTATTTGGAAACGGTTAGATACCGCTATGGACTTGACGTTGCTGATTTGTGGAACGGTTTTTTCATCGACCGGACCAGCAAACCGGTCATGAAGCTGGCGGATGAAGGATATATTCGGAAAATTAAAGAGGCGCTCGATGAGCGGGAGCTCCGGGTTGTGAACTTTGCGATCGACGGCGCACATTTATGGGACCCGGACCCTGAGCTAAGAGAGCATTTGTACGAGAATGCTCTCATTCATTTGCGGGCTGCGGTTATGCTGGGCGCAGAGACGGTTCGGATAGATACGGGAGGCTCTTACACGGATACCGAGCCGATGGGTGACGAGCAATTCGAGTTTACAGTGCGGCGTTACCAGCAGTTCTCGGAATTTGCTTCGGATAACGGCTTCCGGATCGGTCCGGAAAACCATATGGGCGCATCCCTGCAGCCTAGAGAATTGAAGCGGCTGGCAGAGGCGGTGAATCATCCGGCATTTGGCTTCCTCGTTCACCTGGGACGCTGGCGTGCCGATCGCGAGGAGGGTGACCGTCTTGTTGCGCCTTGGGCTTATCATACGCATTTCGATGCGGAGACGGCATCATCGCCGGATGCAATCCAAACGATAAGTACGCTGCGGGAAGCGGGCTATAACGGTTACTGGGGCATTGAGCATAATGCGCCGGAGAATCAATACGGGGAGACTTCACGGCTGATCGGGCTGGTGCAACAACATCTGGCGAATGAAGCAGAATCGCATAAGGGAGAGGCTTAAACGATGGAACGGATACGGATCGGGATCATTGGGGTCGGACAAATTGGCAAAATGCATGTGCAGCAGTATCAGACGATTCCTGGGGCGGAGCTGGTCGCCGTATGCGATGTGAATGAGGTGGAAGCGCAGCGGGTTGCCCAGCAATACGGTATTCCGCATGTGTATTCAGACTATCATAAGCTGCTGGAACGGGATGACTTGGACGCCGTTGACGTTTGCCTTCATAACAACTTTCATGCGCCGGTAACGATTGATGCGCTGCGGGCAGGCAAGCACGTCTATTGCGAAAAACCGATTGCCGGCACGTACTTCGACGGCCAGAGCATGACTGCCGCAGCGGAAGAGAGCGGGAAGAAGCTGCATATTCAGTTGGGGCTGCTGTACCGGAAAGAAACGAAAGCGGCCAAGCAGCTGATTGACGGCGGTATGCTGGGCAAGCTGTATCATGCGCGCTCCACGGGCTTCCGCAGACGCAACCGTCCATTCGTTGACGGGTATGGCACGCCATATTTTACAAGAAAAGAAACGGCCGCCGGCGGAGCTTTGCTGGATATGGGCGTTTATCATATTTCACAGCTGTTGTATCTGCTTGGCAATCCTGGTGTGGAGCGGATCTCGGGCAAGCTGTATCAGGAGATGGATATGCTGGCCGAGCGGCAAGCGATCAGCGGCTTTGACGTGGAGGAGCTGGCTTCCGGTCTTGTCCGCTTTAGCGGAGGGCTGACACTGGATATCATCGAATCATGGTCGATACATCTCGGCGGCTTTGAAGGCAGCAGCATTGCGGGCAGCAAAGGCGGCATCCGGCTGCCGAATGACGGAACGGGGGCAGCGGCTCAGCCGTTCAGCTTCCACAGCACCGTCTGCGATATGGATATGGACAGCACGATCGATCTCGATATGATGGATATTCGCTGGCACCGATTGAGGGAGAACGAAGATGCTTACGATTCCTCGCAGCATCATTGGGTTGCTGCGCTTCAGGGCAGAGTGGAGCTTCTGCCGACGGCGCAGATTGCCTTAAATACGATGCTGATTAGCGAGGGCATGTATAAATCTGACGAGCTTGGCCGGGAAGTGACGGCCGAGGAAGTGGCGGAAGCGTCGCGGTCGACAGCCGTGAAGCTTTAAACGGCCTATCTATGAATTCTTCCGCTTCATTGACAGCCGTCAGTTCAGGCTACCGCTCCATAAAGGCTTTTAACTTTTTCGTCTATGGAACAATTGCAGTGTACAGCACTTTTTTTGCTTTATATTTGCAGTCGCAAGGGATGTCCACAATTGAAATCGGTGCTCTGATGGCAGGGGGGCCGGTCGTATCGCTCATTGCCAATCCGTTCTGGGGTTATTTGAGCGACCGGTTCCGCAACATCCGGCGAATTCTGATCGTCATGCTGATCGGTAATTTATTAGTTATGCAGCTCGTATTTCTCGTCCATTCCTACACGCTTATCTATGCGTGCATGCTGCTTTTTTTACTTCTTTCAAATGCCGCTATTCTCGCAAAGCAACAGCCTGATTCTGAATGCGATCGAAGGGACCAGCCATAAATTTGGCGCATTCCGGCTATGGGGATCGCTTGGCTGGGCGCTGCTGGCGGTAGCTTCGGGGCCGGTCATTGGCGTGATGGGCATCGAGCGATTGTGGATTGTCTACAGCATAATGATGCTGCTCGCGATTGGCCTTGCCTTTACGCTGCCGGCTGGCGGAGCGCCGGCAGCGGCATCCCAATCTGGCAAGGCTCCAGTCAGCCGCAGTTCCATGCTTCGCAATTGGCCGTTTGTTCTGTTTCTCATTATCGGTCTCGTTCTGTCGATACCAAACTCGATAAATACGACCTTCGTCGGGCTATATATCGCTGAGCTTGGAGGCAAAACAAGTATAATCGGCTGGTCGGCCTTTTTTTCTTCGATTTTTGAGATACCGGTATTTTTGCTGCTGGATCGTTATTTGCGCAAAAATGTCCGCGTTATGATGTTATGCCTTGCAGTAATAAGCGTGCTGTATGCGCTGCGCTGGTCGTTGATGGCGGTTGCCGAGAGTCCGATGCATATTATATTCATTCAAGCTCTCCATTGTCTGACCTTCGGAGGTTTCTACTATATCGGGACACAGCTTACCGCATTGCTTGTTCCAGCCGAGTTCCGGGCTTCAGGCCAAGCCTGGTATGCTCTAACCTGGGGCGGGCTGTCCGGCATCGTTGCAGGCTTTCTTGGCGGCTGGATGTTCGACCGATTTGGCCCGCAGCCGATGTACGCAGCAAGCGGGATTATGGCACTTGCCGGGGTGCTCGGTTTTGCACTGCTCTATCGGTTTTTAAGGGAAAAAGCTACAGTGAAATGAATGCAGCCGCAATCGCCGTTGGCAGGTACCGACGGAATTGCGGCTTTTTTAGTTAATGGCCGGTCCTCGTCTTACGGGGGCTTTCTTAAATGCCTTTCAATAAAACCGAGTCACTCCAGAGCATTCCATTGTATAATGGTCGTATAGGTTTAAACTGGGAGAATGGTAGAAGAGAGGAACAACGATGACATTAATTAAGCAATTAGTGAGTCAGGATGATTTTACAGGCTATTATTTGTTGAAAGAGCTTGATGTGAAGCTGACGAACGGAGCAACGCCGAAAGATTATTTCGATATCGTGCTTTGCGACGGAAGCGGGCAAATGTCGGCCAAGTTCTGGGACGTGTCGTCTACGGACAAGGAAACCTTTTTCCCGATGGGGCTGGTCAAGGTTCAAGGCGTAGTGCAGACTTACCGCGAGAAGCTGCAGATCAAAATCGTACGCATGCGGCTCACAACAGAAGAAGACCAAGTGAATTTGACTGATTTCATTCGTTCAGCGCCGATTTCGCCTAATGATCTTATTCATTCAATTAAGCAAGTGCAAAATAGCATTGAGGATGAAGAGATTCGACGAATCGTCGATTATTGCGTAGCGAAGGTGGATGACAAACTGAGCCATTATCCGGCTGCGAAGACGCATCATCACGCTTATTTTGCCGGTCTCGCCTATCATATTGTAAGAATGCTGGAAATCGGCGAGTTCATCTGCAAGCAAAGACCATTCTTGAATCCGGATCTCATTAAAGCAGGCATTATTTTGCATGATATTGCGAAGCCTGAGGAAATGATCGCTCAGCTTGGCATCGTATCGGACTATAGTCTGCAAGGGAAATTGCTTGGACATATATCGCTGGCCTCCAATTGGATTACGGAAGCGGCTATTCATAATGGAATCGAATTGGAATCCGAGAAGGTGATCGGGCTGCAGCATCTGGTGCTGTCGCATCATAATCTGGGAGAGTGGGGAAGTCCGGTTCAGCCGCAAACGGCGGAAGCTGTGGCTCTTCACCATATCGACGCTATGGATGCGAAGCTTCAAATGGTCGAGGATGCGCTTGATACAACACCGGAATCCGAGCCCTGGACGCCATTTATCCGCGGATTGGAAAATAAGCCGATTTACCGGATGAAGCTGTAAAATCGCGAATACATGCTACAATGATAAAAAAATCGAGGGGAAGATAGCGGGCAGTAGGCAACATGGGATTGCCCGGAGCAACCGATGGCAGATACCGAACAACCGACTTTGAAATATTGCGCTCATTGTCATGAGCCAAAGCCGATGAACGAGTTTTTGCGCCGTACCGGCCGGCGCTCCGGCGCACAATCGAGGCGGGGAGCTTGCCGCTCCTGCCGCAAAACACGCCGCGCTGTTGCAACGCCAGGAGCAGCAGAAGGGAAAGCCGCAGATAAAGCGGCTTCTATTCAAGCTGTGCCAGCAGGGTCTGCTTCCCCGGCAACAGCGGCTATAGCGGGACTTTCGCCAGGCAAAGCGGCCGCCGCTAAGCGAAAGCGAACCAAAGCAGCAGCCAGTACTGGCGAAGCTGTATCCGCCGCGGAGGACAAAGGTGCTGCAGCAGAAGATCGAGCGCTGCTCAGCTCAGACACTGGCAAAGCGGTCTCAGCTTCCAGTGTCGCTGATCCCAAACGCAGGCCGCGCACCAGACAGTCCACACGCCAAACGAAGCAGCGCCAGCAGCCGAAGCCTTCGAATCATTCGCCTACCGACACGGCGTTTTTGAGGCCGACCCAGCAAGGAACGATCTGGATGCGCGGCAAAACCGATAAAGGCAGACGCTGGTATCAGGAGATCGATATTGAGCTTGCGGTTACACTCGTCAAGGAGCGGGCTGCTGTCGTCGTGAACCGGCATACGATCCGCAGACTGTTCAGCAACAAAGATTTCCGCAAGCATATATTGACCCGGGACAACTATACCTGTTACTTCTGCGGAGATTATGGCGATACGATCGACCATATGCTCCCTCGCGCTAAGGGCGGGCACACGACACCCGACAATTGCGTATGCGCCTGTAATTTCTGCAACCAGTCCAAGGCAGATAAAGATCTTGAGGAATTTATGAAGGAAAACTGATGATGATGTGGAGGCTGGCAAGGCCGCTTCTGCAAAACAAAAAGAACCGCGCCATGCCCTTTCAGCAGAACCCCCCGTTCTGTAAAGAGCCGCTAGCGCGGTTTTTTTCGTATCAGCTATGCAATTAGTTGCTGGCTACGTTATAGCTGTAATTGCTGCTGTCATAGCTGTCAACCGAGGCGAAGACAAGGACAAGGATAAGGACAAGGAAGATAAGGGCATAGATTGCCGTGCCGATGATACTCGTCACAAGGCCGGCTATAGCCAGCCCTTTTCCCTGCTCGCCTTTTTTCTTAATTTCGCCTAAGGACAGCGTTGAAATAATCATACCGACGATTCCGATGAAAAATCCAAGATAAGGTACAATAATTGAACAGATGCCTAGTACAAGAGCCGCAATCGATTTGCCATTGGTGCGTGCCGGAGGCGTAGGCATCCAAGGCTGATTCGGATGAGGCGGCGGGTTATAATTTTGAAACTGCGGTCCGTTATCAAAATTCGACAAAAGCGACTTCCTCCCAAAAGTTGGTATACCAACATTATACCTGCTGCTCTCCCTATTTTCTATGGAAAAATAAGCTGAAGGCTAGAAGAGGCTCCAGTTCATTTGTCTGGATATCGTCTCCAGCAATTGAACGCCTGCTATGCTGTTCCCTTTTGCATTGAGGGCAGGGCCAACAACGCCAATGCCGTAACGGCCAGGCACCATTGTCAGAATACCGCCGGACACGCCGCTTTTTGCAGGAAGGCCGACCTGAATGGCAAATTCTCCGGAAGCGTTGTACATGCCGCAGGTCGTCATAAACGTTTTGGCGATTTGTACATAGCGTCTTGGAATGAGGCTCGCTCCCGTAATGGGATCAGTCCCGTCAAAAGCGAGCACGAGCGCCATGCGCGACAAATCGGCGCAAGTTGCGTTAACGGAGCAGTGCTTGAAGTAGACGTCGAGCACATCATCCACGTTGCCCTCCAGCACGCCATTATCCTTAAGCAAATAACCCATCGAACGGTTCAAATTCGCCGTATCCGACTCGGAGCGGTACACATCGTAATCATAATCAAGTGCATCATTGTGAGCCAGCTTCCGGAAAAATTGAAGCACACGCGACGATTTCTCGTCCGGATTGTCGCCGCCTATAATGGAGGAGACGGCAATCGCTCCGGCATTGATCAGCGGATTGAACGGAATGCCCGGCCGGACGAGCTCCAGCTTCAGCATGGAGTTGAAGTTGTCCCCGGTTGGCTCCATGCCGACTTTGCTGAATACCTTTTCCTCCCCGTTGTCTATGAGTGCCAATATTAATGTGAACACCTTGGAAATACTCTGCATCGTAAAAGAAAGACTGCTGTCGCCAGCCGTTAAGGAGTGTCCCTGTGCATCGATCAGGTGAATGCCAAGCGCCTCGCCGGGCGCTTTGGACAGCTCAGGAATATATGCAGCTACCCGGCCATGGGCCGAGCAAGGCTGGCTTGCTCGAACCCATTCGGGTAAATTTTGCTGTAATTGCTCGAATTCGAGGCCGCTCATCCCTTTAACCTTTTCAGAAAAGCGACGATCGTCAGCAAGCCTTTATCGAAGTTCTCCAAATTGAAATGCTCGTTAGGAGCGTGCAAATTCTCATCAGGAAGACCAAAGCCCATCATGACAACAGGGGCGGACAGCACTCGCGAGAAGGTCTCGACAATCGGAATGGAGCCGCCGTCTTTCGTGAAGATCGCTCTCGTTCCATACACCTCTTCATAGGCGTCAGCCGCAATTTGCAGCATCGGATGATTCGGGTCCATATTGAATGCGCGGGCTTTTTCCCCTGGCGTCACAGTCAGCTTCGCGCCCGTTGGCACATGCGTGTGAAGATGCGCGGAAATGCGCTCTAAAGTAGCGACAGGATCTTGATTGCCGACGAGACGGCAGGTGATTTTTGCATGGGCTTCCTTCGGGATGACCGTTTTCGTACCTTCACCCTGAAAGCCGCCATAAACGCCGTTCAGCTCCAGTGTCGGCCGCGCGCCCGTCCGCTCTACGAAAGAATAGCCTTCCTCGCCATACAGGGCATCGAGGCCCAGATGATCTTGCAGCTTTTCTTCATTAAATTGCTGCTTGGCAAACTCTTCGCGCATCGCCGCAGACAGCTCGGGAACGCCCTCGTAGAAGCCTTCAACTGTTATCCGTCCTTTGTCATCATGCAAGGAAGCCAAGAGCTCTACTAGCGCATGAAGCGCATTTGGAACGCCGCCGCCGTATGTGCCGGAATGGAGATCGGTATTGGCCGTTTGAATGGCGACCTCCAGTGAGCAGAGACCGCGAAGTCCGGTTGAAATCGCAGGCTTGCCCTTTTCAAGGAGGGAGGTGTCGGAGATGACGACGACGTCAGTCGCCAGTTTTTCTTCATTCGTCTTCATAAATGCCGGCAGGCTTGGGCTGGAAATCTCCTCTTCGCCCTCGATGCAGAACTTCACATTGACCGGCAGCTCGCCTTCCTGGCGAAGCAGCGCTTCAATGGCTTTAATATGTAGGAATAGCTGTCCCTTGTCGTCCGTGGCACCACGTGCGTAAAGCTTGCCGCCGCGAACAGTCGGCTCGAACGGAGGTGTCTCCCATAGATGAAGCGGGTCGACCGGTTGAACGTCGTAATGTCCGTAGATGAGGACGGTTGGCTTGCCCGGCGCATGCAGATGTTCTGCATAGACGATAGGATGGCCGGACGTCGGATGTACCTCAACGATATCCATACCGGCTTCCTTCAGCTTTTGCGCTACCCATTGCGCCGCTTCATTCATATCCTGCTTATGCTCGGAGAGAGCGGAAATGCTCGGAATGGTCAGAAATTGCTTTAACTGCTCCAGATGCTGCTCCCTTAATTGTTGAAAATAGCTTTCATAATTCATTTGGAATGTACCTCCTTCAAATCGTTAATTCTTCTCTATTGTACTACTTTTTCACCGATTTCTATAATCGGTTCTGGAGAAATAATCGGGCTCGGCATTGTACGAATCAACAAGGCGAATTCTGCGCTATGCTGGACGAAAGGCTGGGTTCTTACTGAACTAGAGACGGAAGTAATAGCAGCTTGTTGTAGTCTATAATGAAGGAAATCCATCATTGAGTTCGGAAGGGGGAGCGCCAAATGCAGCAGATCGTACAGCCGCAGGTTGAAGAAGAGGGCAAGCGCCAGCGTGATGAAGAGGTTGTGAAGAAGAAGTTTTGGAGCAAAATGAAAAAATACGCAAGCAAAGTTCCGTTCTCAAAAGAAGCGGTATCGATGTACTTTTGCGCGATTGATGCCAAAACGCCTCTCTATGCCAAAGGTATCGCATTTGGCGCTCTCGCTTACTTTATCAGCCCGATCGATGCCATTCCAGATGCGCTGCTGGGACTTGGCTTCACTGACGATGCAACCGTTATTGCGGCGGCAGTCACCGCCATTGGCAAGCATGTGAATGCTGTACATCGCGACAAGGCGGAACGTTTCTTTTACGGCGAGGTTCGTGAGAAGCAGCAGCAGACGGATGGTTTGACCGTTTTGCGGACCGAAGGGTAGATGGCAGACGGATAATAGGGAAATAGCGCGTGCAGCTCTGGGCTGCAGCGCTTTTTTTGTATGATTGGAGTGTAGGCAGCCATCTGCTAGAGCAAGTGTTTTTTGAAAATAGCAGGATAGTGTGACTTTTTAGCATCTTTCGGCATTCAACCGCCTTGTCTCCTTATTTATACTGAAGTTGTTAAGAAACGACGGCTTACAGCATGAAGATGTGAGCTGATAAATAGGAGGTTGGCAGCCAATGACCAAACCATTGCGAGTGCTTACAGAGGAACAACTGCTTGCGTTTAATACGGAAGGATATTTAATTGTAAAAGGCCTGTTTAATCCGGATCAGGTGGCCGAGATTGAAGAGGTGTTTGATAAAATCAGCCAGCAAGCAATTCCCGGCTATTTTGAGCCGGAGCTTGGAGGGGAAAGCACCGATCCGCTAAAGCGGTATCCGCGTGTTCTGCATCCGCATCGTATTGACGAGACGGCAAGAAAATACATGCTTCACGCCCCGGTGTTGGACGTATTAGGCGATCTGTATGGCGAAGAGGCGCTGGCCGCTCAAAGCATGTTCTATTACAAGCCGCCGGGCTCGCGCGGTCAAGCACTGCATCAGGACAACTTTTATTTGAAAGTGGAGCCTGGCAACTGTATTGCAGCATGGACGGCTATCGATGCGGCTGATGAGGAAAACGGCGGCATGCTGATCGTGCCGAAGACGAATACTTATGAAATCGTCTGCCCGGATGAGGCGGATGTCAAAGAATCGTTCTCCGCGCATTACGTCAAGCCTCCCAAAGAGGAGAAGCCAATTCCGGCTATTATGGATAAGGGAGACGTCTTGTTTTTCAACGGCAATCTCATCCACGGCTCGTACCGCAACAAATCAAAGGACCGCTTCCGCCGCGCTTTTATTTGCCACTATGCGAACGAATCGGCGACGAAGATCAGCCATTTCTACCGGCCGTTGTACCGGGCGGACGGCTCGCAGGTTGAGCTGGAGCTGAATATGGAAGGAGGGCCTTGCGGCATTGAACATGAACTCGTCTACCCGCACTGATCATACAAATGCAACTGCTGCTAGTCCGGCGCCAGCGTTAGACGTTCAAATGTCCTGGTGGACAATGAGCGGACTTGGGGAGGCCGGGCGAGAGTGGAGCCTGGAAGAACGGTTCGCCCGGATTGCCGAGGCTGGCTATGACGGCATTAATGGCTTCCTGCCTGCGAAGGAGGAAGCGGAGCGGTGGAATAGGCTGCTCAAGGAGTATGGCCTTAGCTTCAGTGTCAATGCCTATCCGAGAAACGCAGCGGATATGCAGGCGTTCCTACAGGAGGCGCAAGCATACGGCGGCGCTGAGCGCATCCAGTATGTCAATGCGCAGGTGCTCACTCCATTTGTGACTGGAGAATCTGCACTGGAGCTGCTGCGGGATATTCAACGCTTGTCCGCTGATGCCGGCATATCCGTGTTCGTCGAGACGCATCGCGGCACGATTACGCAGGATCTCATCCGTACTGCGGAGTATGTCCGGTCCATCGGCGATTTAAAGCTGACGATCGATTACTCTCATTATGTAGTGGCGGGGGAAATGCATCACGTTCCCGATGAAGCGGAAGCGCTGCTGCAGCAGTTGCTGGTGCAGACCTCGAGCATTCATGCCCGGGTATCGAATGGCGAGCAGATTCAAGTCGACGTCGGGGAGCAAGGCGAACATCCGATACTGGATCACTATAAACGCTGGTGGGCGGACGGCATGCGCCATTGGCTGCGGCAAGCTGCGCCAGGGCAAAGGTTCCCATTCGTTTGCGAGCTGGGCCCGGCGTCGTATGCGATCACGACCGACGAAGCCACAGGACGCACGAATGAGATTAGCGACCGCTGGTCGCAATCGCTCTATTTTCAACAGCTGGCCCGCACACTCTGGAATGAGATTCAGTAAGGAATTTGTACTGTTGAGGATCAACACACAGCTAAATCAACCTAAGACTGATAAATAACAATTTTCCCGGCAACAACGAAAAGGCCGGAAGCTTGGCAGGAGCGGCGCTCCTCTGGCTTCCGGCTTTACTTATTAATTTGTGGAGAAGAATGATTAGCGCCGAGGGTGCGGGTTGCGAATTGCGAATTGCGAATTGCGGTTTGGACACATTTTCCATTGCGAGAGAAAGGTTACTTCAACTGGTGCAGGTTAGCCCGGCACGCCTTCCCGTTTATGGAAGAATGATTTCAGCGCGTTGTAGACCTCGCCTTTCTCGCGGATAACGTAATACATGAAATGCTGCATATTGATATGCTTGTAGGCGGACATAAGCGTGCTGGAGCGGTTGTATTGATTCACTTCGCCGTAGCCGAAAAGGTTGGAGCGTTTGAGCAGCTCGCCAATCAGCTTCACGCAGCGCTCATTGTCGGAAGTCAGATTGTCACCGTCGGAGAAGTGGAATGGATAGATGTTGTATGCGCTTGGCGAGTAACGGCTGTCGATGATTTCGAGCGCCTTGATATAGGCAGACGAGCAAATCGTACCGCCGCTTTCGCCGCGGGTGAAAAACTCCTCCTCCGTGACTTCCTTGGCTTCCGTATGATGCGCGATGAAGACGATTTCGACCTTCTCGTACTGGTTGCGCAGGAAACGGGTCATCCAGAAGAAGAAGGAGCGCGCCACATACTTTTCGAATGAGCCCATGCTTCCAGATGTGTCCATCATTGCAAGAATGACGGCATTGGACTGCGGCCGGACGATCTCTTCCCAGGTTTTATAGCGGAGATCGTCGGGGGAAATACGGTGGATGCCGGGCTGGCCGGAGGTGGCGTTGCGCCGGAGATTTTCCATAATGGTCCGCTTCTTATCGATGTTGGACATGATCCCTTTTTTACGGATGTCGTTAAACCTGATTTCCGTCGTCTCCAGCTGATCCCTGTCCTTTTGCCGGAGAAAAGGCAGCTCCAGCTCCTCGAACAGCATGGCTTCCAGCTCGGCCAGACTGATTTCCGCCTCTATAACGTCCTCGCCGGGCTGATCACCCGCGCCTTCCCCTTTTCCCGGACCCTTGGCGGCTTGCGGGTCGACCCCGAGAACGTCGCCAACCTGGCTGTCGCCGTCGCCCTGCCCGACATGTTTATTTTTATTGTAGTTGTACACGAAACGGAATTCGTCAAGGCTCCGAATCGGCACTTTAATGACCTGCTTGCCGTCGGACATGACGATGCTTTCCTCGGATACGAGATCAGGCAAGTTTTGCTTGATCGCTTCCCGTACTTTTTGCTGATGCCTGGCCTGGTCTTGATAGCCTTTACGATGCAGCGACCAATCCTCCTGAGA
This sequence comes from Paenibacillus gorillae, assembly GCF_000513275.1. GTDB lineage: Bacteria > Bacillota > Bacilli > Paenibacillales > Paenibacillaceae > Pristimantibacillus > Pristimantibacillus gorillae. The sequence continues at coordinate 11,009 of NZ_CBVJ010000088.1, read as the reverse complement.
AACAACAAACATTCTATGATCCGCTGAACCCATTTCGGAGCACCTCCTTGCGAGAATGTATGGTTATTATTTAATGTATTCAAGTCCTCCCCGGATATGTGAAGCAAAAGTTGCCCGATTCTATCAGTCTCTTCGGGGGGGAGATAGATTTAATAGCAGTATGAGAAACGACAAAGCGACAGGCGGTTTACGAAAACGGGCTTCTTTTACTCGCGAAACATCAAATATAGATCATATCTGGATCTGGTGAAGTAAAAGTTGGGTTTGTGAGTCAGTGTAAGGACCGGAACGAGAGTAAGGGGGACAAGCCGTGAGATTCGACTTTATAAAGTCAAATTGGTGATGCTTTTTCTCTATTCGGAATTTGATTTCCCCTGTTATGAACTTTTAGACTTATAGAGGCCTTTCAATGGGAAAGCAGCTGATTTTAAGGAAAATTCTACATTAAATAAGGTGGTGATAACTTATATACACAAATTAAATATAAACATCATTTAACTGGGGAAATTCTATCTGCAGTAGAAACTTATTTTGTGACGGAAGAAGTTTGGAACGGGCTGCTAGATTACTTTAAGAATAGTAAGGTTTAGCGACGTTTAGTCAAAACTGTAGAAGGTGCTGCTTGTAAAGGATCGCAGAGCGAAGCAGCTTCGCAATTTAACGAAGACAAATTCGCTGGAGGAGCGCATGCGAGTACCCCCACTTTACATAGCGAACCCAGTTTCGCTGTTCGTGAACCTGTGTTCATGAGTAGCGAAATTAGGTTCGCTATTTGCGGTATAATTCAGTTTCAACTGGATATAGCGAAACCAGGTTCACAAATTAGCGAACCTGCTTCGTTATTGGGAAAGGGAGCTCGAATTCTCGCAGCCTCCAGCCCCCTCACTAACTTAGCCCAAAATGTAGAAGGTACTGCAACGTACAGTAACGCAGAGCGAAGCAGCTTCGCAATATAACGAAGACAATTTCGCTCGAGGCGGGCATGAGAGTCTCAGTACTTCAATTAGCGAACTCAGTTTCGCTGTTCGTTAACGGGAAGTTGCTGCAGGGGGATTGTTGTAGGAGTAGTTGTTTGTTCGCCCTGCCCTACAACAACTCCCCGCGTTTGTTCATATACCGGTACAGCATGACAGCCACGACAGAACAGAGCAGCGCGCAAGCGGCGATAAACCCGTATCCCGCCTGAAGTCCGGCGGCTAGACCGGCATCCGGGCTTGAACGGAAAAAGCTTTTGAACAGATCGGTGATCGCCCCGATCAGGAAGTTCCCGATGACGCTGGCGACGCCCATCATCGTTACGGTGAAGGTGATCGCCGTCTCTGTTCCGTTCGCGTACCGCTTGGCGAGCAGCGCCATCACGGTTGGGTAGATCGGAGCGATGCCCACACCGGCCAGCGCGAATAGAAAGGCGCCGGATTCGCCAGCGACAATAGCCCCTGCTGAGCAGAGGCCTGACACAGCCGACAGTACGATAATCGATCGCGTGTAGCCGAATCGATCGGTAAGCGGTCCGAGCAGCAGACGCGCCAGCATGAAGCAGAGGAAGAAGGCGGACAGCATCGCCGCCGAGGCGTCACTGCTCCAGCCGTATACCTTTTCCAAATAGTTGACCAGCCAGCCCCCTACCGCAAGCTCCGACACGACCCCGAAGGACAGCATGCCCACAATGAGCCATGCCGCGCGGTCTTTAATAAAGGATTTGAGCGACAGCCGTTCTTCCGGCTTCATCTCATCTCCCGGAACGCGTGCGAATAGAGCAGGAATCATAGGCAGCACGGACAACGCAAGCACAAGCGCGTACATTCCTCTCCAGCCTAGCTCAGAACCAAATAACTGCACGCCCATGAGCGACGCTGCGAGCAGCGGTGCAACCATAGAGCTTAGCCCATAGAAGAAATGAGAGAGGTTCATCATCATGCCGGTATTGCGGGTGAAAATCCGAGCCGCTAGTATCGCAAGCGCGATCTCCAGCAGACCATTACCGATATACATGAAAAAGTAGGATAAGGACAACGTGGTATAGTTTGCCGACCAGTAAATGAATAAACCGGATAAAGCCATCGCTGCAAAGGCGATGATCGTCGTCATTTTGACACCGAACCGTTTGGCTAGTGCACCCGTAAAGGTACAAGCCAGCAGATACCCGAGTGAGTTAAGCGCCAGCAGCAGACCGATCTGCATCTCACTTAATGAGAAGTCGGACTGCATGCGCGGAATCGCGGGGCCTTTAATATTTTCCGAAAAGCCGAATACGAGAAAACCGCCGAAAACGACGGCAAGCAGCAGCGAGTAGTTGCTCAACAGCTTGCTTTTTGACCTTGCCTTAGTTTGTTCCACCACCGTAATAATCCTCCGTTGTGCACCTTCATGCCGTAAAATTAATAGATTTGGATCCCTGAATAATAGCTCGAATAAATGTAACGCGGTTTGGCGAATTAAGCAACCAATGGGTGCAGGGGAAAATATTGCAGGAAGGAGTTGAGCAGCCGCGAGGCGAATAGTTAATTGTTTGAGGGCCGCTTGCGGCCTGGTGTACAGGAAGGATGATAGAATGAAACTATTTCATACTGCGGACTGGCATTTAGGCAAGCTGGTGCAGGGTGTATATATGACGGAAGACCAGCGGTATGCGCTCCGGCAATTGACGGATGCAGTCGCCAAGGAGAGGCCGGACGCTGTCATCATTGCAGGCGACCTCTATGATCGGGGAGTGCCGCCGACGGAAGCGGTGGAGCTGCTTGATGAGCTGCTGAATAAGCTGGTGATTGAGCTGAATACGCCGGTTCTGGCGGTTTCGGGCAATCACGACAGCCCTGACCGTATCGATTTTGGCACGGCAATGATGGCAAGCCGAGGCTTACATATTGCAGGACGCTTGAAGCCGGACATGACTCCGGTTATTATGCAGGATGGCTATGGCGAGGTGCATTTTCATCTGGTGCCCTATGCCGATCCGGCGCAAGTTCGCTATGCTTTTGGCGACGATTCGATTCGTACGCATGACGATGCCATGAGGGAGACCACAAAACGTATTGCAGAGCGAATGAATCCGGCAGCCAGACATGTATTAGTAGGGCACGCCTTTGTAACGCCGGGAGGCGCTGCCGAGCCGAATACGAGTGAATCGGAGCGTCCGTTGTCGATCGGCGGGGCTGAGCATGTGCGGGCGGATTATTTTGAGCCGTTTCATTATACGGCGCTCGGCCATTTACACCAGGCTCATTTTGTCCAGCGGGAAAACATTCGTTACGCAGGCTCGCCGTTGAAATATTCGATCTCTGAGGAGAACCACAAGAAAGGTTATTTGGTTATCGAATTGAATGAAACAGGCGTATGCTCCATCGAGAAAAGAGAGCTGAAGCCGCTCCGCGACATGCGGCGGGTTACCGGCACAATTGAGGAAATTGAATCGCATCCGGTATCCCAAGATTATGTATTTGTTACGCTGCTCAACGATAATCCGGTACTATTTCCGATGGAAAAAGTACGTGCTGTATATCCGAACGCGCTGCATGTAGAGCGGCGGGTAACGCGGGTTGTTGAGGCAGCGGAGAGCGAGGAAGCTTCGGCTGCGGGCAAACGGAGAGAGGCGAATCCGGTTGAGCTGTTTGCTTCTTTTTATGCGGAAGTGAAGGGCGTCCCGCTGGCAGAGGAGAAGAAGCAACTGTTCGCGGAGACGTTCGAGCAGCTGCTTCGTGAGGAGGGAGGTGCTGTATGAGACCGCTTAAGCTGACGATGACAGCATTTGGACCCTACCGCGACGCGGAAACGATTGATTTCTCTCAGCTGGAGAATCACCGGCTGTTTGTTATCTCGGGCAGTACGGGAGCGGGTAAAACTTCGATCTTTGACGCAATTTGTTTCGCCTTATATGGCGCGGCAAGCGGAGAGGACCGTTCAGAGCCGCGCATGCTGCGCAGCCACTTTGCCGATGACGATACGCATACCGCGGTCGATTTCGAATTTGCCGTCGGCAAGCGCAGCTATCGGCTGTTCCGCCAGCTGCCGCATCGCAAGGGAGGCAATAAAAGCGAAACCGGAGGCAAAGCAGAGCTGTACGAGACGACAGAAGGCACGGAAGTGCCGGCTGTCGATCGTTTTACAGTGGGCGATGTGAGCGCTAAGGTGGAGCAAATTATCGGGCTGACGAAGGAGCAATTCAACCAGATCGTCATGCTTCCGCAAGGCGAATTCCGCAAGCTGCTCACCTCTGATACGGATAATAAAGAGGAAATACTGCGGCGGATTTTCCGTACGGAGCTGTATCAGCGGCTGGAAGGCCGGTTTCAGCAGCGCAATCGGGAGCTGGGAGACTCGTTAAAGCAAGCGAAGCTGCGCGCGGAGCTGTATATGAAGCAAGCCGCAGAGACGCTGCCGGTCCGGGAGGATAGCGTACTGGCTGCAACGTTAGCCCAGCCTTCCTTCAATGGAGCGCAGCTGTCGGAAGCGCTGGGCCAGGAGCTGGCTTATTACCGCCAGACGGAGCAAGAAGGCGAGGCCGGCAAAGCGTCGCTGGAGACAGCGGTTGATGCTCAGGAAGCGCGGCTGCGCGATGCGCTCGCGCTTAATGCGCGGTTTGCAGAGCTGGATCGCGAGCGTTTGAGCCGCGAGCGGCTCCAAGGGCAGCGCGGCGAATATGCCGAGCGCGAGCAGCGGCTGCTGCTGGCAGAGCGCGCGGCACAGCTCGCTCCGTATGCGGAGCAAGCAGAGCGTGCGGCGCATGATGCTGCGGCAAAGCTTCAACTGCGCGATGCACGCCGGGTAACCGCCGAAGCGGCGGTGGCAGCTGCAGCGGAAGCGGAGGATCAATATCGCCGCGAGGAGCAGCGCGAGGGGGAGCGGGAAGCGGCGATGCGAGAGCTGCATACGCTGACGGAGCTTGTACCCTCGGTGCAATCACTGGCTGAGCTGCGCGGGGCGTATGATCGTCTCCTTGCCGAAGAACGAGACGGGGCTGCCGGGCTGCAGCAAGCTGAAGCGCAAATTGCAGCAGCTAAAGAGACGAAGCAGTCGGCAAGCACGAAGTTGAAGGAACTGGAGAGCGAGACAGCATCCCTGCCTGGCAAGCTGGAGCAGCTGCGGGGCGTCGAACAGCAAGGCAAGCATGTCTCCCGATTGCTGGAGCTGGAGAAGGAGCTTGGGCAGATTGCTGCGCTTGAAGCCGAGCGCTTGCAGGCTTTAGAACTGATCCGCAAGGAGCATGATCAGCTGGAGCATATATGGATTGAAGGACAAGCCGGATTGCTCGCCGCTCATCTGCACGACGGCAAGCCTTGTCCCGTATGCGGCAGTCCTGACCATCCGGCCAAAGCGGAATCATCCGATACGCTCCCGTCGCGGGAGCAGCTGCAGCAGGCGAAAGAGCGGCTGGGTCATTTCGAACGAGAGCTGAACGAGGCGAAGCTGCAAAGCGCCGCTACCCGCAGCAGTTGGGCGAGCAGCGCTGCTGAGCTTGCCGAGTTTGGCGCGTCGGCCGAACATTTGGGTGAACAGCAGACGTCCCTGCGTGCACAGTGGCGGCAATTGAAAGAGGAAGCCGACCGGCTGGAGCAGCAAGGCAAGCAAATGCAAGAGCTGAAGCGAACCTGCGAGCTGTTGGAGGCCAAGCTGGAGCAGCAGCAGCAAACGAAGGAAAAGCTGCAGCAGGAGCAGCACCGGATTGCTGTTGAACGTGCGACGAAGCAATCGGTGCTGGAAAAGGAATTGGAACGCATCCCGGAATCGTTGCGTTCGCCGGAGCAATTGAAGCAGCGGCTCACTCAGCAGCGTTTGTTGGCCGATACGTTGGCGGCAGCCTGGAAGCAAGCGCAGGAAAGTCTGCAGCAGACGCGGACGAAAGCGGCCGGGGAGAAAGCTCACCTGGAGCAATTAGAGCAGCAGCTGGCAGAGGCGGCATCGAACGCTCTGCAAACAGCCGAGCGATTCGTCCAGCAACAGGAGCTTGCTGGTTTCTCCAATTCGGAGCAGTATCGCTCAGCGATTCTGAGCCAGCATGACCGTTCAATGCTGAAGGAGCAGCTGGACAATTACAAAACCTCTCTGCTTGCTGCGGAGCGTCGTATCGCGGAGTTGGAGCTGGCTTTGTCCGGCATGAAGCCTGCGGATATACAGCAGATCGAGGAGGAGAAAGCAGCCCTTCGGCAACAATTGGAAGCTGTTTCTGCCGCGCTTCAGACAGCTGCTCGCTACGCAGCAGAAGTCGAGCGGCTGCAGCGCTCGCTGGATGATGCCAACAGCAAGGTTAAGCAGCTTGAGTCTGATCTGGAGCAGGTGCTGGATCTGTATCAAATGCTGAAGGGCGACAATGAGTTGAAAATTTCGTTCGAGCGATACATTTTGATCGAGTTTTTGGAGCAAATATTGCAGGCAGCCAACGTCCGGCTGCGAAATTTATCCGGCGGGCAGTTCAATCTGCAGCGCAGCGACCGGCTTGAAGTTCGGGGCAAGCAAAGCGGGCTTGGGCTTGATATCTACGATGCCTATACGGGGCAAAACCGCGACGTCAAAACGATGTCCGGCGGGGAGAAGTTTAATGCCTCATTATGTCTGGCACTAGGGATGACTGATGTCATCCAGGCTCACCAGGGCGGAGTGTCGATTGAGATGATGTTTATTGACGAAGGCTTCGGGTCGCTGGATGAGGACTCGCTTAACAAAGCAGTCGAAGCGCTTATCGATCTGCAGCGGGCGGGAAGGCTGATTGGCGTTATCTCGCACGTTCAAGAGCTGAAGCAAGCATTCCCTGCTGCGCTGGAGGTTCATAAGACGAAAGAGGGCTATAGCAAGACAGCAATCACCGTTAAATAATAAAAGCGTGCAGCCGAATGCCAATACACATCCGGCTGCACGCCTTTGTACGCTTAAGTTAGACGTTGGCTGCGCCAATTACAAGTCCCAATACGGTCAGGGCAACGATACCGACGACAATCAATCCGTTCAGGATGATGCCGACGATTGCAAAAACTTTGCGGCGGTTTTTGGCAAAAGCGCCCACGATACCGAGAATGAGGCCGACAAAAGCGATGCCGGCTCCAGCAATCATAAGAAGACCTGCAATCATAACTGAAGCGAGAACGGAGGGATCATTGTTCTCCAGGTCGCGGATAAGCGACTGCGGATCCTCTGAGACATTGGCAGCGAAGGCAACGGATAGAATCATGCCGATAATGCCTAGCAAAACAGCGATCAGAGCAATAATAAAGGAAGCGATGCCGAGTCCGGATTGCTTGATCTTCTCTTGCTGGAAGGGCAGATCATGACCAAAGGCAGGCTGCGTTGCGTATGGATTCGTGTAAAATGGATCATTATGTAGCTGCTGTTGCTCGTTATGATCGACAACCTGCTCCCCTTCATTGGCTGATCTGGTTGAATCGTTACGGTTCTCTTCCAAGTGATCGACTCCTTAATAGTAAAGTAACAGGATAATAAGCAATATTTATAACCCATAATCATGTAAAAGTATACACAAACAGGGAAGGATTGAAAATCAAATGTTGAAAAAATATTTTGCTCTCGGCGCGTTTGGCGCCGCATTGGCGGTCGCTCTTGGCGCGTTTGGCGCGCACGGATTAAAGGAAGTGCTGTCCGAACGTCTTTTGGACATTTTTGAGACGGGCGTACGCTATCATATGTATCATTCGCTTGGCGTTATGCTGGTTGCCTTGCTTGGGGACCGGCTTGGAGAGAGCAAGCTGCTGCGCACCGGCGCCAACCTGCTCGTTGCCGGAGTCATCATTTTCAGTGGAAGCCTCTATGCGTTAGCACTTTCCGACGTTTCGGTTCTCGGAGCGATCACACCTATCGGGGGAGTTGCCTTTTTAAGCGGATGGGGTTGTATTATCGCGGCTGCACTTCGTTCTACCAAAAAATAATCCAGCATCCGACAAAATTCGATCTGCATCTACAAGATTCTTGCATTCCTTTAGTAAATATTTCTATACCATATCGTTTATTTCGTTTATAATAGTACCAACACACACTTGACCTGAGCAGAGGAAGGAAGTTGGTGCGTGACGAAACGAATGGATGACTTGCCAGTTAAACAAACGCGGTATGCGGTAGCGCAATCGCTTAATGAACCTTGGAAGGTTGGTTTACTCTTCCTGATCGCTTCGGCGGTCATTGTTATCCTATCGTTTATTTGGGTGTCCAATACACCACTTGAATGGGTATCCTCCATTCTATTCGCATGTACGCTAGCGATTACTTCTTTCCTCTACGTCAGGCGCGGACAAGCATCAAGCTTCCAAAACTATCATACGCCAATTGTGGAAACGCTCCTTCGTTCGGAAGCAGTTCCACTCGCGGTGCTGGACCGGCAAGGGGTTATCATCGAGATGAATGAAGCTTCCAGCCGGACGTTAGGTTACCACCGGGCTGAGTTGCTTGGCAATTCACTTGCGCCTCTGGTTGAGCCGAGCAGCCGCCAGCAGTTGAATGAATTGCTGGAACAAGCGCTGAACGGCGAAGCCTGCCAAGTTAACGTCAATATTACGCATCGCTCGGGGTTTCCTTTGGAGCTGCAGATCGTATGCGCGCCGATGATGAAAGGAAATGAAGCGATCGGAACGATCGTCATCAGCCATGACTTAAGCGACCGCAAGCGCAACATCGAGCGCATTCGCTATATGGCCTATTATGATGATATGACCGGGCTGCCGAACCGGACGCTCTTTCATATCAAACTAAGCGAGAGTCTCGTCAAGGCGCAGGAGGAGAATAAGCTAATTGGCTTATGCTACCTGGATCTTGACCGCTTCAAGCTGGTGAACGCTTCCTTCGGCAGAGAGTTTGGCGACATGCTGCTCATGCAAGTAGCGGAGCGGTTGACCCGCGCAGTTGCAGAGCATGGTCTTGCAGCCCGAATGGAAGGTGATGAATTTGCCCTCCTGTTTACAGAAGCGGAGACGGAAGAGCAGCTTCTGGAGCATGCACGCGGCATTCTGGGCCTGATCGAGGAGCCGTTTGAATTGAAGGGTTTTCCGCTTCATATTACGGCGAGTATCGGTACGGTGACGAACGGAATTGCAGAGGATGACGGCTACACGCTTCTCAAGAAAGCGGATATGGCGCTCGTGCGCGTTAAGGAAAGCGGCAAGAACGATTGTATCCTTTATTCGGAAAGCTGGAACAATTCCTCTTTGGAGCGTCTGACGCTGCAGCATGAAATGTACCGGGCGATACAGCGCCAGGAGTTCGTTCTTCATTATCAGCCGCAGTATGCGATCGGTTCTGGAACGATGGTCGGCGTAGAGGCGTTGGTGCGATGGAAGCATCCAATCCGCGGGATGATCCCGCCCGGAGAGTTCATTCCGCTAGCTGAAGAAAGCGGTATGATCGTACAGATTGGCGATTGGGTATTGGAGGAAGCGTGCCGCCAGAACAAAGCTTGGCAGGAAGCGGGCTTGCCGCCGATGCCAGTGTCGGTCAATCTCTCGCTTCGCCAATTCGTGCAGCATGATTTGGCAGGCAAAGTGGCGAAAGTATTGGAGAAGACCGGGCTAGAGCCTCAGTATTTGGATCTGGAAATTACAGAATCGATGACGATGGATGTTGCTCACGTATCACGCTGCCTTATAGCATTGACAGATATGGGTATCGGAATTAGCGTTGATGACTTTGGAACGGGCTACAGCTCCTTCCACTACTTGAAGAACTTCCCGATCGACCGTTTGAAGATTGATCGCTCATTTGTCAGAGATATACAACAAGATCCTAGCGATGCTGAGATTGTTGCGGCTATTATCGCTATGGCGCATAACTTGAATATTCAGGTCATCGCCGAAGGCGTGGAAACAGAAGGTCAAATGGAGTTTCTGCGCAAACACCGCTGCGATGAAATGCAAGGCTATTACTGGAGTCCTCCAGTGCCGAGCACCAACATAGAGGAAATGCTAGGCTCTGCCTATATCCAATAAAAAAACAAGCTCTCATCCGACCGTGATGGGAGCTTGTTTTTTATGTTTGTCTTATTTTAAGCTTCAAAAAAAGCTATTCTTGAAAGTCTTCGATTTCATTCAATCTAAACGTATAGACCTGCTTCTCATCAACATGGTAGATCGTGACCACGCTTGTCTGATCGTCGAAATTAATAATTCGGCAAGGAATACTAAGTTTAACGCCGAAGCCTTTGTTGACGATTAGCCGAATAAGTTTGTTGGATTTCATATACTTCCGAATAGAATCAAATCCGTCGGATTGTTCATTCGCAGGGGATGAATCTGCCGCATGATCCGGTTGAGTAGGTTCAGGCATAGTAACAGGAACAGAAACTAAAGTATCGGCTTCAGATTTGCGTTCATCGATGAGTTGTCCGAGCTGAATACCGCTTAAAATCCGATAGTCTAGCAAGGGTGATTCATTAAGCGCATGTATGATTTTTTCCAGAGCAGCCCCGTTACTGGAGCCTTCAACGAGCAATTCGACCTGGAATACATAGGATTTAGGAGTGATAGTTTGAGTGGGTTTCATAGTTCCTCCGGACTAGATAAGGTGTTATCTCTAATATATCACTTATTTCGTCATCCATGTAGTCCTAATTCTCACTCGGAAATGTGTATCCATCCATCCAGTTCGCGGGTGTGCTGCATATAATGATTGTGCAGCTTACTCACTTGTACAGAAGCTGGCTTAAAGGGGGTGGAACTCGTATGATGCGAATGGTTCCGATTACGCTTGGCAATGGGGCAACGGTGCTGGGCGTGGAAGTGAAATTGCCTAAAACGACGCTTCTTGCCATAACGACGGATACCGGATATATAATGTGCGGTGCCCTTGATGTTGGTCTTCTCAATGATAGGCTGAAGGACCGCGGCATTGTAGCTGGGAGAGCAGTCGGCGTGAAAACGCTGGAGGAGCTGCTGGATGCGCCGCTGGAGTCTGTAACCACGACGGCAGAATCGCTGGGCATTGTGGTCGGTATGAGAGGCTGGGACGCTTTGGCCTTAATGGGATGAGGAACGAGGAAAGTGCTTCATCCCATGAACCAGCAGTATATACAACTAAAAACG
>NZ_CBVJ010000087.1 GCF_000513275.1 Paenibacillus gorillae | reverse complement strand
CAGGCGTTTTTAGTTTAGGTAAACAGGTTTTTCAAGTTTACATCATAAGGCGCTTTGATAATACCTTTTTCCGTAATGATTGCCGTAACTAGATCGTTTGGCGTCACATCGAAAGCCGGATTAAATACTTTGATGCCTTGAGGAGCGGTACGTTTGCCGAAGCCCTCCGTAATCTCCTCAGCATTACGCTCTTCGATCGGAATTTCCGCACCGGTAGGCGTGTTCAGGTCAATCGTCGACATCGGGCACGCCACATAGAATGGAATGCCATGCGCTTTCGCCAATACGGCAACGCTGTAGGTACCAATCTTGTTCGCAACGTCGCCATTAGCCGCTACACGGTCCGTACCGACGATAACGGCGTCGATCCAGCCCTTTGACATGACCATTCCAGCCATGTTATCGCAAATGAGCGTAACGTCTACGCCAGCCTGCTGCAGCTCGAATGCAGTCAAGCGGGCGCCTTGAAGAACCGGACGGGTCTCGTCAGCAAAGACGCGAAGCGGAATGCCTTGTTCTTGCGCCAGATAGAAGGGAGCAAGTGCCGTGCCATATTTGGCAGTGGCCAGACCGCCGGCATTACAGTGCGTGAGGACGCCGTTGCCTGCTTCAAACAGCGTAAGCGCGTGCTCGCCGATGGAACGGTTCGTCTCCTCGTCTTCGCTCTGGATCGCAACAGCTTCGTTAAGCAGCGCTTTTTTGGCTGCTTCAAGCGGCAGACCGCTCTCCATAATAGCTGCAGCACGGGCTTTCATCCGGTCCAGCGCCCAGAACAAGTTAACGGCCGTCGGTCTCGAAGTAGCGAGATACTCGGCTTCCTTGCGAACTTGCTCCAACCACTCATCGGATGTCGAAGCATTGCGGCTGCCAAGGAAAACGCCGTAAGCGGCGGAGATGCCGATTGCTGGTGCACCGCGGACTTTCAAATGGCGGATCGCTTCCCACACATCCTCGGAGGTTGTCAGCGGCAAATATACAATTTCTTCAGGCAAAAGCCGTTGATCCAGCAGGTCGAGTTTATCCTCTGACCAAATAACGGATTGCAGCCCTACATAATCAGTTGTCATGATGCAAATTCCTTTCTCTTGAAGCGACTTGTAATATTACTGCTTAGCGGCAGCGGACAATACGATATCGATGGCTTCCTCAATGGAATCCGCCTTGCGGTTGAATTTAATGAGCGACGTACCGATTTCCAGTGCGAGCCGCTGTGCACGCTCACGGCCAGCAGCATCAGGAATCCGGTCGATGTCAGCTACATGAGATAAGCCGACGATACGGCGAACGACTTTGCAGCCTGCAAAGCCGATAGCATCTTGAAGCAATGACTTCATATACAAATCTTTGTAGCCCGCAGCGGAGTTGAAGAGACGGTCGATACCGTGCTCATCCCACAGCGCGCGGAATTTGGAATCGAATTTCGTCCAGATGTCGCGAACGGATTCAATCAGGTAACCGCGGAATTTAGACAACTCGGACGGGTCTTGAATCCAATGCCCCTGTCCTGCATAGTTCAGCAGCAGGTTGGCAATAACGGCACCAACATCAAAGCCAATCGGTCCATAGTAAGCAAATTCCGGATCGATAACCTTTGTTGAATCTTTGGTTACGAATACGCTGCCCGTATGAAGATCGCCGTGAAGCAGCGCCTGCGTGCTGGTGAGGAACTTTGCCCGGAGCAGAGCGACCTCCAGATGGAGCTCCCCGTCCTCACGCAAAGCTGCTGCCGCATCTTCGATTGCCGCTTCATAGTTATTGTTTTCCGTCACGGTGTAGGGATCATCAAAAACCAGGTCCTCTGTAATTTTGCACAGGTCTGGATTCACGTAATTTTTGACCAGCAGCTTTTTATCCTGCTGGTTTTTGCCCAGATCGGAAGTGAAGAACAACGTCTTCGCCATGAACGTCGTAATGTCCTCGGCAAATTTAGGATAGCTTTCACCTTTAATCAGGCCATGTCGCATAATAATATGATCGCTCAAGTCCTCCATAATGGTAAGAGCTAGATCAGCATCGTATTTGTAAACGGTTGGGACGAGTCCAGGCGCAAGCTCGTTTTGCAGGATCAGCGCCTCGCTTTCAATCCGGGCCCGGTCCAGCGTGAGCGGCCAGGATTCGCCAACTACTTTAGCATAAGGCACGGCTTGCTTCATTATTAAGCTTTTCCCGCTTGCAGGATCTGTAATATGGAAAACAAGGTTTAAATTTCCGTCGCCAATCTCACGGGATTGGAGTGCAGCCCCTTCCGGAAAAATACCTTCGACTGTACGGGCAATTTCAATGGCTTCTTGCTCCGTTAAAGGATGATAAGCAGACATGGATGTCCACCTCCGATAGTATAAGATTCATTTTAGTCCGTAATGCCTAGTAATCTACTCCGCTTAGTATAACGGATAATTTTTCGCCTTGGAATACCTACAAATGATATAATGGAATAAGACAAAGGACAAGTTTAGTTTGGAGGGATATTGTTGTCAGAGGCAGTAGAGCGTTTTCCGGTCGCGCTGAAGGAGTGGGCGGTCACGGTTCAAGCGCTGAAAGAAGGGAAACTGATGCTTGTCATGCGTAAAGGCGGCATCGTGGAGGAGACGAGAGACTTTAGTCTTCGCAGTCCCGGCTTTTACTTAATGCCCGCATATGAGCATCAGAAAGAGCATCTGCTCAAGGAGGCTCATCAGGGGCAAATTCAGGGGACGCTTGAAGAATGGAAGCAGCATCCGGATACGATGGTAATAGAAGCGTATGCTGAAGCGGTTGAAGATATCGACATAACGGATCAGGAGACGCTGAACCGGCTGCGTGATTTTCACATTTGGGCGGATGATTTCGCCGAAGAACGGTTGAAATGGAAGCGGACGAAGCCGCTCCATCTGCTGCTGCTGCGCGTCTTCCGGCTGGACAACCCTATTGAGCTCCCGCTGCTTCCATCGTTTACGGGCTGCAAATCTTGGGTACAGCTAGCGGAGGAGACAGGCACGGCGGAAATTTCTGCGTTGCCGGTTCCGTCTATGAAGCAGGTAATTCCAGAGCCTGAGCTGCAGGCGAAAATTGCTGAAATCAAGGCGGCAATTGCTGGCTGATTCGACATTTGGTTCATATATTTTCACCCCGCAGAGCTTCTCGGATTGCTTTATAACAAAACTTATAATAAAATGATTATTGAGAATCATTGAGAATCACTCTACAACTATATAACGTCTTACGAGCATCGTTTTTTGACTCGGCGAGCGCTAGTATCTAGCGTTGGAAGATAAGCGGTACAATCTGCGGAATCGCTGTTTTATCTTTTACTATAAGACCGTTGTTGTTGATTATAGAGTGGCACGAGCCGACTATACCAACCATGGAGGGATAAGCATATTATGGCAACGCAATTTGTCATCGACGGCCTGAAAGCAGCCATCGAAGGAAAAGAAATTTTAAAGGGAATCAACCTCGAGATTAAAGGCGGGGAGATTCACGCAATCATGGGACCAAACGGTACAGGTAAAAGTACACTGGCGTCCGCACTGATGGGTCACCCGAAATATGAAGTAACAGAAGGCACAGCTGTATTGAATGGCGAAGACCTGCTCGAAATGGGCGTGGACGAGCGCGCTCGCGCCGGCCTGTTCCTGGCTATGCAGTACCCAAGTGAAATTCCAGGCGTTACGAACTCCGACTTCCTGCGCAGTGCGATCAATGCCCGCCGCGAAGAAGGCAATGAAATTTCGCTGATCAAATTCATTCGCCAAATGGAAGGCAAAATGAAAGAGTTGGAGATGAACCCTGAATTCGCGCACCGTTACTTGAACGAAGGCTTCTCCGGCGGCGAGAAAAAACGGAATGAAATCCTGCAAATGACGCTGCTGGACCCGAAAATCGTCGTACTTGACGAGATCGATTCCGGTCTTGACATCGATGCGCTCAAAATCGTGTCGAACGGCGTTAACGCGATGCGTTCCGAAGATCGCGGTTTCTTGATTATCACTCACTATCAGCGGTTGCTGAACTATATTACTCCTGATTTCGTTCACGTTATGATGCAAGGCCGCATCGTGAAATCAGGCGGTCCTGAACTGGCACAGCGTTTAGAGAACGAAGGTTATGATTGGGTTAAAGAAGAACTGGGCATCGTAGACGAAACGGTCGGCCAGGCTTAAGCGGAGAAGGGGGCATAACGGATGAGTACACAATTATCGACTCCGACTGACCGTCAATCCGCAGAGGCGCTTGCTCGCAGCAAAGGCGAGCCGCAATGGCTCGTTGATTTGCGCGGCGAAGCAGCTGAGCTTGCCGGAACGCTGGAATGGCCGAAGCCGGAAAAAATTCGCATTGACCGTTGGAATCTGACGGCGGTTGGCAATTATGAGCAAGGACAAGCGGCAGCATCGGTCGGCGAATTGCCGAGCGTTGTAACGGAACTGGTGGCAGAAGGAACGGAAAGCCTGATCGTACAGCAAAACTCCAGCATTGCTTGGAAGCAGCTGTCGGCCGATTTGACGGCTAAAGGCGTTATTTTCACCGATCTGGAGACCGCATGCAAGGAGCATGCCGATCTGGTTCAGCCTTATTTGTTCAAAGCAATCGATAAAGGCGACAATAAACTGACTGCGCTGCACGCAGCGCTCTGGAACGGCGGCGTATTCGTATACGTGCCGCGCAATGTAGAGGTTGAACTGCCGCTGCAAGCGATCCTGTTTAACAATAAATCCGAAGCTGCTTTTGCACCGCATATTCTCATTGTTGCGGAAAGCAACAGCAAAGTGACTTACGTGGATTACGTTGTATCCGAGCCAGGAACAACTACAGAACCGTTTGTTCATCACTCGGTTGTAGAAGTGTTCGTGAAATCGGGCGCACACGTACGTTTTGGCTCCATTCATCATATGGCCGACAACGGTGTCGATCTTACGCTTCGCCGCTCGATTATCGAGAATGACGGTCGGATGGAATGGGTAATCGGGGACTTGAACGATGGCAACACGCTGTCGGACACAACTTCCCACCTAAAAGGCAACGGCTCGAATTCGGACGCTAAAGTAATCACGATCGGACAAAACGATCAAAAAATGAGCTTGACGACGCAAGCCGTTCACTTCGGGCGCAGCTCGGAGAGCGACATGGTTACTCGTGCCGTTATGAAAGACAGCGCAACAGCGATTATCAACGGCATTACGAAGATCGAGAAAGGCGCAACGAAAGCGAACGGCGTGCAGACAGAGAAAGTTCTGATGCTTAGCCCGAAAGCGCGCGGCGACGCCAACCCGATTCTTCTGATTGACGAAGATGATGTAAAAGCGGGTCACGCAGCAAGCGTTGGACAGGTTAATCCGGAGCAGGTTTACTACCTGATGTCCCGTGGTATTACCAAGCAAGACGCTGAACGATTAATTATTTACGGATTTTTGGCGCCTGTCGTATCGGAGATTCCGATTGATGCGGTACGCGAGCAGCTTCAGCGCTTGCTCGAAAGGAAGCTAGAAGGATGAATATAGAGGCGGTACGGGAGCACTTTCCGATACTGCATCAGGAGATAAACGGGCATCCGCTCGTTTATCTGGACAGCGCGGCGTCTTCCCAGAAGCCGCGTTCCGTCATTGATGCGGTAAGTCGTTATTATGAACAAGATCATGCGAACGTGCACCGCGGCGTTCATACGCTCGGTTCGCGTGCGACGGATGCCTATGAAGGGGCACGGGAAAAGGTTGCGAAGTTTCTGAATGCGGCTGCGCCAGAAGAAATTATTTTTACGCGCGGCACGACAACAGCTTTGAACCTGGTTGCTTCCAGCTACGCCCGCTCCGTGTGCAAAGAAGGCGACGAAATCGTCATTACGCCGATGGAGCACCATGCGAATCTTATCCCTTGGCAGCAGGCAGCCAAAGCAACTGGAGCGACATTGAAATATATTCCGCTTCAGCCTGACGGCACGATCTCGCTTGCCGACGTGGAGGCGACAGTTACAGCTAACACCAAGGTTGTCGCTGTCACTTACGTCTCCAACGTGCTGGGCGGCGTCAATCCCATTAAGGAGATTACGTCCATTGCTCACCGCAACGGCGCTGTTATGGTCGTTGACGGCGCACAAAGCACGCCGCATAAGAAGGTTGACGTGCAGGATATCGATTGCGATTTCTACGCGTTGTCCGGACATAAAATGTGCGGACCGACCGGTATTGGCGCTTTGTATGGCAAGAAAGCTTTGCTCTCGAACATGGAGCCGATCGAATTCGGCGGCGAAATGATCGATACGGTCGATCTGTATGAATCGACATGGAAGGATATTCCGTATCGATTCGAGGGCGGTACGCCGATTATTGCCGGGGCTGTTGGTCTCGGAGCTGCTATCGATTTTCTGGAGCAGATCGGCATGGACGAAATCGATCAGCATGAGAAGCGGCTTGCCGCATATGCTTATGACAGACTGTCAACGATCGACGGCGTGACGATTTATGGTCCGAAAGAGAACCGGGTGGGCCTCATTACGTTTAACGTAGATGATATTCATCCCCATGACGTCTCGACGGTATTAGACGCTGAAGGTATTGCGATTCGCGCAGGCCATCACTGCTGCCAGCCGCTGATGCGTTGGCTGAATGTATCCTCCACAGCACGAGCAAGCTTTTATCTATACAATACAGAGGAGGAAGTAGACCGTTTGGTGGACGGCCTTCTCAAAACAAAGGAGTTCTTCGGCTATGCAATTGGATGATTTATACCGCAGAGTGATCATGGATCATTATAAAAATCCACGAAACCGCGGGACGCTTGATGCCGAAGCCGTTACGATCAATTTAAACAATCCGACGTGCGGCGATCGCATCTCGCTCCAGCTGCAAGTGGAAGACGGGAAAGTTGTCGACGCGAAATTCAGCGGGGAAGGCTGTTCCATCAGCTTAAGCTCCGCATCGATGATGACGGAAGCCGTCAAGGGCAGAACGTATGAGGAAGCGATTGGTCTTGCTGAACGTTTCTCCGGCCTGATGAAGGGTGAGCCTGTCGAGTTTGTCGAGAACGAAGATATTGAAGCGTTGTCGGGTGTCAATAAATTTCCTGCCAGAATTAAATGTGCAACGCTCGCCTGGAATGCTTTGCGCAAAGGCATCGAGCAGCAGCATCAACACGAATAACATCATTATGAATAAGGAGCGTGAATGCAATGGCTAAATCAATGCCCGAAATGGAAGAGTATAAGTATGGTTTCCGCGATGAGCACAAAGCCGTATTCCAATCCGGTAAAGGTCTGACGGAAGAAATCGTTCGCACGATTTCCGAGATGAAGGGCGAACCGGAATGGATGCTGGAATTCCGCCTGAAATCGCTGGAGCAATTCAACAAAATGCCAATGCCAAATTGGGGCGGCAACATGGATGATCTGGATTTCAATGATATCCAATATTATGTCAAGCCATCCGAGAAGCAAGGAAAAACTTGGGAAGAAGTACCGCAAGAAATTAAGGAAACGTTCGATAAGCTGGGTATTCCTGAAGCAGAGCAAAAGTTCCTTGCCGGCGTTTCGGCTCAATACGAGTCCGAGGTCGTTTACCACAGCATGCAAGAGGACCTGGAGAAGCAAGGCGTTATCTTTACCGATATGGATACCGCTCTTCGTGAATATCCGGATCTTGTAAAAGAATATTTCAGCACGATCATTCCGCGTACCGACAATAAATTCGCCGCTTTGAACAGTGCGGTTTGGTCGGGCGGCAGCTTTATCTATGTTCCTAAAGGCGTCAAATGCGAAGTACCGCTGCAAGCCTACTTCCGTATTAACTCCGAGAACATGGGTCAGTTCGAGCGTACACTTATCGTTGCTGATGAAGACAGCTTCGTGCATTATGTAGAAGGCTGTACAGCTCCGGTATACAGCACGAACTCGCTGCATAGCGCCGTTGTTGAAATTCTCGTTAAGAAAAATGCTCGTTGCCGTTACACAACTATCCAGAACTGGGCGCCAAACATCTACAACCTCGTTACAAAACGTGCGGTTGCAGAAGAAAACGCGACGATGGAATGGGTTGACGGCAACATCGGCTCCAAGCTGACGATGAAATACCCGGCTGTCGTTCTGAAAGGACGCGGCGCGAAAGGTATGGTATTGTCCATCGCTGTAGCGGGCAAAGGCCAGCATCAAGACGCAGGCGCGAAAATGCATCACCTTGCACCGGATACGACTTCGACAATCGTGTCGAAATCGATCAGTAAGCATGGCGGCAAAGTAACGTACCGTGGTGTTGCATCGTTCGGACGTAACTCTGAAGGTTCGAAGGCTAACATCAAGTGCGATACGCTCATTCTCGACAATGAATCAACGTCCGATACGATTCCATATAACGAGATCATGAACGACAACATTACGCTGGAGCATGAAGCGACGGTATCGAAAGTATCGGAGGATCAGCTGTTCTATCTGATGAGCCGCGGCCTGAGCGAAGCTGAAGCGACGCAAATGATCGTCATGGGCTTCATCGAGCCGTTCACGAAAGAGCTTCCAATGGAATATGCGGTTGAGATGAACCGTCTCATCAAGTTCGAGATGGAAGGTTCGATCGGTTAAGAAATCACAGA
>NZ_CBVJ010000086.1 GCF_000513275.1 Paenibacillus gorillae | reverse complement strand
GCTTTTTTTATTATTCTTTTGTCGGATCTATACCGACTTTAGTTTTTGCTTCTAATAAAGCATCTGCACCTGTCTGAAGAAAGGCTTGAGACATTTCGTTTTCTTCTTTGAAGTTTTCCATATGACTAGGTTGTTGTTCATCAAGATATTCCATAGCGGACTTAAATGACTTTTCCCTTGTAAAATATGCTGTGGAAAAATTAGTTTTAACAGATTGCAATAGTTTTTTTACGTCTTCATGAATATCATCGCTTATTTTAATTTTATCAATATTTTTGCTCATTGTTTCTGCTGCTTCTCTAGCATCGGCAGCTGCCGCATATGCATCCTTGATGCTTATGGTTCCATTCGCTAACCCTTCCATTGCTTTTTGATAACGATCCATTAAAGGTTTCATGGAATCTTCAATTGCATAAACATTCTTCTCGAATTGAAGAACCGCTATTTTGTTTTCTTTAGAATTTAATTCATTGTCTTCTGTTGTACTGCTTGAGTTTGCTGATTCAGAAAAGTCTGAACTAGCTGAGGTCTGTGATAGTTCAGTTGATACATTATTATTCACAATCAGGACCATTAAAGCAATAAAAGAATATACAGCTCCGAGAACTCTCCTTTTATTACTCAATCTATTCCACTGCACAAGAATCATTATGTATGGGACGAAAATCCAACCATAAAATTTAAAAACCAACAACAAAATCAACCTCCCAAACGAAATAACTAGCCAATTCTACTATAATAGTAACAATTTGGCGAGTTAGATATATAGCAAAATGAGCAGAACAATAAAGGCAATTAAAAAGGAGGTTCGGTTTAAAAAACCGAGGCCTCCTTTTTGCTAGATCAGCACTTCTTTAATCTCGTATTCGCGCTCGATAGTCAAATCGATGAAACGTTCGCCGATCTGGATGAGCGGGCGGAAAAATTCGGTTGGATGCGTCATGATGATAATGCCGGTCTCACCGGATTCGAGAATCGTCTTTTTACCGATAAAATTTGGGATCATATGCTTGATGAATGTATGCGTCGTATGGGCATCAAGCTCGGAAAAGCTGAGCTTGTACAGTTCTTTCAGCACGTAGAGCAAATCGCGTTTTTTCTGGTAAACCCGTTCGGATATCATAGCGCTGTAAATATCGACGACGGAAATGATTTTGGCCACGGGGTGAATGCTGTCGCCATCCAGTCCATGAGGATATCCGCTGCCGTCATTCCGTTCATGATGCTGAAGCGCACTAATTGCCAGATAAGGTTCTTCTGCAAACGACTCCAAAATAATATCATGACCGTATTGGGCATGGTTTTTGATCTCGGTAAATTCTTCGTCTGTTAGCTTGGAAGGCTTGTTCAGAATCGACTCCGGGATGCGGCTTTTACCAATGTCATGTAAAAATCCGGCTTTGCCGATCTGCAGCGCTTCCTCAGCGGAATAGTCTAGCCATGTCGAAAGATAGTAGGACAGCATTCCGACTTGTACAGAATGCTGGTAGGTATAGTCATCCGTCGTATTAAGCAATAGCAGCATCGAGACGACGTCGCGTTCCATTTGAAAGTTTTTAAGCAAAGGCTGGAAAGCTGACTCTACTTCCTTTTCATTGATAACGCCTTCATTAGTCGCCTTACTGAACAGCTGCTGGAAGCCTTTGACAGCGTTTTCGTAATCTGGCTGCACAGTTGGAAGCCATTTCGGACTGACGATCGACTCGAGCGTGCGGTCAGGAATAGGGTTTGAATTGCGGTCCTGAATATCAACATAATCAATATGGTGCTGAAGCAGCTTGGAAATATCTTTATTGTGCAGTACAGTTCCTTTGGAAAGTACGTGTAGTCCGTAGGAATTGAAGGTATCTTTAAGAAGAAGATCGCCTTCTAGTAAATCAGTAACGTGAACCCTCATCACTGCACCCCAATTTGAGTATTTAGTCAACTTTAATAGTAGCAACGAATGATAGGATTGGCAATAAGAGTGTCGTAAAATTATGACTTTTTAACTAGTATTTCGGCATTAATTGCAAGTAGTTTTGTCGATTTTTGTCGTAATATGAAGGCGAAAAATGACGTATCTCCAACGCTTTTTAGTAGTCAGTGAGCGGCTCTGCGGGTTTCCATGGGCCAAGCTGATGGCCTTTCCATTCGGAGCCGTCTTCCCATATTTCTTTTTTCCAAATCGGGACGATTTGCTTTAAACGTTCGATCGCATAGCGGCTTGCTTCGTAGCAGCTTTCTCTATGCGGGGACGATACAGCGATTACGACGCTCGTCTCGGCAATGGCGACGTTGCCGATGCGGTGGCTAATGGCGCATAGCGTACCGGGCCAGCGTTCAGCCAGCTCATCACCGATCTGCTCCATCATTTTGACCGCCATAGGCTCGTAAGCCTCATACTCCAGCCGGACGGTCCTTTGACCCTTCGTCCATTCCCTAGTCGTTCCTACAAAGGCCAAAGCCGCGCCATGGTCTGCAACGATTACTTTGCGAAGCACTTCATCGCTCTGAATGGGTTCGGCTGTAATGAGGTAACGCTGGACAGCTGCTGTCCCGGGTGTGGAGGCATCCTCACTTGGCTGGCCTCCGGATACGGGCGGCAGCAATGCAAGCTCGTCGGAGCAGCTTACAACCGTGTCATCGGAAGCGTAGGTCTGGTTGCAGGCGACGAAGGAGATGCGCAGCAGGTCTGCGTGATCGGGATAACGTTCTGCCAGAAGCTGCTTCAGCTGTCCGGCGGTTATTTGCTCCGCTGCAAATGTGAAGCTTATATGCGATGCGCCAAAGCGCTCGGGAAGACCTGCAAAAAGTTTAATATTCCAGTTTAATTCCATCGATTTCTAACCTCGCAGCACTAGGATAACTACTGCTATAGCATATCATAATAGGGTGAAAAATGTTATGCTAAAGGGACCGGGAAAGGGAGTGGACGGCATGTCACAGTTAATCGATCGATTTGGTCGCGTACATGATTATTTGCGGATTTCTGTAACGGATAGATGCAACTTGCGTTGTCTGTATTGCATGCCGGAGGAAGGTATGGAGTTTGCTCCAACCGAGCAATTATTAAGCTATGACCATATTGTTGAAGTTGTCGAAGCCGCTGCCGCAATCGGTGTGACCAAGCTTCGCATTACAGGCGGCGAGCCTCTTGTACGTCCTAATCTGGATGAACTCATTCGCCGGCTGGCGTCGATTCCGGGCATTGCGGATATCGCTTTGACGACAAATGGTATGCTGCTTGGCAAACAGGCAGAGGCTTTAAAGGCTGCAGGCCTGAACCGGGTCAACATTAGTCTGGACACGCTTGATGCATCGCGATTCCGGTTTATCGCCCGCAGAGGCGAACTGAAGCGTGTTATGGAGGGCATTGAGGCTGCCGCAGCTGCCGGCCTTACACCAATTAAGCTGAACTGTGTATTGCTTAAGGGAATTAACGAAGACGAGATCGCACAATTTCTGAAGCTTGCTTACGAGCAGCCGATGCATGTGCGTTTTATTGAATATATGCCGATTGGACATGCGGACGAAAATTGGCGCAGTCATTATTTGTCCTTGTCACGGGTATTGGAAATTGCGAACGCGGAAGGCTATCAGATTTCCCGGCGCTTGAACGTGCAAGGAAACGGGCCGTCGGATGACTGGCAGATGGAAGGGGCAGCGGGCTCCTTTGGCCTTATTCATCCTATCAGCGACCATTTCTGCAAAAGCTGCAACCGGCTGCGCCTGACATCGGACGGCTCCATTAAACCTTGTCTCTATTGGGTCGACGAGTTGAATGTAAAGGAAGCGCTAGGCGATGCTGAGGCGATGAAGCGATTGCTGTACCGGGCGATGGACGTGAAGCCTGAAAACCATGAAATGGCTGCTAAGCTGGCCAATGAAGCGCAGTCGCATGTGCCGACAGACCGGAGAATGTCGCAGATCGGAGGGTAAGCGGTATGGACAGACAATATGTGGTAATCCTTCACAGCAATGATATTCATAGCCGCTTGGAGAACGCGGCCAAAATCGCGACTTACATCGAACAGGAGAGGGAGCGCCACGGCAGCGACCGCCTGCTCGCTATCGATATCGGTGACCATATGGACCGGATACGGCTGGAGACAGAGGGCAGCGACGGGAAGGTCAACGTCGCATTGTTGAATGCTGCCGGGTATGAAGCCATTGCGCTGGGTAATAACGAGGGGCTCACCTATGCCCGGGAGGAATTGGCCGAAGCGTACAGCGATGCAAAGTTTGCTGTTATTGGGGCTAATATGCCAGAGACGTACACCGGCAAGCTTCCTCCGTGGCTTGTTCCGAATATCATTATTGAAAAAAACGGATTGAGGATCGGTCTGATTGCCGTTACTGCCCGGTTTACTGACTTTTATTCGCTGCTGGGCTGGGATTTAACCGACCCGCTGGATGCGGTAAGGGAGCAGGCGAAACTGTTGCGTGGAAAAGCAGACGTCGTTGCTGTGATGTCTCATCTGGGTATTACCCTCGACAGGCAGATGGCCGAGGAGGTGGACGGCATCGATCTGATCATGGGAGCACATACGCATCATTTGCTGGAGGAGCCGATTGTGATCGGCGGAACAACCATTTGCGCCGCCGGCAAATTCGGCGAGCATGTGGGGCGCGTCGTCGTTGAGCTTACGCCCGGCGACAAGCGCCCGAGGTTCCACGCGACATGCGTGCCTACGGCCGCATTCGCGGAGCAAGCGGAGGCCGCCGCCATTATCGGCGGCTACCGCGAGGCGGGCATGCGCCGCCTGAGCCGGGTCATTGCCCGGCTCGATGCGCCGCTGCCCGCGCTGGCCGAGCGGGAATCACCGCTCGGCAACATGCTGGCCGCCGGCCTGCGCCGCCATGCCGATGCCGAGATCGGCATCGTCAATACGGGGCAGCTGCTTGGCGGCCTGCCGGAAGGCGACGTCACAGAGGGCCAGCTTCACGCCCTCTGCCCGTCGCCTATCAATCCTTGCCGGATGAAGCTGACCGGCAAGGCGATCCGCACAGCGCTGGAAGAGGCGCTGCTGCCCGAATTTACTTCGAAGCCGATTAAAGGCTACGGCTTCCGCGGAGAAGTGCTGGGATCGCTTGCTGTCGATGGCATGACGATTGAATACGATCCGGAGAAACCGCCGTATGAACAGGTTGTCTCGGTGCTGGTTGGCAGCGAACCACTCATTGACGAGCGTGATTATATGGTTGGCTGCATCGACATGTTCACCTTCCATATCGGCTATCTGACGCTAGGCGAGGGACGCGATATCGTTTATTATTTGCCGGAGTTCATTCGTGATGTAATTGCAGCGGAATTGACGGATGATAGTGCGGTGGCCGCGAGCCGCGTTGAACATTGGAGAATAGTGTCGAATAAATGAAAGAAAATGGTTGCGATAACGAATCATTTCCCTTACAGTTAATTTACGAGTGGTTTATTCCGATGTATATAGTAACTGGATATATGCAAATGAAATCGAAGCCATATAGCGTTGAGAGTGAAAATTAACGATAAGGGGAAGGATCGAGAAAATGCGGTTGGTGCCATTATCGCAATGTCAACCGGGTATGAGACTGGCAAAAAAGATTTTCTCCGGTGACGGTCTTGTACTCTTAGGTGAAAATGTTGAACTGACGAGCAGGTTGATAACCCGCTTGGAGCAATGCGGCATTTTTTATTTGTTTATTGTCGATCCGCGGACGGAAGATATCGTCATGCCTGAGCTCATCGGCGAAGAAACGATGCGTCACGCTTTGAAGGAAATCCGGACTAATTTCCGCTACATGATGGACCGGCCGAAGCGCAAGAAAGGGGTTACTTACCCTTACATAGCGCAGCCCTTCAAACAGATGATGAGCAATATTATCGATGATTTGTCCAGTCATCAGGATGCGATGATCATGCTGATGAACATGGGCACAGTGGACGATTATTTATATCAGCATTCTTTGAATGTATGCGTCTATACGACGTTGCTCGGCACCGCGTACGGCTATACCCGCGAAGAGCTTATGACGCTTGGGATGGGCGCGCTGCTGCATGATATAGGCAAGACGCAAATTTCGATGAATGTGCTGAAAAAAGCCGGATACAGCTCACGGCCGAAGAATTCGGCATGATGAAAAATCATGCGAAGATCGGGTTTATG
>NZ_CBVJ010000085.1 GCF_000513275.1 Paenibacillus gorillae | reverse complement strand
GCTGATGAACATGGGCACAGTGGACGATTATTTATATCAGCATTCTTTGAATGTATGCGTCTATACGACGTTGCTCGGCACCGCGTACGGCTATACCCGCGAAGAGCTTATGACGCTTGGGATGGGCGCGCTGCTGCATGATATAGGCAAGACGCAAATTTCGATGAATGTGCTGAAAAAACCGGATCAGCTCACGGCCGAAGAATTCGGCATGATGAAAAATCATGCGAAGATCGGGTTTGAGCTGCTGAAGGACGAGCCCAATTTGCCGCTCATTGTGGCGCATTGCGCATTCCAGCATCATGAACGGCTGGACGGAAGCGGTTATCCGCGCGGAATCAAGGGCGGTGAAATTCACGATTATGCGAAGTGGATCGGCCTGGTCGATTCCTACGACGCCATGACGACAAATCGCGTGTATCGTTCGCCGATGCTGCCTCATCAGGCTATTGAGCTGCTGTATGCAGGCACGGGAACGTTGTACGAGCAGCACATGGTTCAACTGTTCCGTGATAAAGTCGCCATCTATCCGATTGGCATTACCGTTACGCTGCATACGGGAGAAAGCGGCGTCGTAATCGACTTCAATACGGCATACCCGCACCGGCCGATTATTCGGATTCTCAATAACGAGGCGGGTGAAACATTGGCCGTCCCTTACGAGGTCGATTTATCGAAACAGCTTTCGACAATGATCGTCGGCGTAAACGGCGAAAAAACCGATGTACAGCTTGCATCCGGCATTTAACCGGGTAAAGGAGGCCAACAGGATATAAGTTCCTGGCCTTCTTTTTTGTTTGTGAAAATCTCAATTGCAATAGATGTTCAAAATATTATTCCTCTAAATATGGTTAATTTTCAGCTTCTCTCGTTTGCTTCCTTACTGCTCGGACATTACAATAGAAATAATCATGAAAATTGATAAATCAAGCTTAGTCAGGTGCTGATACGTATGAATACAATTGATTTGCAACATAGAAAAGAAGTGCTGCCGGCTTTAACGCCCCAAAATGATCCTTGGGACCCCATACGCTCGCTGCAGAAGTTTGGAAGGCATAAGCTCACCAGTGTCGAGATGACGGTCTCCAATCTATGCAATATGCGCTGCGAGCATTGCGCTGTTGGCGATACGCTCGTCATGGCAGAGCCGGCCAAAATCCCGCTGGAGCTCATGCTCAGGAGGCTGGACGAGGTCGAGCATCTGGAGACGATCAGTATTACGGGCGGCGAGCCCAGCTTCTCGGATAAAACAGTCAAAGATTATATGGTTCCCCTGCTGCAATATGCGAGAAGCCGGGGGATTCGCTCCCAGATCAATTCCAATGTGACGCTCCCATACAGCCGGTATGAGCAATTGGCGCCTTATTTGGACGTCATGCATATTTCCTTCAATTACACGAATGCCGACGATTTTCATCAAATCGGATTTGCCAAGGCGGGACATTCCGTTCCTCGTGAAGCTGCGGTACGCATGTACGACCGCATGATCGACAACGCACGCAGATTAAGCGATGCTGGTGTTCTAGTCTCGGCGGAGTCGATGATCAATTTCCGGACGCATGACAAAATCGATGAAATTCATCGTCTCATTATGGATATGGGCTGCCAGCGGCATGAGGTTCATCCCATGTACCCAAGCTCATTCGCAAAAGACTTGCCGGCCATTACCCGCTTGCAGATGCGGCGCTCGATCGAGAAGCTGCTGGATGCCCGGGACCCGTCGGTCTGGATGCTGTTCGGCACGCTGCCGTTC
Source organism: Paenibacillus gorillae (assembly GCF_000513275.1). GTDB lineage: Bacteria > Bacillota > Bacilli > Paenibacillales > Paenibacillaceae > Pristimantibacillus > Pristimantibacillus gorillae. The sequence continues at coordinate 14,914 of NZ_CBVJ010000085.1, read as the reverse complement.
TATCACTGCAGCGATGATGCTGAGGAGCGGGCATTGCTGAAACGCCTGTCTGAGGAGCCGAATGTTACGGTTCGCAATGATCCAGACGGCCGCAACCGGTTGAATGTTAATTTGTTTACCGGCGAAGTGTTCGTTACTGATTTCTCCGATGTGCCTGCTTTCGGGAACATTGGCGGGGAGAAGCTGGACGATTTGTTTGACAGATGGCTGGACCACGAGCTTGCCACGAGCGTCAATTGCCATTGCCCAGCCGCATCTTGCTGCGGTCCGAACTTGCTCGTGAAAGATATGTATTATAAGGAAATTGATTTCCACCAGCGACGAGCTGTGCTTTAAACTTCGCCGCCCAACCTTTCATCTGCCAGGCAAAGGAGAGAACGATTCAGGGTGCATACGGAATTTGTATTTGGAGACATCGTGCTTAATTTACTTCTCGTCTTGTTCCTTGTCCTGCTGAACGGTTTTTTCGTAGCGGCAGAATTTTCTTTCGTCAAAGTGAGGCAGACCCGGCTGACTCAGCTTGCCAATGAAGGCTATTCGAGGGCGGTCACTGCGCTTAAAGTAAACCGGAGACTCGACGCCTATTTGTCGGCTACACAACTCGGCATCACGCTCGCCTCCCTTGGCCTTGGCTGGGTAGGCGAGCCTGCGATATCGGAGCTGATCGTCGAGCCTCTGCTGCATAAATCTGGTGTAACCGACCCGACGCTGATCTCTACGCTTTCGATCGCCGTCGGGTTTTGCGTCATTACATTTTTACATATTGTTCTAGGCGAATTGGCGCCAAAGTCGCTTGCGATTCAGAAGTCGGAGCAGGCATCTCTATGGCTGTCCAAGCCGTTGTCGTTGTTCTACAAGCTGTTAATGCCTGTTATCTGGCTGTTGAACGGAGCCGCTAACTCGCTGCTTCGTATGCTGCGGATCGAGCCGGCAAGCGAATATGATGCCGCTCATACGGAAGAGGAGCTTCGGCTGCTCATGAACGAGAGTGCGAAGAGTGGTATTTTGGATAAAGACGAAATGGCGCTGTTTGACAATGTTTTTGGATTCTCAGACCGGCTGGCCCGCGAGGTCATGCTTCCAAGAACGGATATGGAATGCTTATACAGCAACCGCTCCTTCGCGGACAATTTAAAGCTGGTCTATGCGACTAAGCATACCCGTTATCCCGTCGGTGTTATCGATAAAGATGAGATTATCGGGTTTGTGCATATTACAGACCTGCTGACGGCCGATCCGGATGAATCGCATGAGCTGGAAGCTTTTTTGCGTCCGATATTAACCGTGCCGGAGTCGATGGAAATTAGTGATGTACTGAAACTGATGCAGCTACAGCATTCCCAGCTTGCGGTCGTCGTTGATGAATATGGGGGCACGGCAGGGCTGCTGACAACGGAGCGGATATTAGAAGAAATCGTAGGCGAAATTCATGGGGAATTTGATACGGCTCTTCCGAGTATTGTAGTAAAAGGGGACGTGACCTCTGTGGATGGCCGGATACTGATCGAGGAAGTTAACGACCTGCTCGGTACCGATCTTGAGGCAGATGAGATTGATTCGATTGGCGGGTGGATGTTCATCCGGCTGGAGGGCAATCCGACGAAAGGAAAACGGCTGGAGCACGGCGGTTTTTCGTTCGAGGTGGCGGAATGCAAACGGCTTCGCGTAACTCGCGTACATATTCGAAAATGCAAGATCAAGCAGCAAGGAGAGGAGGAGTAAGCTTGTCGATCAAAACATTGGTGATGCTAGCGGTTGGCCTGCTGCTGCTGTATTTATTTTTTACCGCCGGCGCACCGTTTCTGCTGGCCTTGGTTGTAGCGATTTTCATGGAGCCGCTGACGAAGCTGTTCATTCGGAAATTTCGTGTGAACCGGCTCATCGCCTCCACGATTTCCAGCACGCTGTTTACAATTGTACTGCTCGGATTAATGGCGCTGCTTGGTGTGAAAATCGTCACTGAGCTGATCGCATTCGCCCAGCGGGTACCGAATTATGTAGGAGATGCCAACAGCTATGTAAGCCAGCTTATGGATGAAGCGGAGACGCTGTACAATCATCTGTCGCCGGACGCCGCCGCTCAAGTAGAGAAATGGCTGACTGGGCTTGGGAATACGGTAACGGGAATGGTCAAGACGTTATCGAGCTCGGTCCTGTCATTCGCTTCGGGTATTCCCGGCATGTTCATTTTCTTTATCGTGTTTTTGGTGGCGGTCTATATGTTCGGCTATAGCCTTAACACGATGAAGGCTTCCGTTTTGTCGCTGTTCGAAGAGAAGTCCCGGCCGCAAGTCAATCAAGTGCTGGACAACTTGAAGGGATCGATCTTCGGCTTTCTCCGTTCACAAATTATTCTGAGCGCATTAACCTATGCAATATCGATTATTGGCCTGCTGATACTGGATGTTAAATATCCGCTTGCAATCGCTCTATTGATCGTTGTCGTCGATATTATGCCGATATTGGGCACTGGCTCGGTGCTGGTGCCATGGGGCACCTACTTGCTCCTGACAGGGGATGTGCCGACCGGCATCGGCTTGTACATTTTATTTCTGTTCATTACCGTCTTCCGCCGGATCGTTGAGCCGAAAATTTTGGGCGACGCGGTCGGTATCGGTTCGCTGGCTGCCCTCATCAGCTTGTATGTCGGCTTTAAGCTGGTCGGCGTCATCGGCGTATTCCTTGGGCCGCTCGTTATCATCATTTATATGGCGGCTCGTAAGGCAGGACTATTCAAAATCAGCATTAAGCTTTAAGGCAAGCGAAATGCAAGAAAAGGGGAAGTTTCATCATGACTACTACTTTCGATCGCCCGGAAGCGATTATTTTTGATATGGATGGTACGCTGTTCGAGACGGAGACTTTGCTTCGCTCGGTACATGCGAGACTGTTCGATACTCTTCGCGAGGAGGGACTGTACACCTTCGAAACGCCGCCAATCGAGAGCGTTCTCGCTTGTCTCGGCATGATACTTGACGATATATGGCGGAAAATTATGCCGGAGAGCACGGAAGCGGCGCGCAAGCGTGCGGATGAGCTGTTTCTGCAATATGAGGTCGAGGAGTTAGCAGCGGGTAAAGGCAGCTTATACCCGGAGACGGCCGAGACGCTGGCAGCGCTTAAGGCGAGCGGTATCAAGCTGTTCGTTGCCAGCAACGGGCTGGAAGCTTATGTGAAGGAAGTTGCCAGATATAAAGGAATCATCGAGCTTTTCGACGGGTTGTACAGCGCAGGAGAGTACAAGACCGCAAGCAAAGTGGATTTAGTTGCCCAGCTGTTGTCCGACCATGAGCTGAAGTCGGCATGGATGGTCGGCGACCGTTCCTCTGATGTAGAAGCGGGCAAGCGCAACGGATTGATCGTAATCGGCTGCGCTTATGCCGGTTATGGCCGGGATGCAGAGCTGGATGGAAGCGATGCTTTGATTGGCAGCATGGCGGAGCTGCTCGAATTGGCAAACGGATAAACGTTAGAGGGCTCCTAGAAGTACTTCTAGCCGATCTCCTATAGTTCCCTATGAGGATCAAAATGCAAATGTGCATTTTGATGACCCCGAAAAGGGGCAAAAACACTAACAAAATGCAAAAGTACATTTAAAATGCTGCAAATCCGCCTAATCGGAGCTTTTTTGAGCAATCAGCCTGCACGTTTACATTTTGATGCCAGAAATCGCCGATAAACGGGCGGACAACCTGCACTTTTACATTATGATTTGTACTTCACTCGAAAAGTTAAAAAAATGTCCCGAAGTCATATATGACCTCGGGACATTCCCTATCATTAGGTCAACCTCAGGTTGGCCTTATTCGATATCCAATTTGTGCCTGCCAAGACCCGCTGTCCCTACTATCCCTACTTGCTCTATGTTTGCGCCAGAATAGAGTATCTGCCCTTAGAGACTCATGCTGAACTGTGTCGAGTCGGTATCTAGAAGCTGATCAAGCTTCCCTCATAGGAGCAGCGGTTGAAGCTAGATTGCCGCCCTTTTCCTCAGCCACTGCGGGCGCAGCGCTGTTGCGCTTCGATTTCCGCTGTTTCTTTTGCCCATGAAGCCATAATGCATATTCCAGCGGCCGGACGATCGCCTTACGGTACGTTTCCTTGTCTCCCGCTTGGACGAACACTTCTCTAGCCGGCTTCGGATTGACCTCCAGCATCCAGATACGGCCCTTCTGATCGATGGCCAGATCGAGCGCAAGCTCGCAGAGCCTGCCGTAACACAGTTCAAGGTATTGGGCAACGCCAACACCAAACTGCTCGGCTTCGGCGATCACCTCCGTTACCCGTTCCTCGCTGGTCAGCCATTGCTTCAGCAGTACCTCCATTGGCACGGCATGGCCGCCGCCATGCAGGTTGGACGTCACACTGCCCGCCGCTCCTACCCGTCCGGCACAGCCTGTAACCTGCCACTGGCCTTCACCATTCTTCTGTACGAGCATCCGGTAGTCGTGCACGCGTCCGGTGGGCAGCTTGAGCTGCAGTCCTTGCTGCGCGAGATAGCGGTTACCCTTCAAATCCCAGTCGGACAAATAGCCGCTCAAGGAGGCGGCAGAGACTCGTTTCGGGTTGATGATCCGGCGCGACAGATCCCGGCCTTGAATTAGCAATTTGCCGTCCCGCTTCCGTTCAATACGCAAAATGCCGCGTCCTCCCGTCCCGTTAACGGGCTTCAGATACAGGAGCGGATATTTACGGAGCATCTCGGAGACGTCCTGGACGCCGTCAACCATCCGGGAAACAGGCAGATAGCTTTTGAACCTGGAGTCCTTGGTTAAAATCCTGTGGATCGTCATTTTGTTGCGCAGCGGACGATTTAGAAAGGTGAGATGTCCGTAGCTTTTACGGAATTGGCGTAGCTGCTCGAAGCGATACGTCCGCTGGATGCGGCAGCGGTCGAATATCATCGAGGGGAACGAGGTCCATTTACGCTTCCATTGGCGTTCTTGCGGCTCATAGACGAGCGAATGAATTCGATTTAGCTGGTAATTGACATCCTTTGGCGTAAATACGATGACTTTGAGGCCAAGCTTTCGCCCGGCGACCGTCATCTTCTGGTAGATATCACGCTCCTCTAAATGTCCGTTCTCATTCATATAGAGCGTTAATATTCCGAGTACAGGCTGCGTCATCGTTAATTCTCCTTTCAAAGCGGAGCGTCGGCTTGCCTGTTGGGCCGGTATGCATGGACACGGCGGTGAGCCCTAGCCGAAAGCAAAGCGCCATACTCGGCACATTGTCGGTCGCGACATTGCAAGTCAGTTCTCCCAGCCTGTCGATCATGGCACGGAGCAGGGCGGAGCCGACTCCGCCGTTTCGCGCTTCCGGATGCACGACGATAAAGCAGCCACGCTTACCGGCATCCGCAGCGAATGCGAGCCCCGCCAGACGGCCGCCGCGCCTTGCTAGTGCTACAACAGCGCGAGGGTGTGCTGCATCTTTGGCGTCCAACATATTCGGATCCAACATTCGCAAGGCATGCAGGGCTGCAACCGTCAGCCGCTTCTCCCCGAACCGTACGGCAAATCCGAGCAGTCTTTTTTCTCCGACAGCCATTGCTCAGGGGTAAGCAGCTGCAGTTCCATCCTTATGCGCCTCCTGCTTTCTCTGGCTTCAGATTGGTTAAATACGAGCTGTATTGAAAGATGCGCTCCAGCGACTTTTGCCGGATATGCGGCTCATCGAATTTCATTGGCTTCGAATTGGCTTCGAAAAACCAGATGTTGCCGGAGCTGTCGATGCCGAGGTCCATAGACATCTCTCCGAGCAGCTGGCCGGAGCCCCGTTCAATCTGTCTGGCGATCATCAGCGAGGTCTGCTTTGTTTTTATTAGTATTTTACGCGCCAGGTCGGCATTAAAAGAACTGACGAGCAGTTTTTCGGGATCTTCAATCATTCCGCCGCGAGGGACGTGAGTCGTAATGCTGGAGGAGCCTGCCAGACGGGCGCCGATGCCGGTGACCTCCCACTTGCCGCGCTCATTTTTTTGCACGAGCGCGCGCAGGTCGAAACGGCGGTCATTGTAGGAGGCAAGCTGGATGCCCTGCTGGGCGATATACGGCTCGCCCGCGCTTTGCTTCTGGACGCGAGTCCAAAGCTTGCCCAGCGTTGCGCAATTGTAAGTGGCGCTTTTGCGGTCCTCTTGTATTTTCAGCAAATAGGGCAGCTGCTTCTCCGGTTGAAGCTTGATCGTCATAATGCCTTTTCCCGCTTTGCCGCTTTCCGGCTTCAAGTAAAGATAAGGGTGCTTTTGCATCATTTTACCGAGACCTGATACGGTCATCAGCTTGCGGGTAGTTGGAATAAACGGCTTGGTTGTTTTGGATTGGCGGAGCCACTCGAACAAATACCACTTGTTGAAGAAAGACGAATTGAACAGCTTTACACGCGGATCCTTCGTACAGGCGATTATTTTACTCCGGACCGACTTTTGCATCTCATCCTCGCGCAGCGGAATCCGGTTGTAGATAATGTCTGGAAAAGGCAAGAGCCGCTGCTGCCAAACCTCGCTCTGCTCATCGTATATATAGCCCTTTAAGCTGGAGCGGCTTAAAAATAAATTTTTGGCGGTCAGCACATAGACGATAAATCCGGACTGCTGTCCGGTCCGGATTAGATCGGCGAAATTACTGCGGTTGCCTCTGAACAGCTGCAAATCGTCGTCAATCGTCAAGATGGCGAGCACGGGCCGGCCGGCCCGGATTGCGGCCACGCCTTCCTGTTCCGCAGTTAAGCTCTCCATCAGTCATCCCCTCCTTGAAACTTGCTCAAGTACAGGCAGTGCTCAATGATATAGTCGACGGAGGCGCGTCCTTCGGAGCGCAGGGAAGGATGCTTGAAGATGGAGCGTCCCGGCTTGGCATTCGCCTCGAACATCCAGATCTCGCCGTCTTTGTCTATACCAATATCAAGGCCAAGCTCGCCCAGGCGATGCGGGTAGTTGCGTTCAATCGCTTCAGACAGCCGAATTGCGACTTCTTTCGCTTTTACCAGTACTTCGCCCGATTTATCGTTAAAGGTCCGATTGAGCGCCTGTTCCGGCGTCATAAGCGAGCCGCCGTTTTTGACGTGAGTCGTTACGCTGCCTCTGCCGGCCTTTTTGGCTCCGATGCCCACAGGCACCCATTCGTTTTTGCCATTCTTATGCATATGAAACCGGAAGTCGATCGGACAGCCGTCAATTTCAATGAGCCGGATGCCCTGCTGTACGACGTAGTTGCCCAGCGTGCTGCCATGGCGGGCATGAAGCATCCGCATCAAGCTGTTGAAGTTAGTGAAGCGCAGCAGCACGTTGCGGTCGCCCTTCCGGTAACGGGCGAAGTAGCCGCGCTTCGGGTGGTAGGTCAAACGGTAAATTCCGATGCCGAGGCTGCCGGCAGTCGGTTTGAAATAAAGAAAATGATGCTTTTCCAGCAAGTTTTTTATTTTATCCGAGGAGGGGGCAGAGATCGATTCGGGCAAATGCTGCAGCGCCTCGGGATCATTGTCGAGCAGCTTATAGACATCTGACTTGTTGAAAAAGCTCCAGTTGAAAAATGGGATTTTACGGCGTACGAACCGTTCCCTCAGCGAGCTGATCGTTGACGACGTCTCTGCTTTCCGGCTTGGCAGCCGATTGTACACGACATCTGGCAGCGGAACGGTTTTCCGGTACCAGCCACCCTGTGAATTCAAGAAATAGCCGTAGACGGTCTCTTGCTGCCAATTGATATCAGAGGGCGTAAAGCCGAACATATAGCCGTTCCGTTCGCCTGAACGGATGACCTGCTTAATAAAGCCGGTCCGGCTGCCAAATGGCATGCTGTCCGTGGAGGGGGGGCCGAAGTCACTTAAGATGCCGACGAGCGGACCAAGCTGCACTTCGTTATCGCCTGAATTCAGGACGAGAATTTGCCCCGTCTTTGGCACCCGGATAGACTGCCGGACGCCGGCTGACAAATAAATATGGTTACCCTGGCGTTTGACCGTCTTTATGGCTGCGGTTATAACTTCCTTTCCCAGCTTCAGATGGACGGTTTTTTTGCCTGAGAGCTTCAGTTCTTTGAGCAGCGGATTGGACAAGTAAATCACTCTGTCCGATTGTTGTGAGAAATGCACGTTGCAAGTTGTCGAACTCATGGATGAACCTCCTGAACGTTGTCTGTCCGAAGCCTTTTATGTTGCTCATAGGTACGGCCTATTGCAGATGCATTGGTTATTAAGGTTGGATACAAGCGTCGTGACAGCAAACACGCGTATTGGAGCGGCCGTTCAATGGAAAGCCTTTCGGCCTCCATGTCGCCCAGCAGCCTCATCGATGCTCTTCCGGGTCTGGAGTTGACTTCCAGCAGCCAGATCCGTCCGGCAGGCTCGATACCGAAGTCGAAGCCCAGCTCGGCAAGCCGGCCAAACCGTTCTTCAAGCTTTGGGGCAGCATGCAGGGAAAGCCGTCCGATTTCGTTAAGCAGTTGATGCGTCCGCTGTTTCCCGAAGGCATCGGTCAAATAATCAGTGGCGTTAGAGGCGCTCCCGCCCCCGTGAAGATTAGAAGTGAGCGAGCCGCTGTTCCCGACCCGGACTGCTGTTCCGGTCAAAACCCATTGTCCTTTTTCATTCTTTTGGACGAGTGCTCTTACATCGAATGCTTTGCCATCCCGGCCTCTCAGCTCCAAATAAGGTTGGCAGATATATGCGGTTTGGCCAACAAAGCGTTCCCCCCATAGAATCAGAGCGGGCCAGTCTTCGAATGTTTTCGCTATAGGCAGGTTGTGCCGCGTCCTTCCGTCCGCCAGCCATTGCCCCGTCAGCGGGTGATGCCTGATATAGAGCACCCCTTTGCCCTGCATGCCGGCAGCTGGTTTAAGAAACAATCCCTTGCTTTGTTCCTGCATCTGCGGAAGCAGCTGTTCCAGCCTGTCAACGGTTTGAGTGGGCGGCAAGTGTCTGACAAGAATGGCATCCTGTCTCAAATAGCTGTATACCTCCCATTTCGAGGGCAAGCTGCCGTTTAGCGGAATATACCCTTTCAGTTTGCGGATCGCAGACAGCGCGTTACGGCATGCCATCTGTTCCTCAAAGCTCGAGCAATAGCTTCTGTCATAGACAATATCGGGCAAGGCGCATGCCTCTATTCGCCAACGCTTGCCGCTGTACCGGAAGCCGGACAGTATGCCGGTTCGTTCTTCGAACTGGGCTGGAGAGAAGACGAACAATGCAATCCCAAGCTTGGCTGCGGCGTCGCTTAACCGTTCGTAGAATCGCCTTTCGGGCATGGCTGCAGCGGGATCGGAGTTGCTTGATTGGGCGGGCAAGCCGACTGTTGCCACGAATATGCCGAGCTGAACGAGCAATGGAATCATGGTGCCCTCCGCTAAAAGCCCGATAGAAACCGGGAATATTGAATAACCATTCGCACCGACGGACGAGTCTTGTTGTCGGTCAGCGGGGTGTTGTCGTTTTTCGAAGGCTTGGAGTTGACCTCCAGCAGCCACACGCGTCCACCCGTATCAAGCGCAAGATCGATGCCAAGCTCGCCGAAATGGGCGGGAATTTGACTCTCGATTCCTTTGGCTATTAATAGCGCCGCTTGCTGCAGCCGGCTGGAAGCATCCGCTCTGCCAACGGTTAGATTCGACTTAGCGACGGCTTCGCCCACTCTGCTGAGCGTACCGCCCCGCGCCAAATTTGAGACGAAATGCTGACTGCCTGCCGTTCGAGCGACGATAGACGTAATGGACCATTTGCCGGCTTTGTTTTTTTCGTACCAGTGCGCGAAAGTCGACCGGCCGTTTCTGGATTTCAATCAATTGCAGCCCTTGCTGAATTTGATAGCGGACCGTTTTCATTTTTGTCGAGATGGTCGCATAAAGCTTGAGTAGGCTCGGAAACTGCTGACGCCGGGAACCGGCTGTAGTTGCGAATAGAGCTTGATAACCGCTGCCTTCGGCCCGAGAGACGCGGATAATGCCTTTGCCAAGACTTCCTCGCACGGGCTTGAGAAAGACGTTGTCATACCGGGAAGACATGGATTTCAGTGTCGTATAGTTGCGCAGCAGATGCGATTCAGGCAAATAGCGGCTTACGGAAGCGTCCTTTTTGAGTGCGTCGAATACTTCGGTTTTATCCAGAAACTTCTCGTTAAAAACGGTCGTTCCGTGCTTTTGCTTAATTTCTTTCAAAAAATGCTGAACGTTGGCTTTATTCTCGAGCTTGCGTGAAGTAAGCCGGTTGTTGACGATATCCGGAGCAGGTACTGCCGTTCGTCTCCAGCCGTCTGCATAGACCCAGCCTTCCACGGAATCCGCACTGCTACCTATATGGTTGGGCGTGAAAAAATAAACATATCCGCCCTGAGTGGCGCAACCGTCAACGAGCTCCCGGCAAAACATCGTAATCGAGCCAAACGGCTTGTCGGGCGCTCCGGGATAGTCACGGCTGATCAGCACGCCGATCAGCGGGCCGAGCAATAATGACGATGAACCGGGTTTGTACTGCAGCCTTAGCGGTGTATTTCCCAAAATGCCCATTTTTTTAGCCAAACCTTGGCTAATGCGCATGCCGTCGTATTTAGCGACAGCAATCACTTTTACATGTTGCCGAAACGCTCCAAATGTTAGAACGACCGGCTGGCCCTCCGGAATTTTCCATTGCTTCAGCCAGGATTCTCCTAGCATGAGCGTATCGTCCGTGAGCATGCCGGGGCCGATCACCTGAACGGCAACTTTCGATTTAAGCATCGTAAATCTCCTTCCAAGCAGGAGGATGGCAGGAAGAAAGCCTGGGTATTTTACACGAATTCCTTCATCATATGAGGACATCTATCCCTTGGTGATTCGCCGCTGGGCTGAAAATGGAGCGATTAGAGCCTGCGGTCATAATAGCGGACCGCTGATCATACAATGGTAGTGCGGACAAGTACAGTGAATGCTTCTGGAAGCGAACAAGCCGGGGAGTGAGAAGGATGAAGGGTAAAGGCCGTCATGTATTATATTTAATAGGCGCAATTGCGATGCTAGTCTATGCGCTGCCGAAGCTCGATTTGGGCGCCCCTTGGGGGTTGACGAGCACTTTTGGCATGATTTGGGTAGGTTTTGCGCTGGTCGTGATCGCCGCCCATTTCAATGCGCTGCTTCTGATCAACGAGGAAAAGCGTAAGGAGCTGGAGCGAATCCGCAGAGCAAAGAAGCGGATGTGGGAGCGGCAGCTTCAAGGAGTTGTTATGGGGCGTTCCCGTGACAGAGTGAAGGGCTAATGCTGATGCTGACCCAACAAGAACAATTGAAAAAGGCATGGATGCTGCCCCCGTGGCGGAGCGGCATCCATGCCTTTTTCTTTTTTACAGCCTTGCGGCGAACTTGATTTGTTATTCGATGTCTTTGAAATGAATCAATTGCTTGACCAGTTTGTAGACGGCTTCTTGTTCCTTAAGGGTAAGCCCGTTCATCTGGTGCGCGATTTTATCGGCATAACTGCTGCCGGCTTCCATCGCTTTGGGAGGCACGCTGTTGACGATAAGCTCAAGCGGGCAATTAAGCGCTCCTGCGATTTTGCCTAGTACTTCGACCGTCGGGCTTTTTTCGCCGCGTTCCACTTGGCCCATATAGGATGCATTGATTTCGGCGCGAAGGGCGAGCTGCTCCTGGCTGAGTCCTCTTTCTTTACGTAGATTGCGGATGTTTTCTCCGATGTAATGAGCGAATTTGCTCAAAGTCGTCACCTCAGCCTTAAGATAGTCGTTTAAGTGAAGAGCGACAACGTTCTATAGAGTATAAAAAAAATAATTACTATAGTCATTGACCAAATTATATGCTTTTTATTATAATTGTGTAAAAAGGTTCTTTCTATTATCATCATTTCCTTAACAGGAACATTTTACAAGGGGATTTCCGATATGGTAGATGAGTTTGAGTTTTTCCGGAAAGTACAAACTTATTATCAGCATGTACCTTTCAACGTTGAGTTTACATATCGCGTGCTGCATAAGACGCATAAGACGGCGCAGGCGCTTGGCCAATTTTTCTGCAGGGTTGATCCGCATCAGCAGATCGTGGAATATAACATCAGTTTGGAATCTGACTATATTTCCAGACCGTTCAGCGAAAAGGTTTCTTTCCTATTCCCGAGCCAATACGCAGAAATTCCGCCGCAGCGTATTATTATCGACCAGGTGCCAATCTATCAATTGAGCTACCCTGTTCCGATTATGTACGACTGGAAAACGTTCATCGTAGAAGGAGCTAACGAAGCGATAAGCCCGCATCGGCTGCAGCCGATTTTTGACAAGTACAAACTGACCGGTAAAGACGGCGAATCCGTCGATGCCATGCTTAAGGTCGCCCGCGTTACTGTTGACTGGTATAATGTACAGGGATAAATGCCATTCATGAGGGAGGAAACGGGGCGTGGAATCCGGAACAGACACAGGAACGAAGCGAGAGCAAATCTTGCAGCATATACAGGAATTGAAGATCGGCACACGAATATCGGTTCGTGCCATCGCCAAAGAGCTTGGCGTTAGCGAGGGGACTGCCTATAAAGCAATCAAAGAGGCGGAGAACGCCGGACTTGTCAGCACGAAGGAGCGGATCGGCACGGTGCGGATCGACCGCAAGCGCAGAGAGGCACTTGATCAGCTGACCTTCGGTGAAGTGGCTGAAATTGTTGAAGGACATCTATTCGGAGGCGCTTCCGGCCTAGAGAAGACTTTGCATAAGTTTGTGATTGGCGCAATGGAGCTGGATGCCATGCTTCGATATATTGACGAGGGGAGTCTGCTAATCGTGGGCAACCGCTCGAGTGCTCACAGGCGTGCTTTGGAGCAAGGGGCAGGCGTGCTGATTACTGGCGGTTTCGAGCCAAGCGACGAGGTGAAGCTGCTTGCTGATGAGAAGGAGCTTCCAATCATTGCCTCCAGGCATGATACGTTTACGGTCGCTTCGATGATTAACCGGGCGATGTATGATCGTCTTATTAAGCGTAAAATTATGCTGATCGAGGATCTGATGACCTTCAGCAAGCCAGCCGATGTTATGCGTGCTGACAATACGATGGCTGATTTCCAGCGGCTTGTGCGGGAGACCGGTTATTCGCGCTTTCCGGTCGTTGATGACCGAGGGCGTGTTATTGGCATGATGACGGCCAAGGATGCTTATGGTTCACCGGATACCTATACCGTGGACAAATTAATGACTCGCCATCCGATAACCGCGGCTCCCAACATTACGGTGACGTCTGCGGCGCATACGATGGCGGCGGAAGGAATCGATCTGCTGCCGGTTGTCGACCGTCACCGCAAGCTGCTCGGTGTTATTACGAGGCAGGAAGTGCTTGATGCGATGCGTTTCGCCGGCAAGCAGCCGGAATCGGGCGAGACGTTTGAGGATTTGATGTGGACCGGGTTTATTGCCGGTGAGGATGCGGAAGGCGTACCTAACTACCGCGGCGTTATTACGCCGCAGATGTCGGGACCTCTCGGCATGGTGTCGGAGGGCGTGCTCGTTACGCTAATGACACAGGCGGGGCGCCGCATGATCCGTGATACCGGCAAGCGTGATTTTCTGGTGGACGCTATGACAGCTTATTTCGTTCGGCCGGTGCCCATTGACGGAGAAATTACGATTGTGCCGAGCGCGATGGAGCTGAGCCGTAAGTCGACGAAGCTGGAAATCGAAGTGCTTGATGCGAACGGGCTCGCTGCTAAAGCGATGATGACGGCGCAGATGATTGATCCTTATTAGAGTGGTGGGGCTGCCGAGATTTCTCGGCAGCTTTTTTGTTGCGCGGAATTGGTTCGAGCTGCCGTTCTTGATTCCATTGTTACATCGCTTTCACGATGAAATGGATAGAACCTTCGAAAAGTCATCCGAACTCAAAACGCTCCGCTCTCCCTTGTCTCAGCCGAAGTCCGGGGCAGCTGCGCATTCTTGGTCGGTTCACCGAAGCACGAGATCGCTGCGCGTTTTGGTTCGAGCTGCCGTTCTTGATTCCATTGTTACATCGCTATCACGATGAGAAATGGATAGAACCTTCGAAAAGTCATCCCGAACTCAAAACACTCCGCTCTCCCACATTGTGCAAGGTAGCTCATTAAGTGTTAAACACTGGAGGTACACATCCGAGAGCATGCTAACACCAACTGAATATCAGCTCGAGCGCCAGCAACACCAGTAACAGCATCAGCATGAGCATGAGCGCACACAGTATAGTGAATGAGAGAAAGTTACTTTCAAAGAGCTGCTTTTGCAGAAGGGAGCTGGGTTTTCGGATGATGATTGCTGTGGCTGAACGAATCAAAATGCAAAAGTACAGGTTGTTTGACGGTTTTCGGGCGATTTTGCTCGTCAAAATGCAAATGTGCAGGTTGTTTGGCTGAAAAAGCTTAAATATCCCGATTTAGAAGGTTTTCAAATGTATTTTTGCATTTTGAAGGCTGTTTTGGTTAGTTTTGGGCTTATCAAAATGCACTATTGCATTTTGATTGTTATGGGGTGCGGAGAGCGAGCATATGGAGTTAATTTGGCCGCTATGCGGCACTGTGAGATTGCGAGATCGAAGTCAAAGTTAAAGTTTACATTTACATTGCCTCAGCAGCAACCCGGCCGAAATCGTAGCATCGTTTTGCAGTAGTTGTTTATAAGTAAATTTTCTTCCCTGTATCATGCTGAAAGTTCTGATTTAGTGTTGGTGAAGGACATGCTGGTGCTCGCGCTTCCAGATGTGTTCTTTAGGTGTGTTGCATTTAATGAACTGCTTTGTACTCTATCGCATAATTGAGGGAGAGCGGAGCGTTTTGAGTTCGGTCTGACTTTTCGAAGGTTCTATCCAATTCATCGTGAAAGCGATGTAACAATGGAATCAAGAACGGCAGAACGAACCAAAACGCGCAGCGACACCGCCAGCGACTGATTGTTACAAGCCCAAAAAACAAGTCAAAACAAAA
>NZ_CBVJ010000084.1 GCF_000513275.1 Paenibacillus gorillae | reverse complement strand
GGTTGGTTTTGTTTTGACTGCTTATTGCTGCATCGTGCGGTAGATGCTGTGATTGCGAAGGCCGGCGAATAAGTTGAACAGGCCGAGCACGAGGAAGATCGAGCCGATGACGATACGGGCGGTCGATTCATTGGACAAAAAAAGCTGAACGGCAGCGATGAATATGAGCATGGCACCCATGCTTATATTCATCCGTGAGGCGTTTAAGCCGCGTGCGCGGGCATCCGGCGCACGGCGCGAACGAAAGCTGAACAGGACGGTTAGCGCAAGCGAGATAATGATACAAGGCGCGAACACGAATTGAATAATGGAATCCATTGCGGCGAGACAGCTCCTTAACTGGTTATTGACGCTATTGTAGCATGAATTGGCAAATAAGGAGAAATGGGCTGTCCCCGATTAACCGGGCGGCCGGTCATACAATCGCACCTTTACCCACACCTGAAGCACGTTGTCGACGACAAGCATCGTGTTGATCGTGACGGTATAGTTTTTTTCGAGTACGTCGGAATATATTTTTTGACTTAACAGCTTGCGGGCGAACTGGGCATCCGAATCGATTTCATAGATACTCTGTCCAATAAAGACCGACAAATCCTTCTTAATCCGCAGCAGCAGCTCAGCCTCGGTCACTTTGTCGAGTACGGGCTTCTTTTTGTCCCCGGCTTCTTCCTCAATGCGGGGGACTACGCTTTTGATGACCGTATGCTGCTTGCTCAGTTTTTTCCATTGTTTGATGTCGGATTCGTATTGATCCAGCTTCATTTCCAGATCGCTCTTCAAACTGATGAGCGCTTCGAATTGAGCGTGATAGATGGAGCTATAGACGGCAGCGCCGATAATCATTCCCGCCAGCAGCAAGCCAAGCCCCCGCATCGCACCGACATATTTATCGAACTGCGGAACGCGCATTACTTATGTCGCTCCTTTGCATATCAGCTTAATCAGCTCCGTTCCGATATGCGCTCCGAGAAAAGCAGCACCGATGTAGCCGATTTGCAGAACGGCCGGGGAGAGATGGCCCTCGACAAAGTTGCTTTCAATGACCCTCATCGGATCGATAGAGCCGCCGACGGCAGCGACGATTGCCCATATTTTTAAATTCACCGCAGTGTTGACCATCATCGTCGTCGGCGGCGTGAGCAAGAAAACCGAGCCGACGCCTGCCAGCATGGAACCGCCAATGACGACGCCGAAGGCGATAAAAAAATCGAGTCCTGCTTTCGTTAAAAAGTAATTCAAGCGCACGCACCTGCCTTTTTCATATCAAATCAAACCGAAGTGATGCCTGTCCGGCCCTTTATCCCATTCTATGGGCGGTACTGCGGGTAATATGATAAAATAGAAGAATAGAATAGCGAGCGGTAAGGGAGGGTTCGGGATGAACGGCAACGAAAGCGGTCAACACTCATCATTTGTGCACTTGCATGTCCATAGCGAATACAGCTTGCTCGACGGTGCCGCCCGTATCCGCGATTTGGCGGCCACTGCGGCCAACCTAGGCATGAAGGCGCTTGCGCTGACGGACCACGGGGTGATGTACGGGGCCATTCCGTTTTACCGGGCATGTGTGGAGCGGGGAATTAAGCCGATTATCGGCTGTGAAATGTATTTTACAGCGGGCTCGCGTCAGGAAAAGGGAACCCGCAAGGAAAATCCGATCTATCATTTGATTTTGCTGGCTCGAAATGAGACCGGTTATCGAAATTTGATGAAGCTTTGTTCGATTGGCCATTTGGAGGGCTTTCACTATAAGCCGCGCATCGATCTGGAGACGCTTGCCGCTCACTCGGAGGGGCTGGTGTGTCTGAGCTCCTGTCTGCACGGCGAAATCTCGCAGCATTTGCTGCACGACCGGACGGATGAGGCGCGCGCAGCAGCTCTTCGTTATAGCGCAATATTTGGCGACGATTTCTACCTGGAGCTGCAAGATCATGGCATGCTGGAGCAGAAAAAAGTGGCAATGGCGATGATCGAGCTTGCGCGGGATACCGGTATTAAGCTGGCAGCAACCAATGATGTTCATTACTTGACGCAAGCGGACGCCGAAGTGCAGGATGTGCTGCTGTGCATCGGAACCGGCAAAACAGTCGAGGATACAGACCGCATGCGGATGGGCACCAATCAGCTTTATATGAAAAGCGGAGAAGAGATGGAGCTCTTGTTCCGCCATGTGCCGGAGGCGATTGCCAACACAGCGGAGATTGCCGATAAATGCGGCTTTGAGCTGACGTTTGGCCGCGCGGAGCTGCCGGTGTTCCGGCCGGTGCCGGACGGGATGTCGTCAGCCGATTATTTGGCCAAGCTTTGCCAAGACGGCCTGCAAGCCAGATACGCCGGTCTTCCGGAGTGGACAGACGGCTCGGATGCCCGCAAGCAGGCGGAAGAGAGGCTCGCATACGAGCTGTCCGTTATCGATAAAATGGGCTTTAATGATTACTTCCTGATCGTATGGGATTTCATCCGTTTTGCCCATGAGCAAGGCATTCGAACCGGTCCGGGCCGGGGCTCGTCGGCGGGAAGTCTGGTTGCATATACACTGCGCATTACCGACGTTGATCCGCTGAAATACAAGCTGTTGTTCGAGCGTTTCCTCAATCCGGAGCGGATTACGATGCCCGATATCGATATTGACTTCAACGATGAGCGGCGTGACGAGGTTATTGCTTACGTCACTGCCAAATATGGCGACGATCATGTTGCGCAGATTATTACGTTCGGAACGATGGCTGCTAAAGCGGCGGTTCGCGACGTCGGACGCGCTATGAACGTGCCGTTTGGCGAGGTCGATCGAGCCGCCAAGCTGATCCCGAATCAGCTCGGCATTACGCTGGAGGAGGCGCTGCGGCAAAGCGACGGATTGCGCGAGGCTTGTGAGCGCCAGCCGAAGACGGATGCGATGCTCAAGATGGCGCTGAAGGTGGAGGGGATGCCGCGGCATGCCTCCACGCATGCGGCAGGCGTTATTTTGGCAGGAGGGCCGTTGACCGATTATGTGCCTCTACAGTCAGGCGGCGAGAATTCTGTGCTGACGCAATATTCAATGGAGCATCTGGAGGCAATCGGCCTTCTGAAAATGGATTTTCTCGGGCTGCGCACGCTTTCGATTTTGGAGCGGGCGCTGAGCTGGGTCAAACAGCAATACGACAAAAATATCGATTTCCGCCACATACGGGATGACGATCCGGCAACTTATGAGATGCTGGGCCGCGGTGAGACGATGGGCATTTTCCAATTGGAGTCCACTGGCGTCCGCCGGGTGCTGCGGGAGATGAAGCCGTCCGGATTCGAGGATATTATCTCGGTGCTGGCGCTTTACCGGCCAGGACCGATGGAATTTATCCCGAAATATATACAAGGCAAACACGGCACGGTGGAAGTAGCGTATCCGCATCCTTCGCTGGAGCCCATATTGGCTGATACGTATGGCATAATCGTTTATCAGGAGCAAATTATGCAGATCGCCTCGACGATGGCAGGCTTTTCGCTTGGTGAAGCGGATTTGCTGCGCCGAGCCGTGTCGAAGAAGAAGCGCGAGGTGCTGGATGAGCAGCGCGCCCATTTCGTTCAAGGAAGTCTCGGGCAGGGCTATTCCGAGGATGATGCGACTCTGGTCTATGATATGATCGTCCGCTTTGCCGACTACGGCTTTCCGCGCGCCCATGCGGCCGCATATGGCGTACTGGCCTTCCAGACGGCATGGCTGAAAGCGAACTATCCGGTTCAATTCATGGCGGCGATGCTGGCCTCGGTAACGGGCAATCAGCGGAAGACGGCCGAGTATGTCGACGAATGCCGCCGGATGGGCATTGAAGTACTGCCGCCGGATGTCAACGAAAGCAGTGTTACCTTTACGCCGGTAGAGAGAGCGGTTCGGTTCGGGCTGGCGGCCGTCAAGAACGTCGGTACGCAAGCGATTGAAGCACTGGAGCGGGAGCGTGCGGACCGGCCGTTCGAAAGCTTACTAGACCTTTGCCGCCGGGTTGATTTGCGCGTCGTTAATAAACGGGTGCTGGAATCGCTCATTCAAGCCGGGGCGCTCGATTCGGTGCCGGGTCACCGCGCGCAGCAGCTCGCCGTGCTGGAAGAGACGGTAGAGGCGGCGGTGAAATGGCGTAAGGAGCGCGAAGAACTGCAAATTGAGATGTTCGGGTTCGACGAAGTGCAGAACTGGGATATTGAGATGCCGGATATCCGTCCTTACACTGCAGGGGAACAGCTGGAGCTGGAACGTGAGCTTCTAGGGCTGTATTTGTCCGGTCATCCACTCGATGCCGTTCAAGAGCAGCTTGAACCGCTAGGACTGGAGCGAATGGTAGATTTGAGCGAAGCAGCGGAGGGAGCATCTGCGATCGTAGGGGCTCGAATTATTTCACTGAAGCCGTTCATGAACAAGAAAGGCAATGCAATGGGCTTTCTTGAGCTGGAGGATCGTATCGTGCGGGTGGAGGCAGTCGTCTTCCCCGCGGTATGGAAACGATGCTCCGATCGGCTGGAAAAAGGCGGACTCGCCATCGTCTCGGCGACCGTACAGCATCAGGACGATGAAGTGAAGCTCATCGTCGAGGACGTTCTGCCGCTTGAGCGGGTCGGCGACCAGGCGCAAAGCATGGCTGAACAAGTGCGCGCAATGCGCCGTCAAGCGGCGTCTCGCGCATCCCGAATGGCGGCCGGAGCGGGCCGATCTTCTGCTGCCCAGCCTGTTCCGTCGCAGCAGTCGCGGCCAGTCGCTGCCCAGCCTGCCTCGGCAGCAGCTCCGGTGCAGCAGGCATCCAAGCATTCAGCAGCTAGAGCAGCGACTCCAGTCCGTGAGCATCCGGCTGAGCCAGTCCGCACCGCAGTTGAGCCGCGCAAGCGTCAGCAGCAGCGCGTTTATATTAAAATCAGCGCAGCCAGCGAACAGACAGGAGCGCTGGGCAAGCTGCAAAGCTTGCTTGCAGGCCATACCGGGCCGCTGGATACGGTACTTTTTTATGAGCGGAGCCAGAAATCGATTGCATTAAGCGACAGCTACCGGGTGAAGCCGTCCCCGCAGCTGTTCACAGCGATTGAACAGCTGCTTGGTCCGGGCTCGGTGGCGGTCAAATAGGCTGCCGCTCGTCCGAATTATTTTCCAATGATGGCAATTGTCATGCACAACCGGCCAGCCTCCCGCATACATTTAGAGATACAAGCGGCAATAAGGGCGGATGCAGCGCCAGGCGCCACAACTGGCATTCCAGTTGCTTGAAGCGCTGGCCCTTTTTGCCCGCAGCTTGCGTTGCACCACGACGTACAAGCATTTGCGGGAGGAATGGACATGACATCCGGAATTGAAAATTGGCTATTGAAGCGCGGAGTAAGCGTGGACGACATTGCGGAAATCGTATATACGCTGCAGCGCCCCTATAACCCGGATCTGAATATCGCGGAGTGTGCGGAGAGCGTCCGGGCCGTACTGGGCAAGCGGGAGGTGCAGTATGTGCTGTTCACAGGCATTGCGCTGGATGAGCTTGCCGAGCGGCGATTGCTGCCCGAGCCGCTGCAGGCGATTATGGAAACCGATGAATCACTATATGGCGTCGATGAGACGCTGGCGCTCGGCATTACGAATGTTTATGGCATGATTGGCTTGACGAGCTTCGGATATTTGGATAAAGTAAAGCCCGGTATTATTCGTCAGCTCAACTTGAAAGGCGAGAAAATTCACGTCTTTCTTGACGATCTTGTGGCTGGACTTGCGGCCGCCGCATCAGCGAGAATTGCCCACCAGGACCCGAAGGCGCACCGATATGATTTGCCGGATTCCCCATGACTATGGTATCATTGTGACATCATATGGCCTGTTGCCGACGCTTGCAGGCAGGAACTTACGTCTGAGGGGTCGGCGCAACGTTTTTCAGGGGGTACCATAATGTGGACGGTCATTTACATCGCACCCACCGCAAAAATCGCGGATAACATCAAGAAGCGGCTTACGGAAGAAGGATTTCTCGTAAAGGTCCGTCCTGTTAATCTGTCTAAACAGCAATATGAGATTTTGGTCCCGTCAGGCGAGCTGGAGGAAGTACAGGAAGTTTTCAATTCCATCATCCAGCCGTAATGGACAACCATATACTATTGCGCCTTGAGAGGTGTCACTACTGTGCAAATTAAGGACTTATTTTCGAAAAAGAAATACGCGACCATTCCTTCCGGATCGGCCTCGGCGCCTGAACGCCCGAAGCGGGACATTCCAGAAGGCCTAATGAATAAGTGCTCCAAATGCGGCAATATTCAGTACAGCAAAGAATTGGATAAAAACTTAAAAGTATGCTCGTCATGCGGGCATCATTACCGTCTGAGCGCTTGGGAACGGATCGGAATGACGCTTGATGACGGGCGTTTGCATGAGTACGATGCCGATATGGTATCAATCGATCCGCTTGAATTTCCGGGATATGCCGGCAAGCTTAAGCAGCAATATGAGAAAAATCCGAATTTAAATGAAGCCGTTGTCACAGGCGAAGGCATGATTGGCGGATTTCCGATCGTCGTCTGTGTCATGAGCTTTGACTTTTTCAGCGGCAGCATGGGCTCGGTCGTCGGGGAGAAAATTACCCGGGCGATCGAGACCGCGCATGCCAAGCAGCTTCCGCTGCTCATTTTCTCCACCTCGGGCGGGGCACGCATGCAGGAAAGCATTCTCAGCCTGATGCAAATGGCCAAGACGAGCGCTGCGCTCTCCAAGTTTCAAGGAGCCGGCGGACTCTTTATCTCGGTCTTTACCGATCCGACGATGGGCGGGGTATCGGCTAGTTTTGCGAGCCTTGGCGACTATAATTTGGCCGAGCCTGGAGCGCTTGTCGGTTTTGCCGGCCGAATCGTTATTGAACAGACGATCCGTCAGAAGCTGCCTGACAACTTCCAAACGGCTGAATTTAATATGCAGCATGGCCAGCTCGATATGGTCGTGCACCGCAAGGATATGAAGCATACGTTAACGAAGCTGCTTGATATGCATATCGTAAGGGAGGACTTGTCACATGCCGAGTGAACAAAAGCTTCCGTTCGAGAAGCCGCTCAGTGATTTGCGGGACAAGATTGCGACGCTAAAGAAGCTTGCCGAGAATAACGGTATGGACTTTACTGAAGAAATCTTGCGGCTTGAAGAGAAATGCAAGCAGATGGAAGAAGAACTGTACAGCGAGATGACAGCGGCGCAAAAGATGCATGTTGCCCGTCATCACCAGCGTCCCACTTCGCTTGACTTCATTCAGGCGATGTTTACGGATTTCATGGAGCTGCACGGGGACCGGCTGTTTGCAGACGATCTCGCCATTGTTGGCGGCTTGGCTAAGTTTAACGGCTTGCCAATTACGGTTGTCGGCCATCAACGCGGCAAGGATACTCGGGATAATATTGCCCGTTTCTTCGGCAGTCCTCATCCGGAGGGGTTCCGCAAGGCGCTCCGTCTTATGCAGCAAGCGAATAAATTCAATCGCCCGATTATTACCTTTATTGATACGAAAGGCGCTTACCCCGGTAATACGGCGGAGGAGCGCGGCCAATCCGAAGCGATTGCGCGTAACTTAAGGGAAATGGCGGGCTTCGGTGTGCCAATTATATGTGTTGTAATCGGCGAAGGCGGAAGCGGCGGTGCGCTGGCGCTTGGCGTCGGCAACCGGGTGATCATGCTGGAGAACGCGATTTACTCCGCAATTTCACCTAACGGTGCTGCATCGATTCTTTGGAAGGATGCTTCCAAGGCGGACGTGGCAGCTGAAGCGATGAAGATCACCGCTAAGGATTTACTCGAATTCGAGATTATTGAGGATATTGTAGCGGAACCGCAGGGCGGAGCCCATCGTGATGTAACGTTTACGGCTGAGCAATTGAAGGAAAAGCTGTGGCTTCATCTGCAGCAGCTGCTTCAATTGACGCCGGAAGAGCTTATTGAGGACCGTTACCAGAAATTCCGCAAAATCGGCGAGTTCCGTATTGCAGAACCGGCTGAGCAAGCAGCGGCCGAGCTTCAGCATGAAAATGCTCCGTCTGTAGAAGGCGGGCAGGAGCCGGCTTCCGGGATCGAAGCGGAATCGGCGCAAGTATAAAGGCTCCGGGCGGCATTTACAGCATTTTCACTGTACAAGCCGCCCGTAATCATGTAATTTTATAAAAGACCAGTAGGCCCTTAAACGGAGGAAACTTAACAATGCGCAAAACTAAGATCGTATGTACAATTGGACCATCCAGTGAATCACTGGAAAACACGAAAAAGCTGATTAATGCCGGCATGAACGTAGCCCGCCTTAACTTTTCCCACGGCGATTTCGAAGAGCACGGCAACCGTATTAAAAACATTCGTCTTGCGAACCAAGAACTCGGTACTTCGGTAGCGGTACTTCTTGATACGAAAGGACCAGAAATTCGTCTCGGCAAGCTGAAAGAAGAGCCAATTGAACTCGTTCAAGGCGACACGATCGCATTGACGACTGAAGAAATTCTGGGAGACCGCACGCGTATCCCGGTTACTTATGACAATTTGCCGAATGACGTGACGATCGGTTCGACGATTCTAATCGATGACGGCTTGATCGGCTTGACTGTTGAAGAAGTAAAAGGCACGGAAATTATTTGCCGCATCGTCAACAATGGCCCGATTAAAAGCAAAAAAGGCGTTAACGTTCCAGGCGTGAACATCTCGCTGCCAGGTATTACGGAGAAGGATGCCAATGACATCATCTTCGGTATCGGACAAGGTGTCGACTTCATCGCTGCTTCGTTCGTCCGCAAAGCAAGCGACGTATTGGAAATTCGCGAGCTGCTTGAGCGTCATAATGCAAGCCACATTCAAATCATCTCCAAAATCGAGAACCAGCAAGGCGTGGACAACCTCGACGAAATTCTTGAAGTGTCCGACGGCCTGATGGTTGCCCGTGGCGACCTTGGCGTAGAAATTCCGGCTGAGGAAGTGCCTTTGGTACAAAAATCGATGATCTCTAAATGTAATCGTGCAGGCAAGCCGGTTATTACGGCGACGCAAATGCTGGATTCCATGCAGCGCAACCCGCGTCCAACTCGTGCTGAAGCGAGTGACGTAGCGAACGCTATCTTTGACGGCACGGATGCAATCATGCTATCCGGCGAGACAGCTGCCGGCAAATATCCGACAGAATCGGTTCAAACGATGGCTCGTATTGCAGAGCGCGCAGAAGCGGCTCTTGAATATCGTGAAATCTTCAAAAAACAAGCAAGCGCGCAACAGACGACAGTTACGGAAGCGATCAGCCAAGCGGTTGCCAATTCCGCGCTTGATCTGAATGCAAAAGCGATTGTAACTTCGACACAAAGCGGCTTTACAGCTCGCATGGTATCGAAATACCGTCCGAAATCGCCAATCATCGCGGTTACTAACGATGAGAAAGTGATGAAGAGACTGGCTCTGATCTGGGGCGTTACGCCAGTTCTTGGCGCCAATGCACAAACAACAGACGAAATGGTTGAGATCGCAGTAGAAGGCGCACAAAGCACGGGCTTGATCGCTCTTGGCGATACAATCGTCATTACGGCAGGCGTTCCGGTTGGCCGCGCTGGCACAACGAACTTGATCAAAGTTCATCATATCGGCGAATTGCTTGCACAAGGACAAGGCATCGGCAGCCAAACGGCTACGGGCAAAGTTGTTGTAGCACGCACACCGGAAGAAGCAAATGCTAAGGTTGAGAAAGGCGACATTCTCGTAACCGTATCGACGGACCGCGAATATATGCCTGCTTTTGAAAAAGCGGCTGCTGTTATTACGGAGCAAGGCGGCATTACAAGCCATGCAGCGGTATGCGGCATCAACCTCGGTATCCCTGTAATTCTGGGAATCGCAGGAGCAACTGAACTGCTTCAAGACGGATTGGAAGTTACGCTTTATGGCGAAACTGGCGTTATCTACTCCGGCCAATCTAAAGTTATGTAATTTCATAGCCTCTACAATTTTGTAGAGAACAACAGAAGCGAGGGTGCGATAAGCACCGTCGCTTTTGTTCAAAATAAGGGGTGCAAGGCGGTACTGTCATGAAGGAAGGATATCGAATAATGGCGGAAAATCAATGGTTCGTTCATCCGCTTCGGGTCCGGTATCAGGAAACCGATCAGATGGGCGTCGTTTTCCACGGCAACTATGTGACTTGGTTTGAGATCGGCCGGACGGAGCTGATTCGCGCAGCTGGCTATGACTATAAAACGATTGAACAGCATGGTTTACTGCTTCCTGTCGTTGACCTGCAATGCCGATATGAGCAGCCGGCGCGCTATGATGATCAAGTGCTGGTCTGTACGAGGATTGCGGACTTCTCTCCGATAAGGCTTGCTTTCGATTCGCAGGTGCGCCGGGTGGATACGGAGCAGTGGCATGCGGGAAGCTATGGGTCAGAGGATGAACTTCCTGGTGAGCGGCTCGTAAACGGAGGAACCCGGCATGTGTGGGTGAATGCTAACTGGCGGCCTGCCCGTCTCGATAAAGGACTGCCGGAGCTATATGACTTGCTGCGCGCTTGGCCGCGTGGTGTGCAAGGGGAGGGCATGTAAGGTGGCAAAATGGATTATTGCAGCCATTATTCTTATTCCTGCTGCAGAGTTTTGGGGCATTGTGCAGGTTGGCAACCGTATCGGCGGATGGAATACCTTTCTTATTCTTATTTTGCTAATCAGCTTGCTTGGCGCTTATTTGGCTCAGATGGAAGGGCGTAAAGTATGGTTTGAGGCACAGCGTCTTATGCAGGAAGGACAAATACCAGGTATTATGCTGCTTGACGGGCTATGTGTATTAGCGGGCGGACTGCTGTTGTTTATCCCTGGCTTCTTTAGCGACCTATTCGGTATTACACTTCTTCTTCCCCTGACCAGGCCCTGGTATAGGAAGCTGCTGCTTGGCTGGCTGGAGAAAAGAATGAGAAACGGTAATTTCACGATAGGAAGATGGTAGGATTTACTTCATATTTACAATTCATTAACATACCAATAATAGTCATCCTGCATAATAGAGACATAACAGGGGAGGCGTCTGTTCATGAATAAACAATTGTCGCACTATGTCAATAGGGATTTAAGTTGGATGGAGTTCAATCGAAGAGTGCTTCAAGAAGCGCAGGATGTCAACAATCCGCTGTTAGAGCGGGTAAAGTTTCTGGCGATCGTATCCAGCAATCTGGATGAGTTTATGAGCGTGCGGGTAGCGGGCATTCAAGATCAGATTCGCGCCGGTTATACACGGACAGATTTTACTGGTTATACGCCTGCAGGTCTATGGAAACGATTGATAAAACGTTCCACCCAGATGGTGCACGATCAGTATAAAACCTACCGGGAAGTATTTCGGGCGCTGGGCCGGGAAGGCATCTCTCTCCGTTCGATCGATGAGTTGACTATATCGCAAAATAAAGCGGTATCCGAATATTTTCATGAAATTGTTTTCCCGGTGCTTACCCCGATGGCCGTTGATCAGAGCAGGCCGTTTCCGCTGCTACATACAAAAGAGTTATATCTGTCCGTACTACTCAGCAAAAATAATGAGCCAGAAGACGAAGAACCGTTGTTTGCAATCGTTCAGGTTCCTTCGATTTTACCGCGCTTTGTTCCTTTGCCGGGCCGGATGAACAGTAAGAAAACGGAATTCGTGCTGCTGGAGGATATTATTGAGCAGTACATTGACACGATGTTCAACGGCTATACGCCGATGGCAGTTGATCCATTCCGTTTGACGCGCAACGCTGACCTTTCGCTTAATGAAGACGATGCAGAGGATTTGCTCGCGGAGATCGAGAAGGAACTGCGCCGGAGACGGTGGGGTATTCCGGTTCGGCTGGAAGTTGATAAGGGCATGCATCCGTATGCGCTTGAGCTGCTGAAGGAAGAACTGGAGATTGAGGATAATTTAATTGAGATTGATGGTCCGCTGGATCTGAGCTTTCTGATGAAATTCTCGCTGACGATTCCTGGACATGATAATTTGCGCTATGAGCGGCTGGAGCCTGTCTATCCTCAGGAATTTGAGGAAACAGACGATATGTTCGAGGTTGTCAGACAACGTGATGTGCTGATGTATCATCCGTATGAATCTTTTGAGGCGGTTAACGATTTCGTGCTGCAAGCCGCCTATGATGATGATGTATTGGCGATCAAAATGACGCTTTACCGTGTCAGCGGGCATTCCGCGCTCGTTCAAGCGCTGGCCAAGGCTGCAGAGTCAGGCAAGCAGGTAACCGTCGTTGTTGAGCTGAAAGCAAGATTCGACGAGGAGCGCAATATCGCATGGGCTAGACAGCTTGAGAAGGCTGGCTGCCATGTTGTTTACGGCCTAGTAGGTTTGAAGACGCATGCCAAAATTATGCTTGTCGTCCGCCGGGAGCAAGGGACGCTTCGCCGGTATGTGCATGTCGGCACCGGCAATTACAATGACAGCACGGCGACATTGTATACGGATATCGGATTGTTTACATCGCATCCGATAATCGGCGGTGATGCATCTGCCTTATTTAATGAAGTGACAGGCTATTCTTCGCCTTATGACTGGAAAGCGTTTGGCGTGGCACCAACCGATCTGAAAGAAAAACTGTTCAGGCTCATTGATCGCGAGCGGGATAATGCCCTCGCAGGAAAACCGGCACGGATTATAGCCAAGATGAATTCGCTTTCCAATCAGGAGATGATTGATAAGCTGTATGAGGCTTCTGCGGCTGGTGTTTCGATTGTATTAATCGTAAGGGGCGTGTGCTGCTTGCGGCCTGGAGTGCCGGGACGAAGCGATAATATTAAAGTCATCAGCATTGTTGACCGGTTCCTGGAGCATGCGAGAGTGATGTATTTCAACAACGGCGGGGAAGAGGAAGTTTATCTGTCGAGTGCGGACTGGATGACGCGTAATTTGACACGAAGAATTGAGCTGATGTGTCCGGTGTTTGATCCTGAGCTTCGAAAAACGCTCATTAATATGCTGCAGCTCAACTTGAATGACAATGTCAAAGCAAGAGAGCTGCAGTCTAACGGTTCCTATGCGCATGTCGTTAACGAGCTGCTGCCGTTCCGCAGCCAGTTTGCCGCTCGCGCTATCCCGCAATGGAAGAGCTATGTGTAATCCGTTTCATCCAAGAATGGAGCAACGCTCCATAGTTTTTTGAAGTCGGATGAGAGTTCATCGACTTCCTGTCTTTCCAGCGTAAGCGATCCGCTGAAACGTACTGGACGCAGAAGAAGCTGGCCGCCGGCATGTTCGATTTCCAGTCTGCCGATTGCCTGCGTTTCGCTGCGATCCAGCGCAGCGGCCAGCTGGAGGAGCGTTCCCAGCTTGTAGACCGTATCGAAGTCAGATTCATTCAGCAATTCTTTATACTCACCCAGCTGCTGACGGACTCGGTTCTTGCTCTTATAAGAGGCAATAGCGCCGATCATCAGAATTTCGCGATGGGACAATCCGTTGAGATGCGAGTTGACGATTAAATAAAACGTATGCTTAGCGTATTCATAGTAATCGATCGATCCGCCGATGCGGAACAGGCTGGAGGCTGTATCCAGCAAAATGCGCTCGCGATTGGCAAGCAGATGGTATGGGTGCAGCTCATCAAATAGCTGTAGAGCGAGCCTATTCACTTGCATGACATGCTGTTGCGGCACCGCAGGATGAAGGGCGCTTACATTGTGCACGCTGAATGCCAGCGGATTCTGATGTTTAGGACGTCCGGGAAACCGGGTATCGTGAAATAGGCCGTCACGCAGCCCGGAACCGCAAATCCGGTAATGTGATGCTTTAATCGTCCGGTACAGCAGCCGCATAACAGCGAGCCCAGGCACGATAACATCGGCCCGGTCTTTGGACAAGCCCGGAAATTTACGGCGCTTATCCAGCGGGGTGCGGTACAGTTCATTGAAGAGATCGTCCACCGCTTGACCGGTCATCGGATAGTTGTGAGTTTGCGTGAACGGATATTTGACAGCCGCTTGATGAACTTTGCCCAGTGCGCGGGCCGTTCCTCCTACGCCGATTAGAGGCAGGGAAGGATGCTTTACAAGCCAAGGCACTGCTGCAACTGCTTCTGCGACGTAACGCTCCAGAGCTTGTAAGCCTTCTTCAGTCAGCATGCCGCCTTTAGCTGCAAACCGCCGGTGAAGATTGACGCAGCCAAATGGAAAAGAAAACGATTGAACGAGCTCCCGTCCCTGAAACAGCGACACCTCGGTGCTTCCGCCGCCGATATCAACGAGAAAGCCGTCTTGCACATCCATTGCGTTAATCATGCCGAGAAAGCCGTAATTTGCTTCATCTTCGCCCGACAGCAATTCAATGGCGATACCGCTTTCCGACTGGATGGCGTCAAGCACTTCGTCCCGATTCGCGGCATTGCGAATGGCAGCCGTTGCAACGGCCCTAATATGGCCGACCCGGTTATGTGCACAAATCAGACGAAAATGGTTCAAAGTGCCGAGTAATTCGCGCAATGCATCTTTCGTTAAGTTGCCGTTGTCGTCGATGCGCTCGCTTAGGCGAGCCGGCCGTTTGCTGCCATCGATGACTCTATGCGCTCCGCTTGCTGTCCGCTCGTAGATAACGAGCCGCACGGAGTTGGAGCCTATATCGATAATGCCGATTCGTTGTTCCGTCATATTAGATCCTCCGCCGCTATAAAAGTAGAGTTTGTCGTTAATTGATTTATTCATTCTAACACAATTGATACGGGTGAGCGATGTAAGGCTCTTCATGATTAATCTGGTACGGAATAGGGTAAAATGCAGCAGAGTATGCATGTCGTGTAATAAGTGATAAAAAATCATTTATGGCGTCGATAAATCAATTTTATGTGCGGATTTGTTCACTTCATACGCGAAATCATTTATGATTAATAGCGTGAAGACTGACTCGAATCCTAACATTTCGGTTATATTTCCAGTTAAAGGAGAGAAAACGATGACAGCCACTAAAGGTCTTGAAGGCATTGTCGCCGCTTCGTCGTCCATCAGCTCCATAATTGATGGCGTACTGACATATCGCGGTATTAATATCGATGATCTTGCAGAACATGCAACTTTTGAAGAGGTAGCTTATCTGCTGTGGTATGGCAAGCTTCCTAACCGCGCAGAACTCGATGAGCTGCAAGCGAAGCTGGATGAGCACGCCGCTATCCCAGCGCAAGTCATTCAACAAATTAAATTGTATCCGCAAAATTCCAATTCGATGGCTGCTCTTCGTACAGCTGTATCGAGTCTGGGACTATACGACCCAACCGCGAACGACATGTCGCCGGAAGCGAATCAGCTGAAAGCAATTAAGCTGCAAGCTCAGCTCCCGACTGTTATCGCGGCTTTTGCGCGCATTCGTGAAGGCAAGGAGCCGGTTGCTCCGAAGAAAGGCGTATCCATCGCTTATAACTTTCTGTATATGCTGACAGGGAATGATCCCGACGAAATTGCCGTTAAAGCACTGGATCAAGCGCTTGTGCTGCATGCCGATCACGAGCTGAATGCTTCGACGTTCGCAGGCCGTGTAACGGTAGCTACACTGTCAGATATTTACTCTGGCGTAACTTCCGCAATCGGCGCTTTGAAAGGCCCGCTTCACGGCGGCGCGAACGAGGCCGTTATGGTGATGCTGGAAGAAATCGGCACCATCGGCAATGTTGAAAGCTATATCAACAATGCGCTTGCCAACAAGCAAAAAATTATGGGCTTCGGCCACCGCGTCTACAAGGACGGGGACCCGCGCGCGAAACATCTGCAGCATATGTCCCGTGAGCTCGGTAAATTGACGGGCAACATGGAACTGTACGAAATGTCGATCAAAATCGAAGAATTGGTTACTGGCCAAAAAGGCTTGAAACCAAATGTCGATTTCTACTCGGCTTCCGTATATACGAACTTGAACATTCCTCGTGATTTGTTCACTCCCATCTTCGCAATCAGCCGTGTTTCGGGCTGGAGCGCACATATCTTGGAGCAATACCAAGACAACCGTCTTATCCGTCCGCGTGCTGACTATGTCGGACCGGTCAACGCCAAGTACATTCCGATCGAACAGCGTTAATTTTCATTCCGTCCGGGCCAATGCGCCCATGAGAGCAGGGAACGGACAGGCGTTCGTTCTCCTTTTCCGCGGCCTTCGGGCCGCAGCCCGTTTTTCATACCAAACATTCTAGGAGGAATACTAATCATGGCACAATTCGAAAAATACGCACTTCCTACTGAAGGCGACCAAATTACGATCGACAACGGCTTGCTGCAAGTTCCTAACAACCCAATCATCCCTTTCATTGAAGGCGACGGCACAGGCCGCGATATCTGGCGCGCTTCCAAACGCGTACTTGACGCAGCAGTTGAAAAAGCATACAGCGGCAGCAAGAAAATCGCTTGGTACGAAGTTTTTGCAGGCGAAAAAGCGTTCAACGAATATGGCGAGTGGCTGCCAGCTGATACGCTGACTGCAATCCGCGAATACATCGTTGCAATTAAAGGTCCTTTGACTACGCCAATCGGCGGCGGCATCCGTTCCCTGAACGTTGCGCTTCGTCAAGAGCTTGATCTGTACGTTTGCCTTCGTCCAGTGCGTTACTTCGACGGCGTACCTTCCCCGGTTAAACGTCCTGAGCTCGTAGACATGGTTATCTTCCGTGAGAACACAGAGGATATCTATGCGGGTATCGAGTACCAAGAAGGTTCCGCTGAAGTGAAAAAAGTAATCGAGTTCCTGCAAAACGAAATGGGCGTTAACAAAATCCGTTTCCCTGAAACTTCCGGTATCGGCATCAAGCCAGTATCCGCAGAAGGTTCGAAACGTCTGGCTCGCGCTGCGATCGAGTATGCGATCAAGCATGGCAAAAAAACAGTTACGCTTGTACACAAAGGCAACATCATGAAATTTACAGAAGGCGCGTTCAAAAACTGGGGCTACGAAGTGGCTGAGCAAGAGTTTGCTGAACAAACCTTCACATGGGGCCAATATGACCGCATTAAAGAAGCAGAAGGCACTGACGCTGCAAACAAAGCACAAGCTGAAGCTGAAGCAGCTGGCAAAATCGTTGTAAAAGACGCTATTGCCGATATCGCTTTGCAACAAGTTCTGACTCGTCCAACTGACTTTGACGTTATCGCTACGCTGAACCTGAACGGTGACTACCTGTCCGACGCTCTGGCAGCTCAAGTAGGCGGCATCGGCATCGCTCCTGGCGCTAACATCAACTACCTGACTGGCCACGCGATCTTCGAAGCGACTCACGGCACAGCTCCTAAATATGCAGACAAAGACGTTGTAAACCCTGGTTCGGTTATCCTCTCCGGCGTTATGATGCTTGAGCACCTGGGCTGGCAAGAAGCGGCTGACCTGATCTACAAAGGCATGGAAGCTTCCATCAACAACAAAACGGTTACTTACGACTTTGCACGTCTGATGGATGGCGCAACCGAAGTGAAATGCTCCGCGTTCGCTGACGAAGTTATTAAAAACATGTAGTTCTGACTTTTTACTTTTTGACTTTTGACATCTACAGAGGAGGTTATATCTGAAATGGCTATCAAACGAAGAAAAATTACGGTCGTGGGCGCAGGCTTCACTGGTGCGACTACAGCTTTAATGGCTGCGCAAAAAGAGCTGGGCGACGTGGTTCTCGTTGACATTCCGCAGTTGGAGAATCCTACAAAGGGCAAAGCTCTCGACATGCTGGAATCTACGCCGGTTCAAGGTATTGACTCCAACATCATTGGCACGTCCAATTATGAAGATACAAAAGATTCCGATATCGTCATCATTACGGCAGGGATTGCCCGCAAGCCTGGGATGAGCCGGGACGATCTTGTGAATACAAATGCGGGCATCGTGAAATCGGTATGTGAGAACGTAAAAGCAACCAGCCCAAATGCTTACGTTATTATATTGAGCAATCCGGTTGATGCGATGACCTACGTCGCCTTCCAAGCGCTTGGTTTTCCGAAAAACCGCGTTATCGGCCAGTCCGGCGTTCTGGATACGGCACGCTATTGCACCTTCATCGCGCAAGAGCTTAACGTATCTGTTGAAGACGTCCGCGGCTTCGTGCTTGGCGGCCATGGCGACGATATGGTTCCGCTCGTTCGCTACTCCAACGCGGGCGGTATTCCGATCGAGAAGCTCATACCTGCTGACCGGATTGAAGCGATCGTACAGCGTGCACGCGTAGGCGGCGGCGAAATTGTCAGCCTGCTGGGCAACGGCAGTGCTTATTATGCTCCTGCAGCAGCGCTCGTTCAAATGACGGAAGCGATACTGAAGGATAAGAAACGGATTCTTCCGGTTATTGCTTTGCTGGAAGGCGAATACGGCTACGAAGATCTGTTCATGGGCGTGCCTGCCATCATCGGCGGCGACGGCATCGAGAAAGTCATCGAACTGGAGCTGACAGCAGACGAGAAAGCGGCGCTTGATAAATCCGCCGGTTCTGTCCGCAGTGTCATCGAAATCGTAACGGCTTAATCGGCGCATTAGCTTGTGAGTCTCATAAAGCAAGTTCGGGAGGACCCTGACAGTTAACTGCAGGGTCCTCTTTTACTATTTAGTCAAACAAACGGAGGGATGAGAATGCTGGAGCAGGCAAAGGAAGAGCTGAAAAGAGTGTATGGCTACGATACTTTCCGGCCGGGTCAGGAAGATATCATTTCGGGCATTATGCAGGGCAAAGATACACTTGCTATTTTGCCGACCGGGGGAGGGAAATCGGTCTGCTATCAAATACCTTCGCTGCTTTTGCCGGGTACGACGCTCGTCATTTCCCCGCTTATTTCACTGATGAAGGATCAGGTCGATACGCTGAACAGGCTTGGCGTCCCAGCGGCTTTTTTGAACAGCTCGCTTAGCGCCAGTGAATACCGTGACGTTTTGCGCCGGGCCATGAGCGGTGAATATAAGCTGCTCTACGTCGCGCCAGAGCGGCTCGATGCCCCGATGTTCGACAGCTTGTCCGCGCAGATGAACATACCGCTCATCGCCATTGACGAAGCACACTGCGTCTCACAATGGGGTCATGACTTCCGTCCGAGCTATAGACAGCTTGCCGGCTGGATCGGCCGGCTGGCAAACCGCCCGCTAGTAGCGGCTTTTACGGCTACAGCAACGACAGAGGTAGCGGAGGATATTTCCTCCATGCTCGGTTTGCGTCAGCCGAATGTTTTCGTTACGGGTTTTGCTAGACCGAACCTGTCTCTCTCCGTCGTAAGCGGCGGGGACAAAAAGCAGTTTCTGCAGAAGTTTCTTGCGGAACGCCAGGAGCAATCTGGCATTATCTATACTGCAACGCGCAAGGAAGCGGAGCAGGTGGAAGAACTGCTGACTCGGAAAGGGATCGCTGCGGGCAAATATCATGGCGGAATGTCGGATACGGACCGGGCTTCGGCTCAAGAACGCTTCCGCTTCGACGAGCTTCGCGTCATGGTTGCGACAAATGCCTTCGGCATGGGGATCGACAAGCCGAACGTGCGGTTCGTCGTCCATTGGCAGATGCCGGGCGATATCGAGTCCTACTACCAAGAGGCAGGACGGGCTGGACGTGATGGCGAGGAAAGTGAGTGCGTGCTGCTGTTCGAGCCGCAGGACGTGCAGGTGCAGCGGTTTTTGATTGAGCAAGGCACCGGTGATACAGATCGTAAGTCCGTGCAGCAAAGCAAGCTGTATACGATGATGAATTACAGCCGTACACAGCGCTGCTTGCAGCAGTTTATCGTCGATTATTTCGGCGAGAAGGGTGTAGAGCCCTGCGGTAAATGCAGCAGCTGTCTCGATAAAAGCGAGCTAGTAGACCGTACGTCAGAAGCCCAAAAGGCGCTATCCTGCGTGGGACGGATGAGGGGCCGCT
This sequence comes from Paenibacillus gorillae, assembly GCF_000513275.1. Taxonomy (GTDB): domain Bacteria; phylum Bacillota; class Bacilli; order Paenibacillales; family Paenibacillaceae; genus Pristimantibacillus; species Pristimantibacillus gorillae. The sequence goes on along the minus strand of NZ_CBVJ010000084.1, from coordinate 10,602 downwards.
TTGGGGTTACGATGGCGGCTAAAGTGTTGAAGGGCTCTAGAGACAAACGGCTGCTAGAGTTTGGGCTTGATAGGCTAACTACCTATGGCTTGTTTAACAACTGGCCGGAGAAAGAAATTGCCGACTGGCTGTATTGGCTGGTAGCGGAAGGTTATTTGCGAATGAGCGACGGGCAATATCCAACCGTGTCGCTCGCAGCAAGCGCGCTGCCGGTTCTGGAAGGCAAAGAGACTGTCATGCAGCGTCTGCGAATGACGGTGAAGCGAAGCGCCTCGTCAAGCGGTGTGGCTTCGTCTCCATTGTTCGATGCGCTGAAGCAATGGCGCAAGGAGACGGCTGCAAGGGAAAATGTGCCGCCGTTTATGCTATTCTTCGATGCCACGTTGAAGGAGCTCACTGACGTTCAACCGTTAACGGAAGATCAGCTGCTTCAGGTGAAAGGCATTGGCGCAGCAAAAGCAGGCAAATATGGTGAAGAGCTGCTCGCCATTATTGGGCAATTCGCAGGAGAGCCTGTGACGGCTGGCGCCTCAGCTACTGCGAGAAGCGCCGTCCGGCGTTCAGTTGAGCGCCCGGCCTCCTCGGGAGGAGCCGACAGCTCGCCAAGCCACGTTCTATCACTGGAGATGTTCAACGCAGGCCTGTCTCCACAGGAAGTTGCTGCTGAGCGGGGAATGAGCCGGGTCACCGTAGAGGGACATATTATCCGCTGCGCTGAGGAAGGGATGGAGCTCGATTGGAGCCGCGTTATTCCGGAGGTATATGAGCAGCAAATTATCGATGCCATCCGCGAGCTGAGCGGGGACAAGCTGCGTCCGATCAAGGATGCGCTGCCGGATGAGGTCGACTATTTTGCCATCCACGGCGTCATTTGCAAATATGGCTTCAAGTCAGAATAGATGCAGCGCTTTCTTTTGTAATTGTTACAATCATTTAGTATACTAGTTGGTAGATTAATTAAAGATGTGGGAGGCAGTTTAATGTTAAACACGATGTTATTTTTGCACGTGCTTGGAGCAGTCGGAATGGGCTATTACGTCGTTTTGCCGTTTATGGTCGGCAGAGCGTCCAAGCTTAACGGCGGCGGGCAAGGAGGTCTTGCCGACGGTCTCGTTACGGCGAACCGGATTGCCCAGTATTTCTTGATCGTACAGTTGCTTACAGGCGGCTATCTGATGTCGCAAAATGATTATGCGGTAGCCTGGATGATTATCGTTACGCTGCTGTTCCTTGCAATCGCTGCGATTTCGGGCATTATGACGAAGCCGCTTAAGCGTATCGTTTCTTCCATTCAGGATGGACAAAGCGCAACGGCGTATATTGCAAAGGCTCGCGTATTCAGTTTGATCGTGCTTGTGCTGTATGTCGTTGTCATTTACTTTATGAAATTCCCGTTTTAAATAATACATGCAATTGAGCTTCAGTCATATAGGGGGAGAATAGCGTGCATCAGACATCACCGGACATCATTACTTTTGGGGAATCGATGGCATTGTTCATGCCGCCGGAGCATAAGGCGCTGGAGCGGGCAACTGTGCTGGAGCAAGGCTTCGGCGGTGCCGAGAGCAACGTGGCGATCGGCGTAGCCAGGCTGGGAGGCTCGGCAGGCTGGTTCGGCGTACTGGGCGATGATCCTTTTGGCAAAATGATTCTGAAGACGCTTCGCGGCGAAGGCGTCGACGTGTCCCGCTCTATATTGAGCAGCGAGGCACCCACCGGGATGATGTTCCGCGAGCATGTGGCCGGCAGAACAGCCGTACATTACTACCGCAAGCATTCCGCGGCCAGCCGTATGGAGCCGGAGCAACTGGACGAGCAGTATATCCGCGGAGCGAAGCTGCTTCATGTGACGGGTATTACGACGGCGCTTAGCGAGAGCAGCCGCCGGACGGTTCTCAGGGCGATTGAAATCGCCAAGGAAGCGGGCGTCAAAGTATGCTTTGACCCGAATTTGCGGCTGAAGCTTTGGTCGATCGAGGAAGCGCGGGAGACGCTGCTTCCGATTGCGGAGCAGGCCGACTATTTCCTGCCAGGCTGGGACGAGTTGAAGCTGCTCTACAATACGGACAGCTTCGAAGAGGTGAAAGAGAAGCTGCTTCAGTTGAACGCTGTGACCATTGTGAAGGGCTTTGGCGATACGACGCTTGTCCTGGACAATGGCAAGGAGACGGCTGTTCCCTTCTATCCGGCAGAGAAGGTTATCGACACAGTTGGCGCGGGAGATGGCTTCTGCGCAGGCTTCTTGGCCGGTATTATGCGAGGAATGACACCAGCACAAGCCGTTGGACTAGCCAGCATTAACGGCTCGCTGGTTGTCCAAATGCGCGGAGACTGGGAGGCGCTTCCTGAATGGAGCGCCGTAGAACAGCGTATGTCTGATAAAGTGTGGGTGGAGCGTTAAACATGGCTGATATGGGCGTGACCGCATCGAAGGGCCAGCGCCGCCGGGAAGCGATACTTCAAGTGCTGAAGCAGCAGGGGCGCATTACCATACAAGAAATGGTGGAACGGTTTGACTGCTCCGAAGCGACGGCTAGACGGGATCTGGAGCAGATGGAGTCGCTGTACCCGATCATTCGCACGATCGGAGGCGCAATGTACGACGGCATGAATGCGGTTCGCGATCTTGGCTTTGCCGAGCGGGAAGGGCTGTCGATTTACGAGAAGGAACGGATCGCATCTAAAGCTGCTTCGCTGATTGAAGAAGGGGATGTCGTTGGCCTCTCGGGAGGGACGACGAATTACTTGATCGCGAAGCAGCTGAAATTCCGAAGCGGCATTACGGTGGTGACCAATGCAGTCAACATTGCGATGGAGCTGGCAGGCAGCGCGATTCAGGTCGTCGTTACAGGCGGCATTATGCGGCATAACAGCTTCGAGCTATGCGGCCCGCTGGGCGAAGGGATGGTCTCCCATCTGAACATCGGCAAGATGTTCATCGGAGTCGATGGCATTTCCGCTACAGGCGGCATTACGACGTATTCCGAGCAAGAGGCACAAATTGCGAAGGCGCTAATCAAGCGCTCGCATGTGACTTACGCCGTCTTTGATCAGACGAAGATCGGCAAGGTGTCGCTGTTCTCCATTGCAGGACTCTCGGAGCTGCAGGCATTCATTACCGATGTGCCGATTGGTCCGGAGCTTCAGGAGGCGGCTCGGCAGCACGAGATTAGCCTTTATGTAGCGGACGAGCAATAGAAAATTAATAAGGCAGTGGCCGGGTGTCCCTTTGAGGATGCCGGCCACTGCCTTATTTTTGTGGAACGGGTATGATTGTGAGTTGCATGCTATTGTGAATTATGAACTTTAAGCTGTTGTATACTGGAAGCAGTTGCGCGCGGATATTATTCTAAATCGTACGCGCTTTGAAAAGCTGGATTTTGCGTACGCGCTGGAGCAGCCAATAGACGCCATAGCTTTGCAAAATGATAAAAGCGGGCATTATATCGAGCCGGTACCGGGCTTGAATTTCAATTGCCAAATGAATGGCTGCATAACCTAGCAGAAGCACGAGAAATAGCGTCGATCGGGAAACGGTCCTCCTTCTCAGCAGTGCAATGAGCGCGAGAACACCAAATAGGCTCATTACAGCGTAGGAGGCTCCTTCAATACGCTCTGCACTAACTTGGATAGCAGGCAGATTCATTTCCCCCAGGCTCCACATTGCTGCATCATCCTTAGCTCCCCAGAAGAATACGAACTTCCTTGCAAACAAGGCGGCGACGGCGGCTTTATCCTGAAGCCTCTCTTTTACAACGGCAAGCTCCGCAGCATCCCTCTCCTCGCCAAGTTTGAATTGCAGTACATACTTGCCATCCTCCAGCGACCATTTCCCGTCTGTAGCGGTATTGAGTCCGACCATGAATTTCCAATAGGGTTCCCGGTTGGATAATGGATACTCCGTGTAGCCGGCCTGCATGAACAGCGAGCTTACGAGCAGTTGAATCGCGTAAAAAACAGCAATGACGCCGGTCAGCTTGGACACAGACACGAGAAGTTTCCGGCGGCTGAATTGAGGCAGCAGATGGCAGAGGAGCAAATAAACGGCCAGACCTGCGATAAAGATGCCGCCAATCGGCCGGAACAATTGCCCCAGGCCAAAACAAAGCCCGATTACAAGCCATTGGCTGCGGGAAGTTTGCCAGCGTTTTGCGACTGCAGCCAAGCAGCCCGTCATAAAGAACATGGTGGAAAAATGCTGATTGCTCAATACCGAGCACATCATGATGTTGGGTATGTATAAAGCGTAAGCAAAGCCGGCAATCCGGCCGGACCGTTCATTGAAAACCGAGGAGGCTGCTTTGTACACGACCCATACGGTAATGGTGCTTACGCATACGTTAATGAGTTTAAGGATCAGCATCGGTTCGTTAAATAAAGAAATGATAAGTGCCTCATACATCGTAAATCCCATTTGATAGACCCATGCTAAGAAATATTCCGTATCATTGAATGAGAAATCGCCAACGGCTGCGCTTGAAGCAGCATTATACATAAATAAAAAGTCCGATGCCGGAGGTGTATCGATCCAGAGCACCCAGACGAGTCTAGCAGCAAAAGCTGTGAAGATAAGGCCTAACGTAAACCATATTTTAGAACGAATCTGATTAATTCCGTACGCGGCAGTCAGCATAACGAGGATTGCTGCTGTAATAGCTCCTGCTGCATAAAAAGGAGAGGCTATTATGTAAAATGCGTATAAGGTAGAGGATATAAAGGCTGTTGCGAATAATAAGCAGCCAAGTAGGAGCAGCCCGCGTGAAGCAAAGAGGCAGCTTTTCCGTGTGATTTCCATATTTACTCCTTTCTTCTAGTCGAACGGCATCCTTATATAGTAGCCGATCTCTAATAGATTCGCCAGTAATCTCCGATCTTTTCCTAATTTGCACATAAAAAAAGGTCTGCCGCGGCAGACCCTGCATAAAAGCGTTTAGTTTTGTTGAAAAACAAGTTTTCCATTCACCCAGGTTTTTGATACATGGTGAAAAGCTTGCTCCGCCAGTACGAGATCGGCGCGTTTGCCGACCGCTATCGAGCCGGTGGTCTCGTAGAGGCCGAGCTGTCTGGCCGCGTTACCGCTGGCAGTCCGGCTGACCTCCGTAACGGATAAGGATGTATTTTCCAGCATAAAACGGAAAGCGTTGATCATGGTCAAGCTGCTGCCTGCCAGATTGCCTTCCTTCAGACGTGCGACGCCTTCTTTGACGATGACGGGAAGGCCGCCCAAATCGTAAAGTCCATCAGGCATGCCGGCCGCAGACATCGCGTCAGATACGAGGATGAGCTTGTCAGCCGGCTTAGAAGCGACGAGCAGACGTATAGCGCCTGGATGAACATGGAAACCGTCCGCAATCAACTCGGCACAAATCCGATCATCCGATAATACGGCACCAACGGTACCCGGCTCGCGGTGATGCAGCGGACGCATGGCGTTATAAGTGTGTACCGCATGCGTCAAGCCGTGATCAGTCGCGTCCTGCATAATTTCATAGGATGCGTCCGTATGACCGCATGCGGCAACGATTCCATGGTCTGCCAGCCAGCGGATTGCTTCCATCGCGCCTTCGTTCTCCGGTGCAAGCGTCACGAGTTTGACGAGTCCAGGAAAGCGAAGCTCCCAGTCTTCGAGCCAATCGATCCGAGGCAGAGACAGAAAAGCCGGAATTTTGCGCGCCGATCCACTTCAAGCACAGGAATGGCCCTTCCAGATGAACGCCGTAAAGCGCTGCATAGGGCATATCTTCCGCTTGGAAACGGCTCACAGCTTGCAGTACGGAGTCAATGGCTTCCTTCGAAGCCGTCATCGTTGTGGCCAGCATGCCTGTCGTGCCTTGGGATGCGTGATAACGGGTAATCGCTTCATAGCTTTCCTGGCTGGCGTCCATAAAGTCGCCGCCAGCTCCGCCATGGATATGAACGTCGATAAAACCGGGAAGAAGCCACTGTCCGCCGCCGTCAATCCGCTGAGCGGTTTGCGGAATATCCTCATAGGCAGAATTACCTTCAATAATAGCAGCAATCGTTCCGTCTTTGGCATAGACTGCTCCTTGCGCGATGCGCTCTTCCAAAACGATGTTCACATTGTAAATCAGCCATTCACTAGGGAATGTCATGATTAAGCCAACTTCCTTCCGGCTTCGCGGTCGAGCAGCACGGTTACTCTAGGATGCGTCTGCAGCAGCGATGCCGGTACGTCCGTCGTAATCGGACCGGTCAGCGCTTGCTTGACGATATCCGCCTTATCCGCGCCGCGAACCACGAGTAGAATATGGTTCGCCTTTAGTATGGAGCCTACTCCCATCGTAATCGCCAGCTCCGGCACTTCTTCCATGGAAGCGAAGAAACGGGCATTCGCCTCACGGGTTTCTTGCTTCAGCTTGACGGCATGCGTGCCGCCGGTCAATGCTTCTGCAGGCTCATTGAAGCCGATATGGCCGTTATGGCCAAGGCCCAGCAGCTGCAGATCGACTGGCTGCTCTTGCAGCATGCTGTCGTAGCGGGTGCATTCCGCGACCAAATCCTCAGCCATGCCGTTAGGCAAGAACGTCCGGTCGAATGGGATATCGATATGGGCAAATAAATGACTCTTCATATAATAGGCGTAGCTTTGATCGTTATCCGGCGTCAAGCCGACATATTCGTCCAAGTTGAATGAGGTGACGTGTTCGAACGAGATGTTTTGACGACGATGCATTTCTACTATTTTGGCATAGATACCAAGCGGTGTCGACCCTGTAGCCAAGCCTAGAACAGGGTTTGGTTTGTTTTGTACCGTGCTTACAATCAGATCGGCTGCGAATGCATCCAGTTCCTGTGCGCTGTCAAAAATTTTAATATCCATTTATATAGGCCTCCCGGAGGTTGCGCCTTGCGAACGTTGCAAGCATGCAACCTAGCTAATATCGTTTTATGATTCTATTTTAAGACATAATCATCATATTAACAATAAAAATGATTGTAAACTTCATAAAAATGATTAATACGTTCATTTTATTGAATTCAATGTGAGCGATGTTGCCCGGTGGTTAAAAACTGCGTTATGATGGACGGAGCATAGTAAACGAGACCCAGGAGGTTCACGATGAGTGATCATACGATAGCGGCGAGCGCGGCTGAGGCTGCCGCAACCGCGAAAAGAAAAGGAGAGCATATCCGTATATGTCTTCAGGAGGAGGTCGCCGGATCAGGGATCGAGACTGGACTGCATAAGCTGAGGTTTCGGCATAACGCGCTTCCGGAGCTCTCTTTTGAGGAAATTAAGCTGGATACGCAATGGCTGGGCCGCTCAATGCAAGCTCCGCTTTTGGTCAGTTCGATGACTGGCGGAACGGATGAAGCGGGATCGATTAACCGGCGCTTGGCGGAGGCGGCAGAGCATTGCGGCTGGGCGATTGGGCTAGGCTCTATGCGGGCAGCCATTGAACGGGAAGATCTCGCCGCATCCTTCTATATCCGGAGAGAGGCGCCTACTGTACCGGTAATAGCTAATCTTGGCGCGGTACAGTTGAATTACGGATTTGGCGCGGAAGCATGTCAGAGGGCTGTAGACATAGCTGAAGCTGATGCGCTTGTGCTTCATTTGAACAGCATGCAAGAGGTGTTCCAGCCCGAGGGGAATACGGATTTTCGGGGACTGCTTGCAGGTATCGAGCAGGTATGCCGCAAGCTTGCCGTTCCGGTCGGAATCAAAGAAGTTGGCTGGGGCATTGATGCAGATACTGCAGCACGGCTGGCCGATGCTGGCGTAGCCTTTATAGATGTAGCGGGAGCTGGCGGCACCTCCTGGAGCCAAGTGGAGAAGCACCGGCTCAAAGACGAGCTAAGAAAGCAGGCGGCGGAGGCATTTGCAGACTGGGGCATACCTACTGCGGACAGCATCCGGGAAGTAAGCGGCAGGGTGCCGGATATGGCGCTCATCGCCAGCGGTGGACTCCGCAATGGCGTTGATGCCGCTAAGTCGATTGCATTGGGCGCAAGCGTGGCAGGCTTCGGCAGGGTGCTGCTGCCTCGTGCAGCGCAGTCGGATAACCGCGTTTCGGTCGAGCAGCTCGTGGAGCAGTTCCGCCGGATCGAATTTGAACTGCGGTCGACGATGTTCGGAATAGGAGCAGCTGCGATTGAAGATTTGACCCATACAGAGAGGCTGTATGCCATCTCTTAGACGGCTATGGCAACGATGATCCTAATATCGTTGCCTCGTTTTATTTTCGAAAGGAGACTTCGGTTTCATGGAGCAAGAAGAGCAGCAGGTAGAGACAGCACAATGGAATGACGGTTGGATTCAAGTGAAGGTACCGCTTCCGTTTTCATTGAAATGGGTAAACAGTTATGTGATTCCAGAGCCGGATCGCAGCGGCTATACGGTTATTGATCCAGGTTTGCGAACGGATGATGCTGTGGCGGCGTGGAATGAGGCAATGAAAAGATATGGTATAGCTGCTGAGGAGATCAAGCGGATTATCGTCACGCATCAGCATCCCGACCATTATGGTTTAGCTGGTTATTTTCAAAAATTAAGCGGCGCTCCGGTGTACATGTCCCGCAGATCGCATGCTTACACGGTTCGGTTATGGGCAGTGGACAGCCGTTTTGGCGGGGAGCTGGGACAGCTTTTTTCTAAGCATGGTATGCCGGATGAACTTACATCTGCTATAGCAGCTAATCTTGAATTGTTCGAGGAGCGGGTGTCGCCGCAGCCTTCCGTCACTTATGTGGAAGCAGGGGAGACGATCCGGTTTGGCGGCTTTGACTGGCAGCTTATCGATGCGCCCGGCCATGCGTATGGGCAGTTGCTGCTCTATGAGCCTCATAATGGCTGGATGTTTTGCGGCGATCAGGTGATTCCGCGGATTACGCCAAACATAAGTGTTGTTCCAGGGGAAGAAACGGACCCGTTGAATGATTTTCTGATGAATCTGGACCAATTGCTTAGCTATGAGGTGAGCCTTGCTTTTCCGGGACACCGTGACCCGTTCACCGGATTTACAGCCCGAATCGAAGAGTTGAAGCAGCATCATACACGGAGATTGGATCGAATGAAGCGTATGCTGGAGGAGCCGATGTCGGCGTTCGAACTATCCGAGCGGCTCTTCGGTATAAACTTGCGCAGCAATCCGCATAATTTGCGGTTTGCGATGGCGGAGACGCTGGCTCATCTCTATTATATGGAGCATAGAGGTTCGATAGAGAGGCTGGACGAAGCCGGCGTATATTTGTTCCATGCGGTTTAAGCATCGAAAGGTTCAAAAGCGATAAAATTTTATTTTATCTTATTGACGAGGAAAGATTTGCATCTTAAAATTTAGAAGACAACTGCATGATACATGAACAGCGCTAGTGCTGTGAGCAAACCGCGTGAAAGCGCGGGACGCAAAGTCTGGAGTCTTCTGTGCAATTTATTGTACAATGATCGTCCGATTGCCATGAATGAATCATTCAGGTAGTCGGATTTTTTATTGCCATAATAGGTTGCGGGGAGGATATGAACTTGTTTAAAAAACAGATAAAGACGGCTTTTATGCTGACGATGTCGGCAATCGTTATTTTTGGAGCGGGACTGCATGCGATTGTGAGTGCGGCGGCTTCGCCAGCATCGTCATTGCTGGGCACGGCAGGCGCTTATAATATTTTCGTACTGGGCAGTGTTTCGCTTATGAACACCGATTCAGAGGGACCTGTTGCGGCAGGCGGAGCTGCGACTTTTACCAACTACTCGGTGAATAGTAAGGAAAAGGTGATCGATAATGCATTGGTCGTTGGCGGTTCGCTGGTTTTTAACAACGGAACGGTTAAAGGCGGCAATGCCAAATATGGAGGTTCATATTCGGGAAATGTAACGGTTACGAATGGCACGTCTCCTAAACAGGGAACACCAATCGATTTCAATGCCGAGGCGACATATTTGAAGGGTGTATCCGCACAGCTGGCTGCGCTGCCTGCCAACGGGACAGCGAGCAACGCTTATGGGACGCTGACGCTAGTAGGAACGGATAACAATTTGAATGTGTTTGAAATTGATCAAAATTACGGCGAGCTTGTCATTCAGGTACCGAATGGATCTACCGTCATAGTAAATGTAAAAGGTATATCTAGAAGCTTTGGCACAGCAGGAACCTTTATGCCGGATAAGAGCAACACGCTTAGCGAGAATACGAATCCGGCTGCCGTACGCAGGCTGTTATTCAACTTTCCAGAAGCCACTGATATTACGATCGGATCTTCCGGTCAAAGGGGCACGCTGCTGGCTCCTTACGCAAGTGTAAAGACGACCTATAGTAATATCGCAGGCAATATTATTGCGGCTTCGCTGGATGGGCATGTTGAGGCGCATTATTATCCATTTGATGGCACGCTTGCAGAACCGGAGGCTACTCCGACACCGACGGCAACACCAGAGGCGACGCCAACGGCAACACCAGAGGCGACGCCAACGGCAACGCCAGAAACTACGCCGACAGCGACACCAGAAGCTACGCCGACGGCGACACCAGAAACTACGCCGACAGCGACGCCAGAAGCTACACCGACAGCAACACCAGAGGTAACGCCAACAGCGACACCAGAAGCTACACCGACGGCGACACCAGAGGTAACGCCGACAGC
>NZ_CBVJ010000083.1 GCF_000513275.1 Paenibacillus gorillae | reverse complement strand
CAGCGACACCAGAAGCTACACCGACGGCGACACCAGAGGTAACGCCGACAGCAACACCAGAGGTAACGCCAACAGCGACGCCAGAAACTACGCCAACAGCGACACCAGAAGCTACACCGACGGCGACGCCAGAAGCTACACCGACGGCGACACCTGAGGCAACGCCAACGGCGACGCCAGAAGCAACGCCGACGGCGACACCAGAGGCAACGCCAGAAGCAACGCCGACAGCAACACCAGAGGCAACGCCGACGGCGACACCAGAGGCAACGCCGACAGCAACGCCAGAAGCAACGCCGACGGCGACACCAGAGGCAACGCCAACGGCGACGCCAGAAGCTACGCCGACAGCAACGCCAGAAGCAACGCCGACGGCGACACCAGAGGCAACCCCGACAGCAACACCAGAGGCAACACCAGGTCCGACACCGAGCGGTGGTCCTGAGGCAACGCCAAGTTCGGAGCCATCTTCGACTCCTACTGCGAGCCCTTCCGCAACGCCAGACGAGGAGATCGTCATTACGCCGGAAGAGCCGCCATTGGGTCCAGTAGACGGAGATCCTGAAGCAACGCCAACGTCTTCTCCGAATCCGCCTCTTAGCTCTGAGGATGATGAGATTGTAATCGACGAAGAAACGCCGCCGTTGGGCAGCGTAAACGTAGATCAACTGCCTAAAACAGGAGAATCCAGCTCACTTCCTTATTACGCCGCAGGTCTGCTGCTAGCAGCAGCAGGGCTTACAATTCAGATGAAACAACGGAAATAACATACGAAATTATTACTAATGCCGGGGGCTATATAGCTCTCCGGCTTTTTTTTGTAGCGCATGTTATTTTTCAACTGTTTATGCCGTCTATCTAGTAAAGTGAAATTCATTCGAAGCAAGGGAGATATACCATGAGAAAAAGTCAGCTTGTTTATTTTGCAGCATTTATTGCTTTAGTGGCGGCGCTGGTTGCAGCGCCATTCCCGAACTCGGAGCGTCTAACGGAGAACAAGGAAATCCGGCAAGTCGTCGAAAAGTCGATCAACGGTCTGAGTGACAAGGAGATAGTTAGTTTTGCACTTCAGGACGCTGATGAGGTCTACGTCATTCCACCCTATGTAATGGAGACTGAGCTGGCTTCTGCAACAAAACTGAACCCCAAAGCAATCGTTAAGCTAGCGCGGCTGGCGACCGCAAATGAGAACTATTTCATCGTCGTTCACCGGACTGACGGAACTTCCAGCTACACGATGCTGGACGGCAAATACGGAATGAATCAGGATCACATTATCGTGTACTCGAACAAAGAGCCTGTCAAAATGACCAAGCATACCGGCAGCAATCAGTATCGTCCTTATCGATTTTTGTAGTCACTTTCCCGCTCACCGCCCTACGCAGCCGGACGAGAAACAAAATGCAAATGTGCATTTTGTTTAGGCTCAAAAGCTCTCAAAAAGCCTTCAAAAATGCAAAAGTGCAGTTGAAATCACCCGTTTGCACGCTTTAGAGGCTTTTTAGCCCGATCAACCTGCACATTTGCATTTTGATGCGATAATTCGTCGAAAAATCAGCTGACAACCTGCACTTTTACATTTTGATTCAGTTGCAGCTACCTCTAAGCTACTTGCAGTTTAAAATTCAGGAGCAGGAAATAGTGATCTCTACATCTCTACAGCTCAATCAGCTTAAAACAAAAGCCTGCCGCATTCGATGCGGCAGGCTTTTGTTTTACAACGGTTAATCAAGAGGCAGATCAGTACTCGCCTCGCGTTCCGCTTGCTTGCGGTGAGCGATCCGGCTTGCTGCTGAAGCGGCGATTGCGCCGACGATATCATCGAGAAAAGTATGCGTATGCTCGCCGATTTTTCTCATTCAGCTTTTTCAATATACCGGGCTTAAGCTTGTCGATATAGCCGAAGTTGGTAAAGCCGATGCTGCCGTAAACGTTGACGATGGAAAGTGCGAGTATTTCATCGCAGCCATACAGACCTTCATCGTTTTTAATCATCTCCTGAAGCGGCGAGATGAGCTTGCCTTCTTCGGCCAGCACGTCGAGCTGAATGCCGGTCAGCACCGCATTTTGCACCTCGCGTTTGGATAATACCGCATCAACATGCACGATGCATTCGTCCAGCGAAAGGTCAGGGAAATAGTCTTTTTGTAAAAAATGGACAAGTTGTCCGATTTGCGTTTTGGATACGCCGCGCTTCGCAAGCCACTCATCTGTAGCCTCTGCGACCTTGCGGCTGTTCAAGCTATAAGGATTTGGTGTAAACATCACATTACCCCCTCATCATTTTGTGGACAAAACTGGTCTAAATCAGGGAAGGGCTCGTATACATAGTACTACAAATAAGCAAATGTAAAAAGCCGCGAGGCAATAATCGATTGGGGAGGAAAGGTTAATATGGTTCAAACACGATGGATTCGACGCGCCGCAATCGGCGGTTTACTGGTATTGCCGATTTTGGTGACAGGCTGTGGATTGTTCTCGAAAAAAACGAATGGGGAGATTGATCCCCCACGGACGAACGAAACGAGCAACGTAGATGGTGCTAATACTGGACAGGCTCAGCAGCCTGGCCAAGGTGACGCTACTCAGATGACGGTCTACCTGAAGGACAGGAACGGTTACTTGGCGCCAGTAGCGCTGCAAACGACGTTTGGCAAAAACGAGCAGCCAGGGCAAAAAGCGCTGGAAATGATGGTGGACGGCGGGTCGTATGCCAGCCAGCTTCCGGAAGACTTCAAGGCCGTTCTCCCGCAAGGAACGCAAGTTAAATCATTCAAAGTCGAAAACAAGCTGGCGATCGTTGATTTCTCCGAAGCTTTCAATAGCTACACCAATACGGAAGAGCGCTCCATCTTAGAGGCGATTACATGGACTCTCACGGCTATGCCAGGCATCGAAGGCGTTGAATTATTGTCGGAGGGTGAAAAGCTGCAAGAAATGCCGGTTGACGGTTTCCCGTTAGACGAGCCGCTGACACGAGCAGTAGGGATTAACCTCGAAGCTGCTGACGGCGTCAACTATGCCAACTCGACTCCGGTTACATTGTACTTCTCTTCGCAAACGTCGCATGACGAGCAATATTATGTGCCGGTTACGCGCTTGATCGCTCGTCCTGAGAAGCTGGCTGACGCTGCCATGGAACAGCTTATTTCCGGGCCGTTGAATAAAAAAGAGCTGACCAGCGTCATTACCAATGACGTCAAGGTTAATAGTATTGTTCAAAAGGACGACACGGTAACCGTCGATCTCCAAGATCCTGCTTACGAAGAAGGCCAAGCTGCACCGGAAGAAATGCTGCAAGCGGTCGTCCTGTCCCTCACGGAAAATACGAAGGCATCCAAAGTGCAAATTTTGCTTAACGGAGAATCCAACGTCATTGACGATAAGAACAATTCCTACACCGAGCCGGTGACACGTCCACACCATGTCAATGCGATTAAGAGCTAATTGAACCGTAATGAAGTGTAAGTAGGGGGGAGCTGCAGAAGCTCTCCTCTTTTTTTATGGACTGGCAGCAGGACAATGCGGTATTTTTAAAAAATGAAATGGCTTCAAGGGTGCTTTTCGTATGAGCCTTTGGTAAAATAGGAAGGATTGTAACGATAGCTGCGAACCTTACATAGTAATGCGATGCGATCGCAGACAGAAGAACGAAAGATTCAGGAGGATGTAACAATGAGAACTGATGGCCGCCAACCAAGCGAGCTGCGTCCGGTGACGATTACGACCGGCGTTAACAAATATGCGGAAGGCTCCGTACTTATTGAAGTGGGAGAGACGAAAGTCATTTGCACGGCAAGTGTCGAGGAGCGGGTTCCGCCCTTTATGAAAGGCCAAGGCAAGGGCTGGATTACAGCGGAATATTCCATGCTGCCGCGTGCGACCCATTCTCGTAATCAACGGGAAGCGGCAAGAGGCAAGCTGACAGGCCGGACGATGGAAATTCAACGGCTGATTGGCCGCGCTTTGCGCTCTGTGGTTGATCTTCAAGCGCTCGGCGAGCGGACGATTACGCTGGATTGCGACGTGATTCAAGCAGATGGCGGTACGAGAACGACTTCGATTACCGGTTCATTCGTAGCTTTGTGTCTGGCTGTTAATAAGCTGGCGAAGACGACAACGTTTGCAAAATATCCGATTACGGACTATTTGGCATCTGTCAGTGTCGGCGTTATCCAAGAGAGAGCCTTGCTGGATCTGAATTATGATGAAGATTCGAAAGCCAAGGTCGATATGAACGTCGTCATGACTGGCAACGGCAAGTTTGTCGAGGTGCAAGGAACGGGAGAAGAAGAGCCGTTCTCGCGCAGCGAGCTTAACGAGCTGTTGGAGCTGGCGGAAGGCGGCATTGGGCGTCTAATCGGGTATCAGCGTGAGGCGCTGGGCGAAGATGCGGGCCGTATCGGGGGAGGCTCATAGCGTGAAGGAACTATCCGGCAAGCGTATTCTGATTGCTACGAAAAACGAAGGCAAAGTGAAGGAATTCGCTCATGCGCTCAGCAAAATTGGCAAGGAAGTGGCAAGCCTTAACGATTATCCGGCTTTTCCAGATATTGTGGAGGATGGAGACACGTTTGCTGCAAATGCCCGCATAAAGGCGAAAGCGGCAGGCGACGCATTCCAGGTTCCCGTACTTGCCGATGATTCCGGATTGCGTGTTAAGTCGCTGGGCGGTGCTCCTGGTGTGTATTCGGCGAGATATGCAGGCGAAGGTGCAACTGACAGCGACAATAATGCCAAGCTGCTTGTAGAGCTGGCTAAGCTGGAAGGTGCGGATGCAGCTGAAGCTTTGGCAGACGGGACGAGACTGCTCAGCGAAGCGCAATTTGTATGCGTGTTGGCGCTATACGATCCTTCTACAGGAGAGTTCGTAGAAGCGGAAGGAACGGTGGACGGCTATATTGCCGATCGTCCGCGCGGCGAAGGCGGCTTTGGTTACGATCCGTTGTTTTGGCTGCCGCAGCTTGGGCGTGCGATGGCTGAGCTATCGAAGGAAGAAAAGCAGCGTATCAGCCATCGGGGCCATGCGTTGGAGCAACTGCTAGAGAAGCTGAATTAACATTAAGGGAGTCTTGCTTTATTTCTGAAAAAGAGGCCGGCCGCAGTCTTATAAACTGTGATCGGCCTCTTTTTATTTTACTTAATCGAAACGCCATATTCCTTGAGCCACAGGTTGACCTGATACAAATAAGCAAACAGCTGCGGGCCGGACATTAATTGTCCAAACCACGGAATATTTGAGCTTGCTGTTGCCGAATCAGCAATTTCCCTTACTTTGGCTACGTTGATCAGAGACAAAATTGGCGAGGACGAATCGTTTAGCACGTCAAGCAGAAGTCCCTTGACGGCGGCCAGATAGTTGGGGTTATGCGTCTTGGGATACGGGCTTTTTTTGCGCGTCAGCACATCATCCGGGAGGACGCCTTTCAATGCTTTACGTAAAATGCCTTTCTCGCGATCTCCCGAAGTTTTAATCTCCCAAGGGATGTTCCACACATATTGCACCAGACGGTGATCGCAGAACGGTACGCGCACCTCCAGTCCGGCGGCCATGCTCATCCGGTCTTTCCGGTCCAGCAGCGTCGGCATGAAACGTGTAATGTTCAAATAAGACATTTGCCGCATGCGTCGTACTTGCTCGGATTCTCCGTCCAGATGAGGCACTTCCGCGATCGCTTGCGAATAACGATCCCCGATATAGTCAAGCGGTTTAATCCAATCCGCTACGTCCGGTGCGAGCAGATCAGCACGCATCGAGGAGGCAAGCGACCAAGGGAAGGTGGAGGCGTTCAGCGCTTCCTCACGGTGGAACCAAGGATAGCCGCCAAATATCTCATCGGCTGCTTCACCTGATATGGCTACTGTTGCTCCTTTTTTAATCTCGCGGCAAAACAGCAGCAAAGAAGCGTCGACATCCGCCATACCAGGCAAATCGCGGGCGAATGTAGCATCACGAAGTGCAGCGACGAGCTCCGGCGTATCGAATGTGATCGGATGATGAATGGTGCCGAGATGAGTCGTCATTCGCTCGATCCACGGCGCATCGCTGTTCGGCTGAAACGCGTGCGCCTTAAAATGCTTGTCGTTATCCTGATAATCGACCGAATAGGTATGGACATTGCCTTGGCCGGTCTGCTCGTAATAGCGGACGGCTAGCGTCGTAAGCGCGCTGGAATCCAATCCGCCGGAGAGCAGCGTGCACACTGGCACGTCCGATACGAGCTGCCGCTCCGTTGTATCTTTTAGAAGCTCGCGAACATGCTCCGCCGTAGCTGCAACATCCTCGTCATGGGGATGGCTCTCCAAGCTCCAATATTTCGTTTTCCGCAGCCCTTCCCGGTTGACGGTCATGCATTGTCCCGGAAGCAGCTCCGTAAGCTGCTTATAGACGCCTTGGCCGGGCGTCCGGGCAGGCCCAAGTATGAAAATCTCTGCCAAGCCTTCTGCTCCAACCTCTGCTTTTACGGCAGGGTGGGCAAGAATAGCCTTCGGCTCGGAACCGAAGAGGAACAGGCCTTCTGCCGTGCTATAGAACAGCGGCTTGACGCCTAGGCGGTCTCGGGCAAGGAACAGCTCCTGCTCCGTAACATCCCAGATGGCGAAAGCGAAAATACCGTTAAAACGCTCCACGCAACTTTTTCCCCACTCGATGAAGGCGATGAGCAGCACCTCTGTATCGCAGGTCGTGGTGAAGCTGCGTCCTCTGCTTTCCAGTTCCTTGCGCAATTCCAGCGCATTATATAGCTCTCCGTTATAGACGACTACGTAGGTGTCATCCCCTGAATGCCTGATCATAGGCTGGGCGCCGTTCTCCGGGTCAATGACGCTGAGACGCCGATGACCAAGCGCGCAATGGGCCGATATCCAAGTGCCTGATGCGTCTGGTCCCCGCAAGGACAACGTCTCTGTCATGCGTTCCAGACTATTGCTGTCTTGGGTTAGATCGCGGGTCCAATCGATCCAGCCTGTTATTCCGCACATTATGTTCTCATTCCTTTCTCTTCTGCTGGGTCCAATAGCGATAATAATAGGTATATGCTGAAAAAAGGGATAAAATGTCTGTCCGAAAGGGAAGCTAACGGTGGTAATCCCCCAGTTCAAAATAGACAATATCGGGAATAAGGAGATGACAACATAGAATGAATGACGGAGATAACGCAGAGGAAGAACGTAAAACATTTTACGTATCCGTTCAGGCTGGACAAGTGTTGACGGACCAGGAAGCCGCAGCCTACGAGCTTGTTATTACGGCAAGCGAAGAAGAAGCAGATCAATTGAAGCAGCTGTTCAGCGATTTATCCAGTATGGATGAGGCGCAAACCTCCCACTTTCTGCAGGTGGCGATTGCGATGAATGATGATTCAATTATGAACGGCGGCTATGACGACATACTTCGGCAAATTTACCGCTTTCTCTACGAGCGCGGGACGGATGAAACGAAGCATGTGATAGAGGGTATGGGGATTCTGTAGTTTAGATGAATAAGGAGAATGTATGCAAAAACGCACCAGCCTCTAGAGAAGCTGGTGCGTTGTAGGTTAATCAACTAATATGCGTCGTCTTTACTTGTGTGTTGAGAAATAATCAAATGGATAAAACTTAAATGTTTGAGGGGGCGTGTGTAAAAAATGTGTAAACAAATTTAGTTTTTATCGTTTTTTTTTCATATTAGCAAGCATAAAGGAAACCCCTAAAACCTTGATATTATCAGGATTTTAGGGGTTTCATATTTATCTCATTTGTATATTTTAGACGAAATGGCGTCCCAGGAGGGATTCGAACCCCCGACCGACGCCTTAGAAGGGCGTTGCTCTATCCAGCTGAGCTACTGGGACACATAAGAAAGATTATAGCATGCACTTTCATGTTTTGGCAATAGCTAATTTCAGAAAAAATTTGGAGCGGGTGATGGGAATCGAACCCACGCCTCAAGCTTGGGAAGCTGGCATTCTGCCATTGAACTACACCCGCAAAAAAATGCGCTTGGTAAATATAGCATATGGCAAATAAAAAAATCAAGTTAAAAACTTTAGCCGATGTCCGGCCGATATAAATATTAGAATCTTTCATGCCCGACACTAGCCCATGTTCCTGTGCCCGCAGCTAAGCGGCAAGCCTCGTCTTATCCGCTTTACCGCCTTTTGCTTCGCCGTTTCTTAATTGGGCATGAACGTGGTATAATCGAACGCAGGGCATCGACTGATGATAGACAAGGCTGGACCGATAAGGCGGTGGTACCATAACGACTCACAACGATATACATAATGATAGTAAAGACAACGTCTATCTCTTCCCGAAAATGCTGGACCATTACCAAATTCAGCTGACGCGCATGCTGGAGTCCGAACAGTATGGAGAGGCAAAGCGGCTGCTGCGTTTCCTGCTTCAATGCAAGGGGGAAGACGCACGCCACTATGAAGAATGGGGCAGTCTGCTCACTTGGCTGGAGATGGCGTTCCCTGAGGAAGGGGACGGGAACGATTCCGCTGGAGCTGCTAATACGGATGGGGCAGAAGAGGAGCGGGTACTCCGCGAGCAAATGCTGAATCCGCCAGCCCAGGATGAAGCGTACATTAAGCAAGTCCTTTATATTATGGAGCATCATCCGATGCTGGATCAGCAAGTATTGGCGCTTGAACGGGCAGCTTATATTCAAGATCCTGAAGTGGACACGGCCATCGTTGATTGGCTTTCCAATACGACGGACCTGCATCCCATTTTGCAGTTCAAAGCGCTGCAATGTCTCCGCAAGCGTGAGGCAACGGGTATGCTGCTGCTGAATCGGATGGGCGAGATGGCGGAGCTGGATATTGAATCTACACCGCTTTCCATTGACGATTTTCCGCAGCCGATCGGCCGCATCTTGGAGCGTGTAGAGCAAGTGACGGAGTCCGAGGACCCGACACTGCCGCATTTTGCCAGGGAGCTGTGGAAGGAAAGCCTGCAGTTTCTATACGGAACGTCGGCATACACTTGGATGCTCCGCGAGGAAGACGATACGGTCGATTGCTGCGCGGCAGCCCTGCATCTGACGCTGTTGCTGACGGTTTACGGGACTGCAAACGACGACGACATCCGGGAAGTTTATGGCATTACCGAATCGCTCCGATTCAGGTACGAGCAAGCCTGCAGGGCGCTTCGGCAGGTTGCTGTATTGCAGCGGTCGGATGAAGATAATCCTCAGCCTTGAAATGCAGGCTCATCTTGTTTATAATAGAATGGTTTATGAAACGTGAAAATTTAGGACGCAACCGTATTTTGGAGGGGAAAGCATAAAATGAAAGCAACTTGGGAAAAAATAGACAAGAACGTCGTTTCTATCGACGTTGAGGTTGGAGCAGAGCGTGTCGCTACTGCACTTGACCAAGCATTCAAAAAAGTAGTTCAAAAGGTCAATGTACCGGGCTTCCGTAAAGGCAAAGTGCCGCGCGGCATTTTCGAATCCCGTTTCGGCGTGGAGAGCTTGTACCAAGACGCCATTGACATCTTGCTTCCGGACGCATATTCCGAAGCAGTTAGCGAGAACAACCTGCAGCCTGTCGACCGTCCGGAAATCGACGTGGAGCAGTTCGCTAAAGGCGAAACGTTCAAGTTTAAAGCAAAAGTAATCGTTCGTCCTGAAGTTCAGCTTGGCGAGTACAAAGGTCTGGAAGTACCGTCCACTGAAGTAACGATTGGCGACGAAGAAGTGAATGAAGAGCTGGAGCGTCTGCAACAACGTCATGCGGAGCTTTCCGTAGTGGACGAAGGCGCTGCAGAAACTGGCGACATGACAGTTATCGATTTCGACGGCTATGTAGACGGCGAGCAGTTCGAAGGCGGCCAAAGCGAAGGTTATTCGCTGGAGCTGGGTTCAGGCTCGTTCATCCCAGGCTTCGAGGATCAAATCATCGGCATGCAAATCGGCGACTTCAAAGACGTTGAAGTAACGTTCCCTGAAGCGTACCATGCAGAAAACCTGGCCGGCAAAGCTGCTGTGTTCAAAGTGAAGCTGCATGAAATCAAGCGCAAAACATTGCCAGCTCTTGACGACGAGTTCGCCAAAGACGTTAGCGAGTTCGACACGCTTGAAGAGTACAAGCAGGACCTGATCGTTAAGCTGAAAGAAAGCAAGTCCAAAGAAGCGGAGCAAGCTCGCGAGAACGCGGTCGTTGCAAAAGCTTCCGAGCTGGCTGAAGTGGAAATTCCTGAACCGATGATCGTAACGGAAGTTGACTTCATGCTGAAAGACTTCGAAAACCGTCTTCGCATGCAAGGCATGAACATGGATCTGTACTACCAGTTCTCCGGCCAAGACGAGTCCGTATTGCGTGAGCAAATGCGTTCCGACGCTGAGAAACGCGTTCGCAACAACCTTGTTCTGAGCGCAATCGCGAAAGCGGAAGGCATCGAAGCAACGGATGCTGACGTAACGGAAGAGCTTGAAAACCTGTCGACAGCTTACAACCGCCCTGCGGAAGAGCTGCGTACGATTTTCGCTCAAAACGGCAGCCTTGACAGCTTGAAAGAAGATGTTGAACTGCGCAAAACAATCAAATTGCTGCTTGATAACAGCAAAACGGCTTAAGCCAATCACAGCTGAAGCTTAACTGAATATAAGTTTTAAAGAGGATAAGGCACGTGATCATTATAAGATTCGTGCCTTATTTTCACCCTACATAACATATTGTGGTTGAAATGGAGATTGTTCTCCGTACATATCGAGCGCGCAGTGCCGTATACTGTAGTATTGGAAAAATGACATTGCCTCTCCAACGTGTTACAATAGCTTTGTTTAAAAAGTCATAAAACGAAAAGAGGTTGGTCGCATGAATCTGGTACCGATCGTAGTCGAACAAACAAATCGCGGGGAACGGTCATACGATATTTACTCGCGTCTGTTGAAGGACCGCATTATTTTTCTCGGGAGCGCCATTGATGATGACGTAGCAAACTCCATTATCGCGCAGCTGCTTTTCCTGGCGGCCGACGACCCAGAGAAAGACATTCATCTGTACATTAATTCCCCGGGCGGCAGTGTAACAGCCGGCATGGGCATTTTTGATACGATGCAATATATTAAGCCGGACGTGTCGACGATTTGCATGGGCATGGCGGCAAGCATGGGCTCCCTGCTGTTGACTGCAGGCGCCAAAGGCAAACGTTTTGCGCTTCCGAATGCGGAAGTTATGATCCACCAGCCGCTCGGCGGCGTTCGCGGTCAAGCGTCGGATATTAAAATTCACGCTGACTGGATTTTGAAAACGAAAGAAAAGCTGAACCAAATTTATGTAGAGCGTACCGGCCAGCCGTACGAAAAAATCGAACGCGATACCGATCGCGACAACTTTTTGAGCGCAGAGGAAGCGTTGAATTACGGTTTGATCGACAAGGTGATTACATCTCCGGTATCGATTTAATTGAAGGGGTGATACCATGTTTAAATTCAATGACGAAAAGGGCCAATTGAAATGCTCGTTCTGCGGCAAATCGCAGGAGCAAGTACGCAAGTTGGTTGCCGGTCCCGGCGTATATATATGCGATGAATGTATCGAGCTTTGCACGGAAATCGTGGAAGAGGAACTCGGCCATGAGGAAGAGCTTGATCTGAAAGATATTCCGAAGCCGAAGGACATCCGCGCCATTCTGGATTCGTATGTAATCGGTCAGGAATTTGCGAAGAAATCGCTGTCTGTAGCAGTATATAATCATTACAAACGCGTTAACTCCGGAAGCAAAATTGAAGACGTTGAGCTTCAAAAGAGCAACATCTTGCTCGTAGGTCCTACGGGCTCTGGTAAGACGCTTCTTGCACAGACGATGGCCAAAATTTTGAACGTGCCGTTTGCGATTGCAGACGCGACATCGCTCACGGAAGCCGGCTATGTCGGCGAGGACGTTGAGAACATTTTGCTCAAGCTGATTCAAGCTGCTGATTACGATGTGGAGAAAGCGGAACGCGGCATTATTTATATTGACGAGATCGATAAAGTAGCCCGCAAATCCGAGAACCCTTCGATTACCCGCGACGTTTCGGGCGAAGGCGTGCAGCAAGCGCTGCTCAAAATTCTCGAAGGTACGGTTGCCTCGGTTCCTCCGCAAGGCGGGCGTAAGCATCCGCATCAAGAGTTTATTCAAATCGATACGACGAACATTTTGTTCATCTGCGGCGGCGCGTTCGACGGGCTGGAGCAGCTGATCAAACGCCGTATTGGTAAAAAAGTTATCGGCTTTAGCTCGAACGGCGAGTTGACGAAAGATCTGAAGCCAGGTGAATACCTGTCGATGGTACTGCCTGAGGATCTGCTGAAATTCGGTCTTATTCCGGAATTCGTCGGCCGTCTTCCAGTTATCTCTACGCTGGAGCCGCTTGACGAGGAAGCGCTCATGCGCATTCTCTCCGAACCGAAAAACGCGCTCGTGAAGCAATATCAAAAACTGCTGGAGATGGACAACGTTAAGCTTGATTTCGAGCCAGCCGCGCTTGAAGCAATCGCGAAAGAAGCGATTAAGCGGAATACCGGCGCTCGTGGCTTGCGTGCGATCATCGAGGGCATTATGCTTGAAGTGATGTACGAGGTGCCTTCCCGCGACGACGTGAGCACTTGTCTCATTACTGAGAAATCGGTACAGGACAAAATCATGCCTGAGCTATCCGCCAAAAAAGGCAAGAAGAAGGAAGAAAGCGCCTAATCTACAATCATTACCGTCAAAAGTCCACCCTAGGCGCGCGGCATATGCCGCTGGTAATTAACGCTTTAGGGTGGAATTTGACGTTCATGGGAGAGATCAATGATGTATACGCGTAAAGATACGGTGCCGGTCAAAGTCGGTAACTTGACGATTGGCGGCAGCGACGAAGTCATCATCCAGAGCATGTGTACGACCAAGACCGCTGACGTTGAGGCGACGGTCGCCGAGATTCTTCGTCTTGAGGAAGCCGGCTGCCAGATTGTCCGGGTAACGGTAAACAATAAGGAAGCAGCGGAAGCCATTAAGGAAATTAAGAAACGGATTCATATACCGCTCGTTGCGGACATTCATTTCGATTACCGGCTTGCTCTTGCCGCCATTGAGAACGGCATCGATAAAGTGCGTATCAATCCCGGCAACATCGGCCGCCGCGAGAAGGTCGAAGCAGTTGTTAAGGCTTGCAAGGAACGCGGCATTCCGATTCGGATCGGCGTAAATGCAGGCTCGCTGGAAAATCATTTGCTGGAGAAATACGGTTATCCGACTCCGGAAGCAATGGTAGAGAGCGCATTGTTCCATATTGGCATCCTTGAAGAGCTGGACTTCCACGATATTATCGTGTCACTGAAAGCTTCTGACGTACCGATGGCGATTGCCGCTTACAGCATGGCTGCCAAGCAAATCAAGTATCCGCTTCACCTCGGCATCACGGAAGCTGGCACACTTCATACCGGTACGATCAAGAGCTCGGCAGGCATTGGTGCTTTGCTGGCGCTCGGCATTGGTAATACGGTTCGGATCAGCCTTAGTGCAGACCCGGTTGAGGAAGTTAAGGTTGCGCGCGAGCTGCTCAAGACGTTTGGGCTGATAACGAACGCGGCAACGCTTGTTTCCTGCCCAACCTGCGGCCGTCTGGATATCGATCTGTTCTCGATTGCCAATGAGGTTGAGGAGTATATCTCCAAAATCAAAGTGCCGATCAAAGTTTCTGTTCTTGGCTGTGCGGTTAACGGTCCTGGCGAAGCCCGGGAGGCGGACATCGGCATCGCCGGCGCGCGAGGCGAGGGTATGCTTTTCCGTTACGGAGAAATGATCCGTAAAGTGCCGGAAGCGGAGCTGCTGAATGAATTGAAAAAAGAAATCGATGAGATTGTGCGCGTGTTTGAGGAAACGGGCGAAATTCCTGGCCGCAAGCATCATACGCACGCTTAATCCATGAGAGAGGCGTTCTGCTGTCATCTTCGGATGAAGGAGAACGTCTCTTTTTTGCAAAATCAAGTTATTCGTTTTCATAAAAGGAAAAAATGGCGCTGGCGGTTATTCCCGGATAGAGGAGGCAATACTAGCAATTACGAACTCTATTGCCGTCGTGCACAGGAAAGCTTTTTTATGAGGAGCGGATAATCGATGAATTTAAGTATTGTATTGATGTTGATTCAAGTTTTTTTGCTGTCGTTATTGGGCTATATTTCTGGAATTTACTACGGAACCAGAAAACGAATCGTTCAGCGGTTGACCGGGAATCGCGCAAGGAGATGGATAAGCTCAGAAAGCTTCGCTCCATCTCGCTGACGAAGCCGCTTGCTGAGAAGACTCGTCCGCAAGCGATGCAGGATATCGTCGGGCAAGTGGACGGATTGCGCGCGCTTAAGGCTGCATTGTGCAGCGCCAATCCGCAGCATGTCATTATATACGGGCCTCCGGGCGTCGGGAAGACGGCAGCGGCTCGCGTTGTGCTGGAAGAAGCGAAGAAAAATCCGACCTCTCCGTTTCTGCAGGAAGCCAAATTTACTGAAATCGATGCGACGACAGCCCGCTTTGACGAGCGGGGCATTGCCGATCCGCTGATCGGTTCAGTCCATGATCCGATCTATCAGGGAGCCGGGGCGATGGGTGTCGCAGGCATCCCGCAGCCGAAGCCGGGCGCTGTTACGAAGGCGCATGGCGGTATTCTCTTTATTGATGAAATCGGGGAATTGCATCCGGTGCAAATGAATAAGCTGTTAAAAGTACTGGAGGATCGTAAAGTATTTCTGGAGAGCGCTTATTACAATTCGGAAGATGCGAATATTCCGATCTACATTCACGATATTTTCCAAAACGGCTTGCCTGCTGACTTCCGGCTTGTTGGCGCAACGACTAGATCGCCGCAAGATTTGCCGCCAGCGATTCGCTCTCGCTGCATGGAGGTGTTCTTCCGCCCGCTCCTGCCTGGAGAGATTTCGCTGATCGCGCAAAACGCGGTGAAGAAAATCGGCTTTGCGCCTTGCCCGGAAGCAGTTGCGGTTGTGGAGCGCTATGCGACAAACGGGCGGGAAGCTGTAAATGTTATTCAACTTGCGGCTGGTGTAGCCCTGTCCGAGAAGCGTGATTCCATCACAGCAGCTGATGTGGAATGGGTTGTCAACAGCAGCCAAATTCCGCCGCGTCCGGATCGTAAGGTGCCGAATGCGCCGCAAATCGGCTTCGTCAATGGGCTTGCCGTGTACGGACCGAATATGGGGACACTGCTTGAAATCGAGGTCAGCGCAATCGCTGCCCCTTCCGGCCGCGGTCAATTTACAATTACAGGTGTTGTAGATGAAGAAGAGCTGGGCGGAGGCACAAGAACGCTGCGCCGGAAAAGCATGGCGAAGGGTTCTGTGGAGAATGTGCTGACGATGCTTCGCCGTTATGGCTTGAAACCGCAGGATTATGATCTGCATATCAACTTCCCAGGCGGCACGCCGATCGATGGACCTTCCGCCGGTATTGCGATGGCGACGGCCATTGCATCGGCAATCCGGGAAATTCCGATTGACAATAAGCTGGCGATGACCGGTGAGGTTGGCATCCATGGCAATGTGAAGCCAGTAGGCGGTGTATTGGCGAAGGTAGAGGCTGCATTTCAGGCTGGGGCCGACACGGTCATTATTCCGCGGGAGAACTGGCAGGCGATTTTCGCTGATTTGCAAGGCTTGAAGGTCATTCCGGTCGACCGTGTGGATGAAGTGTTCAAGTACGTATTCCCGGTTGGAGAGACGACCGTCGAAGATGTGGAAGCGCATGTTGCAACAGACCTTTTTATCCCGACGGGCGTTCCCTATTTGCAGGCGGATTCCGCGGAATGATAAAATAGGGTAGACAGAATTTTTGGAGGTGCTGGTTTGGGATCCGCTAAAACGAAAACCCGTCGACTGCCCTTGCTCCCATTAAGGGGATTGCTCGTATATCCCAGCATGGTGCTCCATCTGGATGTAGGCAGAGATAAATCGGTGCGGGCGCTGGAAAAGTCGATGATTGACGATCATATGATTTTGCTTTGTTCGCAATCCGAAGTCAATATCGAGGAGCCAACCGAAGAGGATATTTACCGAATCGGAACGATAGCTCGTGTGCGTCAAATGTTGAAGCTGCCAAACGGTACGATCCGGGTGCTGGTAGAAGGGGTAAGCCGCGCAGAGATCGTCGATTATGTTGCGAATGACGAATTTTACGAGGTGTCGGTCAAAGAATTGCCGGAGCAGGAGACGGATGATCCGGAAGTGGATGCGCTCATGCGTTCCGTACTCAGCCAATTCGAGCATTATATTTCGTTATCGAAGAAGGTTACGCCGGAGACGCATGCAGCTGTATCCGACATTGACGAGCCGGGCCGTTTGGCCGACGTCATTACGAGCCATCTATCCTTAAAGATTAAAGATAAACAGGATATATTGGAGACGGTAGACGTTCGCGAACGGCTGGAGCGGCTGCTCGATCTGCTGAACAACGAGCGCGAGGTGCTGGAGCTGGAACGCAAGATCAGCCAGCGCGTGAAGAAGCAGATGGAGAAGACGCAGAAGGAATACTATTTGCGTGAGCAAATGAAGGCCATTCAGAAAGAGCTTGGCGAGAAGGAAGGAAGAGCCGGAGAAGTCGAGGAGCTGCGAAACCAGCTTGCTGAAGCGGGCGTTCCGGAGCCGGTAAAGGAGAAGATCGAGAAAGAAATCGATCGGCTGGAAAAAATGCCGGCAAGCTCTGCAGAAGGCGGTGTTATCCGCAATTATATCGACTGGCTGCTGGCTTTGCCTTGGAACAAGCTGACGGAGGATGATCTCAGTCTCGCCAAAGCGGAAGAGATTCTGAACAACGATCATTACGGCTTGGAAAAGCCGAAGGAGCGGGTGCTGGAATATTTGGCGGTACAGCAGCTTGTCCGCAAAATGAAAGGCCCGATTCTTTGTCTGGTCGGACCGCCAGGGGTGGGCAAAACTTCACTTGCCCGTTCGATTGCAAAATCGCTTGACCGCAAGTTCGTCCGGATTTCTCTGGGCGGCGTGCGCGATGAAGCGGAAATTCGCGGACATCGCAGAACTTATGTCGGCGCAATGCCGGGCCGCATCATTCAAGGCATGAAAACGGCAGGCTCGCTTAATCCGGTCTTTTTACTCGATGAGATTGACAAGATGGCGATGGATTTCCGCGGCGACCCGTCTTCAGCACTGCTTGAGGTGCTGGACCCTGAGCAGAACAGCACGTTCAGCGACCATTTTGTCGAAGTGCCTTTTGACTTATCCAACGTTATGTTTATTACAACGGCCAATGTGATGCAAAACATTCCGCGTCCGCTTCTGGACCGGATGGAAGTCCTCTATATTCCTGGCTACACGGAACTCGAAAAGCTTCAAATCGCCAGCCGCTACTTGCTGCCTAAGCAGAAGAGGGAGCACGGTCTGACAGAAGCTCAGCTCGAAGTGGGCGAAGATGTGCTGCTGCAGCTCATTCGCGAGTATACGAGGGAGTCCGGCGTGCGGAATTTGGAGCAGCAAATCGCAGCGCTTTGCCGCAAAGCAGCTAAGCATATCGTGGCGAATGGAAGCCAAGATCGTTCAACGGTTGTGGAAGCCGATGGGGCTGGGGCTGCCGAGCTTGAACAGGATGATCCGACGTTGAATACACTCGATGCGGCATTCGGCTCCTCTGAGGAGGACGCTGCAGCATTGACACCAACTCTCATCGTTGACGAGGAACTGCTCAAGGAATGGCTGGGCCCAGCTAGATTCCGGTATGGAATGGCTGAACTTGAGGATCAGGTTGGTGCGGTAACAGGGCTTGCATGGACCGAGGTTGGCGGCGATACGCTCGTCATCGAGGTTACAGTCATGCCAGGCAGCGGCAAGCTGACGCTGACAGGCAAGCTGGGCGATGTGATGAAAGAATCGGCGCAAGCCGCATTCAGTTTTACCCGCTCGAAATCGCTGGAATTGAATATCGATCCGAGCTTTCATGAGAAGAACGATATTCATATTCATATTCCTGAAGGAGCGATTCCGAAGGATGGCCCTTCGGCAGGCATTACGATGGCAACGGCGCTTATTTCCGCTTTAACTGGACGCCGGGTATCGAAGGAAGTCGCGATGACGGGCGAGATTACGCTTCGCGGCCGCGTGCTGCCGATTGGCGGTTTGAAGGAAAAGTCGCTTGCGGCTCATCGCGCAGGTATCACTAAAGTGCTTATGCCAAAAGAAAATGAGCGGGATCTGCGCGATATTCCGGACAGCGTGCGAAGCGAGCTGACTTTTGTTCCAGTCGCCCATATGGACGAAGTTCTCCAGCATGCATTGCTGCCGGCTACTACGGAAGAGAAAGCAGGATCACCGATACTATGAAGATTACACAAGCAGACTTTATTATAAGTGCAGTACAGCCTCATCAATACCCTGATGACGCCTTGCCGGAGATCGCTCTGGCAGGGCGTTCCAATGTCGGTAAATCGTCGCTGATCAATAAAATGATTATGCGCAAAAACTTGGCAAGAACGAGCTCGCAGCCGGGCAAAACCCAGCAGCTTAACTATTACCGGGTGAATGACATGGTCTATTTCGTCGATTTTCCGGGCTATGGCTATGCTAAAGTATCCAAGACGCAGCGTGAGCAGTTTGGTCAAATGATTGAAACCTATATCCGCGACCGGGAGCAGTTGAAGCTTCAATTGCTCATTATCGACATTCGCCATGCGCCGTCCAAGGACGATGTGCTGATGTACCACTGGCTGAAGCATTTCAACATTCCGACTTGCATCGTAGCGACCAAGGCCGATAAAATTCCGAAAAGCAAATGGGACAAGCATCTGAAAGTGATCAAGGAAACGCTTGAGGTCGATCCGCGTGATAGCTTCGTCAAATTTTCCTCTGACACAGGACTTGGTCGAGATGAACTTTGGGCCGTCATTACAGAAGCAACTGGCACATCAGGAAGCTAACGCAGCATCTTCAAGCATAATGTTGAGAATTTATTAAAAAAGGTTAACCTCTTCGCGGATTTTTCCGGTTTTCTAAGAAATACGCTGGAATATCGAGGCTGAAGGGCAGGAATAAAACGCACTAATCACGTATACTATACTTAAGCTAACTTAAACAGCCTTCCCATCCTTGGGCGGACTTTGAAGTTTTATAGGAATGCAATACGTTCACAAGGTGCAACTCAAAGAATTGAGGAGATTTTATGGCTCAGCGGCTAGCCACGGAGTATGTAAACGCCAAACTGCAGCTAACGATTGATGAGATGTTCCAATTTGTCCGTTTTTTCGACGATCAACAGCTTGAGCTTCAAGTGCTGGTACTCGATAATGGCAATCAGGAGATGGTTCTCGAAGACGTAGCAGGGAGGGAAAAGGTATGGTTGACGTTTGAACGTCAACAGGACCGGTACGTGTGTGTGCTTTCCTGCCGCCTTGTTCATCCAAAGCTGACCAATGCCATGCGCAAAGCTGTAGCAGCTTTCCATGGAGACGCGGTTGTCAATCGCATTTATAGTCATTATACGATGATCTACCACTATACAAATGGCAATGTCCGTCGCATTTTGGAGACTACCGCCTCCGGCACCAGAATCGTGTTCGAGTATAAGGACACGATCGGCCAGTTGGAGAGAGTGTATCGCAGCCGATTAAT